>NZ_CP032487.1:3387813-4065376 GCF_004124235.1 Yersinia hibernica
TTTATATCCGACGTCATTGGAGTTGCAGTTAACACGGCTGCAACTCCAAGTACCGAGGATAAATTGGGAGGTCGTTATGTCACAAGTAGCAGTAGTGATTGGTGGTGGACAAACTCTGGGCGCGTTTTTGTGCCATGGTCTGGCCGAAGCAGGGTATAAAGTGGCGGTTGCTGACTTAAATTCCGACAATGCCCAGTTGGTCGCCGAGCAGATTAATGCTGAATATGGTGCAGGCAGCGCACAAGGTTTTCAGGTTGATGCAACCCATGAAAGCAGTGTGCAAATGTTGGCTAAAGCAGTCGATCAGCATTTCCATCAAACAAATCTGCTGGTTTACAGTGCCGGTATTGCCAAGGCCGCGCCTATCACTGATTTCCCGCTGGATGATTTTGACCGCTCACTGCAAGTGAACCTGGTCGGTTATTTCTTATGTGCGCGTGAATTCTCCCGCCTAATGATCCGTGATGGTATTGCCGGACGCATCATCCAAATCAATTCTAAATCAGGCAAAGTGGGCAGCAAACACAACTCTGGTTATAGTGCAGCAAAATTTGGCGGAGTGGGTTTGACACAGTCATTAGCACTGGATTTGGCTGATTACGGCATCACCGTGCATTCACTGATGTTAGGAAATCTGTTGAAATCGCCGATGTTCCAGTCACTTTTACCGCAGTATGCCGCTAAGTTGGGTATCAAGCCGGAAGAAGTTGAAAAATACTATACCGATAAAGTCCCGCTAAAACGTGGCTGTGATTATCAGGATGTTCTGAATACTCTGCTATTCTACGCCAGTGATAAAGCCGCGTATTGTACCGGCCAATCAATTAACATTACCGGCGGGCAAGTGATGTTTTAAAGCAATAGATTGTCAAGCCCGGCCACTGACTCGCACCAGTGGCGCGGGTGACAAATCTGCCCACTGCAGCCAACACCACAGAGGCGTCAAGACAAAAGGGTAAATTATGTCTCCTACATCCGCACTGATCAGTATTGTTATCATCGCCTGGGTACTTCAGATCTTGCTCGGATGGTGGCAAATCAACCGCTTTAACCGTGCTTTTGATAGGCTCTGCCAGCACAGTAAATCAGTCGGTGTCGGCCGCTCTGGTGGTCGTTTTAAACCCAGAGTCGTGATGGCGCTGGCTTTTGATCAAGATATGCGTGTCAGTGACAGCATGATCATGCGGGGCATCAGTGTTTTTGCCCGGCCTCGCACATTACCGCAGCTCCATGGGTTACATCAGCAGGATTTAATCCCGGATGTGATCTTCCCTACGGATACAGCATGTCAAACTGCACTATCATTAGCGATTAAACCGAAATCATGATATTTTCACAATGAAAGTTATTCTTTTTCATGTAAAAGTTATGCCTGAAAAAGAGGCAATGGAAATACTTGAGCAGGAATCGTTATGAAACCAAAGCAGCGACAAGTCGCTATCCTGGAATATCTCCAGCAGCACGGTAAAACGGCAGTTGATCAACTTGCCGCCCATTTTTCGACCACCGGCACCACAATCCGCAAAGATTTGACGAGTCTTGAAAATGAAGGGGCGGTTATCCGTACCTACGGCGGAGTGGTATTAAATCGCGATGATGTAGAGCAACCCATTGATCGTAAAACTCATATTAATACCGAGAAGAAAAAACAAATCGCTAAAGCGGCAAGTCAACTGATTAAAGATGGCGATAGTCTGGTTTTTGATGCCGGCAGCACGGTACTGCAAATGGTGCCGCACCTGACCAAGTTCAACAATATTACGGTGATGACCAACAGCTTGCATATCGTCAATGAGTTGGTTGAGCTGGATAATGATCAGACAATCTTGATGCCCGGCGGCACTTACCGTAAGGGTTCAGCCTCTTTTCATGGCAGCCTGGCTGAATCTGCCTTTGATAACTTTAGCTTCGATAAGCTGTTTATCGGCGCAGATGGTGTTGATTTAAAGGCTGGTGTCACCACGTTTAACGAAGTTTATCACGTCAGTACCGCCATGTGTCGCGCCGCCAGCCGCATCATTCTGCTGGTCGACTCTTCCAAATTTGGCCGTAAAAGCCCCAATGTCGTTTGTCCGCTAAGTGCCGTCGATACCCTGATTACCGATAAAGGTATTAGTGACGAGTATTTGCAGGAATTACAGAAAATGGGCATTAACATCATTCTGGTAGATAAAGATGACTAATCCATTGCTGACCTATGCCCGTGAAACCTTAGAAATTGAGCTAACAGAAGCCCAGCGCTTGTTATCACGTTTGGATGATAATTTTGTGCAAGCTTGTGAATTATTGCTCGCCTGCACCGGCAAAGCGGTGGTTTCTGGTATGGGTAAATCCGGCCATATTGGTAAAAAGATTGCCGCTTCACTGGCCAGCACCGGGACGCCAGCCTTTTTTGTTCATCCCGCCGAAGCATTGCACGGCGATTTAGGCATGATTAGCCCACAAGATGTGCTGATTTTTATCTCATACTCAGGGCGGGCCAAAGAACTGGATTTGATTTTGCCATTGCTGGCAGACAGCCATATTCCAGTGATTGCCATCACCGGGGGTAAGGAGTCGCCATTAGCACTTGGGGCGGCGTGTGTACTGGATATCAGTGTGGAGCATGAAGCCTGCCCGATGGGGCTAGCGCCGACATCAAGTGCTGTCAACACCTTGATGATGGGTGATGCGCTGGCTATGGCATTAATGCGTCATCGTGGTTTCAATGCTGAAGACTTTGCTCGCTCGCACCCCGGTGGCAGCTTGGGCGCGCGGTTACTCAACCGAGTTCATCATTTAATGAGAACCGGTGACCGTTTGCCCATGGTGAATGAGTCAGACAGTGTCATGGAGGCCATGCTGGAACTGAGCCGCACCGGATTAGGGCTGGTAGCGGTGTGTGACGCAAACCAACGGGTCGTCGGGGTGTTCACTGATGGTGATTTACGCCGCTGGTTAGTCAAAGGCGGCACCCTGCAACAACCACTAGGGGGCGCGATAACTCGCCCAGGATACCGATTGCCAGAGCAATGGCGGGCGGGCGAAGCTTTGGAAGCACTGCATCAGCATCATATTAGTGCCGCGCCAGTGGTTAACCTTGATGGGAAGTTAGTGGGTGCTATCAACCTGCATGACTTGCATCAAGCAGGTATCGGCTAATATTCTCATCATCTCTCCCGTTGCAGGTAGGTTGCCATTTTCCTGCAACTGGAGCAAAGCATCAAAAATCAGTGCCAGTTAGGGTCTTGCTCTAATTGCTTTTTCAGCATGGCTTGAGCACTCTCACTTGGGCGGCCCAACCATTGATAAGTAGCAAATTTACTTGGATTATCAAGTGCCTCAGGTTTGTTGTCTACTGAAACTCGCATCCCCCACGCCTGCCAAACTTGCTTTTTATCCCGGCTGAAAGCAACCCACATAAAATGATTACTGCAATCATGGGGTTTACAAATCCGCCCCACTTTATATTGCTGCCCTTCCCAGTTTATTACCTCATACGGCGCGGATGTCCCGACACCTTTACGCGCCCATGCCGGCAAATTTTTCTGGCTCTTGACCATTTTTTGCCAGCTATTTTTATACACTGGCTGTTGTAAAAGGTCGGCGGCGGTAGGAAGAGGTTTAGTTTCGACCGGCTGAACCGGCGTCGGGCCTGATGAGGACGCGGCAATAATTGCCGCCGGCTGCGCGAAAGCCCAGGAACAGGCACTGAGTATCGCCGCAGCAACAAGACAATGGCGGGTTTTGTGACCTTTCATTATCGAAAATCCTTATTATCTGATTAATCTACTCGCCAGGCATTCAACTGGCCTCGGTGCAACAAATTTGCATGCGTGATATTAGTTTGCATGTCTATGACTCTTAACTGTAGAAAAAGTTGATCCATAGCACGAATTTTCATCCCAATTCTCGTTATAGCGCAATCTGTATGACAGCTTGATGTAAGATATAAACCAGACAATCTTGAATTGATAACTATACTCGACATAAATTAAGTTGTAGGACGGCGGTACACAAGTCAGCGGGCTGCGGTCAATAATGCGGTTTTTATGGGCAAGCAACAACAGCAGCCAAGTCACTTGCAGCTTGAAATATAACGAATACATTCCCGAAAGAAGGCCATGTTATGTTGACCCTTGAGTTACCTGAAGCCCCCGAGAAACTGTATTACTCCGCCGGGGATGCCCATCCACTAGACAAGCTCGAGAGTGATAAAATCGTCCAAATGGTGGTAGACCTGGATGTCGCCAACTCTGACAGTGAGCATTATGTGACGGGTTGGATGGGGCTAAATAGCGTAGTGATAATCCGGAACTATCAAAATAAACGCGGCACTGCCAACGGCTTTGTAGTGAACAAAGGGGATAGCTATCGGCTCAGCATTCAGTCGATTGAATTTCGTATCCCTAAAGTGGTGTTATGGATGAGTTTTCGCCGCAAACCCCGCACCATGGAGTTAATTACCTACGAAACACTGGGCGACCAACCAAGTGGCATGCAGCAATACCGTAATATCCTCGACGAGGAATTACGCCAACAACTGGACAGTGATTGGCGTGGTCTGAATGATTATTTGGGTGCGGCTTGTTGGCAAATTGAAAATAACGTCCCATTGTGGCAACAAGCGCAGCAAGAAATAACATTGGATGCCATCAACCAGCTCGCTGCGGCCCCAGTTTTCCGGGCCAAAAACTTACAATCTGATGAAAATTATGCTGGCTTCTGGGCGGGAGAATACTTTTTTGCCGTCAGGCAACCGACTGCAGATAACCCATTGCCAGCATTACAGATTTCCTGGCGGGAAGATGAAAAAAGCATCGGCAGCTATCAGTTCGACTGGATCAAAGATGAAGCAGATAATCCGAAACTGTTACTGTGTATTCGCCCGCGTAAAGGTGCTAAAAGTTACTTGCTTAACCGTTTTGATGCTGATCATTTGCAGCGTGCCATCGCGATGTTTGCGATGACACAGCGCTATTTACTGACGCAGTAATCGCGGTAACGCCAAGCACTCAGGGTTACCACCATTGATGGAAATGATGTACCGGCCCGACCCCCTGCCCCACCTCGAGGGTGTCTGCCTGCTCCAGCGCCCCTTGCAGATAATTTTTGGCCGCACTCACCGTGTCCGCCCAATTGGTGTGCCGCGGCCGCAAGGCGGCGAGGGCGGCCGATAAAGTGCACCCGGTGCCGTGGGTATGTCGGGTATCAACCCGGCGAGTGACAAAACGCTGTTCGCCCTGTGCGGTGAACAGCCAATCCGGGCTTTCCTCACCACTCAAATGCCCACCTTTCATCAATACCCCCTGACAACCTAATGCTAACAATGCCCGCCCCTGCTCACACATTTCATGCTCATTATGTGCAGGCTGACAATTGAGTAATGCTGCAGCCTCCGGCAAATTAGGGGTTATCAGGGCCACCTGGGGAATCAGTAAACGGCGCACCGCATCAACCGCCTCGGGTGCCAACAATGGATCACCACTTTTGGCAACCATCACGGTGTCTAGCACCACAAATGGAATCGGGTAACGGCGCAGTTGCGTGGTGACAACATCGACAATCTCAGCATTTGCCAACATGCCAATCTTGGCGCTATCGATACGCACATCACTCAGCACAGAATCCATTTGAGCAGCAACAAAATCCGGCTCGATAGAGTAAACCGACTGCACACCACGGGTATTTTGCGCTACCAAAGCGGTGATAACACTGGTGCCAAAGGCCTGTAGCGCAGAAAAGGTTTTTAAATCAGCTTGAATACCCGCCCCTCCGCTCGGGTCAGTTCCGGCGATGGTGAGTGCATTAATTCGCTTCATGAATAAGCCCCCGCAGATATATCAGCAGGTAAGCAGGCCAATAGTGTGGTGGGAATGGGCATAACTGAAGAAAAAACGGCAGGTTGAAGCAACATATTCCTCCTAACCGGCGGTCAAGAAGGCGGTACCCAGCGGTGCCGAGACTTCCCTACGCTGGCATAATCCAGATCAGGTAATACGGGTAATATCTCAGCCATCCCACAATTTGTGACAGGCACCCCGAGTCAGAATTGTTATTATCACGGGCTGATGGTAGAAGATCAATCACCTATTAGCTCATCCAATGATTAGTGCCACCGATTATTTATGTAACCAGATGATAAATATAAAAATCATCAAATTTCAAGAGAGTGAGCGGCCGCCTTACATTTGGCCGCAGGCGGGCCTCAAACACCACGAGAAATAGTCATAAATCCAAGTAAGGTATAATACTGATTTATAAAGCCCCTTATTTATTTCAATAAAATTCACATGCTATAGTGAAAATTAATTCAGCGAAAAGGATAATAAATATGACAGGATTCACGACTGCAATATCTTCAGACCGACCACCAATACTTCGATTAACTTGGCGTAACTCGCCTGAAACACTATTAAAAAATCATGCTATTCACGAATTAATATCTCACTATAATAATGGTAGTGAAAATAAAAAAGCCGAAATAGAGAAATCAGCAATAAATCATATAATTAACATTTGCAGCAACCTTAATTATGTTGCTAATGACAACATACAAAATAAATCAGTTAATACCGCCACTAAGCTGGTTGAGTTTTTTTCAGGTCAAAATGACATTCGCAATAAAATTGAGTTAGCAAAAGAAATAAAAACCATTCGTCAGCTTGATTTTTCAGTGCTAAACAAAGAGGACATCAATGGTCGCCTCCAAACTCTCAAGCGTTATATTGATGTTATCCTGCCAGAGGAGAAAACTCAGTCTAAATATCTTACTCAACCAGAGAATAAATGCGCAGAAGGAAAACCACTCACTGAAAATATGCAAACCACGGCTCCAATCCGCAAATCAATAGATAATACATTATCCTGCAGGGTCAAAACCCAAGGAGAATATATTTCATTACAACCAGATTCAGGTGAAAATAAAAATAATGAGAATATTATTGCTCGGTTTTTTCCCAATTTAATAGCTTCTTTATTTTATATAAACTCCCCGCACAGATAGATTAAAAATAAGGGAGCCTAAGCTCCCTACTACATACTTATAAATGATTGATAAATGACTCTCGCGCAATGTTTTCGCATCGCCATATTTTATATTTTGCACTGATTGGTCAAACTGTCACAAGGGCTGAAATAAGGCCATTCTTTGATCAAAACCACCTAATACCCGCCACGGCTGGAAAAATTCCAGCTAATAGTGAATAACGTACACCATACTTTAATTATGACGGTGAGTTACTCCCCCACTCGATCAATACTTCAACACGATTGAGAACATGTGCAGCTTGATACCAAATTTTGCTGTATTCAGATGAGCTATAAGTATGTAAAAATTCAACTAATAGCGCTTTTGTTTGTTCTAATACAGCACTGTCAACGGGCTTATCTTTATTTTTCTCCAGAAGAGTGTCCAGTGCTTCAATTTTTTGCAAGAAAGCAGTCAGTTCATCAGTCCATTCATCGCTATATAACCTATATACTATTCGTATCAGTAACCAAGGAATGTAATAACGACTGAGATGGGTATTCTGTACGTGATAATCAGTTGAAGACCAACTGGTATCTGCTCCTGTGCAATGAGTATCCTTGTTATCAATTATGTTTTTTAGTTCACACACCCTCTTTTCCATATCAAGGCTATAAGCCAGTGCCTGATTACTAGTCAATATTGCATCCTGAGGTTTTCGCTCATTAAAATTGATAGCTTTGCCAATGAGCACCCCTGGTTTTGGCCCAATCAATGTACCACGATAGGTTGTCCTTTGCGGTTTATCATTGGTAAAAAAGTGCAGAACTTTATTTTCATACCCATTAACTAAATAGCGATAACCTTGGTCTGCCATAAAATTCCATCGATGAGTATACATATTATAAGCGACACCGTTATCACAATGATATGTAATGGAGTTATCACTATAGCTACTGCGATCATAGGAGAAATAAACTGCCAAATGTTCTTCATCACTATTATTTAGCAATGAAAGGCAGGATGTCTCTGCTAATTTCCTATCTTGACTTAACTTATTGTAAGCAAGCAAATATTGGGTTTCAGCATTATAGTAAATATCCCACCTTTTTTTCCCTCCGGACTCTAGATAGACATTAATATCATCAATTTCATCCAGATGGTGCGAAATGATATTGTGATGACCAAGACCATCTAAAACCCCAAGTGTTTCTTTATATTGGAGAAATGGCCTTACGGCCAGTGAGTTCAATTTTTCAATATAATGTTCATCAAACCAAATAGTATCTATACTCGTTACTGGCTGATAATGCTCTAGTTTTCGATTAGGATATTGATTAATAGAACTATCTTGAGCATCTAAATAAATATAGAATCCGTCATCGTCCAATAACAAAGGAGTGCCGGTAGCTTGATTAACCAAGGTGAATTTTTCTTCTATCTTTTTAGGAAACCAACGTTGCCCAGGGTTGGAAAAATCACAATAAGAAAAAGCGACATCAGCACTCCGCCTATCTCTTCGCAAATCTGTTACATGCAAACAATAAAGATTGCGATCAAACCCTTGCCCAGAAAATGCCGACATAATCTGTCCTGCATGACTATAAAATATAGATGAGCTCTGTCCATCTATATCTCTCGGTTGGTTTTCTCGGGTTAAGATAATACTGTGCCCTCGGCTAATAAAATAATTATAGCCAACATATTTCTCTGGAAATAATTCCGAGTGATAATTAAAGTGAATGCGTTTATTATCAGGATACAATTTTTTCGGTAATACTCGATAAGAACTGATATCTGACATTAACCCATAGTTAATCAAATCAGCAGCATTAGTATCTTGATAAAGTGACTTTGATTTCCCGGTAAATGAAAAATCACTAAAAACATCAACTTGAATATTTAGCGGAACCTTAATAGAAGATATATTGTTATTCCACTGACTAAAAAGCCATTCATCTTCAGTATAAGATGGCACACAAAACTTCTTTGAATCACTTTTTTCCAAATAATTATCGCTAGAATAAAAACACGTATTATCATCATTAAAACGATCGGACATTACATTAAATGAGATGAAAACCAATACATAAAACATCTTACTTGATTTATTAATATCCATATATCACCTCTAAAACAAAGCAAAAAGGAATATGCTATTTTTACAAGCTGGTATGTAATGACTTACCTTTTCATACTCACATAGAGAGACTGGCGTGGATAGAAAAACCCTCAAATAATTAACTCATTTTTTGTCTACAATAAAATATAAAAACAAAATATAGTTTTTATCTGAGCAAAAACATAAAATAAAAAAGCCTCTGAAATATCAGAGGCTTCAATTATGTTATTGAAAATATATTATCGAAAAAAAACGATGCTTATTCCCACTCAATTGTTGCTGGCGGCTTACCACTGATATCATAAACCACGCGAGAAATGCCATTGACTTCATTGATAATGCGGTTTGAAACGCGGCCCAAGAAATCATATGGTAAATGTGCCCAATGCGCGGTCATAAAGTCGATGGTTTCAACAGCACGCAGTGATACAACCCAGTCATATTTGCGGCCATCGCCCATCACACCAACAGAGCGAACAGGCAGGAATACAGTAAATGCTTGGCTCACTTTATTGTACAAATCCGCTTTATGCAGCTCTTCAATAAAGATGGCATCAGCCCGGCGCAGCAAATCACAATACTCTTTCTTCACTTCACCCAATACGCGCACCCCTAAACCTGGCCCCGGGAATGGATGGCGGTACAACATATCGTACGGCAGGCCCAGCTCCAGACCAATTTTACGCACTTCATCTTTAAACAGCTCTTTCAGCGGCTCTACCAGCCCCAGTTTCATCTCTTTCGGCAAACCGCCGACATTGTGGTGAGATTTAATCACATGTGCTTTCCCGGTAGCAGATGCAGCAGATTCAATCACATCTGGATAGATAGTACCTTGTGCCAACCATTTCACTTGGTCCTGCTTGCAGGCCTCTTCATCAAACAGCTCGACAAATACACGGCCAATAATTTTACGTTTTGCTTCGGGCTCATCAACACCGGCCAGTGCCGCGAGGAAACGGTTTTCCGCCGCAACATGGACAATGTTCAGACCGAATTTATCGCCGAACATTTCCAAAACTTGCGAGGCTTCATTCAAGCGCAGCAGGCCGTTATCCACAAATACACAAGTCAGACGTTTGCCAATAGCACGATGCAACAACATGGCCGTCACCGAGGAGTCAACGCCACCGGACAGACCAAGAATCACATGGTCTTCACCAATTTGCTCACGTAGACGAACAATCGCATCTTCAATGATCGTCGCGGGAGTCCATAATGCTTCACAAGCACAGATATCCAGAACAAAGCGCTCCAGCAGACGTTGACCTTGCTTGGTGTGGGTCACTTCAGGATGGAACTGCACACCGTAAAAATGTTTCTCTTCGTTAGCCATAATAGCAAACGGGCAGGTATCGGTGCTGGCGACCGTGACAAAATCAGCAGGGATCGCCGTGACTTTGTCACCATGGCTCATCCAGACATCCAGCACTGCTTCACCGGCTGGATTGATAGCATCTTTGATATCACGAATAAGTGCGCAGTCAGTTTTAATTTCAACCTGCGCATAGCCGAATTCGCGCTGATTTGAACCTTCAACTTTGCCACCCAATTGCATCGCCATGGTCTGCATGCCGTAGCACACGCCGAGCACCGGGACACCCGCAGTGAAAACATAATCCGGTGCGCGCGGGCTATCATGCTCAGTGGTACTTTCAGGGCCGCCGGAAAGAATGATGCCGCTGGGATTAAATTCGCGGATTTGAGCTTCGGTCACGTCCCACGCCCAGAGCTCACAATAGACGCCAATCTCACGAACACGGCGTGCCACCAATTGAGTATATTGCGAACCAAAATCCAGAATAAGGATGCGATGTTTATGGATATTTTTTGTCATGTGCGCCGCTTTTTAAAAAATAAATTTAGTGGTTACCAGAATAATTCCAGTCGGGAAAACCAAGCAGTCAGTTAACGCCCGCAGCACTGCATGTGCAGTTGACACAACGTCAATCAGCAATGCGGGCCGCGGACGATGACCAAACTCGCCGGTTGAGGCCGGTGGCATTACCCCATACGGTAGTTAGGGGATTCTTTGGTAATGGTTACGTCGTGAACATGGCTTTCTTGAATACCTGCACCACTGATACGAACAAACTCAGCTTTGGTGCGCAATTCATTGATGGTGCCACAGCCGGTCAACCCCATACATGAGCGCAGGCCGCCCATTTGCTGATGCACAATCTCTTTCAACAAACCTTTATATGCCACCCGCCCCTCGATACCTTCAGGTACCAATTTATCGGCAGCATTGTCGGTCTGGAAATAGCGATCTGAAGAGCCTTTAGACATCGCCCCCAAAGAACCCATACCACGGTAAGATTTGAATGAACGGCCCTGATAGAGCTCGATTTCACCCGGAGATTCTTCAGTCCCCGCCAGCATAGAGCCCACCATCACGCAGGACGCACCGGCTGCAATGGCTTTAGCAATATCGCCGGAGAAACGAATACCACCATCGGCGATAACCGGAATTCCAGTGCCTTCCAGCGCCTCAACCGCATCAGCAATTGCCGTAATCTGTGGCACACCCACACCGGTCACAATGCGGGTGGTACAGATTGAGCCCGGGCCGATACCCACTTTAACCGCGCTGACACCGGCATCAGCCAATGCTTTAGCCCCGGCCCCGGTCGCCACATTCCCGCCAACAATTTGCAGGTTCGGATATTTAGCGCGGGTTTCGCGGATACGCTGTAAAACCCCTTCAGAGTGACCATGGGAGGAGTCAATAAGCAGAACATCAACCCCCGCGGCAACCAGCGCATCAATACGCTCTTCATTGCCAGCACCGGCACCGACAGCAGCACCAACACGTAGCCGGCCATGCTCGTCTTTACAGGCATTAGGCTTGCGTTCGGCTTTCTGGAAGTCTTTTACCGTGATCATGCCGCGCAGATGGAAACTGTCGTCAACCACCAAGGCTTTCTCGACCCGCTTTTCATGCATTTTTTGCAGAACAACGTCGCGAGCTTCGCCTTCCTTAACAGTCACCAGGCGCTCTTTCGGGGTCATTACCGCAGTCACCGGTTGGTCTAAGTCGGTCACGAAGCGAACGTCACGGCCAGTAATGATCCCGACCAATTCGTAATCTTCGGTCACCACCGGATAACCGGCGAAACCATTACGGGCGGTCAGTTCTTTCACTTGGCGCAGGGTGGTGGTTGGGGTCACAGTCTGTGGCTCGGTAACCACGCCACTTTCGTGTTTTTTCACCCGGCTAACTTCTTCAGCCTGGCGCTCGATGGACATATTTTTGTGGATGAACCCTAAACCGCCCTCTTGTGCCAGCGCTATGGCCAGACGAGCTTCGGTTACGGTATCCATTGCTGCGGACAGCATAGGGATATTTAGGCGGATAGTTGCAGTCAGTTGGGTACCCAGTTCTGCCGTATTAGGCAACACTGTGGAGTGGGCTGGAACCAGGAGGACGTCATCAAATGTTAGAGCTTCTTTCGCGATACGTAGCATGGGCAATATCTCACCAAGGTGAATGTAAAAAGATAAAATATTGCCGTGGCATTATACAGAGCGTAATCGGTTGCCTCCAGCACTTTCTCATTATTTTTCTTGCCAAGCAGTTTGAGGCAGGTAATATCAATCAATTAAGTGCTTGTTTAAAAACTTGATCTAGGTCACATGTCACAATCTTCTGCGTCATCAATTTTTACTGTTAGCCGCCTGAATCAGACGGTGCGACAGCTGTTGGAAATGGAAATGGGCCAGATTTGGCTCACTGCCGAGATTTCCAACTTCTCTCAACCCTCGTCTGGTCATTGGTATTTCACCTTGAAAGACGATCGGGCGCAGGTGCGCTGCGCGATGTTTCGCAACAGTAATCGTCGGGCAACATTTCGCCCGCAAAATGGCCAGCAAGTGTTGGTCAGGGCCACAATTACCCTGTATGAACCGCGCGGTGATTACCAATTAATTGCCGAAAGCATGCAACCTGCCGGTGACGGGTTACTGCAACAGCAGTTTGAACAACTCAAGCAACAATTGGCCGCCGAAGGGCTTTTTGACCAAAGTTATAAACAATCGCTGCCCACCCCGGCGAAAAAAGTCGGGGTTATTACCTCATCCAGCGGCGCGGCACTGCACGATGTTTTGCAGGTATTACAACGCCGTGATCCTTCATTGCCGGTCATTATTTATCCCACATCAGTGCAAGGTGTTGATGCCCCGTTACAAATTGTTCGTGCTATTCAATTAGCCAACTTACGCGGTGAATGTGATGTGCTGATTGTCGGGCGCGGGGGCGGTTCACTGGAAGATTTGTGGAGTTTTAATGACGAGCGAGTGGCGCGCGCCATTTTTAACAGCCGCATTCCGATTGTCAGTGCCGTCGGCCATGAAACCGACATCACCATTGCTGACTTCGTCGCTGACTTACGCGCGCCAACCCCTTCAGCCGCGGCAGAGTTAGTCAGCCGCAACCAGCTTGAGCTAGTCAGGCAAATTCAGGGGCAGCAGCAGCGGATGGAAATGGCGATGGATTACTATTTGGCGCAGCGCAGCCAGCAATTCACGCGCCTTGAGCACCGGCTGCAACAACAACATCCGCATTTACGCCTGGCGCGTCAGCAAACACTGTTGCTGAAGTTACAGCGCCGATTAACCGAGAGCGCGCAAAGCCAAATTCGTTTATTAAGCCGGCGCACTGAGCGGTTACAACAGCGCTTGGTTCAAGTGCAGCCGCAAGGACAGATCCACCGTTATAACCAGCGGGTACAGCAGCAAGAATACCGCTTACGTCAAGCCTTGGAGCGCCAACTTAATGGTTATCGCCAGCGCTTTGGTATTGCCTGCTCACAATTGGAGACGGTCAGCCCACTGGCTACACTGGCCCGAGGCTACAGTGTCACGCAGACCCCTGAAGGCACCTTACTCAAGACTACCCAGCAAGTGCATACCGGCGATAAGCTCACCACCAGATTACAAGATGGTTGGGTGGAAAGTGAAATCACCCAGATTAACGTGGCAAAGAAAAATGTCGCCAAGAAGCCGCGCCAGCGTAAAGTCGCGGAGTAACACTCAGCCAGCACGATTTTTGCCCGCTAACCAAACCGCTCTGCCGGCCCATCACACCGTCGGCAGATAACTAAAGTGAACACGGCTTTTCGAAATCAGCCCATGCCCCTGCTGGCAAAAATAATCAACCGCACCGCACGCTTTCAATACTTGCAGCGGTTTGCCGCAATCAGGACAATCCGCCTGCTGTTGATAGCTACCATGACAGTTAGCGCAATGAAAGTGACCACTCACTTGCACCATTGCCAACTGGCAAACCGGGCATAATGCATCCATAACGTCTCTCCCAAGTGTTCGTCAAAACTTACATCACGCCCCATGAACGTAAGAAGTAAATCCCCAGGGCGGTGGTGAAAAATGAACCAACGGTAGTCATAGCAATAATATTTGCGGCCAGCACTGCATTCCCGCCCATTGCGCGGGTCATCACATAGCTACCCGCGGCGGTGGGGGTTGCAGAAAAGAGAAAAATTATTCCTAAAGTGGCCCCCCGGAACCCCATTAGCAATCCGCCCAATGTCATCAATATTGGCACCACGAATAATTTTGCTGTTGATGATAACGCCGCCACATTAGAGGAGCGGAACATGGCATGCCAATCGAGGCTGGCCCCAGTACAGAGTAATGCCAGTGGCAATGCTAAGGCTGATATATAACTCCCAGTCTGTACAAGCACCTGGGGAATAGGTAGGTCCGTTCGAGCATAAACCACACCGCATAACAGGCCAATAATCAATGGATTGGTGATAATGCTGCGCAATAATGCCAATTTACTGACTTGCCCACTTTGCCCAGTTTGCAAGCTACGGGTCAGTGTTATTACCGACAACATATTGAACAATAAGACTGTCACCGTCAGATACATTGACCCCAGCGCCACGCCCTCATTACCGTAAGCCGTCATGGCGAAGGCTAACCCCATAATGGCCGTATTCGCCCTAAAGCCGCCTTGCACGAATACTCCGCGTTCTCGCGGGTCTTTTACTAGCCACTTAGCCGCAATCTCAAGTAATAAAAAAGTCACTAAGGTGCCAACCGCACCATAGATAGCCAGGGGCAAGTTATCCAGCAGGTTAACGTGATTGGTGGCGACACTGAAAAATAGCAGGCAGGGCAGCGCCAGATTAAACACTAACTTGGTTGCGCCGTCGCAGAAACGGTCATCCATCAGGCCAAAGCGCCGCAACAGCACGCCGAGCAACATCATCAATAAGCTGGGGACAGTAACACTAAATGCAAAACTCCAGGTTTCCCAAGACATGGCTGACGTTTAACTCCTGTTATTTGCCGCTACGTGGCCCAGCACAGTGATTGCCAAAATGCAAAAAGCGCGGAATACCCGCGCTTTGCTGTAATTACTTCGCTTTTTTCAGGTGCGACATCAAACGTTTACGTTTCCGCATCTGGTTTGGCGTCAGAGTATTGCGCTTACCCGCAAACGGGTTCTCACCCTCTTTAAATTGAATGCGAATCGGCGTACCCATCACTTTCAGTGAACGGCGGAAGTAATTCATCAGATAGCGTTTGTAAGAATCCGATAAATCAGTCACTTGGTTGCCATGGATAACCACAATCGGTGGGTTATAACCGCCGGCATGAGCATATTTCAGTTTCACACGACGGCCACGCACCAATGGGGGCTGATGGTCTTCTTCTGCCATTTGCATGATGCGGGTCAGTAAAGAAGTCCCCACTCGCTTGGTTGAACAATCATAAGCCTCCTGAATGGATTCAAACAGGTTGCCGACACCACTGCCATGCAGGGCAGAAATAAAGTGAATTCGGGCAAAATCGACAAAACCGAGGCGCAGGTCGAGCATATCTTTAACCTGGGCGCGGGCTTCTTCCGTCATGCCGTCCCATTTGTTGACCGCAATAACAAGTGAGCGCCCACTATTGAGAATAAAGCCAAGCAGAGACAAATCTTGATCAGAAATACCATCACGGGCATCAATGACCAACAGCACGACGTTGGAATCTTCAATCGCCTGTAATGTCTTAATAACTGAGAATTTTTCAACCGCCTCAGTTATTTTGCCGCGTTTACGCACCCCAGCAGTATCAATCAGAATATATTCGCGCTCATCACGGGTCATTGGAATATAAATGCTGTCACGCGTGGTGCCCGGCATATCATAAACCACCACCCGGTCTTCACCGAGAATGCGGTTAGTTAGTGTGGACTTACCTACGTTAGGACGCCCGACAATTGCCAGCTTGATTGGCAGACTCTGAGGATCAAAGTCATCCTCTTCATCATCATCTGCGGGGATTTCATCTTCGTCAGCTTCCTGCGCAGCCCAATAAGCCGCGTTAGCTTCCTCTTCAGTCAGCTCTGCTTCAGGTTCTTCGGCATCCATATAAGGTGCCATAACATCTTCAATCAGTTGGGTCACACCACGGCCATGTGATGCCGCGATAGCATGTACTTCACCCAAACCTAATGAATAGAAATCGGCGGTAGCAGTATCTGGGTCAATACCATCAGTTTTGTTCGCCACCAGGAAAGTGGCTTTTTCACGACTTCGCAGATGCTGGGCAATGCCCTGATCCGCCGGCATCAGCCCGGCACGCGCATCGACCATAAACAGGACAATATCCGCCTCTTCAATCGCCAGCAACGATTGACCCGCCATCTTGGTTTCTACACCATCTTCTGTGCCATCAATACCTCCGGTATCGATAACAATAAACTCATGACCCTCGACCTCGGCACGACCATATTTGCGGTCACGCGTTAGCCCGGGAAAATCCGCAACTAACGCATCACGGGTGTGCGTTAAGCGGTTAAATAAAGTGGATTTACCCACATTCGGGCGCCCGACCAGCGCGATGACAGGTATCATTGTTGAAGCCTCATTACTTAATTTTCAAAGCGTTACAGCACTGTACCAAACATTCAACAGCGCAGTTTTTAGAAGACAAACGGCCCCTGAATATCAGGAGCCGCTTTAAACCCTTCATCCTTGAAGTTGCAGCGGTGTAACTGGCTGCAACGCCAAGATACTCGGGTATTAGCCTGTAGACAGGCGCTAAATCAGAATTAACGGGTGAACGCGTATACCGTGCCGCCTTTTGCCTGAACCAGCAACTTATCACTGGCAACCACAGGCGCACTTAGGAAACCGGAACTGTCTACACTCTGTTGAGCAACAAAACGGCCATCATCGGTATTCACCCAGTGCAGATAACCCTCGGCATCACCGACCACCAGATAGCCATTATACATCACTGGCGCAGTCAAGTTACGATGTAATAAATCGCTTTGACTCCAAAGGGTTATCCCACCCTCAGCTTTTAACGCGACAATACGGTCATTCTGATCGACCAGGTAAATACGGCCACCATCGACAATGATGTCATTGACTGAGCCCATTTCGCGCTTCCACAGAATCTGGCCGGAACGCAGGTCCAATGCGGTCAGATTACCGTTGTATGCAAGAGCATAAACAACACCATCGACCACAACTGGCGTGGTATCAACATCATTCAGGCGGTCAATTTCAGTGGTCCCGGTCACTTGGGAAATACGCTGTTGCCAGATCAACTGCCCCTGTTCCAGCATTACCGCACTGACGCGGCCGTTATCACCACCGACAATTGCAGCACCAAATGCAACCGTTGGTGCAGATTCACCACGTAGAGATAATGCAGGTGTATCCAGGTTTAATGTCCACTTAATCGCGCCGTCAGACTCATTCAGCGCTTGCAGCATGCCATTTGAGGTGTGGATCAGCACCACACCATCACTGACAACTGGGCGGGACAAGGCTTCGCCCGCAACCACAGTTTGCCATGCCACCTGACCATCATCAGAATTCAGCGCGTAAACTACGGCTTTCTCACTACCGACATACACATGTGCGCCTGAGGCTGTCACGCCGCCAGACAGCATGGCCGAACGGTTGCTGGTGAGGAAGTTAGTTTTCTCGGACAGATCAGTTTGCCAAATTTGCTTACCGCTATCCACTTCCATTGCCTTCACCAGACCTTTTCGGTCGGCGGCAAACACCGAAGTCCCCTGCCAGGCTGGGCGCAGATGAGAGTAATAATCACCGATGCCACTTCCCACAGACGTGCTCCACACTTTAGTTGGCGTGAATTGATTTTCAACTTTTGGCAGTGGTGACATGGTAACCACATCTTCTTCACTGTTGAACAGTGAACAACCACTCAATAGGGCAACAGATACCAGTCCTACTAAGAGTGTTTTACGCAATTGCATGGGAATACCCCTTAGCTGGACAAATTATTCAATTTCATGCGCAGCAGTGCTTGCAACGCCTGAGAAGCATTTGATTCGATACCTTTACTGTAAGCGGCACGTGCGCCTGCGGTGTCACCTTTGCTTAATAATGCATCGCCACGGACATCTTGCGCCATCGCAGTCCAGCCGTCACCTTGCACTGCATCCAGTGTCTTCAATGCTTCATCTGGTTTTTTCAATTGCAGTTGCAGACGAGCAAGACGTAGATTAATCAGCGACAGCAGGTTTTCATCTTTTGTCTGACCCAATGCTTGGCTCAGTTGCTGTGCTGCTTTATCAAACTCGTTTTGCTCAACAAAATGGTGAGCCAGCTCTAACCCGGCCAGTACGCCGTAGTTATTTTTGTTGCCCTGAACAAATTTTTCAGCAATAGCAACACCATCAGCGCTGTTCGCTGACAAAGCATTACTGGCTTGCTGATAGGCAGAGGAGGCTTCCGTCAAGACAGTGTTTTGATGACTCTGCCAGTAACGCCAACCCACTAATGCACCAATCCCGAGCACCACACCCACGGCCAGCGCTTTACCATTTTCACTAAAGAAACGGCGCACTGCATCAACCTGGTCATTTTCAGTGGTATAGACTTCCACGGTGTCTCTCTCCTTAAACCAACATCAAAGCCAGACGCGCAGCAACATCTGCTTGCGCCAGCGTTTCTTGTTCACCATTTCGTAAATCTTTCACGACCACTTGCTGTGCGGCCACTTCGCTTTCGCCAAGTATTAATGCAACGCGAGCGCCCCATTTATCAGCACGAGTAATTTGTTTTTTGAAATTACCGCCACCATAGTTAGTCATCAACTTTAGCGCGGGTAAATCATCACGCAAGCGCTCAGCCAACTGCATCGCGGCACTTTGCGCCCCCTCACCCGAAGAAATGAGATACACATCAACAGTTGCTGGCACGCTGAATTCTGGATTAACGGCCTGCACCAATAGCACCAAGCGCTCCAACCCCATGGCAAAACCGACCGCAGGGGTGGCACGACCGCCTAATTGCTCGACCAAACCGTCATAACGCCCGCCAGCACAGACAGTACCTTGTGCGCCCAAACTGTTGGTTACCCACTCAAATACTGTGCGGTTGTAATAATCCAAGCCGCGAACTAAACGCTCATTTACGGTATATGGGATACTGGCCTGGTCTAAAAGTTCACACAAACCGGCAAAATGTTGTTTTGATTCTTCATCCAGATAATCAGATAACTTAGGTGCATCATTAAGCAACAGCTGAACATCCGGATTCTTGGAATCCAGCACCCGTAATGGGTTGCTGTACATGCGGCGCTTACAATCTTCATCCAGCACATCAACATGTTGTTCCAAGAAAGTCACCAGCGCTTCACGGTAATCTGCGCGAGCATCCAATGAGCCGATAGAGTTCAATTCAAGCTGTACATGCTCTGAAATCCCCAAAGCACGCCACCAACGGGCGGTCAGTAGGATCAATTCCGCATCAATATCAGGCCCTTGCAGACCGAAAACTTCAGCACCTAATTGGTGAAATTGACGATAGCGACCTTTCTGCGGACGTTCATAGCGAAACATCGGGCCGATATACCACAGACGCTGTTCCTGATTGTACAGCAGACCATGCTCAATGCCTGCGCGCACGCACCCTGCGGTGCCTTCCGGGCGCAGTGTCAGACTTTCGCCATTGCGATCGTCAAAGGTATACATCTCTTTCTCAACCACGTCGGTGACTTCACCGATAGCGCGCTTGAATAACGGGGTCTGTTCTACAATCGGCATGCGAATTTCGCTATAGCCGTAGCCTGCCAGCACTTGCTTTAAGATACCCTCAATACGCTGCCATATGGCCGTATCGGCTGGCAGGTAGTCGTTCATACCACGGATGGCTTGAATGTTCTTTGCCACGTCTGTTCTCTGTAGTTTTATCCCCAATTCACTGATGTTGCCGCGGTGTCAGCTGCAATGCCAATGACATTGGGATAGTGCAAATAATAAAGCCGATTATAGAGGCTTGCCGCCTAGATATTCAATGGCGACAATTTGTTACCTCTGGCAGCACCAATATAAAGCGGGCCACGCCCGCTTTTTTGTATTCATCGCTAACAAATGGCCCTGAATGCTTATTTATCATCCAGCATATTGATAACTATTCGATTATTTGCATCAAGCATAGATGCCTTGGCCCGAATTTTAGCTTCCAACTGGTCAATCATCTTTTCGTTATCAAAACGCTCTTTCTGACGAACGCCATCTTCGTAGAAACCACTTTTGTTATGTGCACCTGTCACACCAATGGTCGACACCAATGCTTCGCCCGGCCCATTGACCACACAGCCAATGATAGACACATCCATGGGAGTAATCAGATCTTCTAACCGCTGCTCCAGCGCATTCACGGTGCCAATAACATCAAACTCTTGGCGAGAACAGGTTGGACAAGCAATAAAGTTGATGCCACGGGAGCGAATTCGCAGCGATTTAAGGATATCAAAGCCTACTTTAACTTCTTCCACCGGATCCGCCGCCAGCGAGATACGCAAAGTGTCGCCAATCCCCTCTGACAGCAACAAGCCCAACCCAATAGCCGATTTAACGGAACCACTGCGCGCACCACCGGCCTCAGTAATCCCCAAATGCAATGGGTTATTAATTTGTTTGGCTAATAAACGGTAGGAATTAACCGCCAGGAAAACATCGGAAGCTTTCACACTGACTTTAAACTGATCAAAATTAAGACGTTCGAGGATATCAACATGACGCATCGCGGATTCAAGCAGGGCTTCCGGCGTAGGTTCGCCATATTTCTCCTGAATATCTTTCTCCAGCGACCCACCATTGATACCAATGCGGATAGGGATATTGTGATGACGAGCACAATCAACCACAGAGCGAATACGGTCTTCCGAACCTATATTGCCAGGATTAATTCGCAAGCAATCAACGCCGTATTCCGCGACTTTCAGCGCAATCCGGTAATCAAAGTGGATATCGGCAACCAGCGGCACATTGGATTGCTGTTTGATTAACTTGAAAGCCTCAGCCGCATCCATAGTGGGTACTGAGACCCGCACGATATCGACACCAACACGTTCCAATGCCTTAATTTGGGCAACAGTCGCATCGACATCCGTAGTCTTCGTATTGGTCATCGATTGCACTGCTATCGGCGCACCATCACCAATGGGCACTTTACCGACGTAAATCCGAGTCGATTTACGGCGGATAATAGGGGATTCGTTATGCATTTACACACTCTCCTTTACAGTCGTGTAGTTTTCGCAACCAAGTAGTCTTTCAAAACCATAATCTTTCACAAGACAATGGCTATTGGTTAGAACCACAGAGTTGTTGGTCAAAAACACAATATTACTCTACACCGACAGTCAGGCGGGCTACGCGATTAGCCTTAATAAACTTACTCAAATCTACTGGGTTACCCTGATAAGTAATCGTTAATGCGCTAGGTGCACCAATGGTCAGTTTATAGGGCGCTGTCCCTGATAGATTTAGGGTCGCGCCCCCTTTTTGGATACCGCTAAATAATGTTTTCCCACTTGCATCAACAACTTGCAACCAACAGTCAGCAGTGAAGTTCATCACTAATGAGCCGACTGATGATGCAGCCCCTGCCACTCCAGCAGCTGCTGTAGGTAAGGGGGATTGCGCGCTAGAAACATCAGGCAAAGGTGCCTGACTGGGCGAAACAACGGCAGAATCCGCTGCAGTTATTCCTTGAGAGGCTGTGGTGTCGGTACGATTATTTGCCGTATCCGCAGGTGCTGCACTGCTCGTCGCAGGCGCAGTACCATTTGCTGTTGGCGTGGATGGCTCGCTATTCGCAACCGGAGTGGTATCCGCAGCTACAGCAGCATTGCTATTATCATCCGCCAATGGCACAGATTGCCCACCATTTTGCGACAGTTGAGCAGAAGATTGATCAGCCATAGTGACTATTTCTGCTTGCTGCGCCTGATGATTTTGCCACCACCATGCCCCTGTTAGGCCTAACACAACCAACACAATAAGCCAGGTGAAACTCATCAACCAGCCATCACGTTTTTTATGCTTTTTACCTAATGAGAAGCTTTGCATCGGAGCAACTTTTGCCGCTCTGATTGGTGCTTGTTTTGCTAACATTGGCAGCAGTTCATCCTCAGGAAGATGAACCAATTTAGCGTAAGAGCGAATGTAACCACGGTGGAATGTCGAGGCGAGATTAGCTTGTGCTTTATCCTCCTCAATATCACGGATTGTGGATACTTTCAGACACAGACGTTCTGCAACCATCTGCTGAGTGAGCCCTAGTGATTCACGGGCTTGACGCAGGCGCACACCTGTCGTCTCTGGAACAGTTTGATCTTGGGAGGCTTCAGTATTCATTAGCTAGAAAATGCTGGTACTGTTTGGATTGTGGAAAACTTCGCGCAAGCTGCTTGCCATAGCGTTGTACACTATCTTGACGGCCTGCTAGCGCGGCGAAACGAATTTGTAACCATAAACTTTCAGCACTGGCTGGCAGTATATGTTGATAAACATCCAGTAATAGTTGCGCCTGAGCGCGATTCCCTTCTCCAAAATACCGTTGAGCTTCTGCAAGCAGCGGCTCACCTTTGTCCGGATCATACTTCAGTGCCCGGCTTAAAAGCACCCGGGCCTGCTCATTTTGATTCGCCCGCAAAAAGCAATATCCCGCGTTTTCCAGACTATCTGCAACCTGACCGTAATCGGGTGACAGCAGCGCTGCGCTAAACTGTTGTTGAGCCGGTATATACTGCCCTAAACTACACAGAAACGCACCGTAATTATTCAATACCGTGCCATTTCCCGGAGCCAGTTTCATCGCTTGCTGATAACGCTGCTCTGCCGCCGCGTTTTCGCCAATGCGCTGTTCATAAAATGCCATACCCAATTGAGCGCGATAATCCTGTGGATCCGCGGTTACAGCCTTCTCAAGATTCTGCCGCGCAGCATTCAAATCACCTTGCGCCAGATATTCTAAACCCAGTTGTAATCGCGTTTGCCCGGCGGCGGGTTGACTCACTTTTTCCGGCGATGAACCGGAGCAGCCAGTCAAAATCGTGGCCATCAGGCAAACTCTCCACAGTTTAGTCAGCTTCATGCTTTCTCAATTATCCTTGTATGTGAAGATAAGTACCGATATCAGGTACTCATGTTATTCCCATTACTGACGTTTGAATAACCTTTTCAGCCTCGATTACTCAACAAATTATAAGTTGAATAACAAATAGTTATATGCCGTTAGTTGGCATTAAGAATCAGACTGCTTTAATGGCGATAGGTTCACCCGCCATTTTCTTTTTCAGCGTCCGTTTAGTGCGGTCAATAACTTCGCCTGCCAGTTGACCACATGCCGCATCAATATCATCGCCACGAGTTTTACGCACTATGGTGGTAAAACCGTATTCCATCAATACCTTAGAGAAACGATCCACCCGGCTGTTGGAGCTACGGCCATAAGGCGCTCCTGGGAATGGGTTCCATGGAATCAAGTTAATCTTACACGGCGTGTCTTTCAAACATTCAGCCAGTTGATGCGCTTGCTCGGTGCTATCATTGATGTGATCCAGCATAACGTATTCAACCGTAACTCGCCCACCATTGGCATTAGATTTTGCCAAATACCGACGTACCGCCGCGAGGAAAGTTTCAATATTATATTTACGGTTAATTGGCACAATTTCATCGCGGATATCATCCGTCGGCGCATGCAACGAGATAGCCAGTGCAACATCAATCATGTCACCCAACTTATCCAGTGCCGGAACCACACCTGAAGTGGACAATGTCACGCGGCGTTTGGATAGACCAAAGCCAAAATCGTCCATCATGATGTCCATCGCCGGCACCACATTATTCAAATTCAACAGGGGTTCGCCCATACCCATCATCACCACATTGGTGATTGGGCGAGTTCCGGTGGATTTTAGTGAGCCAATAATCTTCGCCGCCCGCCATACTTGACCAATAATTTCGGATACACGTAAGTTGCGGTTGAAACCTTGCTGGGCAGTTGAGCAGAATTTACATTCCAATGCGCAACCGACCTGAGAAGATACGCACAATGTGGCGCGGTCACCCTCGGGAATATACACCGTTTCGACTTGCTGGCCGCCCACTTTGATAGCCCATTTAATGGTGCCATCGGTTGAGCGCTGCTCTTGCGCGACTTCGGGCGCACGAATTTCAGCTACGCGCTGTAACTTGGCACGTAACCCTTTGTTGATGTCCGTCATTTGCTCGAAATCATCAAAGCAATAGTGATACATCCACTTCATGACTTGATCTGCACGGAAAGGTTTCTCGCCCATCTCGGCAAAAAATTCGCGCATTTGCTGGCGATTTAAGTCCAGTAGGTTGATTTTGCCGGTGGTTGGGGCGGTGGTGTCAACCGCGTTGTCAGACTGAGGGGCAGCATCAATTGACATTGATGCAGTTAATAATTGTTCGGACATAAGTTGTCGTGGCCTCGTTATTACACTTTACGGCGCTGCGCTTTAAACCGGGTACGGCTTTCGAAACGGCGATGAAAAATAGATGAATAAATAATAGAACGCCCCGGGAGAGATGTCTCCAGCGGGGCGCGGCATTGTACGAATTTTAAAGCATGGATTCCACGATTGGAAAGGCGCTAGGTCAACTTTATTGTTTCAGTTGATTAAATAACCACCATTCCTACACAGAATCAATTAATTAGCTGCGTGGAAAAATCTCATCCGCGGCGAAGAAGTAGGCAATCTCACGTTGGGCTGATTCGACAGCATCAGAACCGTGTACCGCATTCGCAGTGAAGCTATCAGCAAAATCAGCACGTAGTGTACCCGCCAGAGCATTATCTGGGTTAGTTGCTCCCATGATATCGCGATGACGCTGAACCGCATTTTCGCCTTCCAGAACTTGAACCATGATTGGGCCAGAGGTCATAAATTCAACCAAACCATCAAAGAACGGGCGACCTTTGTGTTCAGCATAAAAGCCCTCAGCTTGTTCTTTGCTCAAATGCAGCATTTTAGCAGCAATAATTTTGAAACCAGCACTTTCAAAACGCGCATAAATGGCACCGATGTCATTATTGGCAACAGCATTTGGTTTGATAATGGAGAAAGTACGTTCTAAAGCCATGATAACCTCTATTGGATTTCTAATATTGGCCGGACTCGGAACCCGCCCTGATAAGTAGCATAGCAGCATAATTAGCTTGGCTTGCAGGGTTCCTTTACTACAAAATTGTCCCGACCCTGTACAGTGGTCGCCGATTATATGTGGGTGTTCAGCCCTTGCATACTTGATTTACAACATTTTGTTAAAAAATATTTATCTTAATTACTCATTTTTATGCACAACTCACATTTCCCATAAAAATCAGTTTGCTGTACTGAGATTAAAGCCAATTGAATAAATATCAGATCCGGTTGAAAATCAAAGTTCATTGATAAATTTAAAACCCACTTTCTTTTTTACAATGGCTGATGGTTTGCTGATGACATCCGAGATCAGAAATCGTTTACCTTTTTTGCTCAGGTGATCAGCTAATGCGCGAATTGCAGCGGTCCCCGCACCTCTTATCACCCCCTCACTATCTGGGTGCAATACGTAATTCGGGTTGGTTAACGACCCGGCAATGCCAACATCTAATTCATTGATATCTATAGCCATTGTGATGCTAATTACTTGTCCTGCTAAACGGACAACAACATAGACATATTCATCCCGACTGCTTCTTATCCAACTCTGAGCAACATCACTGACCAAGCGCGCGGCTTCAATCGAAGTATCGTCGGTAGCATGCCAAGGCAGGGAAGTGCCACTGGCCGAGCTGCTGGCCTCAATAGTCGTCTCATCAGTAGCAGTATAAGTGCTGGGCGGCTTGTCTGTTGGTTTAACCGTCACTGGCTGGTGTTCTTCCGCGGTTGAAGTTGTTGTTTGTGGTGCTGCTGGGGGTCGCGATTGCGCTTGATAATATATTCTCCGCCACTGATCAATCACTGGCAGAATATTTTGTCGAGCGGTGAGTGTCTCGCTCGTCAACCCGCTAATCACATCTATTTCAAAATGTAACTCCGGCTTTTCTACCCACTCTCCCCCACTACGTATGCGCGGGACTGTTTCAGTAAATTGGAAATTTTGCAGCACTAACTCATAACGCCCTAGCGGTAACTCTTGCGCCAGCAGCGGCGAACGAGGTTCAGGTTCAGGTTCAGATTCAGATTCAGGTTTAGTTTCAGTTTCAGTTTCAGGTTTACTCTGCTGTAAATAATCAGCATAACTGAGTTGTGAGAAATCAAATGCCGTTTTCATATGAATAAAACGGGCATCGTTTTCAGCCAGGTAAGTTTGAACATTTTCAATTAAACGCTTTTCAACCTCGTTATTTTCAAATGTATTACCGGTGTTTCCCTCTCTCATAATATGCTCAATCACCCGACCAAAATTGTCCGCATTCCACTGCGTAAGGTCATCACCAAATAACAGAGTAAAATCGGTCAATATATCTAATGTCCAATCTACACAACCAGGAGTTAAGTCTCGAGGCTGATGTACATGGCTAACTGACTCACCTTTCGTAGAAATATAACAAGCCAATGTGGTTGCTGGCATAGTTAAAGCGCCGCCAATTACATCAGTAGCAATATGGGTTAATGTCCCTTCTGCTTGTAGAGAAAAATTTTCATAATGTGCTGTAAGTCCAAGAACATCGTTAGTGTGTATTTTTGGATAAGGCTTTGCAGATCCGGATATTTGTAATATTTTATCATCGTTACTGGCAAAAAAATCATGGACATTTTTTATAAACCTATCGACTTGATTACATTCTCCCTGCACCACATAATTATAAAGATTAATAATAGGAATCAACCAACAGGCGGCTTTTTCTGTAAAACTCCGTTCAGTTCGGGTAATATTTTTCTCTGCGCTAAGAACAATTTTATTAATAATAATCGGAGCATTATTACTTATCTTTTCAACCTTTAAATTAAAATCTACACGACCAAAATCGAATAAAGAACCGATTAATGGGGAGATATATACTGAACTAGCACCAATAGATTGAATAAATTGAATCTCAAAGTATTTTTTATGGAACCTAAATAAAAATGATAATGTATCACTATTACCGTTCAATTCAAAAGCAAAGTTATTCTTTGGGTGATTTTTATGAATAAAGAAGACAAACCCCCCTACAACCTTGATAAATTTATCGCCGAAAATTTCAATAGAATAAACGTCTTGATCACTAAAGCTAAAACTAATCAATGCATTTTTATATTTAATTCTATCATCAAGCCAATAAGTCCCAAAACTTCGCCCTAATGGAATAGATAACAGTCCTTTAACCACACAAAATTGATCGCAAATGAAAAACTCTTGCTGAGAAACCTTGATGCTAGTGATATCTTTATTCATCTCGAGCTGTTCTAATTCATCAGCCAAAAAATCACTCATTAAAACAAAATATTTACCACCGTAACCGTCATCCGTATAAACAGTGACTTGAGTGTCTTTGGGTATTTTTATAGAATTAATTCCATCATTAAACGGATTCACTATATGATGCTTTTGTCCATCAGCATACAGATCTATACTTTCATTGCCCGATAAGCAAAACGAATTACCATAAAATTTATCAAGCTCATAAAAACAAGCCGCACTCCTCACTTTAAAAGAGCTAATTTCATCATTCAAATTTGTCCAATGCATTAATAATAAAGACTCCACACTTTCTTTAAAAGTGAAAGTTTTCCCTGAAAAATTGTCATCTTTAAATACTGAAACAACCATGCCATGGGGGATCTCAATAGATGAGATACTGTCATTCCATTTTCCAGGTAGTATATCTACAGCATTACCCTCTGTAGTGCAAAGTGATTCACCTTGAAAGTTTTCATCTATATAGAAACAAATTTTTGGCTCACTAGAATATACGTTAGTGCTTAATATTAAAAAAAACAGCATCAGCAATGATAAGCAGTTATTCTTTATCATTTCCCCTCCCTATTTTCATTAACATGTCAAATTAAATTAACAGAGAATTATTAGCAATTGAAAGCAATTAAATTGAAAACTAGAAAAACATTAAAATACAGACTATCGTAAATTCGGATTAATTATTAATATATTTTTTATTATAAAAACATTACATTAAGAATAAATATAATGAATGAATGGCTGATTGTAATTAATTTCACCAGAGTTTGATGCTAGTCCAAGCGAAATGTTAAATTACTCACTTGACCACTTTCATCTAATACATTGAGTTGATAACGGCCAGGCTGAGACAATGTCTGAGTCCATGATTGATTATCCCCAGTGATGGCAACTTGCTCACCATTGAGGAACCACCAATGCTGCCCATAGCCGCCCTGTACTGCCAAGCGAAGGTCGAGGCGCGGTTGACCCGACAACCGCT
This sequence comes from Yersinia hibernica, assembly GCF_004124235.1. Taxonomy (NCBI): domain Bacteria; kingdom Pseudomonadati; phylum Pseudomonadota; class Gammaproteobacteria; order Enterobacterales; family Yersiniaceae; genus Yersinia; species Yersinia hibernica. The sequence continues at coordinate 3,416,579 of NZ_CP032487.1, forward strand.
TCACCACAGCACCGTCACGGATGCCCAAAATCAGTAGCGGGGCCACATTCATATCAATGGGTGGCGGGCATTCGCGGCTAGCAGCAGGCAAGCGGTGACTGCGGCGTTCGGTTACGGGTAACCAAGGTTCAAGTGGCAATGGCCATAAAATGAGTGCTGCCGGGGTAGCACCAGGGCAATCAGCCGCGACGCGCTGTTGCTGTGAATTTAGCCAAACAGTGAGTTGGCTACCTTGAATATTCTCCTGCCCCGCGGCCATCAGAGTCGGGGGGAGAGTGCCATCAAGCACCCAACTTTGTCGCCGTTGTCGGCAGTTACTGTCACCCATGGCCAATGGTTGGCCGCCCGGCCAACAAATCTCTTCCCGAGTGACCGATGAGGGGCGAGGATCAAGGGGTAACTGGCGGCCATTTTGCTGTAAGCGCGTCATCAACAAATTGTTGACTTGGTTAAGGATTGGCACCGCGGTGGCGAAACCAAATTGACCGGCGACCGGGGTTCCATCAGGCCGCCCAACCCACACGCCAAGGGTATAACGCGCATTAATACCTATCGCCCATGCATCACGATAGCCATAACTGGTGCCGGTTTTCCACGCCAAGGGGACACTGGCCGGTAAAATATCATCCGGCAATGGCCGGGCCTCTCCCGCCATGATGCGCCGGGTAATCCATGCCGCTCCCGGTGAAAATAGCCGCCGCTCTTGTATCTGCTGCTGGGGTTCGAAACGCAAGCTAGCCGCCATTCCGCCACGAGCAAAGGCGCTGTACGCCGCCACTAATTGGTCCAGCCGTGAACCGGTTCCCCCAAGAATAACCGCCAGGCTGGGTTCACTGTGCAGGGGAAAACGTAACTTCAGACCAGCATTGCGTAAATTAGCGGTAAAGCGTTTTGGGCCATAAGCTTCCAGTAATTGTACTGCCGGTAAATTCAGTGAGCGCACCAATGCCTCGCTGGCGCTAACCGGGCCATGAAATCCGGTATCAAAATTGCCGGGGCGATAATCACCAAAGCGGCGCGGCACATCTTGTAGCAGTGATTCTGCATGAATTAGGCCATCATCCAATGCCATGGCATACAGAAATGGTTTCAGTGTCGACCCCGGTGAACGCCAGGCACTCACCATATCGACATGGCCGAAGCGGCTATTATCCTGAAAATCCACTGAGCCGAGGTAAGCACTCACATTCATGGTGGTGTGGTCGACGACCAGCAACCCCAGTGAAGTTTTCTCGGGTAATTGGTGACGCCAGCCGTTGGCCATATCTTCTAATTGCCGCTGTAACCCAGCATCCAATGTGGTTTTAATCACTTCCCGCTGATTGCCACTGATTAAGCGCCGGGCCAGTAATGGCGCTAACTGGGGAACCTGACGCGGTGCCAGCCAGATTTCTTCTTGCTTAATATCAGTAACTTGCGCTGTAGGCCACACTTGATAATCCGCCAGCCGATTCAACACTTTATCGCGTGCCTCTTTAGCGCGTAGCGGGTAGCGGTCCGGCCGTAATCGGCTGGGAGCTTGGGGTAATGCCGCCAGTAACGCGGCTTCTGCGGGGGTTAATTGAGAGGGAGGCTTACCCAGATAAGTCCAACTGGCAGCGCCAATCCCTTGCAACGTGCCACCAAATGGGGCGCGATTAAGATAGATTTCGAGAATTTGTGCTTTGGAGAAGTGCCACTCCAGCTGAGCCGTTCGCCACACTTGGCGCAACTTACCGGCGAATGTGCGGGGATGTGGGTCAATCAGGCGGGCAACCTGCATAGATAATGTACTGCCGCCAGACAAAATTTTACCCGCACGCAAATCCTGCCAAGCGGCACGAATCAGCGCCAATGGGTTCACACCGGGATGCTGATAAAACCAGCGGTCTTCGAAGGTCAGCAGCGCTTGCAGATAATAAGGGGAAACCTCTGACAGGGTAACGGGATAGCGCCACACCCCGTCGGCATCAGCAAAACGCCATAACGGCGTGCCATCTTCAGCCACGACCACCCGTGCAACCTGAGCCTCAGTTAATGGCAGCGGCCAGCGCTTATCCGCCAGCCATAACACCGCCGGAGAGAGCACCGCAATCAACGCCAATATCCAAATTTTGCGGCGATGACGAGCAAAAAACGTTCGTTTCATCAATAGTATTCAGCGCCCCATTACAGTCGCTGACGGCCAACGGTAATGGGGAGTGAGCATTTACTCAGAAATTTCAAGCTGCGACACCGTGCTGCCCAGCGCCCGCCAATCCGGCACATACATGGACTCCACTTGAGGAGCCGGTACTTGATAAATACCCGGTGTCACTGCTCGCGCCAGATAGAGCAAAGTCGTATGCCGATATGAGTCGACATTCACTGCGGCAACGTAGCGGTCATCACGGAATTCCTGATGCTTAATATCCGACTGTTGCATATCCTGCAATAACTCCGTCACACTGGTGGCGCTTTCCCCTAAGCTGGCGCTGCTGTCCCCTAAATTTTGGTTTTCCAGCTCCAAACCGGCAGGTAGCAAATCAACCACCAGCGCATCGGGCACCCGTTTATCAGCCCACACATCTAAATGCACCAGAACTAACTCCCCGCTTTTAAGCTGGGATAATTGCAGCGGTTGACCATCAAGCCCAATATAACTACGGCTGATATGTAAGTTATTGCTAAATGGGGCGGGTGTTTGCTGCGGATAGCCCACAATATCCACACGGCTATATAGCGCCACCTCACCACGGTTGTGTAATTGCATCCCTCCCGCCAGTTGTGGTGCTGACCAGTGTTGATTCAAGGCGGTGTTTTGTGTCACGGCCGGGCTCAGCGCGATAGATTCCTGCTGTGGCGCTATCGCCACTTGCCACGGGGTCTCAGCGCTACTCATCAGGGTGCGGCCGGCCAAGAACAGTGCATTACTCTCCTGCGTAGAGAGATAATTGCGGCTCACCAGCGCATTAGATAAATCCAACAGCCGTGTATCGCGAGCTTGCGGCAACAGATTATTGTCCGTCAGCAAGGCCAAAATCAGCGCGTCATCGCGCAGTGAGCTGCCGTAATCCTCCAGCCAATAATCTTTATCACTGCGGGAGGTATTTAGCCCCTGAGCTATGGATTCTTTGGCCCGCGGCATGTCGCCCATCAATTTCAATGCCACACCTAATTGCACCAACGGCAGGCCGGAGCGCGCATCATTACTGCGGGTGTACAATTGGCGCAATGCCCCAAGGGATGCCTGCTGCTGCTGCGCCAATACCAAGCCCGCATAAGCTTGCACCGCAAAGCGCGTGTGCCCTTTCTGCTCACTGTAGCGGATCTCAATCTGAGTGGGATCCTGCAAATAACGTTGCAAGCGGTTGTTGGCAGCAGTGAGCGCCGCCGCTGGCACACTGTATCCTTGCTGGCTGGCGCGGTAGAGGAAGTCGGTGGCATAAGCCGTCAGCCAGAACTCTTCTGGGCTGTTATTGCTCCACAAACCAAAACTGCCGTTATAGCGCTGCATACTGAGCAGATGCTCAATACCGACATCAATACTTTTGCGCCGTTTTTCATCACTGTCAGCCTTAATACCCAATGCGGTCAGTTGGGCATAATTGCTGTATAATGAAGGATATAGCCCACTCACCGTCTGTTCCAAACAGCCATAAGGATAAGCATAAAGTTCAGTAATATAGCGCGCTAAATTCAATGGCGGCCGGCTGGTTATCAGCAGTTGCCCTTGCAGGGTTTCAGGGACCAACCCCTCGATGGCCTCAGCGGGTAGATTCCAGCTATCGCCGCTGCGCAGCACATTCGCGAAATGGCGAGTTTGGGCCGGATAAGCTGGCCGCACCCCTATTTTCCAATGATGCTGGTAATCCGGCAATTTTTCATCCGGCAATATCATGCCCTTGATAGTCAGCCCAATATCACCTTGACCAAAACCATTCAGCGCCCGCACCGGAATGAGCACCGTTTTGCGCTCACCATTGGCCAGCGAAATAGATTGGCTCGGCGCGCCGGTCAATGCCAGTAAATCGCTGGCAACCCAATTGAGTGACAGTCTCTGTGGCTGGCCGGACAGATTACTCAAATCCAATGCCAGTTGGGTACTGTCGCCGCCCGCCAAAAAGCGCGGGGTAGCCAGTTGAGCAATCAGTGGGGCGGCCACCACCACTTTGGCTTCCGCTTTGCCGAAGTCTTCATCACTCCAAGCTTGCGCCATCAAGCGCAGCTCGCCATTAAAATCAGGGATAGCCAGTTCAACAATGCCCTCGCCCTGCGCGTTTAAGGTAACCGGCTGAGCTTGCTGCGCCACAATAGTCACTTCGGTTATGGGCTTTTTACCGCCACGAGACAGCGCATCTTCATCATCACCATCGCCACCAAAACGTAGGCTCGCCAAGCGCCCCTGCCCTTCAATTAACTGACCATAAACATCATATTGATCAGCGCTATAGCGTTTACGGCCAAAGAAAGCATCATAAGGGTCTGGTGTGGTGTAATCGGTGATATTGAGAATTCCGCTGTCAACCGCAGACAGCAGCACCTGCACTTTTTCCGGTAATGGTGCGCCGCTGCGGCTGGCTTTCACTTTGACAGTTAACGTCTGATTAGGACGAATGCGCTCAGGTGATGCCAACTCCAGCGCCAGCTTGCGGCTTTCATCCACCAGCGGCAAGTGCAGCAAACCAATCGCCCGTTTTGGTGTGGCCTGTTGCGACTTATCACCAGGGCGAATCACTGTTGCACTGAGATACAAATCATGGCGATTCCAGGCGGTGTTAATCGGCACGTCAACTTCAGTGCCGCCCGCCGGGATGGTCACTTCTTGCCACCACAGTGGCCCGTCGCTGGACTCCACCAGCAGATAGCCATTACCCGCCGCCGGTGCTTCAATATGCAGTTTCACTTGCTCGCCCGGGCGATAAGCCGGTTTATCCAATGTCAGTTTGACCTGATCGGGCCGAACCGCGCCGCTGCCCGCCGTATTATCCTGCCAACTATAACCGGCCCAGAAACGCGAGCTGCTCACCAATTCATTATCTGGATTACTGACCTCGATACGATAAGCGCCCCACTCCACCGGGAAGCTAACTTTGGCGCTGCCATTGGCCGCAATATTCACTGATTGCTCGGCCAGTGTCAGATCTTTTTTATCATACAGTGACTGCCAACCATCACTTTCTGACCACTGCCAATAATAGTCGCGGCGTTCGCGCACCAGCTTGACTTTCAGGCCATTAACCGCCTGTTTTTCTCCCTCAGCATTGGCATAAACAATGTCAAAATCGGCGCTAGAGTCCTGATCAACCATGGCCTGTGACTTATAACTGTCACTGCGATAATCATAAACTTGCTGTTTGTTGAACAAGGGGCGAATGCCCACCAGCACATCCGCGGGCCACAATGCTTGCTCGGCACGGCGCGTCACCGGCCGCCCACCAGATTCCAGCAAACTGGCCTGTAAAATCAGTTTCAGCGGCGATTGCGCATTCTGCCAACTGTTGTCAACGTCGATATCCGCCTGACCGTTGCTGTCCAGCGTGGTATCGAACTCATCCAAGGTGCGCGAGAGATTTTCTTCAATAACCGAACCGAATTCAAAGCCAGGTAATGAAGCTACCGCTTCGCGCTGCGGCCGCAGGAATAATTGACCTTGTAGACGATTACCTGACGCCGGAGCGCCATACAGATAGCGGCCGGTTATCGCAAAACTGACGTCGCTGTTGGTGGCAAGCGGCGCTTCACTGGCGGCAATTTCTAGTGCCATGCGCTCGGGTAGGAAGTCTTCCACTTTAAATTTGTACAGCCGCGGTTGGTTGTCACCCAGATTCAGGCGCAATGACCATTCGCCGGTCGGCCCCCCCTCGGGAATGGCGTATTGGTATTGATATAAGCCCTGTTCTGGCTGCCAGACAAAGCTGCGCACCACTTGATTGTCGGGCTTGAGGATATCCACTTTGATTGGCTGGGTCGTCAGGGGTTTGCCGTCGGCATCACGCAGTAAGCCATTGACAATTAAAGTCTCTCCGGGGCGATACAGATCTCGCGGGCCAAAAACAAACAGCTGCTTCTGGAAACCTTCTGGCCCGCCAATCTCAAACTCAGCTAAATCTAATGCTGGTGCATTGAGGTCAATAAGGCTGGTCTGCCCGTTTTGCGAGGCCAGCAGCAATTTTGCCTGGGCATTTTTTTCCAGTTGCGCATGGCCCTGACCATCAGTTTCAGCCTGTTCCAGCACTTGGCCTTTCTCATCCAACAGTTGCAACGCCACACCTTTCAAAGCGGCTCCACCCGCCAATGCCTGAGCAAAGACATCTATCCGGTCATGGTAGCGGTGTAAGGAAACACCAATATCACTAAGCGTAAATAAGGTTGCGGCGTTGGTATAACTGTAGTGCCCGGCTTGTTGCATCACGGCCAGATAAACACCAGATTCTTGCAGCGGCTTGATATCAGCTAATGGCAGTAACAGTTTTTCGCGGGTATTTGCCGCGGGATTAAGGTCAAAACGGCCGCTATAGACCAGATCAGCCATTTTCAGCAACTCGTCCGACTCCCAGTTAGACAGCGCACTGCGGTACTGCCATGTGGCCAGGAAATTCGCCAGGCTATTTTGTTTAATGCGGAAAAAGTTGACATCAACACTATCAACATTGAGTGCCATCACCGGCAACCCCTGCGCCAATTTCCCCGGCAACAAAGAGCCCTTACTGGCAAAACCGACACTCGGTTTAATCTCGCGGGTGGTGATTTGTTGCTGTTGTTGCTCACCAAGCTGAGCACCGCCAATACCTTTCAAAGCACTGTCGACGGTCAGCAGCAATTTACGCTCAGGTTTAAGGTGGCGTAAGCGCAATTCCATCAAGTTATCGGACAGCTCCCAAGCCCCATCAATTTTTCCACTGACGGTATCAACCAGATGAACTTGTGAGGAAAAGTCTTGGTGGGGATCTAATGGCTGGGAGAAAGTCAGCACCATGGCACTGGCACCATCAAGTTGCAGCTCAGAGGCATCGAGCAATGTTAGCGGCTGGCCAGCATGCTGTTTGGCCAGTTCTGCCAATTTATTGGCATCATTAATTTTGCTGACTGGCGTTTTGACCACAGACTCACTGACCTGTGTTGCCACCGGCGCAGATGACGCAGCAACATCCTTATTTTTGTTCTCATCATCACAGCCCGCTAATAATAATATCGCGCTGACCAAGAGCACCATCTGACACCCTTTCATTCTCAACATTAACCGATGCAAACTGTTGTCATTCATATCTTGCTCCCTGGTTGATGGCAAGATTATAGCATTCGGCAAACAGGGAATATAGACCATCAACCATTGAGATTATTCTTATTACAAGTTGTGACTATTTTGGAAAAAACAATATTTATCTTAATGAAACCCCGAGAGGAAATGGTATTTAATATTTTTAAGAATAAAACAAAAACTCACCCACAACAAAACAACAGGGAAAACAGAAACCAAGCAACACCATGAAATAAAACAATAAAAATAAATTAACAGCTAAATCGCCATGCACAAAGATAAATAAAACAAATACAAAATAAAAAATTAACATTTTAATAAATAGAAAATCAAACCGACTTTGCTTATATTTTCTAAAAACCGACACATCATTATTGAGCATTTATATCAATTTAATAAACACCACCTTAAAATAGGGGCTATATAATTATGAATCCTAGCAACACATTTAATGCACACTTATTGTCATTATTCATTCTTATCTCATTGCTAGTATTAAGTGGCACCATTACGGCACAAACAGCCCCGATAACTGAGTTTCAGCACAGCAATTTTATTCACGCGCTATTGCTGATGCCAATGACACAAAAGTCGGGCGGTATTCAATTACTGTCTCAAGTTGAACAGAATACTATCAATAAGTTGCAGGATTATGTGACTCAATATCCGCTGGCCACTGAGCAAGCAGAACAAAATGTTAAAAATAAGTCTGAGACAGCCAACTCAGCAACAATAGCTAAACTGGCTGTAGACAAAATGATAAAGCGAATATCCAGACAACTAAAGACCCATTAAGATTTTGTATTGGATCAATACAGCTTAAGACAAACAGTGGAAACCTTGCTGGCCATCAATCTGGCATGACTGATAGGCCCTCAATAACAGGGTAGTTTCTGCCTATAGCATGATAACTGTGGCCCATAAAAAAAGGGCCATATCGGCCCCTTTTCCCATTAATGATTAGTCGACGGAATGACATTTCTCAGCCAACTGCCCCACTTGCGCTGATAAAATGCTTGAGTATGCGTCATCAGATAATGGCTGACTCCCCGCTCTTTCTCATTCACCACACAAAAATCTACTGGGCCATCATCCGGCGCATGGTCACTGGCTACATGACCCGCCTCTTGAATCAACTGATCAATTTCATCAATGGAACCATCCACCTCCAGCCCGATCAATAAGTTAGGTTTCTCGTCTACCGCCTTATCATGCATCAGTGCCAAAAATGCCCGCCGCACCGGTTTACGTTGGCTGAATAACTGGATCAAAGCATCGACCATGGCGGCTGGATATTCTTCCGGCTGCCCTAGCAGAATTTGGCTCTCTTTATCCACCACCATTTCAGCTGGCTGCGCCAAGCCACCATTTTCTAGCAGCATCGCCACTTCTTGTGGCCAGAACTCTTTACCGTGCTCTGATTTCGGATTCAAAAACAGATGCGCACCTTGCGTCATTTCAAATAACACCCGCACTGGCATAGCAATAAATGGCTGTTTTTCACTGTCAATCGGTTGATCTTCGGCGATATCCAACGCCTGCTGGAGCACCTCGACCGAGGTAAAGAATGGAATGACTGATTCACCATCCTGCTTTTCCCAATGCAGAATATTCACGCCATTGCCTGCCGTGAAGGTCATTTCACCATCCTCACCACTCTTATCTGAATCATCCACCAGCACTAAAACTGTGGCATCTAGCAGCGCGCGAAAAAAAGCGATGCGATGAATTGACTCCGTCGCGGCCAGTTTTAGCAAAGACTCCAGATTGTGCTCTGCATCATGGTGATGGTTATCGTGGCTATCATCAGGGGATTGCGGCAAACTCATGCTCAACTCCAGAAAAACAATCAAACAAAGGGACGCAAAATGCGCCCCAAACGTCTTTAAGTATCACTAAAACTTACTGTTTTGCTTTCGCTAACAACAGATTAGCAATGGTACGCACCCCTAACCCGGTTGCCCCCGCCGACCACTGTTCAACCGCGCTTTTACGGTAGGTTGCAGAACAGTCGATGTGTAACCAACCTTGCTGATAATTTTTCACAAAGTGCGACAAAAATGCCGCTGCGGTGCTGGCACCCGCGCTGTAAGCGGCCCCCGCGACATTATTCAGCTCAGCAAAATTAGAGGGCAACTGGCTGCGATGGAATTCTGCCAGCGGCAAACGCCAGAAAGGTTCGTGCTCGCTTTGCGCGCTGCTCAACAAAGCTTGCGCCAGTGCATCATCAAAGCTGAACAAAGCATGGTAATCATTACCTAACGCAGTTTTTGCCGCGCCGGTTAAGGTTGCAGCATCAATAATCAGCGGTGCATGCTGCTCAGAGGCATCAATCAGGCCATCAGCCAATACCAAGCGCCCTTCAGCATCAGTATTCATAATTTCAACTGTCTTACCATTGCGATAGCGAATAATATCACCCAGCTTAAAGGCATTACCGCTAACCATATTATCGGCGCAACATAGATACAATTTTACCCGCTCTTTTAACCCACGAGCCGCTGCCAATGCCAGTGCACCGGTCACTGTCGCAGCCCCTCCCATATCGGATTTCATTGAATCCATGAATGCGCTCTGTTTCAGGCTATAACCGCCTGAATCAAAAGTGATGCCTTTACCTACCAGACAAGCCATTACTGGCGCATCTGGATTACCGGTTGGGTTGTAGTCCAGTGCTAACAACACCGGCGCTCGGTCAGAGCCACGCCCGACTGTGTAAATCCCGGCATAGCCTTGTTCACGCAGGTCTTCGCCTTTGGTAATGCGATAGTTGACGGCATCGCATGATACCGAGCACAGTAAATCAATCGCGTTTTTTGCCAGTTGCTCTGGCCCCAAATCTTCTGCGGGGGCATTGATGGTATCGCGCACCCAGTCAATAATCTTTATCCGTTGTTCCAGCTCGGTTTTTTCGTCTACTGGCAGTTCTGCCCACGCCACACTGCGCTGGCCTTTTGGCCCACGGAAACCTTGCCAGAATGCCCAACTTTGCTCCAGACCCCAGCCCTCTCCGGCCAGTTTTATGTGTTTAATACCTTGCCCATCTATTTTACGGGCGGCGCGTTGAATGGCACCTAATTGACCGTTATTGGTCAGGTGAATGGTTACCCCCTCAGCATTGGTACTGAGTATTGCTTTCTCGCCCCAGCGGGCATCAGCTGGCTTATCGGATAGGGTTACTTGCATCATTTCTGTTGTCATGAACTACCTCTTCATTATTATTTTTTGCTGTTATTCAGCTGCTTATATACAGGTCTAGCTTGACTGCGGCGATGACCAATCTTGCTGTAAAATACCCGCCTTCGCGGGCTGTCGCTCTAAGGTATCAGATCAGGTACAAAAAAGGGCCGCTTACGCGACCCAATCTTTATCTATTCAAATTCATCTAACCAAACCAACAAAATCGCTTCGAGTATTTTTTCATTTGACCCCTGTGGGGAGTCATCGAAATCTTCTAAGTCACAAATCCATTGGTGCATATCAGTAAAACGTACTGTTTTCGGATCCATATCCGGGAACTGGTCGTAAAGAGCTTCGCCAATCGCGCGGGTATCTTGCCACGTTAAGCTCATATCAGTGCTCCCGTGCATGGTTAATAGTATAGCGCGGGATCTCAACCACCAGATCTTCGTCGGTGACTCTGGCCTGACAACTCAGGCGGCTCTCCGGCTCCAGGCCCCAGGCTTTATCCAGCATGTCATCTTCCAGCTCGCTGCTTTCTGGCAGGGAGTCAAAACCCTCGCGCACAATACAGTGGCAAGTGGTGCACGCGCAGGATTTTTCACAGGCGTGTTCAATATCAATTCCATTGCGCAAGGCGACATCCAATATGGTTTCACCTTGGGTTGCTTCCAGCACTGCGCCATCCGGGCAAAGATCTTTATGGGGCAGAAATACGATTTTAGGCATGATTAAACCTCATCCACAGAATGGCCAGCCAAAGCACGACGGATAGAAGCATCCATCCGGCGCGCGGCAAAATCTTGCGTTTGTGTATCTAACGCTTTTATCGCAGCTTCGATAGCATGTGGGTCAGTGCCCTGCATCTGCTGCTGTAATGCCGCTATCGCCTGAGCGATGGCGGTACTTTCTTGCTCACTGAGTAATGCTGCGTCTGCGGCCAGTGCGCCCTGTAAACTCTCTAGCACACGGGAAGCTTCGACTTGTTGTTCCGCCAGTTTGCGGGCGCCAATATCACTTTGCGCATTCGCCATTGAATCTTTAATCATCTTGGTAATTTCATCGTCAGACAGCCCATAAGAGGGCTTCACCTGAATCGATGCCTCAACACCAGTGGATTTCTCCATTGCCGTGACACTCAATAACCCGTCCGCATCCACCTGGAAAGTCACGCGAATATGCGCGCCTCCAGCTGGCAGCGGCGGTAAACCCCGTAAGGTAAAGCGGGCCAGTGAGCGGCAATCTTGTACCAATTCGCGTTCACCTTGTAGCACGTGGATAGACATCGCGCTCTGACCATCTTTAAAGGTCGTGAACTCTTGCGCGCGAGCCACTGGGATGGTGGTATTGCGCGGGATAACCTTCTCCACTAGCCCCCCCATGGTTTCCAGCCCTAGCGACAGCGGGATAACATCAAGCAGAAGCATGTCACTGTCGGGTTTATTTCCCACCAGAATATCTGCTTGAATAGCGGCCCCAATGGCGACCACTTTATCCGGGTCAATTGAAGTCAGTGGCGTGCGGCCAAAGAATTGCCCAACCTGCTCACGTACCAAAGGCACTCGGGTCGAGCCGCCCACCATCACCACGGCAAGCACTTCGTCAGCCGTGACGCCGGCATCTTTTAATGCCCGGCGACAGGCCATTAATGTGCGTTTCACTAATGAGGCTATCAGAGACTCAAACTGCTCACGGGTGACCTGCCCGTGCCAACCGGCAACAGAGACGTCAGCAACTTCAGCCTGGCTCAGCGCAATTTTGGCCGCAATTGCCGCATCAAGAAGCTGCCGCTGCACTCCATGATCATCACGGGAATCAATGCCAGCTTGCTCGCGCAGCCAATCTGCTAATAAGTGGTCAAAATCATCGCCACCCAGCGCAGAATCGCCCCCCGTGGCCAAAACTTCAAACACCCCACGGCTCAAGCGCAAAATAGAAATATCAAATGTCCCGCCGCCCAAGTCGTAAACAGCAATCACCCCCTCTTGACCGGAGTCCAGGCCATAGGCGATAGCCGCCGCCGTTGGTTCATTGAGCAAACGCAATACATGCAATCCGGCCAAACGGGCCGCATCTTTGGTGCCCTGGCGTTGAGCATCATCAAAATACGCCGGAACAGTAATCACCACGCCATCCAAATCCCCTGCCAGAGCAGTTCGTGCTCGTTGCGCCAATGCTGTAAGAATATCTGCAGAGACTTGCACCGGATTGACTAATCCACTCGCCGTCTGGATAGTCGGCAAGCCGTTTTCGCTCGGCTGGAATTGGTAAGGCAGATTAGGATAGCGCTGCATGATATCGGCCAAAGAGCGGCCCATCATGCGCTTGACTGAACTGATGGTATTGACCGGATCCAATGCGGCTAAATGGCGCGCATTCCAGCCAACATCGATTCCCTCTTGTTGATAATGAACCACTGAGGGCAAAAGATCCCGCTGCTGTTCATCGGCTAGGGTTTGCGCTTTACCGCTGCGCACTGTAGCCACCAGCGAGTTGGTGGTGCCTAAATCTATCCCAGCAGCCAACCGGCGTTGATGCGGCGCAGCTGTTAAACCAGGCTCACTAATTTGTAATAAGGCCATATTGAGCTTCCATCAATCTATAAAACTTTAGCGACACGCTCTAATAAGAAATAGTCGGGCATTGCATCATTAATAAATTGAATTTTATTTATTTTTATCAATCAGATGCAATTTTACTGCCCTATTAAATTCTCATGAAAAGTCATCAAACAGGCGCTCTTCTAACTGCTCAACCTGCTGGTGTAACTTATCCAGAAAACGTAATTTTCGTACCGTCTCTGCTGCTTGCTCCCATTGTTGCTGATTCAGTTGCTCAACCATCAGCTGGCTGCGCGTTTGGGTCATGAGTACCAAGCGGCGATTAAATTCAGCGAGTTGCGTCTCAGCATCAGAATTGCGTTCGATAGCATCAAGCTCTTCGCGCAACTCTAATTGCTCCATCAGAAACGCAGTATCGCGCATAGTATGTTGTTCATTGCCTAAATCAAAACCCTGCAAAGATAGCATATACTCAGCCCGTTTTAACGGGTGCTTGAGGGTTTGGTAGGCATCATTGATGGTGAGCGCTTGCTGTAACGAGGCCAAGCGCTCGCGTTCCGGCTGATTAGCAAAACGATCGGGGTGAAATTGGCGTTGCAATTCTTGATAGCGGGTCGCGAGTTGGTTGCCATCAATCAGATACTGAGCTGGCAGCCCGAATAATGTAAAATAATCCATAACATGCTCTGGGAGTTGTCGTGTTGACTGAGCTGAGATCTAAACAGCTCTCTTTAGCCAAGAGAGCTGTATTCGGCATCAAGTGCCTGAGATAGGAACAAAAACAGGGTCAAACGTTAAAGCTTTCGCCACACCCGCACTCATTTGAGACATTCGGATTGTTGAACTTAAAACCTTCGTTTAGACCTTCTTTGACGAAATCCAGTTCGGTGCCGTCAAGATAGACCATGCTTTTGCCGTCGACTATCACTTTCACGCCTTTGTCTTCAAAAACGATATCGTCATCGTTCATTTCATCAACAAATTCCAGGACATATGCCATACCGGAGCAGCCCGACGTCCGCACACCTAAGCGCAAACCCAGGCCTTTACCACGGTGATTTAAAAAGGCGCTGACCCGTTGTGCAGCACTGTCGCTGATTGATATCGACATACACCTTCCTCAACTCTGGAACCGGCTCATATTCTCGCTATCTTGCAAATTGCAAGTCAACTGGTGCGCAGCATCTTGCAATTTTTGGAGAAATGAGCCCGTTATTAATAACCTATACTACAACTACTTGGCAGTATGCTTGCTTTTGTAGTCAGCGATAGCTGCTTTAATGGCATCTTCTGCCAATATTGAGCAGTGAATTTTGACTGGCGGTAACTCCAGCTCTTCGGCGATCTGAGTATTTTTGATCGCTTCAGCCTGATCGAGAGACTTACCTTTCATCCATTCAGTTACTAAAGAACTGGAAGCAATAGCAGAACCGCAGCCGTAAGTTTTAAAACGCGCATCTTCAATAATGCCAGCGTCGTTAACTTTGATCTGCAATTTCATGACATCACCACAAGCAGGCGCGCCAACCATGCCGCTACCAATGGTAGGGTCTGCATTATCGAAAGACCCAACATTACGTGGGTTTTCATAGTGATCGATTACTTTTTCGCTATAAGCCATGAGATTACTCCTGAGTCTTAAAATCTGGAATTAATGGTGAGACCATTCAATGCTGCTGATATCCACGCCCTGCTTGAACATCTCCCATAGCGGAGACAAATCACGCAGACGGCCAATAGATTTACGTACCAGCGCAATGGCGTAGTCTACCTCTGCTTCAGTGGTGAAACGCCCCAGAGAGAAACGGATTGAACTGTGAGCCAGTTCATCGTTCATCCCCAACGCACGCAACACGTAAGAAGGTTCCAGACTCGCGGAGGTACAGGCTGAACCTGACGAAACAGCCAGATCTTTCAGTGCCATAATAAGCGACTCACCCTCAACATAGTTGAAGCTGACGTTAAGAATGCCAGGTGCGCCATTCTCCAAATCGCCATTCAGGTAAACTTCTTCGATATCTTTGATGCCGTTCCACAGCCGCAGACGCAGTGAGCGCAGACGCGCCGCCTCGCTTTCCATCTCTTCTTTGGCAATACGGTAAGCTTCACCCATGCCCACTATCTGATGCACTGGCAAGGTACCAGAGCGCATACCGCGTTCATGGCCACCGCCGTGCTGCTGTGCTTCAATACGAATACGTGGTTTACGGCGAACAAACAGTGCGCCAATGCCCATCGGGCCATAAACTTTATGGGCAGAGAAAGACATCAAATCGACTTTCAGCTTGCTCAGGTCAATCGGTAATTTACCCACGCTTTGGGTCGCATCGACGTGGAAAATGATCCCGCGACTACGGCACATTTCGCCGATTTCAGCGATATCCTGCACCACACCGATTTCATTGTTCACATGCATGATAGAAACCAGAATGGTATCTTCACGCATTGCCGCTTCCAGCTGCTTCAGGTCGATAATACCGTTAGACTGAGGCGCCAAATAAGTCACTTCGAAGCCTTCACGCTCCAATTGGCGACAGGTATCCAGCACCGCTTTATGTTCAGTCTTACAGGTGATGATGTGCTTGCCTTTCTTCTGGTAGAAGTTAGCAGCACCTTTAATCGCGAGGTTATCGGACTCAGTTGCACCAGAGGTGAAGACAATCTCACGAGGGTCTGCACCAACTAAGGCGGCAATATCATTACGTGCAATATCAACAGCTTCTTCTGCTTGCCAGCCAAATTTGTGGGAACGCGAGGCCGGGTTACCGAAAATACCGTCCAGAGTCAGGTACTGCATCATTTTTTCAGCGACACGAGGATCTACCGGGGTCGTTGCTGCATAATCCAGATAGATCGGTGTCTTTACTTTTGATTCTGTCATTGCTCTTATGCTCCGTACATCACTTCCAAAACGTAAAATTCCGCAGATTCTGCTTATGCGCGCAGATTGACGTTAATCGTCTCTTGCGGTCGGCCATTGGCCGTACGGCGCGTATCGTTATTTTGGCGATCCGCAACCTCAAGAATATCTTGGTTATTCACCAGTTCTGCCAATGTGATGTTGTTGAGGAAGCTGCTGATGCGCTCGCTCAAATCACGCCACAAGGTGTGAGTCAGGCAACGGTCGCCACCCTGACAACCCTCTTTACCTTGGCAACGGGTTGCATCGACTGATTCGTCAACGGCAGTGATAACAGCACCGACCGCGATTGCTGATGCATCTTTACCCAGCAGGTAACCGCCACCTGGACCACGAACGCTGGCCACTAAGCCATTTTTACGTAACCGTGAAAAAAGCTGTTCCAAGTAGGATAACGAGATCCCCTGACGCTCTGAAATATCTGCCAGAGGAACTGGCCCGTCCTGGGAATGTAATGCCACATCAAGCATGGCGGTCACGGCATAACGGCCTTTGGATGTCAGTCTCATAGCTAAAATTACCTGTTGGTGAGAACAAGCCAGAATTCTGACATTCTTGACTATTTTAGTCAACTATTTAACCTAGTAATTCACTCAAGTATTATTTAACTATTTCATTTTCAATAATATTGACTGAACTCTATAATAACCGTCTGATATACAATATTAATTTTTGTCGCCGTGACCATTGATACCCGTGATGCTTCGTGGGTATTTATCTTGTTTTTCAATAGATGTCAGCATCCCACGCAAGATATTCAGCTCTTGGGCCTCTGGTCGAGCGCGGGTAAACAAGCGGCGCAATTTGCTCATAATCTGCCCTGGATGAGCCTGGCGTATAAAGCCAGTATGAGACAAAACCTGCTCCAGATGCAGATAGAAACGTTCCAAATCATCAACTAACGGATATGGGGCTTCCTCTTCTTCTACTGCTGGTGCCGCCGCTTGTTGGCGATCAAGGAATGCCACCCGCACTTCATACGCCAGAATCTGCACCGCCATGGCCAAGTTCAGTGAACTGTATTCCGGGTTTGCCGGGATAGCCACATGATAATGACACTTTTGCAGCTCATCATTCGTCAGGCCAACTCGTTCACGGCCAAACACTAACGCGACAGGCGCATGTTCAGCTTCACGCGCACTGCGAACACCGCACTCGCGCGGCTCCAACATCGGCCAAGGCAAGGTGCGAGAGCGAGCGCTGGTGCCAACCACCAGACTGCATCCTGCCAGCGCTTCATCCAGAGTATCAACGATGGTGGCATTGCCAATCACATCGCTGGCACCCGCCGACAGCGCAATAGCCTGAGAATCGGGTTTTACTAAAGGATTGACCAGATATAAATTGGTTAATCCCATTGTTTTCATGGCCCTGGCTGTAGAACCCATATTGCCGGTGTGCGAGGTCTCAACCAAAACGATACGAATATTGTGTAACATACAAACTCTGAGGATAACGGGGAATCGGCATATCTTAACACAGACATAGGCATTTATCAGACTACCTGCTATACTACGCACCGTTTCTCGTTCTTTAACATCCTAGTGGAAGATACCCATGCATCCGATGCTGACTATCGCCATACGCGCTGCGCGTAAGGCCGGTAACCTGATTGCCAAAAATTATGAAACTCCGGACGCTGTTGAAGCGAGCCAGAAAGGCAGTAATGACTTTGTTACCAACGTAGACCGCGACTCAGAAAGTCTGATTGTCGACGTTATCCGTAAATCTTATCCCAAACACACTATTATTGGTGAAGAATGCGGTCATTTAGTTGGCGAAGACGATGATATACAATGGGTTATTGATCCACTGGATGGCACTACCAACTTCATTAAACGTCTCCCACACTTCGCAGTCTCTATCGCCGTTCGCATCAAAGGCCGCACCGAAGTTGCCGTGGTCTATGACCCAATGCGTAACGAACTGTTTACCGCGACGCGCGGTCAAGGCGCTCAGTTAAATGGCTACCGTCTGCGTGGTACTAATGCCAAAGAGTTAGACGGCACGATTCTGGCGACCGGCTTCCCATTCAAAGCGAAACAGCATGCTCCGGCGTATATCCGCGTTGTTGGCAAATTATTTGAGCAGTGTGCCGACTTCCGCCGCACGGGTTCAGCAGCACTGGATTTGGCTTATGTTGCCGCGGGCCGTGTTGATGGTTTCTTTGAGATTGGGCTGAAGCCTTGGGATTTTGCCGGTGGCGAACTGCTGGTGCGTGAATCTGGCGGCATCGTGACTGACTTTGCTGGCGGCCATAATCATTTCAGTTCAGGTAACATCGTTGCCGGTAACCCACGCATTGTGAAATCTATCGTTCAAGCAATGAGCGACGAAATCAGTGATGCATTGAAGCGTTAATTCTATACAAATAACGGTTTCATATCATAAAGCCAGTCTGGGTTAGCCGACTGGCTTTTTTATTGTCAGCCTTAGCGCCCAAAGGGCCTAACTCCGCCGATAAAGTCCGGTTGGCTGGAGAGATAAAGCAGAACTCCGGCAAACAACAAAATTAAGCCGCCGGTCAATGCCAACGTCGCCCAAGCTATCGCTCCCCAGGCCGCTGGAGCCCTTTTGCGGCTTAGATGCACCGCCAATCGCCGCGCATAATGCACGAATAATGCCAGTAACGAGATGGTCAATGAGGTGCCTAGCGCCATCGCCATCGCCGAAAGAATCCCCCACCAGTAAACCCCAATCACCTTGGCAAACAGCAGCACCATAATGGCACCAGAGCAAGGCCGCATCCCCATGGCCAGCACAATTGCCAAACGGGTACGCCAGTCATCGCCAGCTTGTAACTCTTGCGCACTCGGCATATGGCGGTGCCCACAGCCGCAACTCTCACTGTGAATGTGGCCCGCGCTCAGCGGCTGAATGCTTTGGATGCTGATTTTCTGCGGTCTCAGCGCCTTTATCTGCCAATAAAGGCGCTTTATGGCCCGCAAACATAACAAAACCCCAAGCACAATAACCAACAGAAAACTGCCCTTTTCCAGCCAGAAACTGCTTTGATGCAAATAGCGAGAGGAAAGTTGCAACATGCCCAACAGCACGGTCACCAGCAGGATAGCAACCCCGCCTTGCAATATCGACGCCGCAAAAGTGAGCTTTAAACTGTTTTTTAGCTGTGCCGGATGGGTTGCCAGATAAGTCACAATCACTATTTTGCCGTGCCCTGGCCCCATGGCATGGAGTACACCATAAATCAAGCTGAACATCATCAGCGCTAAGCCGGTCTGATGCGGGTGGGCTTTCACCTGTTGCAGTAGCTGGGCCAGCTGCTGATGCATGCTTTTTTGCCAAACCACGGTTTTGAACAACAGTTCCGGCCAATAAAGCCAGGCAAGCTGCACCGCACCGGCCAGCAGCACTAAAAATGCCAGTAGCGGCCATAAGTTGATGAGCCAATGTCTGGGCCGCGCAGCATGGGTGAAACCTACTGACATTGTACGGTTACCCGTTGGGCGAATTGTTTGCCAAGTTCCATATCTTCTCCCGGTGAGTCACTCTTATCCAAGGACAGGGCATAAGCCTGTAATGAGGCATTTGGATTGGGGGTGAATAAAGTTAATTTGCAGTTTTTTTCCATTTCAGCCGACAACCTTACCGCCTTATTACCGGGGTAAGTCATATCCACAAAGTAAGTGGGGTCGTAAGTCGAGATAATAAAAGGCTTTCCAGCCAAGGGTTGCGGCTCAGCCAAAGGCAAAACAAACGTCAAAACCGCCTGATGGCCCTTACGTGACAAATGATATTCTGTCGGCAAATTTTTATATTTCATCGGCTTACCGTCACGGTATATATCCGTGAAATAGTGCTGGCCCAGCACATTGGCCATCACTTCAGCGGCCAGTTTCTTCCAGATTTCGGAGTCACTTTTGGCATTTTCTGCGTCATATAACAGATCTGCAGAAGTTATTTCATCCATCGTCCAGACCATTTTTACCCCCACTAACCTCTCTTTTTCACTAACGAAAGTCGCATCCATGTCAATAAAGCTGTGCGGGTGGGCCGCAGCAAAGTGGCTATAAATAAGAGAGCAGCTCACTAACAGCAGGACTATCAGCCGCTTAACCCTAATTTTGTTATAATGTAACATAGACCACATGAATCAATCCTTGGAAATTCTGCAATAACTGTGATGTAAGTTGTAAGTCGATGTAAAAGCCCATGACCCCAGTAAACTGAATAGAATCTCTTTTGCTATGCTTAGTGATGATGAATAACCACACATCCATCACGGAAGGTTATATGCGCTTGGACACGTCTATTGTGCCCCAGTTATCCAGTCAGCCACTATCCGGCCAACAACGCCGCTGCCATATGTTGCTGATGCTGTTTATGCCCGCCAGCACAGTAAAGCTGGACACCATCAGCCAATTTAATGGTGTCGGGCAGCCAACTACCCGGCAAGATATAGCCGAGGTTGCCAATGAAATCCAGCGTTTCTACCATTTGCAACTGAGTACCCAGGCCAATAAGAGTTGCTTGATTGAGGGTAATCGGCTTGATAAAAGATTGTGCTTAATCCACTGGCTGCGCCGGGGAGTGCGCTATTGCCCTGAGTTTGTAGAACACCATTTCGCCCCCAGCTTATATGATGCGCTCTCATGGGATAACCGACTCATTTCAGAGGATTTACCAAAGATTATTACCCAATGCGAACCCTATCTGAGCCGCCAGCTTAATGAAAAGGATCGCCAGTTTTTGCAACTGTATTTGGCTTATTGCGCTTGGGAAAATCGGCAACATACTCTGCCAGAGTTATCCCTCACACAGCAACACTGGCTGACACGCAAACCCGCGCTGGTAGCGGCTGACAGCCTATTTGATTCATTTAATCCGCTGTTAGGTCATCCACTCGATAAAATCGAACGCGACTTGCTCATTCTGATGCTAACAATGATTAAGGCGCACAGTTATCACAGTAGCCAATCAGCGGAAGATGCGCGCCTGTTTAAGGCTATTGACCAGTTAGTTCTGCGTTTTCAACAACTTTCCGCTATGACATTGAGCAGCAATGAGATGTTAATGAGCCAACTTTTCGCTCACCTCGCCCCAGCTATTGAGCGCTGTTATTTTAATATCGGTATTGATAATTCATCACTGAAAGAGGTCAATCGCCAATATCCGCGGCTGTTACGCACAACCCAGCAGGCCCTGATAGCTTTCGAACAAGAGTATCAAATCCAATTTTCTCCTGCCGAAGTGGCCCTAATAGCCATTAGTTTTGGTGCCTGGTTAATGCAGGAAAATGCCTTACAGGAAAAACAGGTGCTGATGTTGACGCAAAATAATCCAGAATTGGAACAACAAGTTGAGCAGCAAATCCGTGAGTTAACGCTTTTGCCATTACATATTAAGCACTTGCCCACTGATACATACCTGCAATCGGGCGCACCCGCCGGCACCGCCGTGGTGCTAACGCCCTATGCAATGCAACAACCTGAATCCCTCCCCCCGCTGATTCAGGTGTTGTTGCCAATGAGTGAACAGCAAAATAAGCAGTTACGCCGTCTATTAGATGTGCCCTAATCGGCGAGATCTTCTGAGTTTGCTACCACCCGAGGGCGAATAAACAGTGCCGGTATGACTATCAATGCCATCACCCAGAACACCCCGCCTTGATAATGCTCGAACAGGAAGCCCGAAATAACCGTCATTACCGCAATGCCCCCGCCCATCGCCAGTGCAGAATAAACTGACTGCAAACGAATGACATCCGCCCCACGTCGGGCAGCAATAAAGCGCATTGCCGCCAGATGGCAAACAGTGAATGAGCCACAATGCAGAATTTGAATCAAGATGAGCCACGGCAACTCCGTGGTTGAGGCCATCAGGCTCCAGCGGATAATGCCACTCACCGCTGAAAGCAGTAACAGGCTACGGGCCGTCCAGCGGCGGAACAGGATATTGCTGAATGCGAACACCAGAATCTCGGCCACCACCCCCAGTGACCATAAATAGCCAATTGTTGCGGTGGAATAACCGGCCTCTTGCCAGTAAATTGAACTGAAACTGTAATAGCCGGCATGTGCGCCTTGTAATAGGGTCACACACAGTAAAAAGCGCCATACCTGCGGCTCGGATAACAACACTTTCCATCGGGTCGCCGTCACCTTGCGCTGTTTAATCTCCCCCTGCGGCATCACACTCGGCTTCAGCAATGCTCCCAGTAACATCGCTGAGACACCGAAAAGCAAACTGTAAAGAATGGCCGGATGGCCCCAAACAGAGACCAGTTTCCCGGTCAATGCAGAACCGATAACAAACGCCAGTGACCCCCAGAGCCGGACTTTGCCATAATCCATGGTTATCTGTTTTTGCCAAGTCGCCGCCAGCGCATCCGTCAGGGGCACCAGTGGGCCAAAAAACAGGTTAAAACCGGCAATAATTATCATCAGCCAAGCCCAACCATGGCCAAACCAAAAACCCACGGCACAGGCCAATGTCAGCAACGCCAGAATGCGGATTGCCGTGACCAGATGGGAAGGGTCTTTCACACTGGGGGCGATAATCAAGCTGCCGAGAAAGCGGGAAATTAGCCCGGCTCCCAGCAAAATACCAATGGTTTCAGGCGGTATCCCTTCGCCTTGCAGCCAGATGCCCCAAAAAGGCAGGAAAATCCCATAAGAAAAGAAATAGGTGAAATAGCTGAGCGACAGCCAACGTGTTGATTGCAGTACCATGAATCCCTCCGAGGTCAGCCCGCCACTGTGACAGAGGCCTCGTCCGCTCGCAACCTTGTCATTATGCAAACACATAATTTGAGATTAGCTTCACATTTACCTGCGGAAAATAATAAAAAACCCGCATTTCGCGGGTTTTTATTAGCAAAATCAATTGGCCGAAATTATGCGTAAACCGGGAAACGGGCGCAAATAGCCAAAACTTTCTGCTTGATGCGCTCGATGGTCGCTTCGTCGTTGATGTTATCCAACACATCACACATCCAGCCCGCCAGCTCGCGCGACTCTTCTTCTTTGAAACCACGGCGAGTAATCGCCGGGCTACCAATACGCACACCAGAAGTGACGAATGGGCTTTTCGGGTCGTTAGGCACGCTGTTTTTGTTCACAGTAATATTGGCATGACCCAACGCAGCATCGGCATCTTTACCGGTGATATTTTTATCAACCAAATCAAGCAAGAACAGGTGGTTATCTGTACCACCAGACACCACTTTGTAGCCACGTTCCAAGAATACCGACACCATGGCTTTAGCATTCTTAGCCACTTGCTGCTGATAAACTTTAAACTCAGGCTCCATGGCTTCTTTCAACGCGACCGCTTTACCCGCGATGACATGCATCAATGGGCCGCCCTGGTTCGCCGGGAACACAGAGGAGTTCAGTTTTTTATACAGATCTT
The DNA here is from genome assembly GCF_004124235.1 of Yersinia hibernica. Classification (NCBI taxonomy): domain Bacteria; kingdom Pseudomonadati; phylum Pseudomonadota; class Gammaproteobacteria; order Enterobacterales; family Yersiniaceae; genus Yersinia; species Yersinia hibernica. The sequence continues at coordinate 3,439,833 of NZ_CP032487.1, forward strand.
CATCGCCACCTTTCGCCAAAATCAAGCCGCCGCGTGGGCCAGCCAATGTTTTGTGCGTGGTCGTAGTCACGACATGCGCATGTGGCACGGGGTTAGGGTAAACGCCCGCCGCTACCAGACCGGCTACGTGAGCCATATCGACAAAGAACCATGCGCCGATGCTATCAGCGATTTCGCGCATTTTTGCCCAATCAACAATACCGGAATAAGCAGAGAAGCCGCCGATGATCATTTTTGGTTTATGAATTTCGGCCTGACGCGCCATATCTTCATAATCAATTTTGCCAGACTCATCAATACCGTAAGGCACGATATTGTACAGTTTACCGGAGAAGTTAACCGGTGAGCCGTGGGTCAAATGGCCGCCGTGCGCCAGGTTCATCCCCAGAACTGTATCACCGGGTTGCAGCAACGCTGAGTAAACCGCCACGTTGGCCTGAGAACCGGAATGCGGCTGAACGTTGGCGTAATCTGCACCGAACAACTCTTTAGCGCGGTCAATAGCCAGCTGTTCTACAATGTCGACATACTCACAGCCACCGTAGTAACGCTTGCCCGGATAGCCTTCAGCATATTTGTTCGTCAACTGAGAACCTTGTGCCTGCATAACACGCGGGCTAGTGTAGTTCTCAGAGGCAATCAGCTCGACGTGCTCTTCCTGGCGCACCACTTCTTGCTCCATTGCACGCCATAGATCTGCATCATAATCGGCAATGTTCATTTCACGCTTTAACATCCGGCTCTCCTGACTTAGCTAACAAAATAGACCTAATGAACAGCCCTTCTGGGCTTTATGACACAGTGTAAACTGTTTGCCCCCCGTTAAGATAGGTCTTGACAGAGGTTTTTACGCAAACGATTGGCTCCAGTCTGCGTAAGGCTTTGACCTGTTCAGACTTCATCCAGCGCAACGGAATTATCCTCATATTCATTATGTGATTTTTTCATCTTCTGTGAACTGACGCAGTACGCTAATCCCTTATAAGAAGGATGCGTATTTACAAGTTAAGCCGCAAACTATAAGATGCATTTAAAATACATGTATTAATTTACACACTATAAACCCCAGAATCATTGGCATTGCCACAAAGATGAAAGGGACAAAATATTTAAGGAGCACCGCATGCTGGATAGTCAAACCATCGCCATCGTTAAATCCACCATTCCATTACTTGCCGCCACCGGCCCCAAGCTAACGGCACATTTTTATGACCGCATGTTCGAGCATAATCCTGAGCTCAAGCACATCTTCAATATGAGCAACCAGTTTAATGGTGACCAACGTGAAGCGCTGTTCAACGCCATTTGTGCATATGCGGCAAACCTCGAGAATCTGGCCGCTTTATTGCCAGCAGTTGAGCGCATTGCCCAGAAACATACCAGCCTAAACATTCAGCCCGAGCATTACTCGATAGTGGGTCATCACCTAATAAGTACCCTGGATGAAATGTTCTCCCCCGGTCAGGAAGTATTGGATGCCTGGACGAGCGCCTATGGGGTGCTGGCAGATGTATTTATTGCGCGGGAAAGCCAGATTTATCAACAAGGTGAGAACAGTTCTGGCGGCTGGCGAACTTTACGCCGCTTTCGCATCCTGAAAAAAGAGATGCAAAGTGATGTTATTTGCAGTTTTGTATTAGCCCCAGAGGACGGTGGCCGGGTGCTGGATTTCAAACCCGGCCAATATTTGGGTATTTATATTGAAGATGAGCGGCTTGAGTATCAGGAAATCCGCCAATACTCCCTGACTGCCGCCCCTAACGGAGAAACCTACCGCATTGCCGTGAAGCGCGAGGAGCAAGGAACTGTTTCTAATTATTTACACCGTGAATTGCACGAAGGCGACAGTATTCGAGTCGCCCCTCCACGCGGTGATTTTTTCTTGGATATTACGCCAGACACCCCCGTGGCACTGATTTCTGCCGGCGTCGGTCAAACCCCGATGTTAAGTATGCTCAATAGTTTGCATAATCAGCAACATGCCGCGCCAGTGCATTGGCTGCATGCCGCTGAAAATGGCCGTGTTCATGCTTTTGCCGATGAAGTTGCTGCGATAGCAGACAATATGCCAAATCTTAGCCGCCATGTGTGGTATCGCCAGCCAACGGCGCAAGATAATCACGGAAAGAATTATCACAGCACCGGGCTGATGGACCTCAGTTCACATCAGTGGCTGGCCGCCGATCCCAACAGGCATTATTACTTCTGTGGCCCATTAGCTTTTATGCAATTTTCAGGCCGCCAACTATTAGCGCAAGGAGTGGCTGCAGAGCGAATTCACTATGAATGCTTCGGCCCACATAAAGTCATTTAATAACTGAATTTTATTTCATTTCCCAGGGGTGCCATTCTGGCGCCCTGCATATTCGTTATAAAAAATCTGTCTACTTATTATTTCTAAATGTAGTAGAACGTGATTTAGATCTCATATATCCTCATTTAATATTGCCACGATGGGGCATTCGGATGAATGTCTAAATATTCATATAGCTGAAAATTAATAATGTGGCTGACATTATTCCCTACTATTTATTGCCCGGTAGCAGAGGGTAAATTAAGGCTGAATTGACCTACCATGAGTAAGAAGTTCATTAAAAAAGAAGGGTTGGCATTGGTATCCATGGCCCGCTATTTAATTGGCGAGCGCTCGGGTAATCGGCTTAAAACTATCGATGAATTATCCGATGATTTCGGTATCTCCGTCGGAGTGGTGCAACACGCATTAAAAGTGTTGGAAGCTGAAGGCGCTATCATCGTTGAGCGCCGAGGCCGAAATGGAACCTTACTTGTTGACTTGAATATGCCGCAATTACTGCAACAGGCTGATTTGGGTAATATGGTGTGCGCCATGCCACTGCCTTACACCAAACTTTATGAAGGTTTAGCCAGCGGCTTAAGAGAGCAATTTACTTTACTTCCGCTCTATTTTGCCCATATGCGTGGGGCAGAAGTGCGAATTGAATGCCTGATAGACGGCATTTACGATATGGCCGTTGTCTCGCATCTGGCGGCTAAAAGTTATCTGGAGCAAGGGAAAGTTACTCTGGCACTGAATTTAGGAAATGGCTCCTACGTGGATGGCCACCAACTTATTTGCCGCCGTGGCGAACAAAATAATATCCGCCGCGTGGGGTTAGATCCGCGCTCACCCGACCAATGTCTGCTGACTGAAATTAAATTCTCCGGACAAGCTATCGAATTAGTCGAATTGCCTTATAGCGACTGTATCGCGCATATAAATCGTGGTGATATTGATGCTGCAATTTGGAATCTGGCTGATAATATTCCTCAAGAAGATTTACAGGCAATAAAACTGCAAGGCGATGAGCGCTATATTCAAGCCTCGCAGGCCGTTATCCTTATCCGGCCAGATAACCATCCAATCAAATTGCTGCTGGAAAAAGGGATTAATGAAACATTATTGCTGTGCCACCAGCGCGCGGTACAAAATGGTGAGATAGAGCCTCGTTATTAATCCTATTACTCTGGCAGCAAGCTAAGTTATTTTCGGGAGGCCACTCTTTGAAGATTTGTATTGATGCGCGTCTGAATATTCTTTGTCAGTCAGGGGTTGTTGACCACGATATTGGTCAAGGATTAGATCAGGTTATCAACCGGTTAGAAAATTTCTGGCAGTTACCCGTCAGTGGTTATCAAGGGGAAATGGCAATCACCCATATGGCGAATGCATTAATGCGTACCCGCCGCGGTGAAGAGATCCATGCGCTGGATCCCGCAATATTAGCGGAAATTATCCAAAGCGAAGATATTCATTATATCCGGGAGATAAACCAAGATTTATTGGCCTTTTTTTCACTGAAACCGGCAGAAAATGAAATCGGATATTTACTCGCGAACCTTTACGGTCTATACCTTTCTAGTGACACCCCTCTCCTGCGTTAATATGGCTTATTAGGGGGCATGTCCGAAACACAACATCAGGGTCTTTTTATTATAAATATTCAAAATAATAATAATTTAACAAATATCATTATGCCTCGGGCGTTCAGGACATATAATGTTTTTAAAAACCCTATTAAAACAAAATGGTAAGCTTGTTGATGCCGTAATCTCATTCTATCAGCAGGGAAAAATCTGCCCTGATAGCTACGTCATAGATGTAGAACAAACTGAAGCGAATGCCCGCTTGCTGCTACAAACTGCACATCATCACCAGGTAAAACTGTATTTGATGAGCAAACAGTTTGGCCGTAATCCAGAACTATGCCGCCGCCTGCTGGCTTGCAGTTATCAAGGCACCCGTTATCACGGCATGGTGGCCGTTGATTTTAAAGAAGCGCGACAACTTTACCGCCATGCTATTCCGGTCGCCCATATTGGCCATCTGGTACAACCGCCATCTGCCATGGTGGCGGAAATACTCCGTCAGCGGCCGGAAGTCATTACTGTTTATTCATTGGAAAAAGCGCTGGAAATATCACAAGCCGCGCATCGCCAACATATTATCCAGCCACTCATGTTAAAGGTTTACCAATCGGGGGATTTACTCTATTCCGGGCAGGAAGCTGGCTTCGAGTTAAATCATTTACCCGCAGTAATTGCGGCGCTGCAAGAAATGCCGGCGGTGCGATTGGTCGGGATAACACATTTTCCCTGCATGCTGTATGACTCTCAATCGCAACAAACTTCGCCGACGGCCAATATGCACACCTTGCTGACGGCACGGGATATTCTGCAAGCACAGGGAGTGGCGATTGAACAGATAAATGCCCCTTCAGCCACCAGTTGCACCACTTTACCCCAACTGGCCAAACTGGGCATCACACACAGTGAACCCGGTCATGCCCTTACCGGGACGATTCCTGCCAACCAACAGGGTAACCAACCAGAACAAATTTCCATGCTGTATCTGTCTGAGATTTCTCATCATTTCTCTGGCAACAGCTATTTATTTGCGGGCGGTTATTATCGCCGTAGTCATGTGAAGAATGCATTAATTTGGCATAATAACCACTTCAGCCAATCCACTATATTGCCGATTGATAATGACAGCATTGATTACTGTCTGGGTCTGGCCGGTCAATTTCCACTAGGTAGCCCGGTTATCATGAGTTTTCGTACCCAAATATTCGTGACGCGCAGTGATGTTGTTTTGATTGATGGTATTCAAAGTGGCGCTCCCCATATCCTTGGCTACTATGACAGCCAAGGTAATACACTGGGTTAATCTGTAAAAAAGCCTATTAGCCCAATACCTGAGTTTATTTAATGTATTCCCATGATAGTCTTGACTATTCATATTCACTTTCTTTGGAGCCTGCCCGATGATTAATCCCAATGGATACACCTACGCGCACGAACATCTCCATATTGATTTATCGGGCTTTAAAAATAATCTGGACTGCCGACTAGACCAATATCAACCCATCTGTGATGAAATGTGTGAGTTAGTGAGTCAAGGGGTGGTGAATATCGTCGAAGTTACCAACCGGTATATGGGCAGGAATCCGCAGTTTTTACTGAATTTGATGCGCGACAGCGGCATCAATATCATCGCCTCAACCGGCTATTACACTGACAGTTTCTACCCGCCGATGGTCCGTGAGAGTAGCGCGCAGCAACTGGCGCAAACCATGATTGATGAAATCGAAGTGGGCATTGACGGCACTGAACTAAAGGCGGGTATCATTGCAGAAATTGGCACCAGCGAGGGCGTGATTACCCCTGACGAGGCCAAAGTTTTTCATGCCGCAGCGCTGGCTCATCATGCCACTGGCCTCCCCATCTCGACCCATACCAGCTTCAGCACTATGGGATTAGAGCAAATAGCGCTACTGAAGAAACACGGTGTGCCGCTGGCCCGTGTGGTCATCGGGCATTGTGACTTAAAAGAGCAACCTGAGCTTATTATGAAAATGATCGATATGGGGGTCTATGTCCAATTCGACACCATTGGTAAAAATAGCTATTTCCCTGATGAGCGCCGTGTCGCCATGTTAGTCATGCTCGCCGAACGCGGGTTATTGGATAAGGTCATGCTCTCCATGGATATTACTCGCCGCTCACATTTAAAAGCCAATGGTGGCACTGGATTTAGCTATTTAATTGATTCTTTTGTTCCCATGTTACTGGCCGCAGGGATTTCCCCCGAACAGGTGGAAATAATGTTGCGCCACAATCCTAATAAATTTTTCACCACGCAAGGAAAGTGATTATGAAGAAAATTGGCATTGCCGGGCTGCAGCGAGAGTTAATACGCGAAATGATTGAGCAGACGGCACCGAATACTTTTGAAACATTTATTCTCTCGGATATGGACGCCGCAGTAAAAGTGAAAGAGGGGCAACTGGATTATTATATTGGCGCCTGTAACACCGGGGCCGGAGCCGCATTATCTATGGCTATCGCGATTATCGGTTATAACAAAAGTGCCACCATCGCCAAGCCCGGAATTAAAGCTAAACCTGAGCAAATAGAAAAGTTTGTCACTGAGGGTAAAGTGGCGTTTGGCTTATCGGTCGAACATATTGAGCATGCTATCCCACTGCTAATTATACAATTGCGCTAAGGGGCCACCGTGGATTACATTCATATCATTGTGGTTGCCCTGCTGACAGGGATGACCGCGCTGCTTTCTCACCGCAGCGTCGCCGTGTTCCATGACGGCATCCGCCCCATTTTGCCGCAATTGGTTGAGGGGAATATGAGCCGGCGTGAAGCGGGCAGTATTGCTTTCGGCCTCAGTGTCGGCTTTATTGCCTCGGTGGGTATCTCATTTACTCTCTCCACCGGTTTACTTAACTCTTGGTTGCTGTTTTTGCCAACAGACATCATTGGCGTATTGGCTATCAATAGTTATTTGGCTTTCGCACTTGGAGCTGCTTGGGGGATTTTAGCGCTCACCAGCTTACCCGCCGTTAACACCGCACTGACCTCATTACCGGTGAACTTTATTGGCTCACTGGGGGAGTTGAGCAGCCCGGTTATTTCCGCCTTTGCCCTGTTCCCCTTAGTGGCTATTTTCTATCAATTTGGCTGGAAAACGGCGGTCGTTTCTGCCTTTATCGTGCTGCTAACCCGCTTACTGATTACTCGTTTTACCGGGCTATTCCCTGAATCCATTGAAATTTTCGTCGGTATGATTCTGCTTATCGGCATCGCTATCGCGCAAGACTTAAAAGCAAAAACCCACCTGGGAGGGGGTGGCGGGCACTCTGTTTTCGAGGAGCGAACCCAGCGAATAATTAAAAACCTGCCCATGTTAGCCATCGTTGGCGGGTTAATCTCTGCGGTGGCGAGCATGAAAATCTTCGGCGGCAGTGAAGTGTCCATCTACACACTGGCTAAAGCCTATGCGCCGGGCATCACCCCTGAAGAATCATTAGCATTAATCCATCAAGCATCATTGGCCGAGTTTATGCGCGGCCTCGGCTTTGTACCACTTATAGCCACCACCGCATTGGCCACTGGGGTTTATGCCGTCGCCGGCTTTACATTTGTGTTTGTGGTTGGTTATTTGGTGCCGAACCCATTACTGGCTGGGATAATTGGGGCGGTTGTTATATCGCTGGAAGTGCTGATGTTGCGCTCCATCGGCAAATGGCTGGGCCGTTTCCCCTCCGTGCGCAATGCTTCCGACAATATTCGTAACGCGATGAATTTGTTGATGGAATATGCCCTGTTAATCGGTGCTATTTTCGCGTCAATCAAAATGGCTGGCTATACCGGCTTTACTATCACCACGGCACTGTATTTCCTCAACGAGGCTATTGGCCGTCCGGTAATGAAGATTGCCGCCCCGGTCGTGGCAGTGATTATCGCCGGCATTGTGCTAAATCTGTTCTATTGGCTGGGATTATTCGTACCCGTGTGATCAACCTAATTCATTGATTTTTATTTTTAATATGTAAAAAAAGCCCGTTTGTGTAAACACAACGGGCTTTTTATTGCTGACCAAAGATGCAGAAATTAAATCGCTTCTTCGTCTTGCTCACCGGTACGAATACGCACCACACGAGAAACATCAAAGACAAAGATTTTGCCATCGCCAATTTTACCGGTCTGGGCAGTTTGCATAATGGCTTCTACACAGGTATCGACGATATCGTCAGCCACCACAATCTCTATTTTAACTTTTGGCAGGAAATCCACCATATACTCAGCGCCACGGTACAGCTCGGTATGCCCTTTCTGGCGACCAAAACCTTTTACTTCAGTTACCGTCATCCCGGTGATGCCCACTTCAGCCAGCGCTTCACGGACATCATCGAGTTTGAATGGCTTAATAATCGCGTCAATTTTTTTCATGGTGAATCCCAGTGTTACCAATTCTTGCGGCCAAAGCCTGATGTAATCGGATAGCGTCTATCTTTGCCAAAATTGCGGGCGGTGATACGCGGCCCAACAGCTGACTGACGCCGTTTATATTCATTGATATCTACCAGGCGGATAACTTTACGCACGATAGTTTCATCAAAACCGTCAGCAACCAAATCGGCGACCGACTTATCCTGCTCGACATACCCCTCGAGGATGGCGTCCAAAATATCATAAGGCGGCAGGCTATCCTCATCTTTCTGATCTGGGGCCAGCTCCGCAGACGGTGGGCGCGTGATAACCCGCTGCGGAATCACATATGAAACAGTATTACGGTATTCAGATAATTTAAATACCAGCGTCTTGGGCACGTCTTTTAGGACGTCAAACCCGCCCGCCATATCACCGTACAGTGTGGCATAGCCCACGGCCATTTCGCTTTTGTTACCGGTAGTTAATACAATACTACGGCGCTTGTTCGACAGTGCCATCAGCACCACACCGCGGCAGCGCGCCTGAAGGTTTTCTTCGGTGGTATCACGCGCAGTGCCAACAAACATCGGGGATAATTGCCCCATAAAGGCATCAAACATCGGCTCGATGGAGAGCACATCAAACTCGATACCCAAAATTTCCGCTTCTTCTTTGGCATCAGCGATACTGATATCTGCGGTGTAACGGAACGGCATCATCAATGCCTGAACCTTATCCTTACCTAATGCATCCACTGCAATCGCCAATGTTAGCGCCGAGTCAATCCCGCCGGATAACCCAAGAACGGCACCATTAAAGCCGTTTTTAGTCACATAATCACGTACCGCCAACACCAAGGCTTCATAGACTTGCGCCAATGGCGGCAGCTCTGCGGCTGGCGCCATCATCGGCACCACTTCACACTCATTGAGCTGCAATAAGCTGGTTTGTTCGGCGAATGCCGCCAGACGGTGAGTCATATTACCCGCAGCATCAAATACTTTGGAGCAGCCATCAAAAATTAGCTCATCCTGCCCACCAATCTGGTTGAGATACACCAGTGGCACGCCAGTACGCTGGCAATGCGCGGCCATCAGCGTTTTGCGAATATAAGGTTTTTCACGGTTATAAGGTGAGGCATTGATTGACAACACAATTTCTGCACCCGCGGCTTTGACGGCATCAACCGGGCCATTGAACCAGAGATCTTCACAAATCAGCAGCCCCAAGCGGTAACCTTTTAGCTCCACCACACAACTTTGATGGCCAGCAGAGAAATAGCGTTTTTCGTCAAACACGCCGTAGTTGGGTAATTGCTGCTTGAAATAGCGCGCTTGCAATTTACCATCAGCAAACAGCGATAACGCGTTATACAGATGGCCCTCTTCACGCCATGGGTGCCCGACTAACACCGCCGTCTGCAGCGCTGCCGCCTGCAGACGATCCAACTGTGCCTCACAACGTTGATAGAAATCATCACGATACAGCAAATCTTCTGGCGGATATCCAGATAGCGCCAGCTCGGAAAACATGACTAAGTCGGCCCCCGCTTTCTGCTGCTCATGTAGGGTTTGCAACATACGTTCAGTGTTGCCTTCGATATCGCCGACCAGCCAATTTAACTGGGCTAGTACTATGGAAAGTTTTCTGCTCATTTGTATTTAAACTCGGTTTGTCAGGGAACAATAGTGATTAGTCACTAACCATTATTATTCTTTAAAATCATTCGCATCTAGCTCATGGCGCGACAGCAATTTATAAAATTCAGTGCGGTTACGCCCCGCCATTCTTGCGGCCTGAGTCACATTGCCTTTAGTGATTTGTAGCAGTTTACGCAAATAATTCAATTCGAATTGATTACGTGCCTCGACAAAGGTCGGCAATGCGGTGTTTTCCCCTTCCAATGCTTGCTCAACCAAGGCTTCGCTGATAACCGGTGCGGAGGTCAGTGCCACACATTGCTCAATCACATTGACTAATTGGCGCACATTACCCGGCCAACTGGCGCTCATCAGGCGCTTCATGGCATCAGTTGAGAAACTCCGGACAAAGGGTTTATGGCGTTTGGCTGATTCGCGTAACAGATGATTAGCCAGCAGCGGAATGTCCTCTGAGCGCTCATGCAGCGCCGGAATTTTAAGATTCACCACATTCAGGCGATAATAAAGATCCTCACGAAACTCATTCTTTGCCATCGCTTTGGGCAAATCACGGTGAGTGGCGGAAATCACCCGCACATCAATACTTAAATCACGGTTGCTGCCCAGTGGGCGCACCTTGCGCTCCTGCAACACTCGCAGCAATTTTACCTGCAAAGACAATGGCATATCGCCAATTTCATCCAGGAATAGCGTACCACCTTCAGCGGCCTGAAATAGCCCTTCGCGGCTACTGACCGCTCCGGTAAACGCCCCTTTAGCATGGCCGAATAACTCAGACTCCAGCAATTGCTCGGGTAAAGCACCACAGTTGATCGCGATAAAGGCTTTCTTCGCCCGCGGGCTGGCGGCATGAATTGCTTGCGCCAATACTTCTTTACCGGTGCCACTTTGCCCATTGATAAGCACACTGACATCCGACTGCGCCACCATTTTGGCTTGCTCAAGTAAGCGCAACATTACCGGGCTGCGGGTCACTATATCTTCGCGCCAGCTATCATCACCGGCAGGAATAGAAAGCTCCAGCGCGGCATCAATTGCCTTATATAAGGCATCGCGATCGACCGGTTTGGTCAGGAAGCTAAATACCCCTTGCTGTGTCGCAGCCACCGCATCGGGAATTGAGCCGTGGGCGGTCAGAATAATCACCGGCATCCCCGGCTGATGCTTCTGAATTTCAGCAAAGAGTGCCATGCCGTCCATTTCATCCATGCGCAAATCACTGATAACCAGATCAATTTTCTCACGCATCAATAAACGCAATGCTTCCTGCCCACTTTCAGCGGTGGTGACATTAAAACCTTCGCTGGTTAAACGCATCCCCAACAACTTGAGTAAGCTGGGGTCGTCGTCAACCAGCAGTAGATTGGCCGGTTTGCGTGGCGTCATGAGATTCCTTATTGGTCGCGGGTGGGACGTCAGTTGGCGGTGCGGCTGGTGGTGTATAAGTATCTGCTGGTTTTTCTACCGGCTGCGGCACGGGTTGGGTGTCGGCTTGCGGTGCGGCAAGTTTATGCTCAACCGGACTGACATCCGCCGGTTTGGTGGGTTCTACTTTGGGCTGAGGTTTGGCCTCGACTGGCTTAGTTTCTGCTGACTTAGTTTCTGCTGGCTTAGTTTCTACCGGCTTAGTTTCTACCGGCTTAGTTTCTACCGGCTTAGTTTCTACCGGCCTAGTTTCTGCGGGCTTGGCAGCCGTGGCGGCTTTGCCATCAGCATCGCTTTCCGGGATCTCATTTTGCAGTTGCTTACGTGATGAAAGCTGCCGCTCGATATCGGTCAGATTTTCCAGTTTGCGAGTTGTATCCAGCAAATTATATTGCAGCCGAACCTGGCTTTCCCTCAAGCGGTCAATCTGCGCGTCAGACTCTTCTTGCAAACGCTGATAACGAGTGCGCTCTTCAGCCAGCGAAATGCGCATAACCTGCTGCTCACGCCACAGTTGAATCAAAGGACGCACCGCACCGGGGAAACTTTGGCTGTAACTGTTTAGGCGCTCAATCACTTGACGGCGTTCAGCTATTGAAGGCTCGGAACTGCTGACTAAAATGCCCTGTTTAAAGGCCGCTGACCACGTGATTGCGGGCAGTGTTTTCGCGAGCGCCCGGGCTTGAGTTGACCCCAAGCGCTCGGCACAATCCATCGCCCGTAGCCAGTAAAGTGAGTTTTCTAACGTCTCTTTATCATCCAGATTCCACAACACATCACAGGATAACGTCCGATAATCAACAATTTTCGTTTCCGGGATAACCATCTGAACAGCTTGAGAAAAACGGCTACTGGTCGGGTTATCAGTACATCCTGTGAGGAATAGAGGGGCCAGCAACACGGCTCGCCAAAAAATACCCGTGCCAAATTGACCTGCCGGCATTGCTGTCGCAGTTGGCATGTTGCTTGTTAAGGAGACGGTCTTTTTCATCAAGTTGCTTATAGACCATGTGTACATTATTTATTCATTCTCGGCGGTTAATGGCAATTCCACACGGAAGCAGACTGCGGCGTAATCCACTGACACCAATTGCAAGTCGCCCTGCATACGTTTGATGCAGTCCTGAGCAATACTCAACCCCAGCCCGCTGCCTTTGACGGCCCCTTTCCGCTGATGACTTCCTTGGAAAAAAGGCTCAAATATCATGGTTTCTTCCGATACCGGGATCGATGCGCCGGTATTGGCAATATCAATTTGCACGCGGTTATTCACCTGGCGGCTACTCACCCAAATGGTACCGGATTCCTCGCCATAGTGCACCGCATTGGAGTAGAGATTATCTAATACCCGCATCAATAGTGTCGGATCTGCCCAACAAATATCCGCCTGAAGGTTAGTTTCGGTGCGAATCATCTTGGCACGCGCGGGGAGACTATGGGCCGAAATCACGTCTTCAACCATTTCGACCAATTCAACATTTTCAAGCTCCCCGGGGCCATCGGCTAATTTACGGTTATAGTCCAAGAGTTGCTCAATCAATAATTGTAGATGGCGGCTACTATTATCAAGGATAGCGACCACTTCTTTTTGATCTTGGGTTAATGGCCCAGCCACCTCATCAGCTAATAATTCAGTGCCTTCGCGCATGCTGGCCAGTGGCGTTTTCAACTCATGGGAAATATGGCGCAAAAACTCATGGCGCTGTGATTCAAGCCAAGCTAAGCGCTCACTGAGCCAGATAATACGCTGTGCCAATGAGCGCAATTCGCGTGGCCCTTTAAACAATGTAGTATTACCCAGCGGCCGCCCTTCCCCTAGGCGATTAATCATTCGTTCGATACCCTTGACCGGCCCAATAATCATGCGGGTGAATAACACCACCAACAACACACTGACCAAAAACAGTAACAGGGATTGCCAGCCAAAAAATTGCCCGCGCTCGGCGATATCTTTTTGTAGCTGTTGTCCACGAGAGAAAATCACATCACGGGTGGCTTGCACCATTTCGGCATTGGAGCGGGAAAACTGCTCTAATAAGACCGAGGCATTTTGTTCTGGGCCACTATTTTTACATTGAATATCAGAAAGTTGTGTCAATAAGCCACGCAATGTCTGGTAATAGCGCGCATCAGGCAGGATGGCGGCATGAGTGTCAAGCATTTGAGCATACTGTTTGCGCTGATGCTGATAGAGTTTTGCCAGTGTCACGTCATCTAACACGCAATATTGGCGATAGCTGCGCTCCATTTCGAGTGCCACACTGGTCATTGCCTCACTGCGCCGGGCATCTGCCAGCGTTGTGCGGTTAATATCAGCCGCCTGAGTGCTAAGATGGTCAAGACTTTGATATGCCTGATAGGCCAGCACCAAGAGAGGGAGCAGCACCAACAGAAACGCCATGAGCACCAATTGGCGTAAAGAACGGGGGAACAAACGCCATCTTTTCAACGAAATCATCTCATTACCTATCATTCTGTTGTGATGCTAACTGACTCTGTCAGGATTACAATGCCTATCAGCCAATTAATATCGCCGTAGCCGAACCCGAGATAAAAAAAAAGCACTTAGCGTTGAGCAAAGTGCTTTTTATTAAGACGGTTTGTCCATTATCACCAGAATCATCATCAGACCTGCTTTTATTGTCAGTTGCAGTAAAAACGGGAGCTTTAGCTGGTTTTTGACCATAATCAGATGTGACAACGGGGCAATAAATTGCCCCGTCGCAGAATATGTGGATGCCCTTAAACATCGTCTCCAGTTTGATGAAGCCAAGGCAATCATCGGGAGGATGAGACGAATAGCATCCAGACATGTCCAAAATTGATGAACTACTCATCACAGCAGGACATAGGCGGCACCTCACTCAACGTGTCGTCCGATGCTTGATAATGTGCATTCACACAATATCGGTTTAGGTGGACGATAGGCGCCAGTCTTAGGCATCATTCGGTGGCTTATGAAGCGCATATTCCGCTTTACAGCGGGACTATCATAAAAAGTGAATGAGCAACTGATAGAGATAATGCAGGTAGCGTGCCAAGTTAAAAAATAAAAACTTAACACCATGAATTTAATTGATATTTATTTTAAAACTCTAGTTTTAATGTGAATAACACTGACCAGGTTTAGCCATTGACTGACATTTTGTCGCTAATCCCCGACACTCAACCAGCTATAAAATAAAACACATATAAATCAATGAATTAAATGTCTCTTTTTTGAGACAGAGAATGTATTGATTGTCGCGATTTACCGACATGCTCAATTAACATGCTAATAATCAACAAGTTAAATCAACCTCCATTAACTGAAAGGCTCGTCAACTTCTCCTCGTCTTCAACCTATCACCGCCAGTGTGCCGGCTGCGGTATAAATCATTATGCCGTTATAAATTATGTGATTTCATCACCACAACAAATGAATCATGCTAATGACCTGGCTCTGGTTCCTGATAAAAAACCACCAAAGCGCAGATCGCAATACTTATTAATAATTGTACTTTGGCAGTGACATTGTCATCAGAAAGATTTGCTGCCAAAAACTGTCGTTAAGTCATTGCTTCATTAAGTTCGAGTAACAGATATGCGAATAAAACCTAACCTATAACATTAACAATGTAGCTGGCGAATATTATCTAATAAATAAAATATAATTCTGCCATACAAAGGAATATACATTATGATAAATATCATAGCCGTATTACTTCATAGCATTATTCTTTTTTCTCCCTTAGCATCATCCAGCCTTAATGGTTTGTTTAGCAGCGCCAAAGCATATAATGCCGTCACTGCGGAGACTGGCCAGTTGCTAACCATGGTGGCAAAGCAGGAAATGAGCCGTTTAGTTAGCTTCGAAAGTGATATTTTTCCCGATTTTAATATTGAATTTACCGGCTCATATTATAATAAAGACTCAGCTGAGTATGAAATTTCGTTTACCTTGGAATCACAAGGAATACTAAATTATAACGCATATATCATCAACGATAGCGATATGGTAATGGATAATGATACCGGATATATTAATAACAATAAGAAGAGCATAAAGTTAAAAATGAGCAGTGTTCAACCGGGAACGTATCAACTCATTATTGAGATTGCTGATAATAAAAAAGAAACCAAGGTAAGAACCCGTACAATAACTATTATATAATTAGCCAGATAAAAATAAGGGGGCATAACGCCCCCTTGCCCCATTAAGCCAATTGTTTACGTGCATTACGGAACATACGCATCCACGGGCTATCCTCGCCCCACTCTTCCGGGTGCCACGAATGACTTACCGTACGGAAGACACGTTCGGGGTGCGGCATCATCACTGTTGCGCGGCCAGTAATACTCGTCACTGCCGTGATACCATGGGCGGAACCATTCGGGTTAGCTGGGTATTGCTCAGTGACCACACCTTGGTTATTGACAAAACGCAAGGCCACCAGATTGCTCTGTTCGATGATGGCCAAATGCGCAGCATCACGAACTTCCACTCGCCCCTCACCATGCGAAACCGCAATTGGCATGCGGGAGCCGGCCATATCCTGCATAAACAGTGATGGGTTGTTGGTCACTTCAACCAGACTGAAACGCGCTTCAAAGCGATCAGATAGGTTGCGAACAAACCGTGGCCAGTGCTCAGCTCCTGGGATAAGCTCGCGCAAATTCGACATCATCTGGCAACCATTACACACTCCCAGCGCCAGAGTTTCAGGGCGATGGAAGAAAGCTTCAAACTCATCACGCACACGCGCATTGAACAAAATCGACTTCGCCCAGCCCTCACCGGCACCCAGCACATCGCCATAAGAGAAACCGCCACAAGCCACTAAGGTCTGGAAGGATTGTAAATCAATGCGCCCCGCCAGCAAGTCACTCATATGCACATCTACCGCATCAAAACCGGCGCGGTGGAAAGCAGCGGCCATCTCAACGTGGGAGTTAACCCCCTGCTCACGCAGCACCGCCACTTTCGGCCGCGTTTGTTTAATGATGTATGGCGCAGCAATATCATCGGCGGGATCAAAGGTCAGTTTAACATTCAAGCCAGGATCAGTTTCATCCTGTTTGGCCTGATGCTCCTGATCTGCGCAATCTGGATTATCGCGCAGGCGCTGCATTTGCCAAGTCGTTTCAGCCCACCATAAGCGCAGAGTGCTGCGTTTTTCGCTGTATACCACCTCAGTGCCACTGCGGATATCAACGATATCACCGTCAACAGCACGGCCCAGATAATGCACACAGTTTGCCAAACCATGGTCTGCCAGCACTTTTTCTACCGCCGCTTGTTGCTCGGCACGCACCTGAATAACCGCCCCCAACTCCTCATTAAATAAGGCCGCCAGTGCATCGTCACCCAAAGATTGAATATCGACATGCACGCCGCAGTGGCCGGCAAAGGCCATTTCCGCCAGTGTCACCAACAACCCGCCATCTGAGCGGTCGTGGTAAGCCAGTAAGGCTTTATCGGCCACTAAGCGCTGCATGGCATTGAAGAAACCGGCTAATTGTTGCACATCACGCACATCAGCCGGTTTATCCCCTAATTGACGATAAACCTGAGTCAATGCAGTCGCGCCTAGGGCATTATGGCCCGCGCCTAAATCAATCAACAACAGCGCGTTAGCGCCCTTATCCGTGCGCAATTGCGGTGTGACGGTGTGACGAACATCTTCGACGCGAGCAAAGGCAGTAATCACCAATGACAGCGGCGAGGTCATTTCGCGCTGCTCGTCACCTTCCTGCCAGCGGGTTTTCATCGACATCGAGTCTTTGCCCACGGGGATGGTAATCTCCAGTGCCGGGCACAACTCTTCGCCCACCGCGCGCACGGCTTCATATAAGCCGGCATCTTCACCGGGATGACCGGCAGCGGACATCCAGTTAGCCGACAATTTAATGCGCTTGAGTTCGCCAATTTGCGTCGCGGCAATGTTAGTCAGTGCTTCGCCCACCGCCAAACGGGCGGATGCAGCAAAGTCCAGCAAGGCCACGGGCGCACGTTCGCCCAGCGACATCGCCTCGCCATAGTAGCTGTCCAGGCTAGCGCTGGTGACGGCACAATCAGCCACTGGAATCTGCCACGGCCCCACCATCTGATCACGGGTCACCATGCCGGTTACGGTACGGTCGCCAATGGTGATAAGGAAAGTTTTCTCGGCGACGGCCGGTAAATGCATCACGCGTTTGACCGCATCAGCAATGCTGATTTCAGCCCGTTGCAGTGCTTCACCCTGTGCTTGCAGGCGCTTGACATCACGCAACATTTTCGGGGTTTTGCCTAACAACACATCCAACGGCATATCTATTGGCTGGTTGCCGAAATGGCGGTCATTTAGGGTCAAATGTTTTTCTTCGGTGGCTTCACCAATCACCGCATATGGCGCACGTTCTCGGCGGCAAATTTCATCAAATTGCGCCAGTTGCGCGGGAGCAACCGCCAGGACATAACGCTCTTGAGATTCATTACACCACACTTCCAGCGGGCTCATGCCCGGCTCGTCGTTAAGGATGTCGCGCAGTTCAAACCGGCCGCCACGACCGCCGTCACTCACCAGCTCTGGCATGGCATTAGATAGCCCCCCAGCCCCGACATCATGAATAAACAGAATTGGGTTGTGGTCACCTAGCTGCCAGCAGCGGTCAATCACTTCCTGACAGCGGCGCTCCATTTCTGGGTTATCGCGCTGTACCGAAGCAAAATCCAGATCAGCATCAGATTGGCCGGAGGCCATGGAAGAGGCCGCACCGCCACCCAATCCGATATTCATCGCCGGGCCGCCGAGCACCACCAGCTTGGCCCCCACGGTGATTTCACCTTTCTGCACATGGTCAGCACGGATATTGCCAATCCCGCCCGCCAGCATGATGGGCTTATGGTAGCCGCGTAGCTCAGTGCCATTATGGCTGTTGACGCGCTCTTCATAGGTACGGAAATAACCCAGCAGTGCCGGGCGACCAAATTCGTTATTGAATGCCGCGCCGCCCAAGGGGCCTTCGGTCATAATATCCAACGCGGTCACAATGCGCTCTGGCTTGCCGAAATTCTCTTCCCACGGCTGTTCAAAGCCGGGAATGCGCAAGTTAGACACCGAGAAGCCCACCAAACCGGCTTTCGGCTTAGCACCGCGCCCGGTGGCACCTTCATCGCGAATCTCGCCACCAGAACCGGTAGCCGCACCCGGCCACGGCGAAATCGCTGTCGGATGGTTGTGGGTTTCCACTTTCATCAAGATATGCGCCGCTTCCTGATGATAGCCATATACCCCATTTTCAGGTGCCGCGAAGAAGCGCCCAACCTGAGAACCTTCCATGACCGCGGCATTGTCTTTATAGGCAGACAGCACGTAATCCGGGGTATGTTCAAAGGTGTTTTTGATCATCTTAAACAGCGATTTAGGCTGCTCAACACCATCAATTTTCCAGTCCGCATTAAAAATCTTATGACGGCAATGCTCGGAGTTGGCCTGAGCAAACATATACAGCTCGATATCCGTCGGGTTGCGCCCCAGATCAGTAAAGGCCGCCAGCAAATAATCAATTTCATCCGGTGCCAGCGCCAAGCCCAATCTAATATTGGCCTGCTCCAGTGCACTACGGCCCTGAGCCAGAATATCCACCCGTTGTACCGGGGCTGGCTGGTGATGGGAGAACAGTTGCTCGGCTTGCTGTAAATCGGTGAATACCGTTTCCATCATGCGGTCATGCAGCAGCGCCGACAATTGTTGCCATTGCTTTTCAGTCAGATGCGGGCCTTGGATATAAAAAGCCAAACCGCGCTCTAACCGCAGAACCTGCGGCAATGCGCAGTTGTGGGCAATATCGGTGGCTTTGGAAGACCATGGTGAAATAGTCCCCGGCCTTGGGGTTACCAAGAGTAAACGCCCTTGTGGCGCATGTTCAGGGAGAGATGGCCCATATTGAAGCAGCCGCTGGAGTCTGGCGTGTTCATCAGCACTTAATGGGGCGCTAACATCGGCAAAGTGAACATATTCGGCGTAGATATCATCGACTGGCAGATGAGCATCCTGGCAACGGGACAGCAGTTTGGTAATACGAAAAGCCGACAAAGCGGGCGAACCACGCAGTATTTCCATAATCTAAGTTTCTCTCGTCTTCGAAGCGACTGGAACAGCACTTCATTGGGCGCAACAGGGGAAAACGCGCGCCATTATAGTGAATCTAAGCCGCCGACGAAACCGTTTGCGTAGCTATTATTCATAATTGCGTCAGAAACCTCCGTCAGAGATGGCCATTACATGCTGGGTAAATAGCACGTAATTAAAGTTGCACACTGACGATTTGTTGCGCAAAATGCCACTCCACTGGGGATTTAACCATGTCGATTTTAAGCTTCACGACACATATATAAAGAGCGCTGCCGAGAGATAACTATTTGACGCGCATAAAATTAAATTACTTTTTTATTGGTGTAGTTGCCTTACTTCTGGCCCTCGCGCTATGGCCTAATATTCCGTGGCGCAGTGACCAAGAGGGGCAACTGGACCGCATAAAAGCCCGTGGTGAACTGCGAGTTAGCACAATAAGTTCACCACTTATCTACTCAACCGGAAAGGATGGCCCTTCCGGTCTCGACTATGAGCTGGCAAAACGTTTTGCTGACTATCTGGGGGTTAAGCTGGTGATGACCCCACATCATAATATCAATGATCTGTTTGATGCTTTAGATAGCGATGATGCCGACCTGATTGCCGCCGGGCTAATTTATAACAATGAACGCCTTAATCGGGCGCGCACCGGCCCTGCCTATTATTCGGTATCGCAACAGTTAGTCTACCGGTTGGGGTCTCCACGGCCAAAATCATTCAGTGACTTAAAAGGTCAGTTGATTGTGGCCTCGGGTTCAGCCCATATGACCACCTTAAAGCAGCTGAAACAAACTAAATATCCCGACCTTAACTGGGGCTCGTCCATCGACCGCTCAGGAAAAGAGTTATTGGAGCAAGTTGCTGATGGCAAACTCGATTATACCCTCGGTGATTCCGTCACCATTGCGCTGCTGCAACGCATTCATCCGCAATTAGCAGTGGCATTTGACGTCACAGATGAAGAACCGGTGACCTGGTATTTCCCACAAAGCAATGATGACAGCCTGTATGCGGCGATGCTTGATTTCTACAGCCAGATGGTGGAGGACGGCAGTTTGGCGCGGCTGGAGGAAAAATATCTCGGCCATGTCGGCAGTTTTGATTATGTCGATACCAAAACATTCCTCTCCGCTATCGACAATGTGCTGCCCACTTTCCAGCATCTGTTTGAAAAACATGCCGGTGAAATTGACTGGAAATTACTGGCGGCGATTGCTTATCAGGAATCCCATTGGAATCCACAAGCCACCTCCCCCACTGGCGTGCGCGGCTTGATGATGTTAACCCGCGCCACCGCCAGTGGGCTAGGGGTTAAAGATAGGGTTGATCCCGAGGAGAGCATTAAAGGCGGCTCTATTTACTTACAGCGCTTGATGCAAAAAGTGCCCGAGACCATTCCTGAAGACGAGCGCATCTGGTTCGCGCTGGCGGCCTATAACTTAGGTTATGGCCATATGCTTGATGCCCGCAAGCTGACCAAAAGTCAAAATGGTAATCCTGACAGTTGGGTTGATGTCAAAATGCG
The DNA here is from genome assembly GCF_004124235.1 of Yersinia hibernica. NCBI lineage: Bacteria > Pseudomonadati > Pseudomonadota > Gammaproteobacteria > Enterobacterales > Yersiniaceae > Yersinia > Yersinia hibernica. The sequence goes on from NZ_CP032487.1 coordinate 3,460,793, forward strand.
GCTACCGATGTTGAGCCAAAAACGCTACTACCCGAGCACCACTTATGGTTACGCCCGGGGTCATGAAGCTTATAGTTACGTCGAAAACATTCGCCGCTATCAGGTCAGTCTGGAAGGGTATTTGCAGGAAAAAGAGAAAAAAGCCGCCCAACATGCGGCGATTGAAGCCGAACTGGGTAAAGGTTATCCGGTGGTCGGCCCCGACTGGTCAGTCAATAAGTAGCCCACTTATGATTTGTGTTGTTTATTGATTAGCCATCATCCCTTGCGGCGCGTTTCAATGCTTTTTGTTGCTCGCGCCGCAAGCGGAAAAACGCACTCAATTGGTGCGAGCAAGCATCAGCCAGCACTCCCGCAGTTATCTCTATCTGATGATTCATCCCGGGATGGCGCAAAATATCCAGCAGTGAACCCGCGGCACCGGTCTTCAAATCCTGAGCGCCATACACTAACCGGCGAATCCGGCTGTGTACCATCGCCCCGGCACACATCACGCACGGCTCCAAAGTGACATATAAAGTGGCATCTATCAGGCGATAGTTCTGCACTGCTTGCCCACCTTGGCGCAACGCCATGATTTCGGCATGGGCCGTCGGGTCATTATCACGAATAGGCCGGTTCCACCCCTCACCAATGACCTGATTATCCAGCACCAATATTGCGCCCACCGGCACTTCGCCCTCTGCTTGCGCCCGCAGCGCTAATGTTAATGCTCGCCGCATCCAGTGCTCATCGCTGTATTCCGCTGGCGCAGTACATTCAGAAGACAAATTATTATCAGTAGACACATTAACCTCTCTAGCCCTGTTGGCGGCGTGCATTATACACAGCAATCGCGGCCCTCACTAAATTCACTATAAAGTAGCTCAATACATGACTATCGGTTAATGTGCCGACAGCATAGGAAATATTTCTGATATAAATGATATGCAACTATATGGAAGCCAGATCAATGAAGCTCAGCAAGAAAAATGCGGCCATCGTGCGCAAAGCCCTTGATGGATGGGCCAAAGAAGGTGTTATTCCTGCAGAAGAACATCAGCGCTTGCTGGCCAATGTTGATGTGCAACCTTTTGACTGGCGCAGACTGGCAGGTTATGCCTTCCTTGCCGCATTGGCATCACTGGTTATCGCGCTTGGCAGCCTGATGGCCGATACATTCTTATTAGCCTGGATTAGCCAGTTTTTCCGCTTTGATGCCCCGGTTCGAGTGCTTGTCACCGGTATCTTGGCGGCGGCTTGTTACAGTTCGGGCTTTTACCGCCGCCGCCGAGATGCCAGTAAAATCTACAGTAATGAGGCCATATTATTTCTCGGTGTCATTATGACCGCCGCGGCAATCGGCCAACTCGGCATATGGCTGGATAATGGCAGTGGCCGAATCTCCGTGTTATTGCTCTTGGGCACCCTTATCTATGGCGTGGTGGGTTGGTATGGCCGCTCGCCACTGGTATGGCTATTTGCCTTACTGTCACTGGGGAATACTTTTGGTGCAGAAACCGGTTATCTGTCCGGCTGGGGCGCATACTGGCTAGGAATGAGTTACCCCGTGCGCTTTATCGCCTTTGGTTTACTGCTTTGCGCCAGCGCCTTAACCTTACAGCCCCAATTAGCGGCGCGCCGGCTGGAGAGAGTGTCTCAAGCTATGGGGCTACTTTACCTGTTTATTGCCTTATGGTTGCTGTCAATTTTTGGCAATTACGGCGATATCGACCATTGGTATCAAGTACGCCAGATTGAACTGCTGCATTGGAGTCTACTCTTTGCGCTCGCGGCCGCCGCCGCAATCTGGCTCGGGTTAAAGCGCGATGATGCCATGCTGCGTGGTTTTGGCCTGACCTTCTTGGCCATCAACCTGTACACCCGCTTTTTCGAGTTCTTTTGGGATGCCATGCCGAAAACTATCTTCTTCCTGCTACTCGGGATCAGTTTATGGTGGTTGGGCAGACATGCCGAGCGGATCTGGCAGCTCGGCCACCACGAAAATGACGTAACTCACTAAAGCGCCTACGAATAAAACGGCAGTGGGCTTAGCCCCACTGTCGCGATCCGTCAGCCGCTTATTCCAATTGCTGTAATTCGCCGGTTTTACTCACCCGCCAGCGGTGCTCACAAAAATGCAGCAGTGGGTTATCTTGCTTACTGTCACTGTAGCCACTATGAAGTTGCAACGGAGCCCCTAAGCGCTGCTCTAATTGCACCACTTTCTCCGGCCCTAAGCAACGCAGTGGCAGCACCCAGCCCCCATTACGCCGAGCCATGCGGCTGCCCACCAGCCGTAAGCGGTGAATAAAATCTGAATCGTGATAAACCTGCTCGACCAGGCGTTGCGGCGAGCCAGTGATTAACCAAACTTGAGCATCAGTGCTGTCCAGATATTGGCGCAGCCGCATCATGACCACCGGGAATTCAGTGACTTTTTGGCGAAAATCATTCACAAAAAGTAACTCCAGATTCCTCAGATGGGCTTCCCGTCGGCCAAAAGTGCTCGCCCACAGCAACAAACTCATTGGCCATCGCGCACAGCGCCCACCCAGCAATAATCCCAATCCAATCACCGGCAACAGGGGGATGACCAACAATAGATTCAGTGGTAAATGGCGCAGCAGAAAACGCAAAAAGCTGCCAAACATATCCTGTTGATGCAACGTGCCGTCTAAATCAAAGAAGACCACGCGTTTGACACCTGCCGCTTGTGGCTCTGCCGCCATGTCTGCTTGCTCGGCATTCAAATTATTCGTCATTAAAATCCCATCAATTTCATCGATAAAAATCTAGCGCTATGGTGACCATCCTCGCGGCTAAATACAATATAGCAGCACTGACCTCAGTGGCTCGCGAGCACCATCAGCCAGCAATCTTACAATGCGGCGCGCAAATAGCCATGATGCTGCTGTAAGCTCTGACGGGCTTGTTCAGCACTGACGCCTTTTAGAATCATTAAAATGGCCGGTTTAACTTCAAACTCAGTTTGCGCCAGAGCATTTTCAGCCTCCACGCGGCTGGCTCCAGTCGCTTCCACCACAATGCGGCAGGCGCGATCCACTAATTTCACATTCGTTGCTTTCACATCCACCATCAGATTTTGATAAACCTTGCCAAGCTTTACCATCGCGCCGGTGGATAGCATATTCAGCACCAATTTTTGTGCGGTTCCCGACTTCATGCGGGTCGAGCCGGTGAGGGCTTCAGGGCCGACGACGGGCGAAATCTCGACCAGTGCTTCTTGTGCAATAGGGGAGCCTGGATTACAGGAAATAGCCGCGGTCGGGCAGCCAAGTTGACGAGCATACCGCAGCGCGCCGATAACATATGGCGTGCGGCCGGAAGCGGCTAACCCGACCACCATATCCGTTGCCGTCAACTGTAAATCTTGCAAATCTCGCTCGCCGAGCGACATATCATCTTCAGCGCCCTCGACGGCTGTGAGTAACGCGCCAGGGCCGCCCGCAATTAACCCAATGACTCGGCCATGAGGGACACCAAAAGTCGGTGGACACTCGGAAGCATCTAAAACGCCAAGTCGCCCACTGGTCCCCGCCCCCAGATAAATCAGTCGGCCGCCATTCTGCAAGGCTTTAGCTGCTAAATCAACCGCTTGAGCAATATTGGGGATCACCAAGCGAATCGCCTCGGGAACTTTACGGTCTTCATCGTTGATGCGGGTCAACATCGCCAATGTGGAAAGTTTATCCAAGTCCATGGTGGCTGGATTGCGACTTTCAGAAATCAAAGCGCCCAAGTTCATGATTTTTTCCTCAGTGGATTCTTTATTCATAATGGTTTAGTTGTAACTGAAAATAGACAAAAGCGCGTGTTTTCTTGTCCCATTCACCGGACTCGCACAAAAAAAGGGTGTTATGCTCCATCACTCGGCCTTTGACTTCATCATTGATGGGTATTATTAACCAACTTGGCAGAATAACAGCCCATATTCAGGAACTGATTTATGAGTAGTCTTCTTCGCATTCGTCAGCTCTATCCTACGCTGGCACAAAATGATCGTAAGTTAGCCGATTTCCTGTTGGCTAACCCCGAGCAGGCAAGCCATCTCAGCTCACAAAAGTTGGCACAGCAAACCGGTGTTAGCCAATCCGCCGTGGTCAAATTTGCACAAAAATTAGGTTACAAAGGTTTTCCAGCACTGAAGCAAGCATTGAGTGAGATTGTTGCTGTGCCTGAACAAGTCGTGACTCTGCACAATCAAATTTTAAGTACCGACAGCTTAAAAACCGTTGGCGAAAAGTTATTGGCCGAAAAAGCCGCCGCGCTACGAGCGACTTTGGATATTAATAGCGAACAGCGCCTCACTGAAGCATTAGCGATGTTACGGGCGGCGCGAAGAATTATTTTGACCGGCCTGGGAGCTTCTGGGTTAGTGGCGAAAGACCTGGCCTATAAGCTGTTGAAAATTGGCATTATGGCCGTATCTGAAACGGATATGCATGCACAGCTGGCTGCCGTCCAGGCCTTGGATGGCCGGGATTTACTCTTGGCTATCTCCTTTAGTGGTGAGCGCCGTGAGATTAATCTGGCCGCAGAAGAAGCCCAACGATGCGGTGCCAAAGTATTGGCATTAACCAGTTTTACCCCTAATAGCTTGCAGCAGCGGGTTGATCATTGTTTGTATACTATCTCGCAAGAGCCAGCAATTCGCAGTGCGGCCATTTCGTCTAGCACCGCCCAATATGCGCTGACTGACTTGTTATTTATGGCGATGATTCAGCAAGATCTTGAAAGTGCGCAAGATCATATTAAGCACAGTGCCGAGCTAGTGAAAAGACTGGTCTAAGGATACCAGAGGGGTATAATCCCCCGCTGTTAAGAATACCCGACCTAAGATAAGAGGAACCATGGCCCTGTTGATCACTCGTAAATGTATAAATTGCGACATGTGCGAGCCGGAATGCCCTAACGAGGCAATTTCCATGGGTGCAGAAATCTATCAAATTGACCCGATGCGCTGCACCGAATGTGTCGGTCACTACGAAACCCCAACTTGCCAGTTGGTCTGCCCTATCGATAATACGATTTCTATCGATCCCGCTTGGGTAGAAACTAACGAGCAGCTGTGGGACAAGTTTGTCCAACTGCACCACGCCGATCGTTTGTAATCGCGAGAACTTGGCTGTGAAGTGAATTATCAGTGCCTTTGCAGCAGCACTGATAATAAAATCGACATCAATCTGCTCTAAATAAACAGGCTGATCAGCAACACCATCGCCAAACCCACCACAGAGTTTGTCAACTCCAGCAAGCCCCAGGTTTTAAGCGTATCTTTAATCGACAGGTCAAAATACCCTTTAAATAGCCAGAACGAAGCATCATTAATGTGAGTAAAGGTGTTAGAGCCTGCCGCGGTTGCCAGTACTAACAATGCCGGATCGACGGAGGTAATAGTGTGGGTAACGGGATCCATCACTGCGGCTCCGATAATCCCTGCCGCTGTCATTGCTGACACCACCCCTTGCCCGGTTGAAAGACGGATCAGCACAGTAATCAGCCAGGCCATAATATAAGGCGACACACCACCAGCCGACATCAGCATGCCGATGGTATCACCAATACCGGTATCAATAATGACTTGCTTTAGCGCCCCACCCGCACCGATGATCAAGATGACCATGGCAATACCTTTCACCGCCCCTTCAAATGAGTGCATGACCCATTCCATCTTATGGCCACGCCCGGTACCGAACAGAACAAAGGCAACCAGCATCGCGATAAACATGGCAATCGGCGACGACCCCAAGAAGTTGAGGATAATGTACGAGTTTGTCCCTTTCACCAGCCAGATATTGGCAACAGTGGTGAAAATCATAATGAAAGCAGGGATTAACGGCACCAGAATCGAAGTACCAAACGACGGTAAATTGTTTTCATCCAGCGGATTATCCGCTTTCAGGAAGGTTGGTACTGGCCGCTCTAGATTGCCCAAGAATTTTGGCAAGATCAGCCCAGCACAAATAACAGAAGGGATGGCCACCAAAACACCGTAGATATAAACCATCCCCATATCAGCACCATAGGCACTAACCAGCGCCACTGGCCCGGGTTGCGGGGGGAACAGGGAGTGCGCGGTAGTGGCCGCAGCCACTGCTGGGATCGCCAATTTCAGGAATGGGATCTTGGCTTCGACGGCAATAGCAATGATCAATGGCGCTAGAATGATAAAGGCAACTTCATAGAACATCGCCAAACCAAAGATCAGGCCAATGATGATGACCGCAAACTCAACATATTTAAGCCCAAAACGGCGTAATAGTGTTTGAGCTATCTGATGAGCGGCACCAGAGTCGACCATGAGTTTACCAATCACCGCCCCAAAGACCACGATGATAGCCAGCTCACCGAGTGTCCCGCCAAACCCCGCTTTAATCGTATGCAGCAGTTTCAGCAGATCCATCCCGGCGAGAGTCCCCACCAGCAGAGCCGCTAAAAGCAATGCAATCATTGAGTTAATCTGATAGCGGATATTGAGCAATAGCATTAAGCCAATGCCCAGCACCACCCATAGGATATTAATCCATTCCATCTTTTATTTTCCCCAGTCGTTAAACATCAATTTTTTGGTATTAATTTTTATATTGGTCAGACCAAATTTAGTAACTTTTCAGTAGTGTAAAATCGCCATCATGCCGTGGGTTTTGAGTCTCCCCCCTATTTACGCGACCATATTATCTGTGACACCCACTAATTTGGTATTACAAGTATCACCAATTGGATGACCAAATGAAGTATTGGTTAACCAACTTGTCGGACTGATCGCAAAAATAAGATTTATTCCAGTGAGTTTGCACACGGCGATGAAGTGTAAAGTACACAAATTCAGAACAGAAAATGAGAAAGGTATGGGAGCAGCGACTTAGCGTTGAATGGTATAAATATTAAAAAAGGGCGGCATTTTCATGCTCGCCCCTTAATCTCAATTCACTGCATCTTGGCAGCAAGATGGGAATTTAACTCTCAATAATCACAGTGGCACAGGCATAGCGCCGTTCGTCAGCCAGGGTCACATGCAACGATTTGACCCCCAGTTCAGCCGCTAACTCTGCTGCCCGCTGATGTAAACGTAACGTTGGTTTGCCCAATGCATCGTTAACCACTTCGAACTGATTGAATGCCAAACCATTACGGATACCGGTGCCGAATGCCTTAGCGGCAGCCTCTTTAACCGCAAAACGTTTGGCCAAAAAACGGATTGGCTGCTGATGTTGCTGATAATGCTGCCATTCCGCTGGGCTGAGAATGCGCCGAGCCAGTTTTTCGCCACTGCGCTCAACCACTGCTTCTATCCGCGATATCTCAACAATATCAGTCCCTAACCCAAGAATGGCCATTAACGGCGCGCTTCCCGCATTAATACTTTCATATCGCTAACCGCAGCTGCAAGGCCCGACATAACTGCTTGGCCAATGATTGCATGCCCAATATTTAGCTCGTGCATCTCCGGCAACGCGGCAATGGGTTGGACATTGTGGTAAGTCAGGCCATGACCCGCATTGACTTTTAATCCTTTGCTGGCCGCATAGGCCGCTGCTTTAGCGATCCGCACGAATTCAGCCTGACGAGCCAAATCTGAACTAGCATCCGCATAGGCACCAGTATGGATTTCGATGTAAGGTGCCCCAACCGCCACTGCGGCATCAATTTGGCGCATATCGGCATCGATAAACAGTGAAACCAGAATACCGGCCTCAGAAAGTCGGCTTACCGCGACAGTCATTTTATCAATTTGACCGGCGACATCCAGCCCGCCCTCAGTGGTCACTTCCTGGCGTTTCTCTGGTACCAAACAACAAAAATGCGGTTGTAGCTCACAAGCAATATCAACCATTTCATCGGTGACAGCCATTTCCAGATTCATACGCGTCTGGATAGTCTGGCGCAGGATACGCACATCCCGATCAGTGATATGGCGGCGATCTTCACGTAAATGGACAGTAATCCCATCAGCACCGGCTTGTTCAGCGATAAAAGCGGCCTGGACAGGGTCAGGATAAATAGTCCCGCGTGCATTTCGTAATGTCGCAATGTGATCAATATTAACGCCCAGCAACAAATCGGCCATGACAGCCCTCCAGATATGAATGCATTTTTGATAGGTCAATAAGCATGCAAAAATGCGTGCCAATAAACGCGTAAGTATTGGGCAGTTTACACCGAGTAGGCTGCTAGCGGATAGGCTACTGTAGGGGAAAGTTGATGATGAGCAGCATAAAGCGTGGCACGGCTGAGACTAGGGCAAAGGTTCAGTTGGGGGCTTAATGACAAATTGGCGGAACAGTTCGCGGCTTTTGAGTGGCTTACCGCCCAAATAGGGTTTGAGCGCAATGCGCGTAAAACGCTTGGCTGCACGTAATGTATCAGCATCAGGGAATTCGCGATTCGCCAGCGCCAATAATTGCCGGCCGGTAAAACTGTAATGATCCACAACCAAGCTGGCAATAAACCCTTTTTCTTCACGGTAGCGGTAGGTCATGGTGTCTGATACCGGCTGACCGCTGCCAGCGCAATGCAGAAAATCAACGCCATAACCAAGATGGGCTAATATCGCCAACTCAAACTGACGCAAAGTAGACTCAGGCGAACCATCACTGCCTGCCAATGATTGCAGGCAATGCAAATAGTCGAAGAATAAAGCGGAGTAATTGGTTTGGTGTTCCAGCACGCGCGCGAGCAGTTCGTTGACATATAAACCGCTGTACAGCATCGCGCCACTCAGCGGAAGAGCCAGTGATACCGGCTCAGCACTACGTAATGTTTTGACTTCGCCTCGCCCCGTCCACCGCACTAGCAATGGCGTGAAAGGCTGTAAACAGCCTTTTAGATTGGAGCGGCGACCGCGCGCACCCTTTGCCAATACCCGCATGCGGCCCTCCCCCTCAGTGAATAAATCCAGCATTAAACTGGTTTCACTGTAAGGTCGCCCATGCAGGACAAATGCGCGTTGCCACCCCTCCATCGGCGAGCCTTATTTCAGGTCGTCGGTATAACCTAAGCTGCGCAATGCACGTTCGTCATCTGCCCAGCCCGATTTCACTTTCACCCACAGCTCAAGATGCACTTTGGCCTCGAACATCTGCTCCATATCCTGGCGAGCTTCGATACCAATGGTCTTGATTTTTGAGCCTTTATTGCCGATGACCATTTTCTTCTGGCCCTCGCGCTCCACCAAAATCAGCCCGTGAATATTATAGCCACCGCGCTCATTGGGTACAAACTGTTCAATTTCGACCGTCACCGAGTAAGGTAATTCCTCACCCAAAAAGCGCATCAGTTTTTCACGAATGATTTCTGACGCCATAAAGCGCTGGGAACGGTCAGTAATATAATCTTCCGGGAAATGATGCTCAGCTTCTGGCAGAAGCTTGCGCACAATGTTGGCAATAGTATCTACGTTCATGCCTTTTTCGGCGGAGATAGGCACCACATCAAGGAAATTCATCTGCTGGCTCAGGAACTGAATATGCGGTAACAGTTTGGTTTTATCCGTCACGTTATCCACTTTATTGATAGCCAATAACACCGGGCACTTCAGACTGCGTAGCTTGTTCACTACCATCTCATCATCAGCGGTCCAGTTGGTTCCTTCAACTACAAAAATCACTAACTCCACATCGCCGATAGAGCTGCTGGCCGCGCGATTCATCAAACGGTTAATCGCCCGTTTTTCTTCAATATGCAGCCCTGGGGTATCAACATAAATGGCCTGATAAGGCCCCTCAGTATGGATCCCCATAATCCGGTGACGTGTGGTTTGCGGTTTACGTGAAGTGATGGAGATTTTCTGCCCCAACAACTCATTCAGCAAGGTCGACTTGCCCACATTTGGGCGGCCAACAATTGCAACAAAACCACAATACGTTTTTTCTACTTCGCTCATTCAAGCTCCAACTGTTTCAGCGCTTGTTCCGCTGCCGCCTGCTCAGCTTTACGGCGACTTGAGCCGGTACCGATAACCGGTTCATTCAAGCCACTCACCTGGCAGTGGATAGTAAATTCCTGATCATGTGCTTCACCACGAACCTGCACAACCAGATATGAAGGTAATGGCAGATGACGGCCCTGTAAATATTCTTGCAGGCGCGTTTTTGGGTCTTTCTGCTTGTCACCTGGGCTGATTTCTTCTAAGCGACTGCGATACCAGTCAAGAATCAGCCGTTCAATCGTATGAATATCGCTGTCTAAGAAGATACCGCCAATTAAAGCTTCGACTGTATCTGCCAAAATTGATTCACGGCGGAAACCACCACTTTTCAATTCACCCGGCCCAAGACGCAAACATTCACCGAGGTCAAACTCACGGGCCATTTCGGCGAGTGTGTTTCCTCTGACCAATGTTGCTCGCATCCGGCTCATATCCCCTTCATCAACTCGCGGGAAACGGCGATACAACTCATTGGCGATAACGAAACTTAATATAGAGTCACCCAGGAACTCCAAACGCTCATTATGTTTGCTACTGGCGCTACGATGAGTCAGTGCTTGCAGCAAGAGCTCCTGCTGTTGAAAAGTGTAGCCCAGCTTCCGCTGTAGCCTATTTATTACGATGGGGTTCATGAGTTACCAATAGATCAAGAATGCGTCAAAAACTACAGCATACGGAACAGGTCTGATGGCCAATATGACCAAAGCAAAACTGTTTCGTTTGCAGTGGCTCCCATAAAAGAGCCAACTTTTATCGCTCGATAAGGTTATTCTACAACGAGTGGAAATATAATGCTGCGTTTATATGCCCTGCGGACTTGAAGTTACAGCGGTGTTAGCTGTTCTTACTCACCCGAATCACTGACTTCTGTCAGCTCATCGGGATTTGTTCGTTTGCTGCTTTGCTGTAATTTCAATGACTCAAGATATAGTCAATATTAATGTATTCCACCAATACGACTCAAACGCACACCTGTTGGCCATTCACCTTCTTGCTTTTCAAAGCTCATCCAAATAGCGGTGGCTTTACCGACCAGATTACGTTCTGGCACAAACCCCCAGTAACGGCTATCTGCACTATTATCCCGGTTATCACCCATCATAAAGTAATGACCTTCTGGAACAACCCATACGCCTAGTGGCTGATTAGGCTGCTGATAATAGGCCCCTAGCTGCTCCTGCCGCCCAGGAACGGTCAAAATCTGATGCGCCACCGGGCCGAGAGTCTCGGTACGCTCACGCAGACGCACGCCGCCATCGGGTACCGCTTGGTTTAACGGAATTTGGAAGAAACCAGCAGAGGCCTCGCCATTACCGCTATAACGGAATGTTTGAACAAAATCACTGGGCTCGGATGTACTGTAAGTAATTGGCAATGCAGTGTCACAAGAAGTGCCAGTATTACACGCAGGTTGAACCGTCACTTCTTTACTAATCGGATTATAACTTACCCGGTCACCCGGTAACCCCACGACGCGCTTGATATAGTCCAAACGAGGATCGAGCGGATATTTAAATACCGCAATATCACCACGCTTGGGATGCCCAGTAGGAATCAGCGTAGTTTGAGTAATAGGGTCTTTAATGCCGTAAGCAAATTTCTCGACCAGAATGAAATCGCCAATCAATAATGTTGGCATCATCGAGCCAGAGGGGATCTGGAAGGGTTCGTAAATAAACGAACGCACGATAAATACCAGAGCTAACACCGGGAAAATTGAAGCACAAGTCTCAATCCACCCAGGCTGTTTTGCCGCCGGTGCCAGAGTCTTGTTATCTACTGCACTCCCCGTTTGCGCCTTGATCTCCGCAGTTTGCGCATTCACTGCCGCAATTTTTGCCTGACGGGCCGGCCCCCATTTAAACCGCTCGAAGCACCAGATAATCCCTGTCACCAGCGTTGCAATCGCTAAAACCAAGGCAAATATGTTAGCCATTAAAACTCCTTATTTACTGTCTTTTCCGACATGCAGAATAGCCAGGAAAGCTTCTTGCGGTAATTCAACGTTACCGACCTGCTTCATGCGTTTTTTACCGTCTTTCTGTTTCTGCAGAAGTTTCTTCTTACGGCTTACGTCGCCACCATAACACTTCGCCAAAACGTTTTTACGCAACTGTTTCACAGTTGAACGGGCAATGATGTGGTTACCGATGGCCGCCTGAATGGCAATATCAAATTGCTGGCGGGGGATCAGTTCTTTCATTTTCTCAACCAGATCACGGCCACGGTACTGCGCATTATCACGGTGAGTAATCAGCGCCAGAGCATCCACCCGCTCATTGTTGATTAATACATCAACCCGCACCATGTCTGAAGTCTGGAAGCGTTTGAAATTATAATCCAGTGAGGCGTAGCCACGGGATGTTGACTTCAGGCGATCGAAGAAATCGAGAACCACTTCAGCCATTGGAATTTCATACGTCAGTGCCACCTGGTTACCGTGGTAAACCATGTTGGTTTGCACCCCGCGTTTCTCAATACACAATGTAATAACATTACCCAAATACTCTTGGGGCAATAGCATATGACATTCAGCAATTGGCTCGCGCAGTTCTTCAATATTATTCAAAGCCGGCAGCTTGGAGGGGCTATCAACATAAACCGTTTCCTGAGCCGTGGTAATCACTTCATACACTACCGTTGGCGCGGTGGTGATGAGCTCCAGATCATACTCACGTTCCAGACGTTCCTGAATGATTTCCATATGCAGCAACCCCAGGAAGCCACAACGGAAACCAAAGCCTAATGCTGTCGAACTTTCTGGCTCATAGAACAAAGAGGCATCATTCAAACTCAATTTGCCCAATGCATCACGGAAAGCTTCATAGTCATCAGAGCTAATCGGGAACAGACCGGCATAAACCTGTGGTTTAACTTTCTTAAAGCCAGGTAATGATTTTTCCGCCGGGTTACGGGCCAATGTCAGCGTATCGCCGACCGGGGCACCAAGAATGTCTTTTATCGCACAAACTAACCAGCCAACTTCACCGCAGTTCAACACATCACGATCAACACGCTTCGGGGTAAAAATACCCAAACGGTCAGCGTTGTAGCTCTGGCCCGTACTCATGACCTTAACTTTATCGCCTTTACGTAACGAGCCATTCTTGATACGAATTAATGACACGACACCTAAATAGTTATCAAACCAAGAGTCAATAATCAGCGCCTGCAATGGGCCGTCCGGATCACCCTCAGGCGGCGGAATATCACGCACTAGCCGCTCGAGAATATCAGGCACCCCTACGCCGGTTTTTGCTGAACAGCGGACAGCATCAGTAGCATCAATACCAACGATATCTTCAATTTCTTCAGCAACTCGTTCAGGGTCAGCCGCAGGTAAATCTATTTTGTTCAGAACCGGCACCACTTCCAGGTTCATTTCCATCGCGGTATAACAGTTAGCTAGGGTTTGCGCTTCAACGCCTTGCCCAGCATCAACCACCAATAAAGCCCCTTCACAAGCCGCCAAAGAGCGGGAAACTTCATAAGAGAAGTCAACATGACCAGGAGTATCGATAAAGTTGAGTTGATAGGTTTGACCATCTTTTGCGTGATAATCGAGTGTCACGCTCTGTGCTTTGATGGTAATACCACGCTCGCGCTCCAGATCCATCGAATCCAGAACTTGAGCGGCCATTTCTCGCTCAGTTAAACCGCCACAAATCTGAATAATACGGTCCGACAATGTCGACTTACCGTGGTCAATATGGGCAATAATAGAAAAGTTTCTTATGTGCTTCATTTATATGAATTTTTCTCTAGTCGTTGTCTTTAATTGATTATTGGTGGACACAGCGATGGACTCAAACCCAAAACTACCCACATAAATATGCACGCATCTTACACTGTATGTCAGCCTCGTGAAAGGCATCACACTTAGCTTGTTAGCTGATTTATGCTGTTAAAATGTATCAGCGCCTTTCTGCTAGTCGTTATAGTCAGGATACTGTCCCGTTTCAAAGAGTCATGCATTTCTATTTCAATATAAATCTTTATCTAATCACTTTAGGAAAATGCTCATTTACCCTATAGGGAAATACCCTAGAGTATTAATGTGATGTTGTAATAACCAAGTGAAATATCCTCTTGGCGGCCAGATGGAGAATATTATGATTGATGAAGGAAAAATACTTAGCCGCCATGAGTTGAGAAGTAAAAACTCAAAATTAACCATTGGTATAATAATATGTGTATTAGGGATAAGTTTTATAATAATTAGTTTATCAATGGCGACATCTATTTTCTCAACACCTTCTATCCTTTCAATATTATGTGTCGCTATCGCCGGGATATCGCTAAGTGCATTACTATACTCACGCTTATATGACACACCAATATTTACCTATTTCCTTTATGAAAAAGGTATCCGAGTATTTAATCATCACAGTGGGAATGTTTACTTTATATCATTTAACAAAATAAAATATATTTATAAGTATCACGCTGGAATAAACCCTAGTGGTAAAATTAATGCCATGGCATTCCGAACATCAAAAAATCAGCATTGGAATATTATTATTAATAACATAACCAATGCATACCCCCTGATAAACACGATAACTCATCAGCAAGTCATGCATGTCGGATTAATCAGCTTAGATACATTATCTCGGGGGGAAAACATCGTATTTGATGTCGTGCGAAAGAATGAAAATTGGCTAAACTCACTGATACTTAATTTCATTTGGCTGAAAAAAATGCCGATGGACACAAGCCAGCTCTCACTCAGTGCCCACTCATTGGTTACTACAAAAGGTGCAATTAACATTGAGGATATACTGCGTATTGAAACCTTACATGAAGCACATCACGATAAAATACGATTATTTGATGCGAAAGGTAGCATACTCTTTTCAGTAGATTATTCGTCTCTCATCAGCGCAGATCTTTTTATTGCCCTACTGGAACATATGATACAGAACAGAATACCAGCCTACTATGGCGAATAAATAATGCAGAATTACTCTTGCGGGATACGTATAGCTGTTGGAGGTAAGCCAATTTGCAAAACAGCTGGTTGATAATCACTTTTCTCTTCAATTTTAATCGCCACCGTTCGGGCCAACAAAAAACCCAAACTAGCCCCAGAAATAGCACCTAGAGCTGTAAAAGCATCAGTAATAAATAAAGCTTGAAACAGCGCGCCACCCGCAATCAGCCCAATTAATGGCGTTAAATAAACTAAAGCGGCAGAACGTAATAAGCTGCTTTCACTAATTCCAACCTCAACCTTTTGCCCAGGTTCAAGAGGTTGTGAAATAGCTATTTTTAACTGATGCTGTGACTCTGGCCCCAACTCATTTAATAAATGACTGCCACATCCAGTACGCGCATTGCAACTTCCACAACCAGAATGTGGCTCACAACGTAACAGTGCTATCCCATTGTGCCAAGAGATAACTGTCGCCCATTCCCTCATCATTTTGCAGACTCCAAAACCACACTATCAGCAATACGCTTCGCAGTCGAAGGAGGCAACTCTCCAACTACAGTGATTTCGACATTATTACGGGTTTCACTATGAACAGTGCGACGCCCTTGGCGCAGGGATTGTTCTGAGGGCGCATCTTTACCTACAGGGTTCACATTCACCGAGAAACTAAACAAGCCATCAGAATAGAGTCGTGATTCAGTTGGTGTATCCATGTTGGGCAATGTACGCCGGCTGTGTGAAACCTCGGTAACTCCCTCAGGAAGCCAACGTGGGGCCCAAGCAAAATCGACTTTATTTTTTGCCGGTAAAGCAAGCAAAGGAGGCAAAGACAGTTTTAATACCCCTTGCAGAATCTCTTGAATAGGTTCACCGACAGCAAATGAAATCACCCGAAACTGCTCGAGAGTTTCACCATCACGATCCAACAGATCTATTCGCATAGGAAGTTTTGTTGTCTCATCCATCCAAATAATATAACTGTATCGCGTACTATCGCGCGCAACGACTCGAATAACCTGACATGGCCTATCAGCTACTCGGGCACGGCCTAGGGCGATATAGTTATAGTGTTTGGCTAGTTTTTCAAAATCGGGGAATACAACAGAGGGCAAAGCATCAACAATGTGCTCACCGCTCAACGTAAAAGAGTCAAAGCCTGGCTCGAAATAACTTATTTCATTGCCGCGCTGTATGATTTCTGTACGTGGGCCATCCATACGCAGCAATTGTGCTAACGTTTTTTTATCAAGGATGGCATGGCGATAGCGAAGAGAATCAATCCCCTGCTTGTTAACATTTATGTAGGATAGCTCATAATTGAGCGATTTACTGGCAGCGCTCATGTCCTGCAGCATTGCTATCGGCGGAGTCTCCGCCGAAGCAATTGTTGGCATGAGCAGGCTGCCCGCCATTAAACAGACGGAAAACCAAAGTTGCTTCATTACTGCTGCTGCATTCCTAAGGACTGAGTTCCGGGGACCTGAATAGCGGCTTGAGTTGATGCTGCAGGCGCCTGCGACACCTCAGTTTGTGGCAAACGGCGCTGCAATTCGAAATCTTGCAATTGCGTCATCATATTAACGCGGCGACGTTGCTCTTGAACCTGATGCTGTTGAGTCGTCCCAAAAGAACCGTCAGCAGGCACACCAAAACTGACTGGCGATGCTTTGCCCATCATCGGTAACGTATTAAAAGCAGGAGCCTCTGACTGTAGATTGCCAGATTCAGGTTGGTTATATTGCTGAACGCCCACAATAACGGCGAGGGAAACACATGCAGCAACCCCCACTTGCGTAATCTGGCTGGCCCACGGCCGAACTTTTTGCCAGAAAGGCATTTTCTGCCAGACATGAGGTTGTGGCTGAGATTCAGGCACAGCAATAGGAACAAAACGAGCAGGCTCATTTTTGAGCGCCTCTGCGACACGGCTGGCGATATCCAGATGCAAGACTTCACCAACATCCCCCCGCAGGGTATCACGGATTAAATGATAGCTCTGCCAGCTTTGCTGTAATCCTTTATCTTTCGATAAAGAACCTATCAGCTCACTATCAAGAGTTTCTCCGTCCATCAGAGCGGAAAGCTTTTCTTTCTGCATGCCAAATACCCTTTGTGTGTCCGCTTATCGCTGAATCAGCGGCTGAACTTTATTATCGATAGCCTCTCTGGCACGGAAGATACGGGAACGAACAGTACCTACCGGACAGTCCATAATGACAGCTATCTCTTCATAGCTTAGACCATCTAACTCCCTGAGTGTAATCGCCATCCGGAGATCTTCAGGAAGTGACTCTATGGTTTTAAAAACTATCTGCCTCAATTCTTCTGACAACATTAAGTTCTCAGGGTTCGATATTTCTTTCAATGCACCCGCATTTTCGTAATTTTCAGCATCATTTGCATCCACATCACTGGATGGCGGACGCCGCCCCTGAGCAACTAAATAATTTTTCGCCGTATTAACAGCAATACGGTAAAGCCAAGTATAAAAAGCACTGTCGCCACGAAACGACTCTAAGGCACGATATGCCTTAATAAAAGATTCTTGAACTACATCAGGGACATCCCCCTGAGGTACGTATCGGGATACGAGGCTCGCAACCTTATGCTGGTATCGAATTACCAGTAAATTGAACGATTGCTGATCACCTTTCTGGACCCGTTCAACCAGCATCTGATCCGTTAACTGCTCGCTCATCCGAGGTGAACTCTCCCGAAATCTATCCCCACGCTAAAAGTAGTACTGCCAGCCATATCTTTATTTTCCTGAGCAAGCACACGCTTGGAGTTTATAAAATTTGCAAAGTTCCATGTTGCCAGATTATTTGTCTGAATATTCTTTAGACATCTTATAGCCATAGCTTTTGCTCTGGCAGATAGGCTAACATGAATTTCACTCTTCTTCTGCACACATCATACGATATGCAATCATCATCTGAACACGTTAGCGATGTATTGATCATCGGGAGTGGCGCTGCCGGTTTGTCATTGGCTTTGCGTCTCGCGCCACATTGTAAAGTCACTGTCCTAAGCAAAGGGCCTCTAAATGAGGGTGCCACTTTTTATGCTCAGGGCGGCATTGCTGCCGTTTTTGATGAAACCGACAGCATCAGCTCACATGTCGATGACACCCTGATTGCCGGGGCGGGACTTTGTGATAAAGAAGCCGTAGAGTTTATCGCCAGCAACGCCCGTTCTTGCGTGCAATGGCTGATTGACCAAGGTGTCCTTTTTGATACCGAAACCAATGCCAGCGGTGAAGAACGCTATCACCTTACCCGAGAAGGTGGTCATAGCCATCGCCGTATACTACATACCGCGGACGCTACAGGTAAAGAAGTAGAGACCACCCTAGTGGGCAAAGCAAGAGCCCACCCTAATATTTTCGTTAAAGAGCGCTGTAATGCCGTCGATCTTATCACGTCGAATAAAGTGGGTCTGGCGGGGACCAAGCGTGTAGTTGGTGCTTATATCTGGAACCGCGAATTAGAGAAAGTTGAAACTTTTCGCGCCAAAGCCGTGGTGCTAGCAACAGGTGGTGCCGCTAAAGTTTATCAATATACTACCAACCCAGATATCTCTTCTGGTGATGGAATTGCCATGGCGTGGCGTGCTGGGTGCCGGGTCGCGAATCTGGAATTTAACCAATTCCATCCGACCTGTCTGTTTCATCCGCAAGCCCGCAACTTTTTACTGACCGAAGCATTACGCGGTGAAGGAGCCTATCTTAAACGCCCCGATGGCAGCCGTTTCATGCTTGATTTTGATGCGCGGGGTGAACTCGCACCGCGGGATATCGTGGCGCGCGCCATTGACCATGAAATGAAGCGCCTCGGCGCTGATTGTATGTATCTCGATATCAGCCATAAACCCACTGATTTCGTGATGCAGCACTTCCCAATGATTTACGAGAAATTGCTGTCTTTGGGTATCGATTTGACAAAAGAGGCGATTCCAATCGTTCCAGCCGCACATTACACCTGCGGTGGCGTAATGGTCGATCAACATGGGCGTACTGATTTAGACGGGTTATATGCGATTGGCGAAGTCAGCTATACCGGCTTACATGGTGCTAACCGCATGGCATCCAACTCACTACTCGAATGTTTGGTTTATGGCTGGTCTGCTGCCGAAGATATTCTTATGCGCTTACCTACCGCCAAGTTGGCTCAGCATCTGCCTGACTGGGATGAAAGCCGTGTTGATAACTCAGATGAACGCGTTGTCATCCAGCATAACTGGCATGAATTGCGTTTATTTATGTGGGATTACGTCGGTATTGTGCGCACCACCAAGCGCTTAGAACGGGCCTTGCGCCGCATTAATACCTTGCAGCAGGAAATTGATGAATATTATGCCAATTTCCGTATCTCAAATAATCTCTTGGAATTACGTAATCTGGTGCAAGTTGCCGAGTTAATTGTGCGTTGTGCCATGGATCGTAAAGAAAGCCGTGGGTTGCACTATACCCTTGACTACCCAGAACAAATCGACAATCCCAAACCGACGATTCTCCACCCATAATACTTTTTCTGGGCGCAAAGTATCGCGCCCGACTTCCCCGCCCCCTCAGTCTTAGCCAGCAATTACTGCAACAATCCACTAGTAATTTAGATAAAACTCGCTGATTAGCGCACAGAATTCAGGCGAATAGACCCCTTCTGATTGGCGCAAATCCAACTGTTGAAGTTCAGTCTCACCAGCTTGACGTGATAATGTTAGCAGCATGCGGTGTAAAGGCTTGCCGGAGCGATCGCGAATATCAACCTTGCAACGAATAAACCAATGTTGTTGCTCAGCAAGACGCGCAAGTTCCGCCCCCAAATCGTGGGGCAAAATCACACAAAAAATACCGTCCTCGGTGATAAGTTGCTCAACACAGTTCAATAATGCATCGTGAGTTAAGGAACCGGTATAACGTGCGGTATCCCGAGCCTCATCGCGGCAAGCAACGGCGGGGGCAAAATAAGGTGGATTACTGACAATCAGGTCATACTGATGAAGATGATTGCTGGCAAACTGATGTACATCTTGCGCATAAATACAAATTCGCTCCGCCCATGGCGATTGCGCTGCATTGCTGCTCGCTTGTTGCGCGGCCTCGGGTTCCAGCTCTACGCCATCAATCATCACCTCTGATGGCGTACGCTGAGCAAGCATCAAGGCGATAAGCCCACTACCGCAGCCGATATCCAGCACTTTGCGCGTTTTTTCTACCGGCGCCCATGCTCCGAGTAGCACACCATCCGTGCCCACTTTCATGGCACACTGGTCATGCGCCACAAAAAATTGTTTAAAGGTAAAACCACCACGGCGCAACACCGTTTTTTTTCTCAATTGCTCGCCCATATTAGCCACCAGAATCTATAACCGGCGTAGCATAGGACAATATGACTGAAGGGAAAAGACATCATTACCGCTTAAACAGGTGAAGAATTCGGCTAACCCGTCTATAATCGGCGCCCCAAGTAGAGGAAGACCATGACTGTAACCAATTTTTCCGAACTCGATCTCGATGAACGCCTGATTGACGCACTGCGCGACAAAGGCTATGAGCGCCCAACGGCCATTCAAGCTGCGGCTATTCCGCCAGCTATGGATGGCCGTGATGTATTGGGTTCGGCACCAACAGGCACTGGCAAAACTGCCGCCTTTTTGCTGCCAGCCTTGCAGCATTTGCTGGATTTTCCACGCAAAAAATCTGGCCCGCCAAGAATTTTGATCCTGACGCCAACCCGCGAACTAGCCATGCAAGTGGCAGACCAAGCCCGTGAGTTGGCTAAACATACCCAACTGGATATCGCGACGATTACCGGTGGTGTGGCTTATATGAACCACGCGGAAGTCTTTAGTGAGAATCAGGATATCGTGGTGGCGACCACTGGCCGCTTGCTGCAATACATCAAAGAAGAAAATTTTGACTGTCGGGCAGTAGAAACGCTGATTCTGGATGAAGCTGACCGCATGCTGGATATGGGCTTCGCACAAGATATTGAAACCATTTCAGCAGAAACGCGTTGGCGCAAGCAGACCCTACTCTTCTCCGCCACACTAGAGGGTGACGCTATCCGTGAATTTGCGGAGCGCATCCTGACTGAGCCGGTAGAACTGGAAGCCGACCCATCACGCCGCGAACGTAAAAAAATTCAACAATGGTATTACCGCGCAGATAACATTGAACATAAAACCGCTTTGCTCGTGCATTTACTCAAGCAACCGGAAGTACAGAAATCCATTATTTTCGTCCGTACCCGTGAAAAGGTGCATCAACTGGTCAGTTGGCTGCGTGAAGCTGGGATTAACGCCTGGTTCCTTGAGGGCGAAATGGTTCAGGCCAAACGCACCGAAGCGGTGATACGTTTAAGTGATGGACGGGTTAACGTCCTAGTGGCGACCGATGTGGCGTCGCGTGGATTGGATATCGACGATATCAGCCACGTTTTCAACTTTGACCTGCCACTGACCGCCGACGTCTATCTGCACCGTATTGGCCGTACCGGCCGTGCTGGGCGTAAAGGCGTGGCTATCTCCCTAGTTGAAGCGCATGACCACTTATTACTGGGCAAAATTGGCCGTTATCTGAAAGAACCGCTGAAGCCACGTGTTGTTGATGAGTTACGCCCAACCAGCAAAGCACCAAGCGAAAAAACCACCGGCAAACCATCTAAAAAGGTTTTAGCCAAGCGCAAAGAGCTAAAAGAAGCCAGCAAAGAAAAAGCCAAGGTTAAGGTTCGGCATCGCGATGCTAAAAATGTGGGTAAGCGCCGTCAACCCAAAGATAAACCTGATACCAAGTAGTTTGCGGTCTCATTCAGCAAGCTAATAAAAAGCCGCTTATAAATAGCGGCTTTTGTTATTTATCAGGCAAATTTAAAACTATTGCTGATAAACCTCTGCCAATTTCTTACCACGAAGCCAGACATTCAATCGCTGATATTGTTGCTGCATTTCAGCACTCTGAATGTTCAAGGGAGTCATCGCTAAATATTGTTGGAATGTTGCGCCCTGCTTATTGCGCAATTCAGGATCAGCACCGGCTTTTAGCAAACGTAATGCTAAGCTTGGTGCATTACTTTTACCTGCAAGATGCAGCGGAGTATCTCCCAGACGATCAGCCAGATTCGGGTCGACGCCCGCAACCAACAGCAAGATCACCTGGATCTCCCGCCCCGCCATGACCGCCGCAGCCAAAGGTGTTGCCTGTGTCACGCTGTTTCTGACATCAGGGCGAGTGTGGCTCTCAAGTAGAATTTGCAGGTAATGCGCATCTTGCACACTGGCTGCAGTATGCCAGGCGGTATCCCCTTGCAGCCCCGGTTGACAAGGATCAGCATGTTCTTGCAGTAATGCCGCCAGACTTGCGGGTTGCTGATGAAGAATAGCCCACTGCATTAACGTCACCGCCTGTTCACCCTGCTGTTGCAGCAACACTTTATTCGCTAACTGATGGATCTGTTTCACATCGCCTCGAACAATCGCCTCTGCCATCGGCATAACTAACGGATCGGTAAAAGCGATATTAATCTCGGTCATTGCCTGCCCCTCAAAACTCATTAATGGCATCAAAACACCGTAGAGAGCATAGCGCAACTGGCGTTTCACTCTCATCGTCAGTGTTGATTCAGGCATACTGCCGCTCCCAAGGTTGTTGTTCACTCATCGAACTGAGCACTTTATCAATACTATGTGCTGCTAGGCTGCGTTCGAGGTGTTTATGTGGTAGCCAATCATTTATTCCAGAGAGCTTATCGTTATTCGCCAGCATGATTTTACGGCCGATAGCATCAGGAGTTAGTGAGGTCGATTCCTGCGTCTCTGTCAGCAAGTCATACTGCGCGCTATAGCGCCGCACGCCGCCATTCTCTGCCGACTGCCGGGCTTGAGCTGGGTTCATACCCAAACGGTTTAAGGTGTGGTCAGAAACACCGGCGGCATTAAATGTCACCGCAAACGTTCCACTCGCTAATGCCGCCGTGGCTGCCAACCCACCGCCCAATGAATGCCCGGTGATCACCAGGGCATCACCAAATGCCATCTTGGCAGTTTTTCCCAAGGCAACCGCCTGATTATATTGCATATCATCATAACCCCTTGCCTGCCGGATATTGCTGAGCCAATCGCGCATATCATTCGTCCCGGCAAAGGATAAAACATACTGCTGGTTATCACTGTAAATCCCCGCCAGAAAACCTGAGGCGCTATCAGATAAACTTGCTGGGTCAATTCCCACACTCATCAATGCATCGTCACTCAAACGAGTGAATCCGGCCAAACTACCCGCCACTGGAGCGTAAACATCTTTAGCGAGTAATGCTAATGAATAGTCAGCTTGCTGTGACTCTGCTCCACTTGATATTGGCGCACGGCCACTCGCCGCCGTAACACCTTCAGCGCGAGGTAAATTAAGGCCAGCCAGCATACTGTAATAGAGTTCATTCGCGGCCAGAGTGGAGGCGGTGATTTCCACTTGAGATCTCGCGACTGCGGCGAGCGGCAGAGCATCCTCTTTCTGGGCTTGTTCCGATGGTTTTACTTGGCTCATCACCCCTGCTAATGAAACAGGCCCAGCCAAACTAACAGAAACACTCATGCCAACTCCTTGTCGATAGATAATGCCAATATTGAGCTAGGCTCAGTCGCTTTATCTATCGACACATCGGATGAGTTCTTAAATATAATTAGTAAGATTTATTTATATAACTTGAATATTGTGATCCTAATCTAACTTCTCGATGAGTAAATTACAGATACAAAAAAGGGAGCCAAAGCGGCTCCCTTACTATTTTAGGACTTAACTGTTATGACAAGAATTACAGACTTTCAGTGAAAGTACGAGTAATCACATCACGTTGCTGTTCTGGGGTCAGTGAGTTGAAACGTACAGCATAGCCGGATACACGAATCGTCAACTGAGGATATTTTTCTGGATTTTTAACCGCATCTTCCAGTGTTTCACGGCGTAGAACATTAACGTTCAAATGCTGACCACCTTCAACACGCACTGTAGGCTGCACTTCTAACGGAACTTCACGATATTCGATCTGGCCTAACTCACTTGCCGGAACGATTTGATCTTCAGCATAGCCCGCTTTAGCGCAAACACAGCGCAGTTCAGATTTTTCATCATCCAACAGCCAGAAAGAGTTTAGCAAGGCTTCATTGTTAGCTTTAGTAATTTGAATACCAGTAATCATTTGGTGCCTCCGTAATACGGCTATAAATTCCAAGGGGGAGAAACTATCTTGGTTATTTGGTAAAACCATTGTTGTCTTATTGTTCTGTATACCAGTCAGACAGCTGCAATTCTTTGACTTAAATCAATCTTTTGACCACCACGACAATCACGCCAGCAGCAAATTTATGTTTTATATCAATTTTATCAATCCAACCAATAGCAATTATTTTTGTAAATTTTCAACATTTTTTGCATAGAATGGTCAAAAAAACACCATCACGTCACAGACTCAGGTTTAACGGTTTCACTCACCGGTTTGAACCGGTAAGCTAGTGCACATCAATATCTTACCGACACCAAGGAGAGTGTTTATGCCCGCTTCCCTTAGCTGGCACGATGTGATCGGCCAGGAAAAAGAGCAACCCTATTTTAAAGATACTCTGGCCTATGTCGCGGCAGAGCGCCATGCTGGCAAAACTATCTATCCGGCACAAAAAGATGTCTTTAATGCTTTCCGCCTGACCGAACTGGATCAAGTTAAAGTGGTTATTTTGGGTCAAGATCCTTATCACGGCCCTAATCAGGCGCATGGATTATCATTTTCAGTCTTGCCGGGTGTTCCTGCACCGCCCTCTCTGGTCAATATTTACAAAGAACTGGCGACTGATATCCCCGGCTTCCAGCGCCCTAATCATGGCTTTCTACAAAGCTGGGCCGAGCAAGGGGTATTGCTACTCAATACGGTGCTGACTGTTGAAGCAGGCAATGCACACTCTCACGCCAACCTTGGCTGGGAAACCTTTACCGATAAAGTCATTGCTGCATTGAATGAACATCGTGATGGCATAATTTTTATGCTATGGGGAGCGCATGCTCAGAAAAAGGGCCGTATCATTGATACCCAGCGCCATTTTATTTTAAAAGCACCGCACCCATCACCACTCTCAGCACATCGTGGTTTCCTTGGTTGCAAACACTTTTCACAAGCAAACCAACTCTTGCAGCAGCATGGTCAGCAACCGATTGACTGGCAACCTAAGCTGCCAACGGCAGAATAAAACGCCGTTCCCGCAAAAAAATCAGATAAAAAAAGGCACCGCAAAGGTGCCTTTTTACTGTCAAGACACCTTAAGCTTTCGCTTTAGATACCGCGACCATCGCCGGACGCAACAGACGGCCATTTAGCGTATAGCCTTTTTGCATCACCATCATGACCTGATTTGGCTCATGATCAGCAGATTCAAGCATTGTCATCGCCTGATGAACTTCAGGGTTAAACGGCACATTGGTATCGCTGACAACTTGAATACCATACTTACCTACCGCATCGAGCAATGATTTTAGGGTCAGTTCGACACCCTCTATCATCGCGGTCAATTCAGTATTGGTTTTGTCGGCAGTATCCAGTGCACGTTCCAGATTATCGATAACCGGCAATAATTCAGATGAGAATTTTTCCAAGGCAAATTTATGCGCTTTTTCAACATCCTGCTCGGTACGACGACGGATATTCTCAACTTCAGCTTTGGCGCGTAGCAAGCTTTCGCGCTCACGCTGTACGGCGGCAGCCAATTGCGCTTCAAGCTCGGCAACACGCGGATCTACACCTTCACCCGTCTCTTGTGTCGCTTCCACTTGCTGCTCTGCTGCATTTTCCATTTCTTCCGAGACTTGCTCGTTTGGTGTTTTCTGTTCTTTACTACTCATGGATATCTCCGCGTTTTAGCATTAATCTCGCTACTTGGCTTATTATGGGGATCAAAACCGGGGATTCAAGGGAACCGGTCATAATGTGGGGTAAAAGACGCCCCAGTGAGGAAAATCACGGCAATGAATAATAAAAGATTCAATTGTATTGGTATTGTCGGCCACCCACGGCACCCGGCCGCACTTGCCACCCATGAAATGCTCTACCACTGGCTAAACGCCAAGGGTTATCACGTCATGGTCGAACAACAAATTGCTAAAGACCTCAATCTAACCGACGCGGTCACCGGTAGCTTGGCTGATATCGGCCAAAAAGCTGACTTAGCCGTCGTGGTCGGCGGCGATGGCAACATGCTGGGGGCCGCTCGGGTACTGGCTCGTTATGATATCAAAGTGATCGGCGTCAACAGAGGCAATCTAGGGTTTTTGACCGATTTAGACCCCGATAATGCTCAGCAACAACTTTCCAATGTACTGGAGGGCGAATATCTCAGCGAACAACGTTTCTTGCTGGAAGCACAAGTCACCCGGACCAATCAGCAAAGCCGTATCAGTACCGCCATCAATGAGGTCGTTTTGCATCCTGGCAAAGTGGCTCATATGATTGAATTCGAAGTCTATATCGATGACCGCTTCGCCTTTTCGCAGCGATCGGATGGCCTGATCATTGCCACCCCAACCGGCTCTACCGCTTATTCACTCTCTGCGGGCGGCCCAATTTTAACACCAACATTGGATGCCATCGTCCTAGTTCCCATGTTCCCCCATACGCTGACGGCACGCCCACTGGTTATTAATAGTAGCAGTACCATTCGGCTTAAGTTCTCCCAAATCACCAGCGACCTGGAAATCAGTTGTGACAGCCAGATAGCGCTGCCTATACAGGAGGGCGAAGAGCTTTTAATCCGGCGCAGTGATTTTCATCTCAATCTCATTCATCCTAAAGACTACAGTTATTTCAATACATTAAGTACAAAATTGGGCTGGTCAAAAAAATTATTCTAAAAAGTGCCTCAAGGACTTTACTGTATATAAAACCAGTTTATACTGTATTCAAATACAGACATGTGTTTATGTACAGGAGATTTACCATGCTGGCCCAATTAACTATCAGTAATTTTGCTATTGTGCGTGAGTTAGAAATTGATTTTCAACCCGGGATGACGGCAATTACTGGTGAAACGGGAGCGGGTAAATCTATTGCCATAGATGCATTAGGGTTATGCCTTGGCAGCCGGTCAGACGGCAGTATGGTGCGTTTGGGGGCAACACGCGCAGACATTTGCGCTCGTTTCTCTTTGGTCGATACCCCATCAGCCCGCCAGTGGCTAGAAAACAATCACCTTGATGACAGTAATGAATGCTTGCTACGGCGCGCAATTGGCACGGATGGCCGCTCAAGAGGGTTTATTAACGGCACAGCCGTGCCCTTATCTCAATTACGTGAGTTGGGCCAACATTTGATCCAAATTCACGGCCAACATGCCCATCAATTGTTGCTAAGACCTGACCATCAAAAGCAATTGTTGGATGCTTATGCAGACCAATCAACTTTACTTGCTGAAATGAAAGCCGCTTATCAAGTTTGGCACCAAAGCTGTCGTGCTCTGGCACTGCATCAACAACAATCGCTAGAGCGCAATGCTCGTCATGAACTCTTGCAATATCAGTTAAAAGAGCTGAATTCATTTGCCCCACAAGCTGGGGAATATGAACAAATTGATATCGAATACAAGCGGTTGGCAAATAGTGGGCTGTTGTTATCACTCAGCCAACAAACCTTACAGTTATTGTCTGATGATGATCAGAATAATATTCTCAGCCAGCTTTACTCAGCCAAACATCAATTGACTGAACTAGCGGGAATGGACGAACAATTTAATAATCTATTGAATATGCTGGAAGAGGCCTCAATCCAAATCAGTGAAGCCAGTGATGAATTACGCCACTATGCCGAACAATTTGATATGGACCCTAATCGTCTATATGAACTGGAACAGCGGTTATCACGCCAATTAAATCTGGCGCGCAAACATCATGTTACACCGGAAGAATTGCCACAATTTCATCAACAGTTGCTGGATGAGCAAGAACAGCTCTCACAGCAAGAAAATGATCACGAACAGCTAAGTCATGCAGTAAATACTCACTATCAACACGCATTAGCCATTGCTAAGAAGCTACATGCAGAGCGCCTGCATTATGCGAACGAATTGGCATCGCTAATCACAGAAAGTATGCATGAACTCTCCATGCCACACGGCAAATTCACGATTGAAACCCAGTTTGAACCTGAACACCTTAGTGCCGAAGGAGCCACTCGAGTCGAATTCTGCGTCACCACGAACCCAGGCCAACCACTACAGCCGCTGGCTAAAGTAGCCTCAGGTGGTGAGCTTTCTCGTATCGCACTCGCGATTCAGGTCATTACAGCGCGTAAAATGGATACCCCCGCACTTATCTTTGACGAGGTCGATGTTGGTATCAGTGGGCCGACGGCAGCCATAGTGGGCCGCCTGTTGCGCCAGCTAGGTGAATCGACTCAAGTGATGTGTGTAACTCACTTGCCACAAGTTGCAGGTTGTGGCCACCAACATTTCTTTGTAAGTAAACAAACTGATGGCACTGAAACCGAAACCCATATGCATCGGCTAGATAAAAAAGCTCGCTTGCAAGAGTTGGCGCGTCTTCTAGGCGGTAGTGAAGTGACGAAAAACACCTTGGCAAACGCAAAAGAATTGCTTGCAGCATAGAAAAGATTAACTTTTTTCCTTTCTAGAGGTCATACAGGTGCCCTGTAAAGGTTTCCAACTGCTGCAAGGTCTATTATCATCGTCATCCTACGCCCTAAAGGAATGTGATTACTATGCGCTGTAAAATGCTGACTGCCGCCGCTGTGATGCTTGCAATGCTTACTGCGGGTTGTTCAACGCTGGAGAAGGTGGTCTACCGGCCTGATATTAATCAGGGTAACTATTTATCACCTAATGACGCGTCCAAAATTCATAAAGGTATGACCCAGCAACAAGTGGCATATACCTTAGGCACGCCAATGCTTCAGGACCCGTTTGGCACTAAAACCTGGTTCTACGTATTCCGTCAGCAACCTGGTCACGAGAAAGTCACACAACAAACATTAACGTTGACCTTTGATAGCAGTGGTGTACTGACTGATATCAAAAACGAACCAACGTTAACAGGAAATTAATTTATCCGAAGATTGCAAAATTAGTTGAAGAAGCGAATACGAATCCGTGTGTTAGGCGCAAAGCCTATCATTGCTGGGGTCATTACACGATAACACACGTTTTTCTTCAGCAGCAGTCTAGGGCTACAACAAGAATAAGGCGCAGATTGTGCCTTATTTTTTTGCTTGCTCGGCGCGCTGTCGGCGTAGTTCCTTCGGATCTGCAATTAACGGGCGATATATTTCAACCCTATCACCATCATTAAGCTTATCTGCAAGCTTCACTGGGCGACTGTAGACACCCACTTTATTGTTCGTCAGATCAATGTCTGGCCGCAATTCAAGTAGTCCCGAAGCTCTGATAGCCTCTTCGACAGTGCTTTCAGCTTCAAGTGAAACAGTACGCAAGTATTGACGTTCAGGTAAGGCATAAACTACCTCTACGCGAATATCAGGCACTGTAGACCTCTTTTGCTCGTTGAGTAAAAGCTTGCACCATATTACCAGCTAATTCCTTGAATATTTTACCAAAAGCCAATTCAATCAGCTTATTGGTAAACTCAAAATCGAGATGCAATTCAACCTTACAGGCATCCGCACTCAATGGCGTAAAATGCCACCCTCCCATGAGCTTACGAAATGGTCCATCAACCAGTTGCATATTAATACTCTGGTTATCAGTTAGTGTATTTCGTGTGGTGAAAGTTTTACTAATTCCAGCCTTGGCAACATCGACGGCGGCTGTCATTTCATTTTCAGTAGCATCAAGTACCCGGCTTCCAGTACAACCCGGCAAAAACTCTGGATAAGAGCGAACATCATTAACCAGTTGATACATCTGTTCTACGCTAAACGGAACCAACGCAGAGCGGGTAATCTGTGGCATAACATTTCCTGTGAGACATAAAACGCACTGATAATACCATTTATCTACCGCCAGACAAAAAATCTGCTAGGCATGCCATATAACAAATGAAATAAAATGCATAGGCATCCTGCGGGAAAGGATTTCATTCGTCTGCACATACAGTATAATGATCAACACTATGACAAAGAAAAAAGCATACAAACCCGGTTCCGCGACTATTGCGCAAAATAAACGTGCCCGTCACGAATACTTCATTGAAGAAGAGTTCGAAGCGGGTCTTGCATTGCAAGGTTGGGAAGTAAAATCACTGCGTGCGGGCAAAGCCAACATCAGCGATAGCTACGTTACGTTTAAAAACGGTGAGGCATTCCTGTTTGGAGCCACAATTACTCCGTTGAACGTGGCATCGACCCATGTTGTCTGTGAGCCAATGCGCACCCGTAAACTGCTATTGAACAAACGCGAATTAGACTCCCTGTTTGGGCGGGTCAATCGCGAGGGGTATACCGTTGTCGCACTCTCTCTCTATTGGAAGAATGCTTGGACAAAAGTTAAAATTGGTGTAGCCAAAGGTAAGAAAGACAACGACAAACGCGATGATATCCGTGATCGCGAGTGGAAGTTAGACAAAGCGCGCATCATGAAGCACGCAAATCGTTAAGTCACTGGCTTAGCAGGACATAGTTCTGTTATACTAGCGAAGTTCTTTGGGGCTGATTCTGGATTCGACGGGATTCGCGAAACCCAAGGTGCATGCCGAGGTGCGGAGGCCTCGTAAAAAACCGCAAAAAAATAGTCGCAAACGACGAAAACTACGCACTAGCAGCTTAATACCCTGCTTAGAGCCCTCTCTCCCTAGCCTCCGCTCTTAGGACGGGGATCAAGAGAGGTCAAACCTAAAAGAGCTCGTGTGGAAGCCTTGCCTGGGGTGGAAACATTAAAAATAATCAGGATAGTTTGTCAGTGGCGTGTCCATCCGCAGCTGGCCAGCGAATGTAATGATTGGACTAAGCATGTAGTGCCGACGGTGTAGTAATTTCGGACGGGGGTTCAAATCCCCCCAGCTCCACCACTTTTTGTTTTACCGAAGTCTAGTAAAGTCTACTAAGCCCGCATGGAACCAGCCTTGCGGGCTTTTTTACGTCTATTAAGGTCTACTGAGAATTGCTAGAAACCACTACTTATGGCACCCTCCTTGGGACCCAACACAAAGGGTCCAAAACTTGAGGGTCCCAAAATGGCAAAACTCGCAAAAAAACTCACGGATACTGAAATCAAAAGCACTAAACCTGCAGACAAAGAAATCAACTTGTTTGACGGTGATGGTCTAATGCTAAGAATCGCCCCCCTATCAAGGGGGGGAAAGAAAAATTGGTATTTCAGGTATGCAGTGCCAATAACTAAAAAGCGAACAAAGATAAGCCTCGGAACCTACCCCCACCTCACGTTAGCAAGAGCAAGAGTTTTGCGGGATGAATACCTATCTTTACTTGCCAATGGCATCGATCCACAAGTCCATAACAACGATAAAGCTAATGCATTAAAGGATGCTACTGAGCACACGCTCCAAGCCGTTGCTCGAAAGTGGTTAGATGAGAAGGTAAAGACATCTGGTATATCCAAAGACCATGCAGTAGACATCTGGCGTAGTCTTGAACGAAATATCTTCCCCGGATTAGGCAATATTCCTATCAAAGAGATCCGGCCTAAGTTATTGAAGCAGCATCTTGACCCAATTGAACAACGCGGTGTATTGGAAACTCTGCGCCGAATCATTTCCCGCTTGAATGAAATCTTCCGCTGGGCAGCGACAGAAGAACTTATTGAGTTTAATCCTGCTGATAACCTCGGTCAGCGTTTTAGTAAACCTAAAAAGCAAAATATGCCCGCCCTTCCCCCCAGTGAACTACCAAGATTTATGGTTGCTCTCGCGAATGCTTCCATACGGCTGGAAACACGTATGCTGATTGAATGGCAGTTGCTTACTTGGGTTCGCCCCGGAGAGGCTGTTCGTGCGCGTTGGGCTGACATCGATACAGAAAACAAAATCTGGAACATCCCCCCTGAATTTATGAAGATGAAACGTCCTAATAAGGTGCCGCTCAGCAAAGAAGCTCTTCGTATACTAGAAAATATGCAGCCTATCAGCAGCCATCGTGAGTGGGTATTTCCCAGCATAAAAACCCCACTGACCCATATGCATGAGCAAACAGCCAATGCAGCGTTAATCCGTATGGGTTTAGGTGGTGAATTGGTTGCTCATGGGATGCGGTCTATAGCAAGGACTGCTGCAGAAGAAAGCGGTAAATTTAGGACTGAAGTGCTCGAATCAGCTTTAGCTCATACCAAAAGCACTGAGATTATAGCCGCTTACAATCGTGCAGAGTATCTGGCTGAACGGGCAACACTTATGCAATGGTGGGGTGATTATATTCAAGTGCAGAAACATAAGGCTATTGCTGCGTGATAGTGATGCGATCTTACGGCTCCAACGAGATCTGTGTTAAATGACCCAAACAGAAGGTTATGGTCTTGGTTTTCGTTCTAAGGCTTGTAGCGCATTCTGATTTGGTGTTCCTCGTTGGGATAGGGCAGGACCCGCAAGACTTCTCTGGATTGCGGAAGGAGTTAGGGTTATTTAAAGTCTTCGCAGCAATGGAAGCTACATTGCCAGATGTTTGTTTTGTATTTTACTCATGGCCTGAATGCTTATAACAGAAGTATTGATTTGGCATATGTAGAGTCAAAACCTATAATTGACACAACATATAGTTTTCATGCTAATGTTTAATGATAAATGTTCCAATAGTAGCTTAGATGTTTGCTGGATAAAATTACAGTTGATTATTTATTCAGTGTATTATGTTGAAAATAACATATAAAATAATGCTATTAGGATGTTGTGACTATTGTCCTGTATTTATCGCATAGATTGTGACCTTAATTGAGTCAGCCTATGTCAAGAATGTAATCGACCGACTGACCGATAACATATGAGGTAAGGTGAGTTTCGCTTATACAAAACCAATTCTTTCAAAACGAAAAATTATAATAAAAATTAATAGGTTATGTCATTTTTTACAAAACTTTATCCGTGAGAACGCTTCCTTACCAATCAATCTCGTTAGTTATTTATTAACGCTGTATTGTGTGCGTACTTAAAGTGCATGATACTAAGCATATTTTTAATAATTTCTATAGGAAAATCATGAGTAAAGCACCCGTGGTTGTTGATCTTTTTTGCGGATGTGGAGGTTTTGGCCTCGGCGCCGAGTTAGCTGGTTTTGATGTAATTGCTGCGGTAGATATAGATGCCACGCTTCAATCAGCTTACACTCGCAATTTTCCTAATACTAAAGTTGTTAATGGTGATCTGTCGTCTATGGACGATGAAGTATGGGCTAAAATACTTTCTTCACAAAAGGTTGATGGTGTTATTGGTGGACCTCCATGCCAAGGATACAGTCGCATGGGACATTCAGATATAAATGATCCTCGCCGATCATTGATTCGACATTTTTTCAGAACAGTAAATATAATAAAACCTAAGTTCTTTATAATGGAGAATGTCGAAGGGTTAATGGATGAAAAAAATATTTATGAACTTAAGTCAGCATTAAAAACCCTAAATGAAGATTATAAAGTATTAAACCCTATAATATTAGATGCATCTAAATATGGTGCAGCGACGAAAAGAAAAAGAGTCGTAATTATTGGCTATATACCAAGCCAAATGGTTAAACAATTAGAAGAAAGTGACTTCGCTCCTATAAACTGTAAAACTAATACAGTAAGAGATGCTATAAGTGATTTACAATCTCCTTTAGAAAAATCAAAAAATAATGATAAAAATGATTTTGGCTGGAAAAAATATAAAGAAGTTAAAGATGAAAAACTTTCCGTTTATGCTTTAGATAAGAGGAAGCTTCCGCCTAAAGGCATGGGATGGTCAGTTGCTATAGAACGCTTGATCTCGGGAGAGATCAGCGGATTTTTAAATACTCAACATTCACCAAAGGTGAAAGAAAGATATTCGTCAATTAAACCGGGATCTGTTGATTCTGTTAGTAAGTCAAAGAGATTGTCATGGGATGGTTTATGTCCAACATTGAGAGCCGGAACTGGTAGCGATAAAGGTAGCCATCAGGCAGTTAGACCACTTCACCCAGATGATGGTCGCGTTATTACTGTAAGGGAAGCTGCAAGACTTCAAGGATTTCCTGATTGGTTTGTATTTCACCATACTAAATGGCACAGCTTCAGAATGATAGGTAATAGCGTTTCACCAATAATATCAAATTATATAATGAAATTAATGATTTCTGCTATAAACTGGGACAGTATTGACAAAGCTAATGTAGGATAATTATTATGGAAAATAATCTTGAAAAAGAACGTATATTAATTGCCACTGGTGTTAGTTCCACATTTCTTGAAGAGGCATTGACTAAAGATGTTACAACGTTAGAAGCTATATTTGATTTAGTAGATAATTCTATAGATGCTGCAAGAGAGTCATTAATAAAGAAAGGTGGAAAAAGAGGGAAAGATAATCTTCCTGAGTCTTATGAAGGGTATTACGTATCCATTAGAATAGATAATGATAGTATTAGAATATTAGATAACTGTTCTGGAATTGATCGAGAGACGCTGTCAAAACGTGCTTTATATACTAACAAACCATCTCAACATGAATATGGGATCGGTTTATATGGAATAGGATTGAAACGTTCATTATTAAAAATGGGAACAGACTTTTCTTTTTATGTTGATAATGGGGTAGAAGCATTTAAATCATATTTTGATAATAATGGTATCGGAGGAAACGAAGATCATCCAATATATGCTGATATAGTTCCTTCCAAAGGAAATGCAAAGTCATTATTTTCTGTTTCTAATATTAAAAATGAAATTAAAAATGATTTTCATAATCCAAGATGGTTTAATAATGCCGAAAGAGAGTTTTCACTAAGATATGGGATATATTTAAAAAAAGGATTTAAAATAATTTTACATCATGTAAAAAATAAAAAAAGAGTAAATGTAATTGGTATCGCACCAACGCTAAGAAAGGAGTGTGAATTCCCACCAACACAAGAAATTATTAATTTCGATGGCGTTGAAGTTATTATTGAAACAGGAATCCATAGTGACTACATATTCCCCGGAGAAGAAGGGCATAGTTTATCAAATAACAGGAAACTAACAGAGTTTTTTGGTATATATTTCTCTTGTAATGATCGAGTCATAGTTTCTGCAAGCACTGAGAAAGCTTATGGATGGGCATCGAAATGGCATTCAGAATATAATGGATACGTTTGCTGGGTAAAATTTATATCAAAAAATGCTGCATTATTGCCATGGAATACTGCGAAAACAGCATTAAGGACTGATAGTTCATTGTTTTTAGAGGTGAGAGATAGATTACAGCCAATAGCAGACCACTATAGGTCTGTTATTAAACAACGATATTATGGAAAGAAGAGAATTGACGGTGCTGATAGCATTACTAATCCAAGAGTTAATCCTAAATCATCGCCTATTGGCCCGATAATAAAACCAAGTCCTATTTCAAAACCCAAAGAACGGCCTAAAATAAAACCAAAAGCAAGGCCCACTGAGGACTTACCAAGAAATAGAGATATTCTTGTTGATTGGTCAAGAAATACTGTAAATGTTCCTATATATAGAAATAAGGAATATCATATTTTTGGTGAGTTGTGTCAATTATAGGTCGTGCCGCAGATTTAGTGGTAATGGTTAATTGTCAGATACCATCCGATGATCTTATCGTGCATTTCTTCTGATTTTGAGAAGCAGATAGTCTTGCGGGCTAACCGTTTGAGATGGGTTCGCAAGTTCAGATTATGTCGCTCTATCCTCTGGGTGTATTTCTTGCTGATAACATGACTGGTTGAGGACAATAAAGTGCGGTATACCGGCCAGGCATCGGTCATGTAGAAGGCAATGCTAAACTGGCTCAGCAAAACCAGAAGACGCTTTAATGTCAAAGCATTTCGCGGGCCAAATACATGGGCGATAACGCGCTTTCGGATGCGGTCATAGGCATAAAACAGCCAGCGTTGATTGCCTTTACAGCGGACATATGACCACTGCTCATCGGCTTCACAGCAGATAACCACCTCTGCGCTAGGCTCTACGTTTTGCGCTACCTGGTGCGGCGTAAGTTTTTTAGATGACGCAGAACGGTATTGAGGCTTATCCGTAGAACCCGTGCTGTATCGCGGCATCCGGAGCCGTTCATCGCCATATCAACGATGGCCTGATGGGTTTCGGGTTTAGCTCCGTTGTAGCGATAGCTGAGCTGGAAGGTCTTCAGGCATTGGTTACAGCGATAGAGCTGCGCCCCTGAGCCGGAGTGGCCGTTTCGGATAACCCCATGAGTTTCAGAACAGCGAGGACAAACCACATCAATCTTTGCCATCAATCATCCAAAGGGTAAAGAGTACACCAACACTAAGTTTGCGTCACGACCGAAATTATCATATTTTATTCTTCTACTTGGGATTGACACCAATTGAACTTTCATTTAGTGCGGGGGTGATATGAGTGACGTTATTATTTTTAGTCAGAGTTCACTATTTCTTTTTTCACTGCAAATTATTATTCGTAACAATTTAGTTCTGGGAGGGGATAAAGACAAGATAACAACTCACTTATTTTCTTCCTACGATAAATTCTTGCAGCAGATAGATACAAATAAAGGAAGTATTGTGATATTCGATATCGATGGTATCACAAAAGAAAATCAAAGTGTTATTTTTAGTAAAATAAATAGCCAGGAAAGCAACGTTCCCCTCATCGTATTTTGTCAATACGAGATAAACTCACTTTATTATCAAACCTTAAGTGAGGTGACTCGTTTCGTGATCAGTAAAACCACATCAATAGTAGAGATCACATCAATATTCAATAAACTTTTTCTTTGGATCAAAAAAAATAATGATGATAACACTCCATTGGATTTAAATGTTCAATCACATCCAAAGTTGTCAAAACGAGAAAAACAGGTTTTATACCTGGCCTCTATGGGCATGGACTATCAAAGTATTTCAGAACATCTCAATATAACCCGAAAGACTGTAAGCCATTACATGTCAAATATACGGGATAAATATGGCTATAAGCGAAGCTCTAATGTGTACTTCAGATACTGAATATATAACCTACTTGTGAATAAATTCACTATAGAACATCTAATTTTAAAATAAACGGTTTTGAATGAAAAAATTCACATCACGGATGAAGTGTTCATTTTAAGAGCAATGTATTGCTCATTTTACATATCTGCATTCATACCGTTTATTTTAATTTATCTGTCCAAGTCTATCATTACAACAAATCGACAATCTATGCTGTTTCTCGGCAACAATGGATAGGATATATAAATGATCAATCACGCGCGGCACTATCACCATAGTATGATGAATTTAAAAGGGAAATTTATCGATGACTAACAGATTTTATATGAAAATGAAATCAATAGTATACCGAATCACGGTCAAAAAACATTTTCATACGCAATGTTAGCCACTAGCTAAAAAATACCAATCGACAGCCAGGTATAAAACCCACTTGCTGCCGATTTTTACTTAGGCCTCATTCATATATCATAACATTGCTTGAGAGGGGCCCATTTTTTCTAGCAATAAAAATAAACTATATGTTCAATGAAGGATCGTAAACACCCACAGTGATATTCTCTAAGGGTTTCAGAAATACTGATGTGTAATTTGTATTATATCCTTGAACATCACTATACCCTGCTTTTTGATAACCAAAATTTGGATATATACCAAACCATTTATCTTTTGCCATTAATGGAAGCCAGTGTGAATCAAGTGCACAATGGACTTGCTTACCACCTGCATCTAACTTTCTGACAGCTTCACTCACATCATCGATTAGAGTCTGATAATAATCTTTATTCACTAGATAAGCACAGGAACAGTGGGCTGATTTCAACCGAAGAAAATGATTATTACTAACAAAAGGCATAACATGATAGTAATTTGCCGTCAGCATGGCAACATCCCATTTTTCTATTTTTAGCATAGAAAGAAAATCATTAGCTAGAGCTATGCTCTCAATGTCTTCATTGAAAACAATATCATCTTCAAGAATCAAAACATTATTCCAATCATGATCTCTGGCCATTTTCAGAACAGCTTCATGAGATTTTGCACAACCAATATAGCCTGGTTTTTCATCTATTGCCTCAAAGCGAATAACTTTATCTTTTGCTATATTAAATTTCTGCAGTAACTCTTGGATGTTGTCATCCCGATCAGGGCGAGTTTTAAGGTTAATATAAACAACTTTTTTCGACTAAAGATAAATCCAGCACTATGTTACTCATCAGTTTTATACCACTCCTATAGTAGAGTTTGATTATAATATTGTTTCTTATAAAGAAAAATAGCACTACTAAAAATTAGGATAAACGCCCGACACATTAATATATTTCTATTCCTTGTAAGCTCAATATGACTCAACTGACCTTTCTCAAGAAAAAGGTTGTCAGCTCAACAAAGTTCATAATTAAGCAGTACACCATACCCTAATTCAACTCCGGCCAAGTAATAAGCTTTAGTGTATCAGAAGATATTAACTGTAAATTAAAGGCAACAATATGCACGCAAAAATGTGCTGACCTCTTTATACACTGCTCAAAACGTTCTTAACTCCGCTTGACTGGTTTCAAAGTCATATGCACCTTCTATTGATAGATCGATAGGGTATGGATTCCACGCTATCAGTCCTCTAATTTCAAATTGCACAAGACCATTTCTTGCATTGTGCAATTTATTCACTACCAGAGATTCTGCAAGAACCCTCGGTTCGAAGCGGATTATTGCTTCACGGATAATTCGCTCAATCGTCATCCAGTTGTAGGGGGTTGAATATCGTCCAACCAGTGGTGCAATACCGTAATTTAATACTGATTTTGCTACCCATTTATGGCGCTGTTCATCAAGCTGATCATCAATATTGGCATTATTGAGTATCTCTGCGATATTTCTCTGCACCAGTTTTCGCATAGTCCGTGAGTCATAAAAAAATTTATCTTGAGGCTCAAGCAATTTTTTAGGATCATCATCAAGCAAACGTTCTAGCAAAGTAGGCAAAAACTGTCTTTTCTTTTCCATTACTTCGTCTGTCCGTTAAACCTAAACTCTTCAATGTCGAATAACGCGTATTCATTTTGGTCGGTAATGAACATTTTTCGCCCTGAAGCAATATAAAGAGTATCCGTCAATTGTTCCCATTCAGTTTTAAGACCGAGTCTGGTGTTATTATCAGCATCAGCGGTTAATGGATAACGTGCAGGTACGTAACCGAACCAAACTTTATCATTTACGGTAAGCTGTGCTGGTGCCCAAACCAGGTCGAGAATATTTTTAGGTTTGGAAACTGTCATTAATTGCACTTCGGCAAAAGGAACCCAGCGGTAACCGCCAGCACTGATAAATTCACAAACTGGCCCGATTCTTCCATCGCTATCAGTCATCCAGGAAAACGACTCTACAGAACCACTTTCCCCTATACTTTCAGGTGCTTGTAATAATGCCATCTGACGGAGTTCTTCACTTTTCACGTTATCGCCGTCATGCAAACATTGATTGGCCTGCTGCATCAATTCAACCCATTCAGGCAGGGCATGACTCAATGTTCCGGGGGCACGTTTCCCAGCCAATACTTCTTCACGCAACTTTTCACTCAACACCAAGTTCTTATAGAGTTCTGCTTGCTTCGTCATGTCAGGAGCTAACTTAATGAGCGTATCAAGTTGCAAAAGCGCTTTTTGCCATAATCCGTCAAGACAATAAAGTTTGAATAATAGTTCTCGAGTATCTGTATCTGTCGGCTTAGTTTTCAGCTTACTAATCACATCAGCTTGTATTGCCGCTAGCGAACTACTTTTCAATAATTCACCTAAAGTTGTTGTATTCATTATGTAGTTATATCCAAAATTAAAATTTATAAATGGCTATCAAGCCCTAATTTGTACAATTCCTGAAATACCAAAGCAGGCACACTACTTTTTTCTTTTGTTATAATATGTTCCGGAGCTAGCAATTTTAATAAGTCTACTTTTTCTTCACTTTGGGATGTTTCAAGATAATCAGTAACATCTAATTCCTTGGTAACTCTTTCAATCAGTCCACCTGAGTCTAAAATACATTCCGTCAGGGTTTTATCCTTCACACATTCTCTAATATTTTCCAGGAAACCGTCGT
Source organism: Yersinia hibernica (assembly GCF_004124235.1). Lineage (NCBI taxonomy): Bacteria > Pseudomonadati > Pseudomonadota > Gammaproteobacteria > Enterobacterales > Yersiniaceae > Yersinia > Yersinia hibernica. The sequence continues at coordinate 3,500,859 of NZ_CP032487.1, forward strand.
TAGCAGACAATTTTGTTGTTTGCTGTTGCTCTTTTTCAGAGAATTTCTGCCCCTGCTCACCCCACATAAGAAACCGCTTATACTCCAGCTCCAAGTTTTTCAGAGCATCTTGCTCCTTGAGCCCTGGAGTTAACGTCTCATTAACGTCATCAAGATAAGAAATATAATGGCCACCATGGGATAAGATATCTTCAATCTCAGGTAGATCGATTGCCTCAAACAGCGATTCTTGTTCCAGCATTAACTGGTCGTCGGTAAAACTCTGACTCGCAATTTGTCCTGAGGCTTTCTTGGCAGAAATAACAAAATGACCAAACTTAATCTCTGCGCCTAATGACAAGGGGTAGTGTTCACCTGGTGTCAACTCTTTGCCGTTGACCATGCAGATGAAATCGTTGCTGTGATTAACAATCATTGATGCAAACGAATGTCGGTAAAACCTTATTTCATTTTGGCCATCCCCCGCAGAATGGGGAGTAAACTCCCCTTTCTCCATACTAAAACAGATAGCATTGCTCTCTGTAATAGCATCATGAAGCTGGAACTGTTGCGGAATATGCGGCCAAGTCAATACGAGTAACATGACAATTAGCCGCCTATAAATACGTTGGGCGATCCGCTCACAACAACTGCACCGTCTCCAGCCAAATCGCTCACACGGGCTGCCGGCAACTTATTAATAAATACGGTTCCCGAACCTGTCACCACCGCGGTCACCCCAACCAACGAGGACGATGCTGCGCTTCCACCCGCAACAGCTGCGGGTTGCGCATTAATTAATACATTGGGTGAACCATTAGATATAGCACCACAACTGGTGGCATCACCCATTCTTGCTGCACAAAACATATTCGATCTCGCTTAACAAAATTACCGTTTAACAACTAGTTACCCCTCAGCATATCGGTGCGTCATATTTTCGCACCGAATATGCTGGGCCTATTTTCCTTAGAATCAAGGCGGAGGAGTCTGTTCATCCGTCGGCGTTGGCATTGGCGTCTCGGTCGGCTCTGGCGTTTCCGTTGGCTCTGGCGTCTCGGTCGGCTCTGGCGTCTCGGTCGGCTCCGGCGTCTCGGTCGGCTCTGGCGTCTCGGTCGGCTCCGGCGTCTCGGTCGGCTCTGGCGTCTCGGTCGGCTCTGGCGTTTCCGTTGGCTCTGGCGTCTCGGTCGGCTCTGGCGTCTCGGTCGGCTCTGGCGTCTCGGTCGGCTCCGGCGTCTCGGTCGGCTCTGGCGTCTCGGTCGGCTCTGGCGTCTCGGTCGGCTCTGGCGTTTCCGTTGGCTCTGGCGTCTCGGTCGGCTCCGGCGTCTCAGTCGGCTCTGGCGTTTCCGTTGGCTCCTGGCGTTTCCGTTGGCTCTGGCGTTTCCGTTGGCTCCTGGCGTCCTCGGTCGGCTCCGGCGTCTCAGTCGGCTCTGGCGTTTCCGTTGGCTCTGGCGTTTCCGTTGGCTCTGGCGTCTCGGTCGGCTCTGGCGTCTCAGTCGGCTCTGGCGTTTCCGTTGGCTCTGGCGTTTCCGTTGGCTCTGGCGTCTCGGTCGGCTCCGGCGTCTCGGTCGGCTCTGGCGTCTCGGTCGGCTCTGGCGTCTCGGTCGGCTCTGGCGTCTCGGTCGGCTCTGGCGTCTCGGTCGGCTCTGGCGTCTCGGTCGGCTCTGGCGTCTCGGTTGGCTCTGGCGTCTCGGTTGGCTCTGGCGTCTCGGTCGGCTCTGGCGTCTCAGTCGGCTCTGGCGTCTCGGTCGGCTCTGGCGTCTCGGTCGGCTCTGGCGTCTCGGTCGGCTCTGGCGTCTCGGTTGGCGTCTGGCGTTTCCGTTGGCTCCTGGCGTCTCGGTCGGCTCTGGCGTCTCGGTCGGCTCCTGGCGTCTCAGTCGGCTCTGGCGTCTCGGTCGGCTCTGGCGTCTCGGTCGGCTCTGGCGTCTCGGTCGGCTCCGGCGTCTCGGTCGGCTCTGGCGTCTCGGTCGGCTCTGGCGTTTCCGCTGGCTCTGGCGTTTCCGTTGGCTCTGGCGTCTCGGTTGGCTCCGGCGTCTCGGTCGGCCCTCTGGCGTCTCGGTCGGCTCCTGGCGTCTCGGTCGGCTCTGGCGTCTCGGTCGGCTCTGGCGTCTCGGCTGGCTCTGGCGTCTCGGTCGGCTCTGGCGTTTCGGTCGGCTCTGGCGTCTCGGTTGGCTCTGGCGTCTCGGTCGGCTCTGGCGTTTCCGTCGGCTCTGGCGTCTCGGTCGGCTCTGGCGTCTCGGTCGGCTCTGGCGTCACGGTCGGCTCTGGCGTCTCGGTCGGCTCTGGCGTCTCGGTCGGCTCTGGCGTCACGGTCGGCTCTGGCGTCACGGTCGGCTCTGGCGTTTCCGTTGGCTCTGGCGTCTCGGTCGGCTCTGGCGTCTCGGTCGGCTCTGGCGTCTCGGTCGGCTCTGGCGTCACGGTCGGCTCTGGCGTCACGGTCGGCTCTGGCGTCTCGGTCGGCTCTGGCGTCTCGGTCGGCTCTGGCGTCACGGTCGGCTCTGGCGTCACGGTCGGCTCTGGCGTCACGGTCGGCTCTGGCGTTTCCGTTGGCTCTGGCGTCTCGGTCGGCTCTGGCGTCTCGGTCGGCTCTGGCGTCACGGTCGGCTCTGGTGTCACGGTCGGCTCTGGTGTCACGGTCGGCTCTGGTGTCACGGTCGGCTCTGGTGTCACGGTCGGCTCTGGCGTCACGGTCGGCTCTGGCGTCACGGTCGGATCTGGCGTCACTGGTGGATCTGGCGTTTCGACCGGCGGAATAATCGGTGGTATCGGCAATGGCGGTAATGGCAACGGCAACCCAATACCACCATCCAATAACAAAAGCCCAGCCAAACTTGAAAGTGCGGCTAAACCACCACCTGCACCACCACCACCACCGCCACAACAATCATCAGAGTTAAGATGAATCTCTCCTCCCTGAATGATAACTTTCTTCTTGCCGACAATTTTGATGGTATCGGCGCTGAGCACTAACTCACCACCCGCACCAATTGCCACTGCGCCACCGGCAACCAATGTTGCCGCTCCACCAGCGGCCACCTGATGTGCGCCCCCCACAGAAAGTGCGTTGTAGCCCCCGACGTTAGTCAGGTTAGCGCCACCCACATTGGTCGCATTGGCCAAAGCTACATTCAGAGAATGGGTAGCCCCGACCACGACACTGCGCGCCAATCCTACTTGTATGGCAGAAGCTAACCCGATAGATTGCGCTGATGCACCGAGGACTGTTGATGTCGAATTGGCACCCACGATAACACTACGGTTAGCACCGATATTTAAGTCCGCATTCGCGCCAATAATCTGTTTTTCATCATTTTTCGTCAAACGCGCCATGTCGCGCTCAGCTTGCTCCCAGTATTGTTCCTGACCGGGTTTATCTTCAAAACGCACGCCGTTATAGTTGGTTAATCCGCCGCCAATAGTGCGGCTGACCATACCACTTTGTGTCGCATTGGCAGGTAAATCCCAAGGCGGTCGCGTAACGTTATTGTAGAGACTGCCACTCACCAACGGACGGTCGGGGTCGCCGTTAATACAGTCGACTAAAACCTCCTGACCAATACGCGGAATATAAATCCCACCAAAACTATTTCCTGCCCATGCTTGGCTAACACGCAGCCAGCATGAGTCTGATTCGGTATTCTTACCGTAACGGTCCCAGACAAAACGAACTTTTACCCGGCCATATTCGTCGGTCCAAACCTCTTCCCCAGCTGGGCCGACCACAATGGCGTTTTGTGGGCCGCTGGTTTTTGGTTTTGGTGTCAACTGTGGGTGACGATAGATTTTGGTAACCGGCTGAACCACAAAAGTGGTTTCATAATGGAACTCATCCCCACTCGATAACTGCGCCACTTCAACAACAGATAAACGGCTGGAGATAACCATGTATTCGCGGTTTGCTTTATCAACCGGAAAACCTTGCAGTTCAAAGTTAGCGCCGCAAACAATGCCACGAACTTCACCAGAACCCACCGCACGCGAACCCAGAGCACCACGCTCTTCAATACGAACACGGGCCAGATGTTCACCAATATCTGGCTGATCGTAATCACCAGGCCATTGATAAATTTCAAGATCATTAAAACTGGTTTTACGTGGCTTGCTGTCCATGGTTAGGATATCAGCACGCGACTTAGTAAAATCGTAGTCGTTATAGACCCAACGCCCTGTTGTCAGCGTTTCCTGAGTCTGGAATTCAGTAATATATTCTTCACCCGCTTTTGGTTCATCGGATAAATATTCAATCGTATGATAGGCTTCGCTGAAATAACGTTTATGCGCGCCAACATGATCCACAAGAATTAATTTTTGTTTATGGTCATCATGCTCAAAGAACCAATAAATACCCCACTCCTCCATCAAACGCTGGAGAAAGTTAAAATCGGTTTCACCGTATTGCACTTGAAAATCAAGTAACGGATATGTCGTCGCCAATCGTTTTTCAAATGGAAAGTTATAATCGGCCAATACTTCGTCAATTATATCGACCACACTCTTGTTCTGAAAAATTTTAAAATCAGACGTTAAGTTGGTCAGATAAAACCAAGGCCTCAAGACAATTTCAAACATTGCCTGGTTAGCGTCACGACCAATGAATCTGGCTTTCTCAACCAGACCGGAAATTTCGCGCGTACCTTTACCGACACCTTTGACATAATCAAGGCCATTACCATCCAACTCCATTTCAATGGTCATCTCTTTACCAATTAAGGCCTTGAGATCAACATTAGAGGCTGTTTGCCAAGGAATAGATGGATTAGCCGGTGTCTTTGCCGTGATGGTATATGAATACAAAGTCGAGAAGGCTTCCTCTCCTTCTAACTTTGACAGTACCAGCGCAGGCTCACCCAATAAATAGGGCATAGCCGGGCTGCTCAACTTTATTGTCCTTGACATACTAATACCTAATATCTGGTTAATTTTGCAAAATGCTAATGATACTTTTAATTTAATTGTCCATTTATCATGGCAATTCAGGCCATTCCATTACCTTTTCATACCTGTGTTCTCCCAAAAGTCGAGATTCTTTAACTTACGGTTAAATCACCAAATTTCATTAGTGTTATCATTCACTGCACTTGGGCATTGGAAACCTCTAAGCAGTTCGCTAATACTTTCATTGCCATAAGTTAAACCTGAAACTTCTAGTTCAACGCGGTCTTTGCCCATTAAAAATGTCAGGCGCTGCGTACCATCAGCATCTTGCTCTACTTCATGCGCCATATCGGCCCATTTCAGTATTGCCCATGGCCCACGCAACATAATGTCAGGCATCGCCGATGCTTCTTGACGCTGAGCCGTTAAACTCACCATCGTTCCCTGACGAATACCCGGCCATTTAAAGAATGAGGGGGTGATTGGGCCATGGGAATAACGCACAACATTGCCATCGAAATTCATAATAAGCTGCGTTATCGAAGGTGCTAAATAACGGACAGAGACGGAAAAGTCTAAAGCCACTTTTCTGCCTTCATTGCCATTAAATAATGCATCTTTGATAAGGGCTGCCTGTTCAAAGAATTCAAGGCCTTCACTACTTGCGCTGCCTTTATATCGCCAAGGTGTCGTCGTGGTATCAACTTTGCTTTCTAGGTTTTTCTTGAAATAACTATCCACAGTGCCATTAGCACCAAAGAAGCGCTCAAATTCATTCAAACTGACGACTTTTTTACTATCTGCAAAGGGATAACGCCCTTGCAAAGTATTGCGACAGATTTCGCCTATCCCGGTATCAATCGCTTTCGAGGTTTGGCTAATCACTTTATTTTCGAATTTCTGCGAAGAACCGGTTAATAAAGGTGCAATAATATTGCTAAACGGGTCTGGCCAAGTTTGCGACTCAATCGCCATGCGCTCTCCGCCATTAGACATCGGAGGAATATCGCCATATTCAAACGCACTATTGAGTACCACCAAACGGGTATATTGATCGTTTAATGCGCCGATAACTCGGCTCATTTGTGTCCCTTGCAGAATCGAAAGATTGCTGTCACGGCCACCATCACTCGGCTCACCATTCACAAATGCCCGTAAAGCATCGAAACGGCTGTCGACAAATTCTTGAACCAATTTATTTTCGCGAAAGGCGATTTTTTCCTGCACCTTTTTAGCTTGGTTAATGAGGTTTCCTTGATTTCTTATCGTTACATCATCAAGCAGCGTTTTGTCTTTTTCCTTCTCCACCAATGTGGTTTCTTTTACTGCCTGCTTTGCCAAATTGAGCAAAGGCGAGTTTTCAGCCACAAGTGTTCTCAATAAGGCGATATCCATCGACAATCCTTCGGCATGCTCTCCACTGTTAGCATCAACAGAAATCAGGCGCACACTGGAGAGAAAGCGTTTCCAGTACTGGGTATATTCTTTCAAATACGCAGTCAGTACATCTTGCTGCAGCGCTAGGGGATCAAATAAAGATGAGGCGGGTTGCCCCATCACCCAGCGATCTTCTTGCTGTAACTGCATCAGCAGAGGTGTAAGCTTTTTTTTAACCACCTGATGATAACCGGCATGGGTATACAACCCAGGAACCCCTTCATGCAGTAGCTCATCATCTGACAAGGTGAAAACCTGTGTTGCGTTTTCACCTACCATTTTGCGCAATGTCAGATTGGCCGGAGCTTCTCTGTTCAACTCAGATTGAACACGGCCCCAAAGTCTGGCGGTGACCGTTTTCTCCGCCAGCATTGCTCTTGCACGCTTAATCAGTTCACTATCAGCAGGCTGACCGTATTGCCGCCATTCTTTCTGGCTAAACAACATATTTAAATGAGAAGCAAAAATACCTTTCTCTTCATACGGCTCGATTTTTCCATTTTTCTGCCAAGCATTCGTCACTTGATCAACCACAAAATGTTGATCGAAATGTTCTTCATCCGTCAGCATTAAATAGGTTTTCAACGCGCTATATACCGCTTCGTTGTCCGCTGCATTGATAGCATTTTTAAGCGCAATTTCAGATTCTTGCTCAATCATCGGGAACAGATATTTTTGTAAGAAGAACTGATACAAACTGCTCGCCCCACGAGATATTGCGCCACCGGTATATAAGCCATAGCGCCATTCAAGATCTGGGTTTTCAACATCCAACGTACCGTATTCAGGTAATTGCTGGGTAGCATTCAACAACGCAGGTAACATCTGCTCATTGGTGGTTTTAACATAGCGGCTAACAGAGCTATCTAATTGCTCAAGTTTGGTACCTACCGCCCGTAAATAACCATCGTTATGCTGGAAACTCACTAAGAATGCCCACACCAACCACACGGCAACACCAATACAAGCAACATGCCCTAACAAGTTTTGGAAACGATATTTGGACTGTACCGTCAGGTTATAACTCACTAAATCGCCATCTTTGGTGATCACGTCACGGAACAGTTTCTTAAGGAAATATTGCTTCCCATAAGCAGCTTCACTAATTAACTGACCTTCGTCTTCATTTTTCAGAGAAATAGACGCCGGAGATGCTGGTTTATTATGGCCTATAACATTGCGCCACTTCTGAATAAGAGTACTGTTATTTAACAGTGCAATATTCGCGGGCTGACAACTGCTGACGAAATAAATCCCACGTAATGTGGTATGGAATTTTGTTTCATCAAAACGCGATGCAAAGAAAACATTTTGCAAAACTTCAGTAACCCGCTGGGATAACATTCTGAAATCCTGAGGCAGCGCATACATACCTTTACGATCAATAACAGAATATTCTTCCTGCTGGCGGACATGCATGTTGCTACTGATACGATTCTCAAGTAGCGTCAACTCACTGCTAATGCGCTGCCCAAGATCCATATCTGCTTGCCCTTTTCCCTCATTATAAGGAAAAGTAACACCCCAGATTTGCTCACGTTCTTCAGCAGTTAAATTGCGAAAATACTCATCAAAACCAGATAGTTGGTCCAGTTTCGTGATCACGACATATACAGGAAAACGAACCCCCAGAGCACCGCGGACATCATCTAAACGGGCCCGCAATGTTGCCGATAAATTAAGTAACTCAGCTTTGCTTTTATCCAAAATATCAGTGACAGAAATAGCCACGATCACGCCATTAACGGCTTTAACTGGACGATACTTTTTAAGCGCCTTTAAGATACCATTCCATTCAATCTGGTTCTCTTTACCCTCATCAATGTATTTACCAGCAGTATCTAAAAACAGAGCATCATTAGCGAATAAACATTCGCAATGAGACGTAGGCAAATTATCTTTACCAACGCGGTTTAGCTGTTCTGGTAATGGAAAATCTTGTCCTGAAGACAGGATCAAAGAGGTTTTTCCGGCACTCTTAGTGCCCATCACCATGAACCAAGGCAGCTCGGAACGCCAGTGGCTAGAAACAAAGAAACGTTTCCAGGTTGGGATTCCGCTATGAATGCGGCGCACATAATTTATGCCATTACGGATCATCGCATTAATTTCAGAAAGATCAGGCCCAACTTCAGGTTGATTTTTCTTCGGATTAATAAAATTATCCAATAATGCTGGATTAATAGCTAAAGCCCGCATAAAGCGCCACACACCATAAAGAATGGTGATAAACGCGATAAAGGCGATAATAGCGCCACGGCGTAACGGATTATCTAAAGGGTGGCTATCGCCAATCAATATAAATGGGGCAATAACCCAAACTGCGGCGCAAGCGGCTACCGCAAAAATAATAAATCGGGGCACGTTAAACCAGAAACCCAATAACAGGGCCAATGCCACCAATAAGAAAATAATTCTGGGTTCATAACCTTCGAGAGGTCGCACCTCGCCAAATCCGAGGAAAGGCCCTAAAAACCATATTACTGCGGCTAGCAATATAAAGCAGCTAACCAGTAATAGTCGTTTCATGATCCAACCAGAAAGCAATCGATTAAAATAAGACATTCTGTTCTCAATAATTAACAAATATTTCTACACGGCGGTTTTGTGAGCGCCCTGCTGCATCATCATTACTACCAACGGGCTGTATATCCCCTTTCCCCTCAAACCGAATTTTGTTTGTTGGGATACCGGCTTTCTCCATAAAGTGCGCGACATTGGCAGCACGCTTTTCAGAAAGCACCTGGTTATTAGGGAATCCAGGCTTATTAATTGGCATTGAGTCGGTATGCCCCACAATCAGGACAGCACCTTGTACGCGATGCACTTCTTGAGCAACGCGTTCGATGACACTCATAATTTCCGGCCGAACCTTATCGGAACCCACCTGGAACATCGTATCGCCTTTGAAAATAACTTTGCTTTGGCTGGTTGTTTCATCAACACTGACTAATTGCTTGGCAATTTCATCTTTTAATAAAATCGCCAGGCGTAATTTCTGCTCGGCGGCGGCAAGCGGTTGTTGTGTAATAACCGGGCGCTGCAATGCTGTCATTCTCTTCAATAAGTCACTTTCAGGTACCGAGAGAAAATATTTGCTGGTAATAAAAGTAGAAGCAATTAAGAAGCCACACAGCAGCATCGACACACGAACCGGAATAAAAATCCCGCGACGTTTTCGAAATTGCTGTAATACCAAGCCGTGGGGAGAAAGTGCTGATGGCACCGTATCTCGGGTACTTTGCAGTAGCGTTAATAACCCCTGGCGGATTTTGGTTAACTGCCGGTCGCCGTCTTCAATAATGCTGTAACGACCTTCAAAACCTAGCCCTAAAATCCGCAACAATATTTCTAAACAGTCGGCATATTCATGTGGACTCATTGAAAGACGCCCCACTAACAGGAAGAATTTATTCCCGCCGTCGTTATCGCCTTCAAAGTGGTTCAATAAGTTACTTTGCGACCAGCCAGACATCACGCCCCATGACATGGTGTGAGCCGCTTCATCTAATGCGGTACACAAACAGTAACGGACGATTGCCATTTTTTTCCATGAAATATCCGCTTCATCACAGACAACACTAAATAAGGTGAGCTCGTTTTTAAGCCCATCTTTTAAAATCTGAACCTGAGAAACATCCGCTATCGTTTCTGGCATTTCACTTAGCGCACGTAACAGTGGCTGCGCGGCTTCCAGTAATGGCGTAGAAGATGCTACTGCCTTGGCTACTCGTTGCTGTACACTCTCACCTCTGAGCTGAGCAGTATCATACGGCTGGAAGCCATGAGAACTGGCAGCTTTGCGATTGAAATCAGTGCCTTGATGGATATTATCCGTACTGTCGTTACTGTCCGTATAGGCATTTTGATCATCAAGCAAAAAGTGGCCCAATGCCTGTGGATTAGTATCCGCATCTCTGCTTATTTCAAAGGGAGACATAGGGTTTCCCCCATTCAATTCACTGCTGTTACTCATGAATCTCTAATCCCCCAGAGCTCCATTTTCAATGCAGGGAAATCACCGGCAACATGCAGTGCAATAGCTCCTGCATTGGAGATTTTGTCCCAAAACGGCCCATTCTTTATTAATTCAAAATAGACATACCCTGCGCTATACGGAATTTGCCGTGGTGGTACAGGCAAACGCTGCAATTCCAAGCCAGGCAAGTGTGAGCGCACCAATTCATGTAACTGTTGAGGGGCGCTGATTTTTGTTTGCACTGAGAATTGGTGCTGTAATACATCCATTGGTAATTGCGCATGAACGGCCAATACCAGATTGGAGAATGAGCGTAATTCATTAGGCAGCACAGAGGCTGACCAAACGCCATTTCCTTTTGGTTCCAGCGCGATCATCTGTCCTGCACGTACCAGGACCTGATTAAGCAACTCATGCACATCATCCACCAATGGGCGAATTGACGAGTAAAGTTTACCGTGATCGTATCCAGGAGCAGGGCGTGACCGGCGCGTTTTGGTGCGAATGAATGTAGATAACTCACCGGAAAACTTGGCTAGCTCCTGATATAACATGATCGGAGGCAGCTCAGGAATATTGCGCAGATGGTCGAGAACCGGCTCATATTTATTAAATATTTGCAGCAGTAAGTAATCGACAATTTCTGCGCTGGCGCTGGCTTTACCATCACTATTTGATAAGCGTTTAGCCAACATATCTGCGCGCATTTTGACCAAGCCATTAAGATGCATCAGCCACTCTGACAACAGTGAACTTGCCGCATAACCCGTAACCGGAGGAATATAATCCTCCAGATGTAGCAACACGCTGCCATCAGGTTGAATAGCTCTAACTTTGGTTAATGGCAGACCTATCCAAGACTCGGTCATTTCATTTTCAGACACGAGTTTGAGACGTAACCGCGACAGTTGCACTGGCTTAGGCCCCTGGCGAATCGCGTTGGTATCGCTAAGGTTAGCTTCATAGGCGTAAAAACGTGCCAGTGAACTCATATCGTGTTCATCAAAAATAGTTTCATCGCTGTTATCTAAACGCAGTGGAACTGCCAAATAGATAAGCTTGCCCAAATGGTCAGCGGTGATGGTCAATGGCTCAGGTAATTCAGCATGGCCAGGGATGTCAAAAGGCGTGCCATCGGGTAATACACCCTTCCCAGAGCGCAAGACTAATTTGCCATAGGAGAGCGCTTCGCGATCAATTTCATATTGTGCGAATCCCCAAAAAAATGGAGTAATAGTTGCCGCTCTTTTATGGGCATAATATTCCAAGTAACGCTCTTGCTGTTGAAAAAGTTGCGGGCGAAGAAAAAGCCCCTCACTCCAAACGACTTTGTTAGTTCTCACGACTTAATCCATTTTTTTAATTGATATTGACAGGCGCTCAACACGCACTTCCACGATAGGATCGTGTTCTGTTTCCCCTGACCATAATTTTTTGTACCAGGGTTGCACGCGTTTCTTGGGTAACGGGTTAATAACCGCTTTCCAATCTGCCTGTTCAATTTCACGGTAAGCAGCAACAACGCCGATGGCAGTGACTTCACTGTTTGGCGTCAGCTCTATTTTTTTAGTCTCATTGGGTAGCATGATTCCGTCATATACTTTCTCCATCTGTTCCTTTAATGATGGTGTGTTTTCTTCGGTAATAGTGAAGAAATCACTCGACTTAAATTCATCCATGCTTTTAAGGGTATAAACCGAGATCCTTAATGGATTGGCTACACCTTTATTATTAGGATTGATATCTTTTGTCGTCGTCAGCTCAACCACCAGCTTCTCAACCGTTTCTGGTTGAGGCTTCGAGCTACATGCCATGACCAATAAAGTGGCTAACGCCACCACACAATATTGTGTAATCCGACTAAAACTACGGATACTCTCTTTCATACTCAGCCTAATCAAATAAAAACATTAAGCTTTATCCACAATAATATAGTCACTGCAGGGTTAATTATTTGGTCCAAACTCATACCATGCCCCATTTTTACATCTATTGTGGATAAAGCCTGTACTGAGAGAACTTGCCACCGTTTAAAGTGGCAAGTTTAATATCTAAACTAAAGCAGCAATAAATTAGCTCTGCTGGTTAGCTTTAACATCATAGTTAGCAGAAATAACGCCAGACTTATGGCCTTCAGCATTCTGCATAACGTAGTCTTGAGTCATCTTAGTGAATGAGAAACGAACTTCTTCACGTGGACGAGTTTCATCTTCCAGAGAACCAGCCATATCAACACGAGTGATGATCACATCAGTAAATTTGATAGTCAGGTATTCCAATGGATCGCCACCAGCTTTACGCAGTACGAATTGGATATTCTTAATGTGTTTACCAAGCAAGCAGTAGCTTAATAAGTTCGGGCTAGCTTTATCGATATAATGCGTGAAGCAGAAATCGGAAACAGTTGCTTTACCTGAACCACCGCCTGAACCACTGTGCATATTAGAGTGCTGAGAAACATCCCATTTCCAAGCCAACACCTGAATTTCGTTTTTATGATTAGCATCTAAAGATTCGCCTTCGATACCATCAATTTTAATAAACATATCTTGCGCCATAATATTCCTCTCAAGCACTTTTGTTAATATCACTCAATGTCGAACATCAAGTGTAGGAAGGCCCACGCAATAGTTACGAAAACACTTCCATTTCCTAGAAAAATAAGCATTACAAATAGTTTGTTATTGACTATTACAATACTTTACCTATAAAGGTCACTTTTACGTCACTCAATAAATTGGATGACGTAAGACCTCGTGCGATATACTGCACGAAATTTAATTTTCACTTTTGATACGATAAATATAATTATATTTGCACCAATAGCCTGGAAACTGAAAATATCATTTCACAGCATCCAGATTAGGGTTAATACATTAAATTACGCAACATCTTTCAGTGAAGGCAATTTAGCAACCATACGCAGTGACACAGTCAAACCTTCCAACTGGAAGTGAGGGCGTAGGAAGAATTTCGCCTGGTAATAACCTGGGTTGCCTTCAACATCTTCAACAATAACTTCAGCCGCGGCCAGAGGACGACGTGCTTTAGTTTCGATGGAGGAGTTTGCCGGGTCACCATCAACATAGTTCATTACCCAGTCATTCAACCAGCGCTGCATTTCATCACGCTCTTTGAAAGTACCGATTTTATCGCGCACGATACATTTCAAATAATGGGCGAAACGTGAACAGGCGAACAGGTACGGCAGACGCGCAGACAAGTTAGCGTTCGCAGTCGCATCAGCATCATAGTATTCCGCTGGTTTTTGCAGTGATTGCGCACCAATGAAAGCCGCGTAATCAGTATTTTTTCTGTGAACTAGTGGAATAAAGCCATTTTTTGCCAGTTCCGCTTCACGACGGTCAGAAATAGCAATTTCTGTTGGGCATTTTATGTCAATTCCGCCATCATCGGTTGGGAATGTATGACAAGGTAGACCTTCAACCACCCCACCACTTTCCACACCACGAATCAGGGTACACCAGCCGTATTCTTTGAATGAACGGTTGATGTTAACAGCCATTGCATAAGCTGCGTTTGACCACACATATTTGCTGTGATCAGCACCATCAGTCGTCTCTTCAAAATGGAAGGCATCTACCGGGTTAGTACGAATGCCGTATGGCAAACGTGCTAAGAAACGTGGCATAGCCAGACCAATATAGCGAGAGTCTTCAGACTGACGCAGTGAGTTCCATGCCGCATATTCAAGGTTCTGAGTGAATATTTTGGTTAAATCGCGCGGATTAGATAACTCCTGCCAAGATTCCATTTGCAGTACAGAAGGCGCAGCACCAGTAATAAATGGCACGTGTGCAGAAGCGGCAACCTTACCAATTGAAGCCAGCAAATCAACATCAGGTGCTGTGTGATCAAAGTAATAGTCTGCAACCAGGCAACCATAGGGTTCGCCCCCTAATTGGCCATACTCTTCTTCGTATACTTTTTTGAATAATGGACTCTGATCCCAAGCCACACCTTTATAACGCTTCATGTTACGGCGCAATTCATCTTTAGAGATGTCAAGGAAACGCAATCTTAACTTCTCATCAGTCTCAGTATTATTTACTAAATAGTGCAGACCACGCCATGCACTTTCCAGAGACTGGAACTCCTGATGATGCAGAATCAGATTAATTTGTTCGGACAACTTGCTATCAATTTCAGCAATAATCGAGGCAATGCTCTTATAAGCATCGTCTGAAACTGTTACTGAGTTAGCCAACGCCTGCTCTGCTAATGTTTTAACAGCACCTTCAACGGCAGCTTTGGTTTGCTCAGACTTCGCTTTGAATTCTTTGGTCAAAAGCGAATTAAAATCGCTATATTCAGTCGCGGTAGCTACGCTGGCTGATTTATTTTTTGCTTCTAAAGTAGACATTATTCTTCTCTTCTTAATCAATCTTACTGCTGAGCATCAACAGCGGATTGCTCTGCTTTCGGTGCGGACGCCAGTGTTGCCAGTAATGATTTATCTTTTAGAAGTTTCATTACCAATTCTTCTGCACCGGCCTTGCCATCCATATAGGTTTGCAAGTTAGCTAACTGGGTACGGGCATCTAACAATTGAGACAGAGAATCGACTTTCTTTGCGATTTCATCTGGAGAAAAGTCATTAAGACTCTCAAAAGTAATATCGACCATCAATTGCCCTTCACCTGTCAGCGTATTTTTTACAGCGAATGCAACACGTGGTTTCATTGCCTTCATACGCTCATCGAAATTATCGATGTCAATATCAAGCAGCTTTCTATCCGCTACTGAAGGTAAAGGTTCAAGAGGTTTACCTGATAAATCAGCCAGGACACCCATTACGAATGGCAATTCAACTTTTTTCTCACTACCATATATTTCCACATCGTATTCAATCTGTACGCGTGGTGCTCGGTTCCGAGCAATAAATTTTTGGGAATTACTTTTGCTAACCATATGTGCCTTTTATTCAAAAAATAGTGTAAATATCATCAGGAAATAAACATCCTGAATCGCTATTGGAGAGGTCAAATGTAAAAGTAATATTTAACCGTTTCCCCCTACTTATAAACCAACTCAATACCTGCAGTTGTTCTAACCTGCCCAGGGGTTACCGTATTAGTACCTTTTGCATAATAACCCGCTAAAAAATAGTGAGTGACATCTTCACCTAAACTGGAAATAACATATTCCTGTACACTATTTTCATCGCCAACTACCATTTGTTGCCCTGCAGCTTTACTTAATCTTATTTGCGCATTTTTGCTAAAATCAACACCAAGCTCATTTTGCAAATTTCCGGTTGTTGCATCCGGCATCGTGCCACCTGCGCCGATAAAACGTAATGATACCGTTCTATTGACCGGACATTTCCTCAGTGCAATTTGAAATTGCTGTTTGCCCGCTTCTGTTTTGTCAGTTTTTAATTCGGTTACCGACAAAGTTGGTAATAAAACTGCCTCTGAAGACGAGCCATCATTAATACTGATTTCACAGGTATCTTCCAAATACTCACCGGTAAATGAAACCTGAACTTTACAATCTGCCATTCCAGCACATGAACTAGCTGCCTGAGCGGGCTGACGTGCTATAAAAGCCACAATCAGCAATAGCAAAAACGAGATAAATATCACTACAACATTACTTTTTAACCACGAAGACATACGACCTCCAACTGCGTTATTTGAGTGCTTTCTGTCTTCGCTTTAGTGTTCGCTTCCGTGCCTGAATGAATACGGCATTTATCTTTACCGCCATTCCTGATGACATTCAGTGGTTGTGATCCTGGCCCCCAACCTCGAATAAATGCCATCCCACCTTGCCCAACAATTCCCAGACTCGCCCCATCTGCATCCAATAAATCAGTCCCTATTGGGAGATACTCATTGTTTTCATCCTTAACAATCAGCATCAATGGATGACCAGTAATGGTTTTCATCTTGACGGGAATCATTGCTCCTGTTCTCGGTATAACCGTTTTTTCACTCTCCAGTATGTCAACCGATTCAGGTAAATCTTTGTAATCAATGGCAACTGTATTTTCGCGGTATGCTGTCATCGACGGCATAATGGCATACCCACGACTATCAATCTTCGCCCCGCGACCGTTATACAACTTAGCGCCAGCCGCCCCCTCGGCATGTACGATGGCAAATGGTGCTTCGCCAAGCCGTGGGCCAAGTGTCAATCCACCTTGGTGAGCCACCAAGCTGCCATTGGCTGATGCTGATAATTGGCGCGACGAGCCATTATTAACTGATGCGGTCATACCATACCGACCCACTCCAGACTGGTAACTCATGTTGCCCGTCACCGTTTTACTCGACGCAGTTTCACTCTGATTGCTATAGGATGTCCCGACGCCGTAAGAGAACTCACTCTGGTCACCCTGATTACCACTAGCATTCATCTGAACCAATGTATTTCCTGCATCATCACGACTAGCCATAGAATACAATGAGTTAAATAATGGCTTTTTCGTTATGGTGCCCCCCAACGGAATACTAATTGAGGCCATATAACTGTTTTGATACTCATTACTATTACTATTGTTGCTGTAGCTGCTGCTGCCGTTACTGGTTCGCATTGCTGTCAGTGCATAAGAGAAATAACGCAGTGAATGATTAAAGGTCACTGCATACTGCTGCGAAGCATTCTCATTTCCCCAATAACTGTAAAAGCTACTGTTCAAGTTAACCGCCATATTGTCCGCTACACGTTGCGAAACATTCACTGACAGACGGTTACGGGTACGAAAACCAATATCGTCGCTACCATTAGAGCTGCCATAGTGATCCAGACTCGCTTCTCTAAAAGTATAAAACCCGTGGGATGAGTACCGATAAGCCGCTAAGGTCAAGTTGGTATCGGTCTCACCTACATATTTTGTATAGTCAATTTTGTAACTATTACCGGATGAACGTTGGTCATCAGCTAACTCACTTCTGGCGTGGGTGACATCAAATGAAACACCGCCCACTGGAGTATTAAATGCATTACCTACCCCCACCGAACTGTAGTTTTCGGCTAATTGTGCCCCGCCATACAGCGTATATGTATTGCCCAAACCGTAATGATATGCCCCTTGAACAATAGCCGGATGCGCATCTATGGTACTGTCATTTAATTGGCCAACGGCTATACCGAACTGGGATACACCTTGGTAAAGCAACATGGGCGGTGCTGAAAACGGAATTCGTTGACTACGGGTGCGACCATCAGATTCAGTCACCGTCATCTCCAAATCACCACCGTAAGACATGGTGCCGATATCATTCAGTTCAAATGCACCCGGCGTCACTACCGTTTCATATATTGTTTGCCCCCGCTGAGTCACTGTGACTCTGGCGTTAGTTTCCGCCACTCCCCGTATCACAGGAGAATAATTGCGAATCCCTTCGGCTAACATCCGGTTGTCTGACGCCAACTGCACACCACGTAAGCCGAAAGTATCAAATAAATTACCTTGGGTATCACTGTCACCTAACGTTAATTGGCTCTTCAATGAAGTTACATCCGTGGCAGCAAAACCATACAAATTTTGTGTACGCATACCGCCGGAGTTTGTCCAACTGGTATTAAGGCGTTTTCTTAACCGCCACTCACCAATGTTGGCTCCGGTAATTAAACCGATATTGCCGATATATGAATTCGACTTTGTCCCGCTGTCGTTACCACCATTAAAAACACTATAAATGTTGCTGTTATAATCTAAAAAACCTACCGGCGCTCCCGCATCCCACAAGTTGGAATTTATATAGCCGCGCGGATTTTTGACTAAATTAAACTGTGGCACCGTGATTAAAAGTTCAAAATCCCCTGAGTCATAACGTATAGCGCTGTCTTTAATTAAATCTTTTAAGTTGTAACACTGATCTCTTGCAGCTTCTTTTGCTGTATCAGATATTTTTTTCGAACCATCCAGTTCAAATTTTAGACCTAACTCATCAAGCTGTTCCAATGTAAAACAAGGTTCAGCGGTCGACTCACCTGCAATGGATTCGAAGCGAATATTATACTTTCCGCGCACCTTACCATTTATAGAAACCATCACATTATAAACACCAGGTGACACTGGGTTTTCATTCATAAACCGCGCAACATCCACCCCTGCCCCATGAATAAAATCAGCATTAAACTCAACGGCTGTAATTTCAGGCTCATTACTTTCATTCACCGATGGTGCAGCTATAACAATCTTATTTAAGAAAAAAATCGCAGTTAAGATCGTAACCCAAAATCTCAGAAAATATTTGTAGGGTAAATTCACTAATTTATTAATTCTATTTTGTAAGTAGCGCATCATACATGAATGATTCATGAGCAAAAGCTCCCTGTAATACCAACGGATTACCATCTATTTGATGGCAAGAGCCTCAGATTCCTATCCGACATGCTCACCTTGCGAACGAAGATATTTATTGTTTTGTAACAATCACTCCTTTGCCTTGAACAAAGGACAAATTCTCTTCAACCGCTGCGCCGTAATCATTTAATAATTTGTAGTTCATAGCAGAAATGCCAGAAACTTTATTCTTAGGATAAAATACCAATGTTGAATGTGGTGCCAACATCTCTGTATTCAGATCCACTTTTTTTCCACCCGCAACCACATCGCCGGAGTCAAAGGAAAAATAATAAGGCGTCGGATTTGTTACTTTCACACCCTGGCCTTTTTGATTGTCATTAATCAATTCCCATTGCAGCTTTTCTTTTTGTTGTCCGCTATTACTATCTAAAGCTGTTGGACGATAGAAAATTTTAATCCGGGTACGAAAAGCTAATTCAAGTTTATTTTTATCACTACTCTCTTTTTGAACTGCCGGTATTTCTAACATGTTAAACCAAAATACGGATTCTTTATCCTGTGGTAGTGCCATACCATTATAAATCATACGTACACTCTGCCCTTTACCACCCTCAACACGAAATACGGGAGGAGTGACCATAAAGGGGGTCTTTACATCATTAATTTTGGTATTACTGCTGCCATCATCAACCCATACTTGTACTAAAGCTGGTTCCGCGCCTTTATTATTAGTACGTATGTTGACTTCTTTTTGATCGGCAGGGAATATCACACGTGTGCCGCTTATTGTCATTGCTGCATGCGCTGGGATACTGCTAGCAATCAGCGACAAACATAAAATAATTGATTTATAGAACATCATATTACCAAATAATAAGTTAGAGCTAGAAACTCAGTGGTACAAACCATTAGTCGAAACCTATTTAACAACAATTTGTTGTTATTTTCGGCTTTGCGACCCGATTAAGATCGGGCCGCAAACCTATCGCCCAACAGGGTGATTAGTTGTATGCCAGTACGTATTGAACTTTAGCAGTTACAACACCTGGAGTTGTTGCAGCTGTTGCATAGTAACCACCAGCATAAGACAGAGTGGTTGTACCAAGCTCATTCTCATCAGCACCATGGATCACAGCAAAATCTTCACCAGTATCACCCACACGGATCTGAGAGTTGTTGCTCAGATTATACAGGCGTACTTCAGCTTGAGTTGCTGCATCAGTAACTGCGCTGTTGGTCAGGTTACCGGTAGTCGAGTTAACACCGTCACTGTTAATTGCTTCGAAGTGAGCTGCAACCTTAGTTACAGTTTTCGGGCAGTCAATTACTGAGATAGTGAAGTTAGTAGAACCCGCTTCTTGACCTGTAGCTGCCAAGCTTTTAATTGACAGTGTTGGCAGGTCGACTACTACATTTTCTGTACCAGGAGCAATCTGGCAAGTTTCATTAATCAGTTTACCATTGAAGGTAACAGTACCATTAGTTGCAGCAAAAGCAGTTGTTGAAGAAACAGCCAAAGCCAGAGCACATACTGCCAGATTTACTTTACGCATTACTTTCATCCTTTAGATTACTTTCCAAAAAAAATATTATTAATTAAACACATATATAGTTAATACCTGTATAGACTAAGAACAGATATGACCTATCCTTCTTTGTTTTTCATTTATAGATGAAAAAACAAATATTTAGTTAGATAAAAAACACAATCAAAATAGAATTAAGATGATTATTTTTATCCTTTACAACATTAATTCAGTACTGAAACTAAAAATTTACTTTCTACTTTATCTACGAAAACAATCTGATTGGGCATCATATTTTGTTCTCGTAATATAAATTTACTAATTGCCGGTGTAATATTCTGCTCAATATAGCGAATAAGCATCCGTGCACCGGTTTCAGCCACCGAACAGTGATCAACAACATCCTCAACCACTGCATCACTGTATTGTAATACCAGTTGATGCTGAGACTTCAAACGCGCCCCAATACGCTCCAGATGCAACCTAACAATATGCTGTAATGCACTTGGTTGTAGCGGTAAATAAGGAATTACTGTCACACGCCCTAAAAATGCTGCTGGGAAAACTTTCAGCAGTTCAGGTTGTAATGCACTCAGTATTCCATCTTGCTCCGGCGCAGTATCTGGATCAGCAAACAAATTACTGAGCAGTTCGCTACCAACATTACTGGTTAAGAGTAAGATGGTATTTTTAAAATCAATAAACCGCCCTTCACCATCTTCCATTTGACCTTTATCAAACACCTGGAAGAATAATTCATGTACATCAGGGTGCGCTTTTTCAATTTCGTCTAACAGCACCACACTATAAGGTTTACGTCGTACCGCTTCGGTTAATACCCCACCCTCACCATAACCAACATAGCCTGGAGGTGAACCTTTTAATGACGAAACCGTGTGCGGTTCCTGATATTCACTCATATTGATAGTGATCATATTCTGTTCACCACCATACATACTTTCTGCTATTGCCAGCGCTGTTTCTGTTTTCCCCACACCTGAAGGGCCAACCAACATAAAGACACCCAGTGGTTTTCTTGGATCAGATAAACCTGCGCGCGCTGTCATAATACTTTCACCCAATTGCACTAGCGCATGGGACTGACCAATAACACGGTCTTCAAGACGTTGCGGCAATTCCATAACCGCACGAATATCATCTTTCAGCATCTGTCCGACGGGAATACCGGTCCAATCCGCAACAATACTGGCAATAACAGTTGCATTAACTTCAGTCTGCACTAACGGTAATACACTGCGTACTTGGGACAGTTGTTCTTCTAACTGAACCAATTGCTGCTGATGCTCCTGACGCTTTTCTTCATTAGGTGCTGACTCAGAAACCAACTCATACAGTTGCGTTCTTGCTGTCGTGATCGCCATTACCAGCTCGCGCTCGGCCTGCCAGCGCCCATCAAGTTGACTTGCTGCAGCTGAATGCTCAGCAATCTCAACCTGTAATTGCTGGGTACGATCGCCCTGCTCTTTACCAAAATGCTGCGCTTTTTCCAGTGACGAAAGCTCGGTTTGCGCCGTTTCGCTCTGGAATATAAGCTGCTGCAATTCTTTTGGCTGTGAGAACTGCGCGACCGCAACTCGAGCACAAGCCGTATCAAGCAGGCTAATCGCCTTGTCCGGCAATTGGCGCGCAGGGATATAGCGATGAGACAAACGCACCGCAGCCTGCAAAGCTTCATCCATAATCCACACACCGTGGTGCTTCTCTAATGCCGGAGTCAAGCCACGCAACATGGAGATTGCTGTATTCTCGTCAGGCTCATCAATCTGGAGCACCTGGAAACGGCGAGTCAGCGCCGGATCCTTTTCAATGTGTCGTTTAAACTCACTCCAAGTTGTCGCACCAATGGTACGTAACTGGCCACGCGCCAAAGCAGGCTTTAATAAGTTAGCTGCATCGCCAGTCCCGGCATTACCGCCAGAGCCGACCAGCGTATGTACTTCATCAATAAACAGAATGACTGGTTTTTCCGAAGCCACGGCTTCATCCAGCACGTTTTTCAGACGCGCTTCAAATTCACCTTTCATGCTGGCACCCGCAGAAAGGGCGACCACATCCAAAGCCAGCAAACTTACCTGGCTTAATGCAGGTGGCATCTTATTTTCCACAATAGCCAAAGCCAGACCTTCAACTACTGCAGTTTTACCCACCCCTGCTTCACCAGTAAGTAATGGGTTGTTTTGTCGACGGCGCAGCAAAATATCCACCATCGTACTGATTTCATGATTACGCCCTAGTACCGGGTCAATCTTGCCTTCACGCGCCAATGCCGTAAGGTCTGTTGTGTACTGAGACAATGTCCCATGACTTTTATTACCCATCGCATTACTGGCTTCACCGGGTAATGCACCGTCATACATCGCACTGCCATCGGTGGCAGCTTCACTTGCTTCTGGCGATGCCTGTGTAATGAAGTTCAGGTCGCTAGTTAATTGCTCCAGTGGGATTTTCTCCATCTCTGGGGCAATAGCCAAAAATGCACGGCGCAATTCCATATTAGTCAGCATCGCCAATAAAAGATGGCAGCCGCGAATACGCGTATCTAAATACTCTAAGCTGGCATAAACCCACGCCCGCTCAATCGCCAGTTCAATATGGTATGAAAAGTCAGAGATGCTGGTAGCGCCGGTGGGTAAACGAGCCAAAGCTTGTGCCAAACCGCGTTCAATATCATCTGCATTTAAAGCAAAATAACGAACAATTTGTTTAAGGTCATTATCATCCTGATGCCAAAGTTGGTTAACCCAATGAACTAACTCTACGTAAGGGTTACCACGTAATTTACAAATTGTCGTCGCACTTTCAATACCTTTGAAAAGAGTGGCATCCAGTTTGCCGAAAAGGTTTTTCCTCGTTATAGCCACGTTGTTTATCCTGGTCTTTTAACAGTATTTAGGTCTTATGTATTTTAGGTATATGCCTGCATGTCCACACGCACACTACGTATAATCGCGGAGTATTATATGATAATAGCAACACGTATTTTCTTGGGGCCTATAATAGGGGGGTTAATTAAAAAGAGAAAGTGTAATTATTAAATTTTATCACTTTTAAGATTTTCGCTCATATTATATATCGCAGAACGAAATATATTAAGATTATACCCACCAACTTAGTAGGCAAAATGGAAATAAGCACTGGGAAATTTCCTACAAAAAGGTATTCCCATAAAGAATGAATAAATAAATACCACAAAATCACCAAGTATAACATTCAGGCAAAAATCCTAAATATTCACTAACAGGAAAAGCAACCCCATTGATTTATAAGGATAAACAACCAATTTCACATTGTTATTTTTTAAAGCAAGTTGAGCCACGAATCATAGCATGTAATAATAATCTCACTAGTTATGGTTTACTAAATATAAAAAACCCCTTCATTACATCGCAATAAAATCAATATTAACACACTGACTCATGAAATTGACAAATATTGACGTGCGAAACTGACAAATACTGACATACGAAATTAATAAAGGCTGTTATCCGCCCAGTAGGGAATACGTTAAACCAAAATAAGTTAATATAAATAAACGTATTCTTACTACTAGAGATAAATAGCATAGGCATAATAACTGAGGCTGTAAATGGATCACAAATTTCTTGACTACTATAATAAAGAACTGACATTTATGCGCGAAATGGCGCAAGAGTTCGCTGATAAGCATCCTAAAATCGCTGGGCGATTGGGCATGCGTGGAATTGAGGTGGCAGATCCTTATGTCGAGCGGCTGATTGAGTCTTTTTGCTTTTTATCTGCTAGGACACAAATTAAGCTTGATGCTGAGTTCCCAAAATTCACTCAGCGTTTGCTAGATATTGTTTACCCTAACTACAACTCACCAACTCCTTCAATGGGAGTGATTCAACTCAAGCCCAATCTTAAAGAAGGTGACCTTACTCAAGGGTATAACGTTTTACGTGGCAGCTCATTCTTTACCCATATTGCTCCAGGCGAAACTACCCGCTGTGAATTTCGCAGTGGCCAGGATGTCGAGTTGTGGCCAATAGAGATAACGGAAGCACGTTTAAGCTCAATTCCGCCTGATATGCCCAATATGGAAAAACATCGCATAGCCTACCATCGGCTAAAGGGTGCCCTGCGCATTAAATTAAAACTCGTCGGCGACCTGAAGTTTTCACAGTTAGAGGGGCTTGATCGGCTGCCAATTTATATTAATGGTGACGAAAGAATAGTCTCTAATATCTTTGAACTTCTACATGCCAGTCATGTGGCGACTATCATTCGTGCCGGCCATGCGATGACAGCAAAAGATACAGTAATCAGTGAAAATCCGCTCGCTTTTGAGGGGTTAAGCCCTGACCAAAGCTTGCTGCCGCTCTCGTGGAATATTTTTCATGGCCATAATCTTATGCAGGAATACTTTACCTGCCGCCAGCGCTTCTATTTCTTTACCCTAACTCAACTCTCTAAGAGTCTGCGCGATAATCATACCAATGAAGCGGAAATTATTATTCTATTGGATCGCCTTCCGCAGGAGCTGGTGAGCCATGTTGCGCCATCTCGCTTTCTCTTAAATTGCACACCGGTCATCAATCTATTCCCAAAACGAATGGACAAGATTGAGATCAACCGCGCACTGAATGACTTCCATGTAGTGCCAGACCGTAGCCGCCCACTAGACTACGAGGTTTTCTCAATCAATAGAGTCTTTGGTCAACAAGCTGAAAGCAGTAAAGAGGTGGTATTTAACCCCCTCTATCAGACTCGTCATTGCGATAATGGTAACTTCGGCCGCTATTTTTCGATTACGCGCAAGCCCAGAACTAGCCAGAACAATAAGAGAAAGTATGACACCCGCACGCCTTATGACAGCACCGAGGTTTTTATTTCATTGGTTGACCAACAGGAAGCACCTTATGGTGATGACCTGCGCTATTTATCTATTGAGGCACAAGTAACCAATAGAGATCTGCCGCGCCTTATCTCAAGCAGTAATAATTTTGAATTAACCATGTCGAACTCAGCGCCGGTTCATGGTGCTCGCTTTGTTTTCCAACCCAGCGCACCACGGGCTCCTTTTGCAATAGATGAATCTGCATGGCGATTAATTCGCCAACTCAGTTTCAACTATCTGCCATTGTCGGATATGTCTCACTCCAATGGCGGTGAATCACTGCGCAATATGCTGCGGCTGTTTGTTAATGCTTCTGATCTTGAATCTAATACTCAAATTGATGCATTGGTTGGCTGTAAAAGTGAGCCGGTTATCCGTCGATTGCCCGGTAATGGCCTACTGGTTTATGGCCGGGGGATTTGCTGCACCCTGACTGTCGATGAAGATGGCTTCTCCGGTGTCAGCCCCTATCTGTTTGGTTTGATTATGGAAAACTATTTAGCGCGCCATGCTGCTATCAATGTGTTTACCGAAACTGAACTGCATTCGATGCAAAGAGGCCGTGTTGGTCAATGGAAAGCCCGCCCAGGGACACGAGGAGTTCTATGATGTCCCCCGATGAGAAGCTTCATCAGGAAAGTCAGGTCAACCTTGATGCCTGGTATCAAAAATCAGAACCTTGGAATGCCGGTTTCATCAGCATGATGCGGGTTAATGCTGCCCGTACACCCGATATGCCTGCCCCTGGGAAAGCCATGCTCCCCGAGCAGGAAACATTTCGTATTGGGCAAAGTGCCAATATGGCGTTCGCCCCCCGAGAAATAGCGCATGTAGAAATGAAAGACGGGAAGATGGATCTCCAGCTTTTCAGTCTTGGTATCTGGGGGCCACATGGTGCAATGCCACTGCAAATGACGGAGTTGGCCTACACCCGCGCCGAAGTGCATGACCATACCATGACTGATTTTGTTGACCTTTTCCATCATCGGGCATTGTCACATCTCTATCGCGCATGGTTTGTCTCTCAGGATACTTCTTCACTCGATAGGCGACATGATGAAAAGTTCTCTTTTTATGTCGCCAGTCTGGCGGGGCTTGATCTCAAAGAACTGGGTCACAGTGCGCTACCAGTACATGCTCAGCTCGCCTCATCAGCACATTTGATTCGTGAAGCACGTAACCCTGAAGGTTTGGTGGGGGCGTTGCAATATTACTTCGAAGTGCCGGTGAGCATGGTGGAATACGCCCAACAGTGGATCTTTCTGGACAAAGATGATCAGACCCAGCTAGGCGATAGCTCTTCAGCCATGCTGCTGGGGGACGGTGCCATTCTGGGCAATACCGTTTTAGACAGGCAGCATAAGTTTGAACTTATTCTCGGCCCACTCAGCTTAAAACAATACCTGCGGTTTAGCCCATCAGGCCAGGATTTACCGGTATTGCGTGAATGGGTACGTAACTTTGTCGGGTTTGAATATGCTTGGGAAGTGCAGTTGCTACTCGCGGCCAACGAAGTTCCCACCGCCAGCTTAATGGGCGAAAGCCAGCTGGGATACACCAGTTGGTTGGCAAGGAACGATACATCAGCCGATGTGAGTGGCATGAGTTTTGAACCTGAAATGCACCGCTATTAAAGCATAACCGCCCGCCCATCGGGCCAAGAGCAAAAGCTTAGACCATAGCGCTCCATGGCGCTAAAAGGAAGAAACATGAGTGTACAAAACATCGCTGAAAATACAGGTTATTACCGTAACCTGATGCAGCCGATTCCAGGAGAACACCCTTGTGGCCTGGATCTCGAATATGATGCGGCATTTTTACTGCTGCAGACCAAATTACAGCCCAAACTGACTGCCGAATATGGTGATTTTATTGAAGTCGCCGAGTCAATTAATTGGACAGATACCGAGAGAAAATGCCTTGAGCTGCTGAATAAAGCTCGGGATGTACGGCTGTTTATTATTCTCATGCGCTGCCGGATGCGTCAAATTGGCGTCAATGCAGTACAAGAAGGGCTGACCGCCTTAATCTGCTGCCTGAAGCTGTGGCCTGAAGACCTGCATCCCCAACTGCTGGATGAAGGTGAATTTGAGCCCTTTATGCGCGCCAACGCTTTTGCTGACTTAGAAGACATTGATGGCTTTATCGCCGATCTTCGCAACCAAATGTTACCCAAAGCTGCTGGTATGCAAATTTCAGTTAAAGAATTTGAAAAAGCGCACTCTTTTCCACGGGAAGAAGGCGCGCTGGACGAGGGTACCATGGAGGCGATTAAACAAGAATGGCTGGCCCGATCCGACAGCACGATTGCTTCATTGCAGCAAGCCTATGCATTACTGTTGGAACTCACTGCGCACCTGCGTGACTCACTTGGCAATATCACACCGGATTTTGTCAGGCTAACCTCACTGTTGCGTCATTTTGGTCGTGACGATATTGCACCAATAGTGGCTTTTGAAACTGCGGAATATCTCGCCGTTCCTGAGGAGGAAGAGAGTCAGCCATACGAACTGACCACTGAGCCATCAATGGCAGAAGTTATCGCGCCGGTAGTCGCCGAGATAGATGCTGCGGCCCCCTCTTTTCAACCACAACTGCAACCAACATTACAAGCTGCACCTATGCCGATACCAGTGCCACCACAGCCCCGGGGGATCCAAAACCGTGCTGAAGCATTATCCAAAATTATTGAAGTACGCCAATGGTTTGCAGCCGCGGAACCCAGTAGCCCGGTCATTGCTTTATTATCCCTTTCAGAAAAAACGATCGGCAAAAGCTTTGGTGAGTTACTTCAAATCATTCCTCAAGAACTGATTTCAAAACTTGACGCAGGACAGGAGTAACACGCCATGAAAAGGGAACTTTTTCTATTATTAGTGGGTGCCGCTATCACAGGGCAGGCACATGCCATTTGCACGATTGACACAACCAGCGACAAAGGTGGAGTGCTGCCGACAACCATGACGGTGTCCGCATTAACCATCATGATTGAGGCTGATGCACCCGCAGACACGTCAAAACCTATTGCTGAAGCGAATACCGCAATCCAAGGTGACAGAGTCAGTTATGTTGATTGCGCGGTCGGTAACCCATATGGCAAAAATGTGGCCCCACTGCTAGGTGCCAGCCTAGGCAATGGGCTGTTTGCCACCAATATTGAGGGTATTGCCATTAAACCTATGTGGAATAATGGGGGCGCCTTTGGGACATTTAATACCGCAGGGAACATGAGCTTTACTACCGATGTTGGTCGATGGACTTATCCTGTTAGTTCCTACTTCAGGATTGAGCTCTATAAAATAAAGGACAACCTATTATTAGATAACCCGGCTGGCCAAGTGGTTCTGCCCGGCGGTACTGCCGCTTATAACTGGGTTAATATTAATAATTTAGCCAACTTCGCCCAAAAACTGGATATTGGTCAAATCACCATAATCAGCACCCCATCTTGTACTTTTGAGGGGACGAAAGTTGTCGATTTCGGCCTCGTTACCTCAGGTAATTTGAGTAATGGAATAGAACGAAATCTGGATTTTGATATTACCTGCAAGACAGATTATGGCCAATATTCCGCAACAGCGGCAATTACCACACAAACCCCCACTGCTGATGGAAATTACATTAAGGTCAAAGATAACAATGGCCAAGATGATCAAATGCGCATAAAGATTAGCGACAGCAATGGGAAATTAATGGCAATGGATGGCAGCACCACCGAGCAAAAAGTCAATATTGTCAGTGCCACTCCAGCTGAATTTAAATGGAAAGCAACTCTGGAACCCGCAGCTGTCAACGCCAAGCCAGCTAACGGCCGCTTTAGTGCTGCTGCCGAAATAATTTTGCAAGTTAATTAACCCATTACAGAACACTACTAATTTTACACGGAACATTTATGCAGTCTGCATCTTCTATTTTTGTGAGCATTGCAAGTTATCGGGACTCTGAATTAATTCCGACATTGCATGACATGATAAATACCGCTAAACACCCAGAAAATCTCGATATTGCAGTTTTCTGGCAGGATGATAATGACATTAATACTTTTTTAAATCAGGGTATGCAACTGAACGAAAGTAAAACCTACCTTGGGTATCCATTACATCTGCTGGAATATAACGGTGCGCGCATACAGGTTTTAAGTGTGCATTATTATGAAAGTCGAGGGGCTTGTTGGGCCCGGCATATGGCAGAACAACTATTTGAAGACCAAGCTTATTTCTTGCAAATAGACTCTCACTGCCGGTTTATACAACATTGGGATCATGAAATGATCGCGGTGTTAAATAGCCTGCGGGTTAATAGTCCTAAACCGATTTTATCCAGCTATCCTCCCGGCTATGAACCTGGCGAGAATGAGAGCAGAAAAGATTATGTCAGCCGCTTAATCTTTAATACTTTTACACCAGAGGGCATGGTGCAAATGATGTCCGTGCCTTTTACTGAAGCTGCCCCCGTCCGTTGCGGTTATTTAGCTGCCGGTTTTATCTTCAGTGATGGCAGTTTTGTGCATGACGTTGCCAACGACCCGGATATTTTCTTTATGGGTGAAGAGATTGCCATGGCTGCCCGCGCTTTTACTCATGGCTACGATACTTATGCACCACATAAAATTTTGCTCTGGCATTTCTATACCCGGACTAACCACAGCAAAGTTTGGTCAGACCACAATAATGAAGCAAAAGAATCTGGTGCTATTGACCTTGCTTGGTGGGAAAGAGACAAAATCGCAAAAAGCCGGGTTCGGGCACTACTCGAATCTGAACAACAAACTATTGAACTTGGCCGCTATACACTAGGTACAAAACGTTCTTTACAAGAGTACGAATATCGCCTTGGCCTCAACTTTAAACAACGCACTGCACATCCTGATGTGACAGGCACCAATAAAGTTAGCTATTTCAATGAGCTGCCCACATCACATTCACAGTGGTTGCAGTCTTTGATTGTAGTTAATAAAAAAACACTAAAAATAGAAAAGCATGAGGCCGATTTTACACGTGAAGATGTTGAGTGGTGGCACATTGGTGTCTATGACCCACAAAATACACAGGTCACAGCTGAACAAGTCGATCTAAGTAATATGAAGAAAATTATTACTAAAATAGACGACTCAATCGTTGAGTTGAAATTAGCTTTTAATACCGAAAAAAATGTAAAACCGCACACAATCCGGATATGTCCTTATATACGGACGCAAGGTTGGGGTGAAGTTGTGGAGAAATCCTGGTGAAGAGTGAAGATATTTTTAAACAAATTTTAATCGCTGACACTTTATTGTCATTCAATGGCATTATTCCGTCGCTATCCGATTTTCAGCAAAAGCTGATAATGTTGATCACGGAATTTGGCCAGGCGCTTAAATCAGAGCAACATCCGCCAATCGAAATCGATCGCTTATGCCATCAACTTTGTCATTATCTTGATAAACGTGTTGACAGCATAATTAAAGATAAAGGGTTAAATTGGGATGGCTACTTATTATTAGATTACTTCTACGGATATAGTATGCCGCTACCGACTGATCACGTGAGCCTGGAAGCATTATTAAACAGCGATGATAAAATAATTTATCACTATGCATTCAAGATACTTCTGCTTTCGCGTAATTTGCCAGTTCGCGATATCAAATCGCAACAATTAATTGCACGTTATAGCCACAAGTTCGTACCACTCAATTTGGCTATAACTGACGATGAAATTAACGTAGAACCCGACCTCGTCGAAGTGGCATGCGCTATCAAAGCGCCGGTCGAAAATGTGCTCACTCCAGTACCAAATAGTCACTGGCGCTCTTTGAGCATCTCCTTCTTTGTTTTGACGTTAATGCTCTCCGCATTCTGGTTCTGGTGCGCTCGTTATTTAGGTGATATGTCTTAAATGTTTACGGTTAAACTCAATAAACCGCTATTGCTGCTCTGGTTGGCGGCCAGTGGTTTCTTAATAGCAAGTATAAATTTTCAGGGAAATACGTTCTGGAATAACGTTATTTTCATTATATTTCTAACTCTATTAGCGGTGACTGTCTGGTGGCATTACACCCTGAAACCGGTACAAACTCAATCAGAGCAGTCTAATTCGGAAAAACAGCCTCTCCAAGTGGAGACTCCACAGCCTACAGCTCAGGAAAATACGGTTATTTTAATCCTTGGTCCATACGCAGCTAAATGGTTTAGCAGCGCAGGCGCTAGTGATAATACTCGCTTTTCTGACCATGCGGTCTGGATATTAATTTCTGAACCAGAGACATTACAAAAACGGCTTAAATTTATTGCTGACAATCATCCTTCAGCTCAGGTTTTGGTTTTCTTTCCATTCCTACCAGATGTGCATGATAGTACGTCAATTATAATTTCACAGCTGACCAAATGGCGAAATAGTTTTGCCACATTGCCACTGCAAAACCCCATTTCTAGTGTATTGGCTATCTATTTACAATTAAGTGGGGAACGTCTCAGCCATAATCCGGATAATGCCTATTGGACAGGCAATATTAATCTTGCCAAGAAGGAAGAAGTCGATATTGCCAGTGCTTTTCAAGTACTAAACGATAAGTTTACCTTGCAAGATAACAACAGCACAGAATTCGCTTCTCAACGTAATGCGATGGCGCACCAATTGTTTATCTGGCTGAACGAATCCGGAATCACCAATACCCTACAAGCACTATTTTCCCACACGTCATTACAGTTAACTGATGTGATTTTGTCAGACAATGGCAAAGGATTTATCAAACATGGTGCCTGGTCAGCATGGCTGGAGAAAACTATGGGGATTCTGCCTGGTTTAGCCTCTGCTGTTTCACTGCCCCCATTGCCAAAAATTATTAATTGGCAAAAAAAACAAGTGATTCCAGTGGTAGAACCCGAAGTAATAGAACCACCTGCTCCAGTAAAATGGCTGTGGAGTTTGTGCTTTGCAGCAGTGCTATTAGCCTTTCATATGGCGCACACAGTGTCGCAAGAGAAGGTTTTCTCTCAGAAATTTAGCCAGCAATTAATCCCGTTAAATAATGTTAACGAGTTGTCTATCCAACATCTTGCTGAGAATCTTAAAGTGCTCGCCGACAAAGGAAAAATATTGTCCGCATGCGTAAATTCACCTGATATAACCCACTGGGGACTATCTCAATGTGCTCCATTATTGAAGCAAATAAACCATAAGATCGAAACTTATACAGATATTCCAGTGTTTAGTTCCGCCCAAATGGCACCACTGTTTGATTCAAATAGCAGCAAACTGAAACCGAACATGCAAACTAACAAGATACTGACATCTCTATTAAGTTTGCTAGAACATAATCCGGGCAGCAAAGTTTTAGTTGTTGGCCATTCAGATAATACCGGTAGCCCTTCAATTAATATGGCACTTTCTGAGCAACGTGCGCAGGTGGTTGCTGACTGGCTAATCAAACATAGCTCACTCTCTGCTAATGATCTGATTATTAGTGGAAAAGGTGCTTTAGAACCTGTGGCATCGAATGACACAAAGATAGGACAAGACCAAAACAGACGTGTTGAAGTGCTGTTGTTACCAATTCAAGATAAGAACGCGGGAGTAAAAATTCAATGAATGCTACATCTTCAAATTATTCGATTTATGAGGGCACTTTTCTAACAACGGCCCCGATCCTAGATCAATCAGTGAATATCTTAATGTTCAGGGATCCTGATAATCACGAATATAACATTATTATCAATCGTGCTGTACTGGTTGAACAGGAAACACCTGAAGCCTTCTGCGAAAAAGAAATGGAAGCATTACGTAATAAGCTGCCGGGTTTCCAAATTGAAGGTAAGTTACTAACCCATGAACTTGGCCCAGCCAAATTACCTGTAGTACAAGTAGCAAACAATTTTTTACAAAACGGGGAAAGGACTCGCCAAGTTCAGTCTATTGTGTTATTACCGCACCACCCCATTTCAAATCCAGATAGTCGTGTTGTACTTATTTTCACTTTAACAAGAACTGGGGGCGAATTTACTGAACATCAACGTAAACATTACGTAAAAATAATCAATAGTTTTAACCCAAAAGTAATATAGCCGATTAATATAAGAAAAAAATCACTTCACATATATATAATGTGAAGTGATTCTCATCTAAAGATGCATTGGCAATACGATAATTTCATTGATAATCATGACACTATATCGTTATTGATACTGACTTTTTATTTTCAATCTGCAATCCAGGTTTTATATGATATTTCGACCATAAACGAAAGTATTAACTCACATAAAAACCCAACAAAACAGATAGATATTAGAGCACATCATTGTTAACCGACCATTTTCGATATGGCCTAAAGTATAAATTTGCAGCTATGAACCTTAACTCATCCATTTTCTGGTAAGTTATATTTATAGTCACTAATATCCAAACTATTAACGTTATACTTCTCACATATATTACGGCGGTAATCAATGATTTTTTTATGAGTCGTCGAAAGTAATTCTGCTATCTGGTCATTATTTAATCCGAAAGTAATTAACTTCAATGTTTCCTGTTCTTTTTTTGTTAACACTGGCATTTCAGAACAATCACTATCCAAATTAACAACCTGACCATTATATTCCTTATCACAAACCCGCTCTATTGTTGTTATAATATTTAATATACTCGTAGTTTTATATAAAACGGCATTGTAGAAATTAGGTAAGATACGCAAATCCATTTTATTATCACATAAAACTATGACTTTAGATTTTTTCTTTATTTTCTTGAGCAAAGAATATGCACTTATGCAGTCAATTAATGTTATATCAACCAAGACCAGCATCGTATTTTTATTTATCGAACTGATAAATGAATCGATGACATCATAAGTCTCGACAATAACCTCTTTTAAACTCGGAGTATTAAATACGTGATAAAAAATACATTCAAATGAGAATGACAGTAGTTTACATTTACTAAACACTATAACATTCATATTTCCGCCCCTCTCACTTATCAATCATTTAATAATTGTAATTAATGAAAACTGAAGTAATTAATACAACCAATTTAAGACTATATATTTATGACATCTAGAATTTAATATTAATTTACAACAAAAACTGCATTATGTTGCACCCTAAAAACGCGTTTATTTAAGATCCAGTTAATACATTCCCTGTATAAATCACATATCCTTTAGGATAAAAAAACACTAATAAATAGAGTTAGATACAAATAAAAATCGCATCATTATTACCATAACCCTTCATATTCGAGGCGTAATTATAAAACTCTAATTTATTTAAAACACCTAACTTTTTAATTGCACTTCTACGATAACTCAATATTGTTTTCTCAGAACGATTAAGCATAGTAGATATATCGTTAATGCTATACCCATTACTAGTTAATTTAACCAGCCTACTTTCAGTTACTGAGAGTTGAATATTATCCTTTAACCCTAAAAATTTAATAATATCCTTACTCGTCATATTGCAGCAGTCCAAGTTAGCAACTTTAATTATTTTATTTATCTTATAAACAATATCATCGATATCTAACCTATCACTATTAAATGGTATGTTTATAGTCAACATTGATTTATCCAAATCATTAGTGTCCTGACCTGCAACGCCATGATCTTGATAGATATTAACTATTACCATAAAATCCTCAAATATCACATTGACTTTTTTATTTCCTTTTTTTTCATAAGAATCAATTAACAAATAATCATTGCCAGATCTTTTATTAAAAATCTTCTTTAATAAAGAAGTTAAACCTAATTTATAGAAGGTATTTTTGGTTATGATTGCCACTGATAACATTCACATATCCTTTATCTTTTATTACTTAAACAATGTATTTATTGATTAAGAATAGAAATAATCATATAAACAATTAGTATGATAATTTCTATTCTTAATCAGAGTAATTTTTAGCAGAAAAACTAAAAAGCATTACAGACTATGACTTGTGGTTAATATACAAGCTAAGCGTTTTCACTTATATATGTATATCCTACTAAACTATGCTAATTTGATCTTGACCCGCCATCTCCGGACAGCTTCTGTATCTTAGGTTAACGATGCCCGCTGCCGCCGGTATTCCCTCGGAGAGTGATACCCCAGCGCACTGTGCGGGTGGTTTTCATTGTAATGCGTGAACGCTGCTGCAAGGTTTCGCAGGGCTGTCCTCACATCCGGTTTTGGCATGAACGCGATATAGTCTTCCTTCATCGTCTTCACGAACCGTTCGGCCATGCCATTACTCTGTGGGCTGCTCACCGCTGTTGTGCAGGGCTCCAGATTCAGCTCTCTGGCGAACCTCCGCGTTTCATGCACGGTATACGCTGAACCGTTATCCGTCAGCCACTGCACTGGTGTGTCCGGCAACCTGTCGCCGAAGCGCTTTTCCACCGATCTCAGCATCACATCCTGTACGGTCGAACTGTCGTAGCCTCCCGTGCTCGCCGCCCAGTCTATGGCCTCTCTGTCGCAGCAGTCCAGCGCGAACGTCACCCTTAGCTTTTCACCGTTGTCGCAGCCGAACTCGAAGCCGTCTGAACACCAGCGTATATCGCTTTCTGCCACCGCGATTTTGCCCTTGTGTTCACGCTTCGGTCGCTCTGGTTTGTCATGTAACAACAACAGATTATGCTCGCTCATTATCCTGTAAAGCCGTTTGGCGTTCACAGGTGGCTGTCCCTCTGTGCGACGTTGCTTGCGCAGGATGCCCCACACGCGTCGATAACCATAACTCGGCATATCGCTGATGATGTCGAGGATCTCCGACAATATTTCAGCGTCTGCTTCGTCATTACGCCGGCTACAGCGTCTGTCCTGCCAGCTGGCAGAACGGTTAACTCGCAGTGACAGCTGCGCACGCGACACGCCCATGGTGCGGCTGACCAGGGCTATTCCCCGTCCTTTGGCAACAAGGGCGCGTGCGCTATCCATTTTCGCGACTGACCGTACTCCACGGCTTCTTTCAGGATCTCAACTTCCATCGTCTTCTTGCCCAGCAGGCGCTGAAGCTCCCGGACCTGCTTCAGAGCAGCAGTAAGCTCAGAAGCGGGAACAACTTCTTCTCCGGCGGCAACGGCGGTGAGGCTGCCTTCCTGATATTGCTTCTTCCACTTAAACAGCAGGCTGGGCTGGATACCGTGCAGACGCGCGACATGGGAGACATTCATGCCCGGCTCCATCGTTTGCTGGATAATGGCGATTTTCTCCTGAGGAGTTTTACGTTTACGGACTTCTTGCCCTAACAGGATACCGGTCATCTCAAAATTGGCGTTTAGTGTTAGACATATATTCAAGCCTATCTCTTATCTGGAGATACAGCTACTGTCTGGTGTTTCAGGGGGCTACATCATAAACTATGCTAATTACGTTAGACAGATAAATTTTAGCTACGCTATAAAAAGCGCATACGAGAAAATTTTACTTTCATTCATCACCAGTTCACACTGAGCTGTTTTATCGCAAATGTGATTTTCCTTGAGGAAACTGCCTTATTTGTTTATTGTAGTAAATCCATTTTTCACAGCGGGAATTATATATAAATTGCCTCACCAGTGAGTGACCACCTATTTTATTAGGTAATAAATTTTGTTCTAAAAACCTACTAATAAAAAATATTTTTGACATACTTATTTATTTAAAATTCTCATAAAAATTACTAAGGTAATATAATCAGATATCCCGTATATTTAATAATGTAATTATATACGACATTAAGATTTGTTAAAGACTTTCAATTTAGACCAAATAGTGCCACAAAACACCAACAAACAGAACATTTGACTTAAAAAATTACAATTTATATGATTTTAATCCAAATAAAGTAAATGTTTAGATTAAAGATTGTTTTTAAATGAAAATATCAGTTAAAAATATTCGCACAAATTTGTTATAATTAAGCATATCCCTACATAAGAGGTTAGTGATGCCTACACTCGCTGTAATCCTTAGCCCATAAAATTTACATATAAGATATCTCTGAGGATTGGTAAAAGATGCAACCGAAGATAAAACGAATGGTTTCTCATCAATCGCGATAATCTACGGATGGCTGATTAAGGAAGCGGGGAAGAGTATTTTGTTTTATTTTCAATCTATTACAATCGAGGCGTTAATCGGGCTTAGGGGAATAACCCGCATCTCAGAGTTCGTTGGAGGGCAAAACCTATCGTTGACCTAGCATTTCTATCTAAGATGCCAGCAAGCTCCCTATGCTGGC
Organism: Yersinia hibernica; assembly: GCF_004124235.1. Classification (NCBI taxonomy): domain Bacteria; kingdom Pseudomonadati; phylum Pseudomonadota; class Gammaproteobacteria; order Enterobacterales; family Yersiniaceae; genus Yersinia; species Yersinia hibernica. The sequence continues at coordinate 3,538,001 of NZ_CP032487.1, forward strand.
ACTGTCTATCATGTTACTCACTGTCGCAGCGGTGATTGGTAGACTTATCTTTATAGTCATTTGTCTGACCATAGCATAAAGCTAAATACCCATAACAATTATCTGCATCTACATATGCAGGTAATCCTATGAGCTTAATAATTTTAGCGATAATCGCATAAATTGAAATTTAGCAATCAAGATATGACCCCAAAAGATAGCCACGATCGGCGATAGTTTGTTTTAATATCGGCGAGGTTAGAACTTCCAGTTCGGTGAGGCGTGGATAGCAATAACTACTGGTCATCAGGATTTTATCGATAAATGCCGGGTGGCACATTACTTCAATCGAGTTAACCGCATTCTCGTCAGCACAATCCAGTAGTTGTAAAAATGATTGTTCCGTCAGATCTTCGCCATAAAAACCAGCCTCAAACCACCCAGTGCTGCGGGATTTATTAAGTACAATATTTTGTTGTTGCGCCTCGCGGCGATCAATACGTAATGGCAGTGACTTTTCGTGAGCAAAAGACTCAATCAGTGGATAAATCTGAGGCAACATATGGACATGGTGATGGCTATCAATATGCGTGGGAAGGCGACCAAAAACAGCGATAAATTTATCAAACTGCGCGGTCAGCTCTTGGGCAATTTCATCCAGACTTAATTCACCAGCTTCCGCCCGCCCCCATAACCATTTACCCAATTCCCCCTCATCATCAACCAAAGACGACATTGCCGTTAAGGGCCGGCCATAAGTTAGGACAAAGTGCATACCCACTGGAAGCAATGGATTCTGCTTGCTCAGTTCTGCGGCATGATAAATATCCGCACAATTCATCATCGCGGTGGTTGATGAGACAATACCATGCTGAAATGCTTCAATAATCCCGTAATTTTGGCCTTTGCACAGACCAAAATCATCAGCATTAACAATCAGTAACTTTTCCATTGAGCATGCCTTGTTGGTCTATTCCGGTAGCAATTATCTGACCGGAGTCTAATCGGATAAACCCTCTCTAACGCAATTGAATTTCTTGCGATAGTTGCCTGGCGTAAAAGAGGTTAATTTCTTGAAGTTTTTAATAAATAGCGTGGTATCGCTGTATCCCGCGTCAAAGGCGATATCCGAGACAAAGTAATTCGTCATTTCAAGTTGAGTTTTGGCAAAATTGATTCTGATTTCATTAATAATTTGCATCGGTGTTTTCTGGTAATAACGTCGGGTGGCACGAGTCAGGTACTCTTGAGTTTTGCCCGAAAGCTCAATCATATTCACCAGCGCTTTCTCACCAAACATCGATTTATCGTGCATTTTGTCGATGCTGGTTTTTAGCCATAGCGGAATATCGTCATTGACCTCAGTCTCTTTATAATGACTAATGCGGTTAGTGACATAAAAGGTCAGTAACTCGACCAATTCTGTTAACTCGTCTTCCCTAAAGTGCGGTGCAGAAATAGCTGATTCGATATAAGAAAGAAAATCACCTTTTAGGCGATAAGCTTGCGAGGCAACAATGGGGCTAGGCAGCAGATGGAAATAGTGCTCTTCAAAAAAAGATTTTCTGATTCCCACATTTAAAATTCGCGTGGCACCAAAGTCATAGAAACTTTGATGGTGTGAACCCATGGGGATAAAAACGAAATCACCGCGCTCTAAAAAGACACGTTTGCCATTGATCTCCTGATAACACATACCAGTGAGTATCAGGGTATATTCATAATAATCATGCTGATGTAAGCCTGTCGCACTCTCCGTTTTGTTATAAATAAACAGATGGAATTCTTTTCCGTTAAAAAAGTCTTTTTCACGTACTAATCTGACTTCCATCTTATTTACCTTCACTCTCTTATTTGAAATAACGGATAAATTGGCGTGGTTCAACTTATCTTTTGATGTAACTCAATCAGTTCTGCGATTAATTCTCGGGCCAACATTGCGTTCATCAAATGATCCTGAGCATGTACCAATACCAAGGTGACACGGGTTTTTCCCTCACCTTGATCAGCTTCAATAAGCTGAGTTTGTACCAAATGCGCCTCATTTAATGCTTTGCGAGATTGCGCCATCAGCTCTGCCGCTTGAGCAAAATCACCTGTTTTGGCATGCTGCAACGCTTTATAGGCCAAACTCCGCGCCTGCCCTGCATTGATAATCAACCCCATGACCACATCTTCCAGTTCATCAGTAGGTTGTACATCATCAACGATTTTATCTAAATCAAACATACTGTTGTGACTCCGTAAATTAAAACTGTTAATTAAAGCCGTTTTGCCTTGCGACATCCGCAAACCAATAACCACTTTTCTTTATAATCCGCGACTGATCCGCAATATTCAATCGTACTAATCCATAACGATTTTTATAGGCATTTAGCCAAGACCAGCAGTCAATAAACGTCCACAGATGATAACCTTTGCAATTACTGCCTTCTTGCAACGCTTGATGTAACCATTGTAAGTGTTCGCGAATAAACTCAATGCGATATTCATCATCAACCTGACCGGACGGGGTAATAAATCGTTCTTCTCCCTCAACACCCATACCATTTTCCGAGATATAACATGGGATGTTGCCATAATTCTGTTTCAGATCTATCAGGATGTCATACAGGCCTTTTTCATAAATTTCCCAGCCACGATGTGGGTTAACTTTTCGCCCTGGCATCTCGTAAAAACTAAACAAGTCTTCCGGTGTTTTCACCTGCTCCCGTGCAGTGGGAATATCTTTCGCCTTGACTCTTCTTGGTTGGTAATAGTTAATCCCTAATAAATCAACGATACCATTGGTGATAAGTTGGCAGTCAGCCGGTTCAATATGTGGTAACAAATCGTGCTCACGCAATAATGCTATCAACTCATCCGGGTAAACACCTTTCGTGACAGGGTCAAGAAAGCTACGGTTGAGTAGCAAATTTGCACAATTAGCAGCCGATTTGTCGGGAATACTGTCTGAGCGAGGATACGTTGGGGTAAGATTCAAAATGATGCCAATATCGCCGCCCTGTTTTAGTTCCCTATAATTTTCAACAGCTTTGGCGTGTGCCAAGACACTATGATAGGCGACGGTCACCGCACGGCTAAAATCCACCACACAAGGATAATGTAAGTCGTTCAGGTAACCAGCTTCGACCGGCACAATTGGCTCGTTAAAGGTAAACCAATGTTTTACCCGGTCACCAAACAGGGTAAAACAGATTTTGGCATAGCGGGCATAGGCATCGACGACTGCGCGACTTTCCCATCCCCCTTTCTCTTGCATACACAGCGGCATATCAAAATGGTAGAGGTTGATAAAAGGCGTGATGCCATTCGCCAATAAAGAGTCAATTATCGCGTTATAAAAGGCAACGGCTTTAGGGTTAAGATCACCATCACCACTTGGAATCAGTCTCGACCATGAAATCGATGTCCTGAAAGTATTATGTCCTAATGTTTTTAACAGCAAAATGTCCTGCTGATAATTATCGTAAAAGGTGGAGGTCGTTTCCGGGCCAATTTGGCCATGAAAACGGTCTGGAGCAATGTCATACCAATAATCGAAAATATTTTGGCTCTTCCCATCCTGCAATGACGCCCCTTCAGATTGGGTTGCAGAAGTGGCGCTACCCCACCAAAAACTCTCGGGAAATTGATATTTCATTCCAGCCTCCACCCTCGTACGTTAAATAGGTTCTACAATTAGAATTTCAAGCTATCCGCTATTTCTTCTTCACTTTGAACTTCACGGTCTATCTCGTTTTGTGCTTTATTGGCAATAATCACAAACGGTAAATAAATCATTGTTGCAATACCGAGATTGAACAAACTTAATAGCATTGCAGCAATACTGCCATTGGTGTTAAAGAAAGCCCCTAACCCGACAGGCATTGTCCACGGCGCAATGTTGGTAATTGGCGGAATAAAACCGGTGTAATACGCAATGGAAGTAATGATGGCTAATACCGGCTGCACCAGAATAAACGGAATGAAGAACAGTGGATTCATAATAACCGGTAAACCAAACAGAATCGGTTCGTTAATTTGGAAAATACTGGCCGGTGCCCCCAGTTTTGCGACCTGACGATAATCTTCACGACGAGAACCAATAAAGATAGCAATAACCAGCCCAAGTGTTGCCCCAGTGCCGCCGAGGAAAATATAGGAATCAACAAAAGGTTTGGCCCACATATGGAATTCTTTGCCGGCCGCGACTGCCGCTGCAACCGAACCATATTGGGTATAAGTTGCCACGTTCTCCAAGGCAAACGGCATCATAATGCCACTTTCCAGCGCAGATAATGCCATTGCACCATGTATGCCGAAGAACCACAGCAGTGAGGAACACATCACATACACCCAGCCCACAACACTGCCCATTTTCGATAGCGGCGCTGAAATGGTGTCCATAATAATCTGGTGGAAGTTGGTGCCATGCAATCCAAGGGCATAAGCAATCACGCCCATAAAGGAGAGGATAATAAAACCAGGAATTAATGCAGAGAAAGAGCGAGAAACTGAAGTCGGCACACTGTCAGGTAGACGGATAACCCAGTTACGGCGCACGATAAAGGCGAACACTTCCGCCACGACCAAGCCGATGATAATACCGGATATAATATTTGCGCCACCTAACCAATTAGCCCCCACAGCATAAGCATCGCCAACACTGTATGGCGTCACAGTCATAAAAGCAGCAATGGCTAGAAGCGCTGAAGCCAGAGGATCGACTCTTTTCTCTTCAGCTAGGGCCATACTGATAAAAAATGGCGTCATTAGCGACATTATCCCGAGAGTACCGTTATAAACGTTGACGCCTATTGCTTTAAAACCATTGAGCGTGGTGATGGTATCCGCATCCAGACGGATGCCCATTGAGAAGAAGAATGACCCCTCGCCAAAACTTAAGAAAACGTTATTGATAAGAACAAACATGGCACCCGTCAGAGTTAACGGCATCAACCGGATAAACCCATTCTTGATAGCATTAATATGTTGCTGTTTGCCAATTTTAATGGCGAAGGGCAATATGGCCCTTTCCAGAGAATTAATAAATGCGCTCACAGTGCTCCCCTTATTGTTTTGCTTTTTTTATTGCGGCAACAGCAGCTTTTAATACCCCTAAACCATCAACTTTGCCGTACAGAATTGAATCAATCACTTCGACGGGCTTGTTAGGGAACATTTTGGTAACTTCTGGCAACATGTAAGCAATCTGTGGCCCTAATAGGATCACGTCTGCTTCTCTGCCATGTTGTGCTGCCAGTGCTTCCGGGTAAGCATTGATTATCACTGGCACTTCATACTTCTCTGCTTGCACTTTCATTTTGGAAACCAGTAACGATGTAGACATACCGGCAGAGCAAAATAGATAAATTTTTTTCTTTTCCATACCCAACACCTTTTGATGTTCAAAAGACACAAGTTATTCATATGCCAGTGCAATGGTGAATTCCCTTTATCTGAACTTTATCGTGCCCCTTGCCCAGCTCCATTGTTTCTGGTTGTCGGCAGTATACGGAGTTGACGGCCAACCCAGTAATTCCAGTGTGATAATAATCGTCTGTAATTGACTTTTCATATTGATAGCCTTCACATTTCTTAGTTATTACAATGTGATGGTTATCGCAAAATGATTATTTTTTCGCTCGGCGAATTAAGTTTAATTCATTTGTATTTCATGTGGTTAGTTTTTATTAGTCGATTTAGGAGCAACAAGGGATCGCGATAGAATCGATTGAAACTGATAAAAGGATAAATTAGGGAATCTTATTGGTTTGATAATCGTTTCATCCAAACTTTCTCACTTTTTGGCTAGATTCAGCGCATCGGCTTTATTCGTGAAGCGAAGAGCATCACCGCAGTGCTGTTCTCGACACACGAGTTAAGCTTCTTTAGCGGAAAAAATAGCCGATTTCTACTTAATACTCTAAAGTTAACAGGTGGTTGCATATTTATGGAGTGACTAATGGCGTTATTAGAATATAAAACACCAGCTTTTCGAGTGCATTTGCAGTTATTAAAATTACTCATACTCAGTGTGTTTATCTCAACGCCAGTGATGGCTACCCCCTCAGTCACTGTCGCGGAACTACAAGATGGGCTAGATCATCCCTGGTCGCTGGCATTCTTGCCGGATAATGAGGGGATTTTAATCACTGAACGTAGCGGGCAGTTACGATTATGGCATCAAGGAAAAGCGCTATCAAACCCCCTAAAAGGGGTACCTGCTGTGTATGCCAAAGGGCAAGGTGGCTTGTTCGAAGTGGCATTATCGCCGACATTTGCGCAAGATAGGCGTATTTATCTCAGTTTTGCCGAGGAAGGAAAGGACGGGAAAGCCGGGACAGCAGTGGGTTATGGCCGCCTTAATCCGCAAGGAACTGCCATTGAGAACTTCACTATCTTTTTTCGTCAACAGCCAAAACTATCCACTGGCAACCATTTTGGCGGTAAATTGGCCTTTGATGACCAAGGCCATCTCTTTATCACCTTAGGTGAAAACAATCAGCGCCTGACAGCACAGGATTTGAGTTTGCATCAAGGTAAAATTGTCCGTCTAACCCTCGACGGTAAAGTGCCAAAAGACAACCCTTTTGCCAATAAGTCACCGACAAGGCCAGAAATCTGGTCTTACGGCCATCGCAACCCGCAAGGACTGGCTCTTAATCCATGGAGTGGCGTGATATGGTCCAATGAACATGGGCCGAAAGGTGGCGATGAAATCAATATCCCCATCGCCGGGAAAAACTACGGCTGGCCATTAGTAACCCATGGCGTGAATTATTCTGGTTTGCCGATCCCTGAAGCCAAAGGTACACATCTTGATGGGACTGAGCAGCCCGCGTATTACTGGGAAAAGTCACCAGGGATCAGTGGAATGGCATTCTATGATGCTGCGCGTTTTCCTGTCTGGCAACATTCTCTGTTTATCGGTGCATTAGCGCAAAAAGAGTTGATTCGCTTGCAACTTGATGGCGATAAAGTGATTGCCGAAGAACGCCTGCTGGGGGATCGCGGCGAACGTATCCGCGATGTGCGTGTCGGGCCTGACGGCTACATTTACCTGCTGACGGATGAAAGTGACGGCAAACTACTAAAAGTCGGTCTTGCACCTAATAAATAATCCATAAGTCGCTCATGTCTTTCAGCAAAAAGCCGGATAATCTTCCGGCTTTTATATGATAACTGTCAGTGATCAGTTATGGCCAATTAACGATCCGAAGACGCCTGCCACAAATTGAGTTTCCCATCAGTAACATGCTGATCAATAGCACGTAATTCTTCTGCACTGAAATTCAGATTACCGAGCGCGGCACAGTTTTCCTCGAGCTGTTCTGGACGGCTGGCCCCAATTAAAACCGACGTGACACGCTTATCTTTCAACAACCAACTTAAAGCCATTTGTGCCAATGATTGCCCACGCTGTTCAGCCAATTCATTCAACAGCCTGATGCTGCGTAGATTTGCCTCTGACAACATATTTTCTTTCAACGAGCCGCCAGCTTCTTTTTTCATGCGGGAATCATCTGGAATACCATTGAGATACTTACCGGTTAATAGTCCCTGGGCCAAAGGTGTGAAAGCAATACAGCCAACACCATATTTATCCAAAGTATCTAATAGATTAGTCTGTTCAACCCAACGATTAAGAATATTATAAGAAGGTTGATGGATAAGCAGAGGGACTTTCCATTCCTGCAATAACGCCACCATTTTGGCGGTTCGTTCAGAAGAATAGGAGGAAATTCCGACATACAGGGCTTTACCACTTTGTACTGCCTGCGCTAATGCTGAGGCAGTTTCTTCCATCGGCGTATTTTCATCAACACGGTGGGAATAGAAAATATCCACGTAATCCAACCCCATCCGTTTTAGACTTTGATCTAAGCTGGCCAGCAGATATTTCCGCGAACTGCCGGCACCATAAGGGCCAGGCCACATGTTATAACCCGCTTTGGTCGAGATAACTAATTCATCACGATAAGGTTTAAAATCATCCTGCAATAACTTACCGAAATTTTGTTCTGCCGACCCCGGTGGTGGCCCGTAATTATTGGCTAAATCGAAATGGGTAATCCCCAGGTCAAAAGCTTTACGCAGCAACGTTCGTTGTGATTCTAATGTATTGTTAAAGCTAAAATTATGCCAAAGTCCAAGTGACAATGCCGGGAGCTGCAAGCCACTTTTTCCACAAAAACGATATTGCATTTGGTTGTAGCGGGAAGGATCTGTGTTGTAAGGCATGATAGCTTCTATCTCCGTTTATTATATTTTTGAAACAGCATTCCTATTTTAACCCTATCCCCCATCACTGCAAGCCCGCCCTCTTTCTACATAAAATCTTACGCTACAGTTTATATATACAAATGCTCTCTAGGCTTATTTGTACTACAATTATTACCACTCTAGTGAGTCACTATGGAGAGTTTTTTATGACAGCAATCGATGTCATGTGGGTCGGATTAGGTGGTGGTATCGGCTCACTTCTACGATGGTGGATAGGGCTGGGTGTCGGCAAAATATATAAAGGTAACTTCCCCCTAGGCACTTTTCTAATCAATATCTCGGGGGCATTTGTTATTGGTTATCTGAGTATTCTTTTTAGTGTTGACTGGCGTGATCGCTATGGCGATTTAATGAATGCAGCCGTGTTAACCGGTATTTTAGGCGGTTATACCACGTTTAGTAGTATGCAATTAGATGCAGCAAAACTGTCTACAACCCGAGGCCGAGCTATTGCTGCTGGATATCTGATTATTTCTGTATTAGTCGGTTTAGCTGCCGCCGCATTTGGTGCATGGCTAGCTTATTAATCAGAGAACTGATTTATTAATCGGAGAGAATTGCTATGCCGAATCTTATTATTTTAGTTTTTGTGGGTGGTGCTTTTGGTGCCATGTGTCGTGAATTTATCATGCTGTCAGTACCTCGACTGACTGATGGCTTTCCGATGGACATCTTTGCCGCCAATATTATCGCTGCATTTTTATTAGGGTTAGTGACCTCTTTCTTTAAAAATGGAAAAATTAATCAGTACGTACATTTGATGGTGGGTACCGGTATCATGGGCGGCCTTTCGACATTTTCCAGTTTTGTATTTGGTGCCGTCGAAATGATGAAAACGCCCAGTGGAATTTTAGTTTCAATCTGCTATTTAGTTGCCAGCTTAATTGTTGGTTTTATCGCCGTCGAATTAGGTTTAATAGTTGGCCCCAAAGAGAAACCGAAAGACCCACAAGCAGCCACTGAATAATTAAAACTCAGTGAATATCTTAAGTGATATAAAAACACCCTCACGATGAGGGTGTTTTAGGCGATTGAGGCTAACCCACTAAATTTAATCTAATTTTTGACAATTGCCAAAAAACATTTCTGTAATAAGAGAGTTATTGATAGCATCGCCATTTAAAGTTCTAACCAGCAGTTCACTGCCCAGTAATGGCAGTGAGAACACCATATCAGGGTTAACCCGTTTAACTTTCTTCATATTTTGTGTTTCATTGACTAATGCCAATGTTTTCGTATTCTCACCCGCTATCTCTTTTGCAGCCAGAATGGTAAAGGTGTTATCAGCATCACTATCACACAATGCAATAATATATTTTGCCTTGGCAGCACCGGCTAGTTTCAGTGTTTGTACTGAAGAGGGATCCCCCTCGATAATATCGGCATGCGGAGGAAAATTGTGCTGGCTGCCAACTGCGCAAACAACAGTGACATCATCACCCCGGTCATGCAGACCATTATAAACGTTGAGCGCCAAAGAACTGGAACCGACAATAATAAAGTGATTTTTACGTTCCACGTGATAAATCCTACCTTTAACTATGCGTTTAATATTATTACTGATTATCGGGCCGGCAATAGAAGCAATGGAAGTAGCAAAAACAGTAATACCAGCAATAATCACCGTAAGAGTGAACATTCTCGCCACCGTGGTGTGCGGGATAATATCCCCGAAACCCACTGTGGACATACAGACAATCGCAAAATAGAACGCCGTCGGTAAATCGGTCACTACCGGTGCGAACTCATCACCCATGTAAAGAGTGCCCAACATGCTGTAGACAATTAACGAAGAAACACTCGCGATCGCAAAGAACGTCGCACTACCAAGACTGTAATGATCAAACTCACGCCAATAAAATAGCAGAGCGACAATAACAATAAGTGAATAAGTCGTCAGTTTATTCTGATCCTTCAGAATAAAGATATTGATAGCAACGAGAGTAAACAACAATAACACCGTAAGGAACCATGCCGTACGGGTTTTCATCGATACTGCAAATGCCATTAATATCAGTAGTAGACCGATCATAAATCTTGGAATTTCAACCAATTCAAGAAAACTTAGCGCCTCCTTCCAAGTACTGAAATTGCTTACGGCATCTGTTGAATGAGAGATTGCCCGGAAAAGTACCGGGCTTAGCACCAGATACCCATTAATGGCGACCAAAATAGCCAACAAAAGCGGTATCGACACCTTAGTCTTAATTTCCTGTAATATTTTCATCAATAGAGTGAATAAAATTGTTATAGGTAAACCAAGTATAGATAAAAAACGATAAAAATCATGGTCAAATATGATTATTTTTGACTAAAATCAAATGATAATTCGGTTATCACTATAAAGAATTATCAGATTAGTCATTTTACATTTTGTAAAGTTATTCATACTCAACAATGAGTGAAATAATAAGTCTATAGTTGGCATTAATAGCATTTTGGTTAATAATATATAGGTTCACTGGCATATCGGAAATACTGGTGTTCATAAACTTGAGTGATCTCTATCACCCTTAATTCAAGTGTCTTAAATATCCATTCATATTTAACAGATAAATAAGGAAATAAGCATGTCCTACAAATCACTTCGTAATATTGCATTGACTGGTTTGTTACTTTCTGCTGCCGCAACAAGTTTTGCAGCAACCACTAGCGCAACAGCGACTACCCCGAGTGATATGACCTGCAAAGAGTTCCTGGATCTGAATCCTAAGTCATTTACTCCTGTCGTTTATTGGGTATTGAATTCTGATACTCAATATAAGAAAGGCGATTATGTTGATTTACATGAGACTGACACTATCGTGACACCGAAAGTGGTCGAGGTTTGTAAGAAAGCACCTGAAAGTAAACTCTCTGAGATTAAACAAGATATTTTAGGTTTTGCTAAAAAACATATGTAACCTAAAGTTTTAGCACTAAAACAATAGGTCAGGCGCTTATTACATGTAATAAGCGCCTTTATTTTTATAACGTGATAATTAGCGAGTAATGCTTAATTTGTCATAGCCGCGAACATAATAATTAACCGCAGAAATCACCCAGCACAGTATAAACATACCAATAATCCAGTAGCCTATCTCCCCTAAGTTTTCACTGATATTATTTATTGGTGCCCAAATACCACCGGTCAAATTCAGTTTATCTGCTATTAATCCCAAAGCTTCAATCCCACCGATGAAGAATGCAATGATAACTGAAGCTGCCGTGATAGTAATGTTGTAATACAATTTACGCACTGGTTTAGAAAAAGCCCAACCATATGCACCAATCATAACAAAGTTATCAAGTGAGTCGATCAATGCCATCCCGGAAGCAAATAAAATCGGGAAGACCATAATTGACCACAAATTCATACCGTGGGTGGCACTTGCCGCTGAGATCCCTAACACCCCAATTTCAGTCGCGGTATCAAAACCCAGGCCAAATAAAAATCCCACCGGGTACATATGCCAGCTTTTACTCACCAGATTAAATACACGTTTGAATATTCTGGCGAGAAAACCACCATTATTAGTCACCAAGAGGTCAAGCTCTTCGTCTTGATAGACATGCCCCGCTTTGACCTGTTTGAACTTTTTATAGACTGAAATCAGGATAGTTAAATTGAGGAAGCCAAATAACAGTAAAAACAAGGATGAAACCAGTGTTCCAATTAAACCACCGGTTTCGTGGAACCACGTCATATTATTTTTAAATGCCATCGCAGTCGCGGCGATAGCAAGTGACGCTAATATGACAATAGTGGAATGCCCAAGGGAGAAGAATGTTCCCACTGCAATCGGCGTCTTCCCCTGCTGCATAAGTTTGCGGGTAACATTATCAATGGCTGCAATATGATCGGCGTCAACAGCATGACGCAAACCAAAGCTATAAGCCAAGAATGCCATCCCCATTAATACAGCATTATCATTAAACTCAGTAAAAGCCCAAAGCCATGCCAGCCCATTAACAACCAGTAAACCGACCAATAAATAAATGGCGCGACGTTTAGTTTGTTGGTTGCCAAATGCGCTACGTTTCTCTAGTCCAACCGTCATGTGGTTCTCCAGAATAAAATCGCTATTGTCTATGTGCCGGCATCACATCTTTATTCGGAACCAAGAATAACCATGAGGCCAGAACAAATGGCATCGTCAACGTAGGAATGCCAATAGGTGACAGTAAGATATTCAGAGCGCCCTGTACGATCACTGTAAAAATAACGCCGATGATGGTATAGGCTAAAACGCGCCAGCTGGGTTTATTAAATGTTGAGCCTAGTGCGATGGCTGTCAATACCGCACTGAAAGCATAAAGCCCGGTATCAATACTGCTTGGATTCGCACCGAGGAACATGGCGGTGAAGAGCGCAAGTAACGATCCTCCTAGGGCAAATACTGCAGCCCAAAGTGATTCTACCGCCAGACCGATGACAAAAAGAATGCCACCAATCAAGCTACTGAGTAAAAAGACCTCAGAGATACCGTTAAACATACTAACAAAAATATTGCCCTCAGCAGCCGTTCCCGCAGCTAAAACAAATGGATGAGGGAGTGCAGGTGTTGGCAAGCCACTGCTTTGTAGCCCCGTAAAGGCATAACTGGCCAGTAATATCATCCAGGTAGTCAGAACAAAGGGAGCCGTTAACGCGGCCACTTTCCAAGTGTTTAAAATATCAGCGATACAAGCCATCACAATCACTGACACGATGCTACCCAGAACAATACAAGCCCACAGGGTCGGAGTGGCAACCAAAAATGTCGGTAATGCAGCCCCCACCAAGCACCCATTATAGCCATATAATCCTGCACGCCAGGATTTACGGTCGCGCATGGTCAACCCGGTGAGTGTGGCTACCACCGTGCCGAGCACACAACCGTAGGCCACCGCCGGATTGCCCTCACCATAAGCGCCAACAAAGATGGCGGCAAAAAAGAATAATCCTGTCAACGGGTTATTCTGAAACATGACTTGAGCACAACCGCGTAGCGTTGTATCGATAAATTCAATGAAAACATTTGAAGCACTCAGTTGTGCCCAGCCGGATTGATTGCCCGTTTTCGTATTCATTATTTTACCCTTCTAACTTGAAGCTACAGCTGTGTTAGCTGCACTCATTTATAATTGTAGTTACGCATTGTTGCAGCGCTGCTTTGCTGCAACACCGTATAACGTTGAGCATGACTTCAGCGCCATAAGAATTTTTCCGGCAATGTCACACCGAGAATCTCCTCACGCGCTATTTTCCAAAACTGTCGGATTTCATCCTTAACACCGGCACTGTCAATACCCAATGCTTTAAACACCAGTCCGCAATCATTGGGTAAGCGCGTCGCGCCACTGGCAATCCCGCCTTTGATGTCAAAGTGGGCGGGTACCCGCGCCAAAATGCGATCATGGTGCTCTTTGGGTGTTAATAAAATCACATTGCCAAATGCGTCAAATGTTTGCATTACCCCAATGGCATCCAGACTTTCTGACTTCGGCTCCAGCACATACTTTTCAACAAAGAGTTCTTTACCTGCCAAATTGTGCCCAGCAACTCTGGATGAATAAACATCAAAACCAAAGCGTTCGTCCGCATGGTGATATTTACGCCCAGACATCAGCACTTCCGAATAAATCGCAGTCGCCGTAGGATGAATATTAATGGTGGTATCAGTAATAAAACGCGAATTACGGTGCGGAATAAGGGGGTCGGGCATAAACTCCAGATACCCCCCCTCTTCCACTGTGAAATTCTGTATCTGCGATGCATAGTTCGCATTCATCATATGGACTTTGGTGGCTGACTGAGTGGTGACATGGGCACAAGCGCCGGCCTCCACAATTACATCGGTGGCCAACCGGTCCCCTTGTAAAATACACCCCGACGTCGAAATCATGGTGACACAAGGTAATTCGGGCATTTCCTCATCCCAATACAGCGCCTTTTGCACCATTGATGGCACGCGTCTTTCCATTTCTGCCAAAATACTGCGATGCTCACGTTTGGCGAATCTCAGCTTGAGATAGCCGCTTTTCCCTATGGCCCCGCTACGCATTTGCGCCGGTTCATCTTGATATTCCGCTAATTCCGGCGCGTTAACACCTAATGCGTGAGCGCGAACCCGTGAAGGAGTTTCCACGATATTCTGGCTCTGCGATGTCATGCATGCTCTCCTTGCGGTTCAACATGGGTAAATAGGAAATCGCGCATAATCATATCGACCAACTCTTCAATGCCCTGACCGGTTTTGCAGTTGGTCAGAATATAAGGGCGCTCACCACGCACCACTTTGGTGTCACTTTCCATCACATCCAGGCTGGCACCGACATACGGGGCAAGGTCAATCTTGTTGATAACCAGAATATCCGCCTGAACCAAACCAGGGCCATTTTTGCGTGGGATTTTTTCCCCTTCCGCCACATCAATAACATAGATATAGAAGTCGGCCAGTGCGGGGCTGAAAGTCAATGTCAGGTTGTCGCCGCCACTTTCAATCATGATAAGGTCACTGTCAGGGAAGCGCTCTTCCATCTCTTCTACCGCAGCGATATTCATACTCGGGTCTTCGCGCACTGCGGTATGCGGGCAGGCACCGGTTTCTACCCCAAGGATTTTCTCTTCATCCAGAATGCCTTTCAGGGTGCGTTTTACCTGTTTGGCATCCTCGGTGGTGACGATGTCATTGGTAATGATCAGTGGCTTAATACCCCGCTTGATCAGAATCGGGGTGATCACTTCGATAATGGCGGTTTTACCTGAACCTACCGGGCCACCAATACCAATGCGGGTAATCTTTTTGCGTTTATCGGTTGAATGGCTATTCACGGGGTAATCCTCTTCATTTTATCTGATATTAGTTAGGTACTTGGCGAATAAACTGTACTTGGTCAATAAACCCGCCCAGCACTCAGAATTCATTTTTATCGACTGGCTATGGCCAATCAGTTACTAAACAGGCGAACGTGTGCTTTTACATGCACCGCCGCCAAAACATCGACAATAGGGACATACGAAGACATCTGTTCAATATCGCCAATTTCGGCAATATCACAGAATTTCTCGATATCGTGGTTTAATTCAAACAAGATATGCTGTGTATCGAAATGTGTAACACGCATCAAACGCATGGCTGCACTTAATATCGTCATCGCTACGCCGTATTGATGCATCACGACCACTTCTCGCTGCCCAATTCCCTGCGCCGCCATAACCACCGCCTGAGTGACCGGATAAGTCCCTGCGGTATTGCCATTCTTTATCTGCTCCAGCCACCAGCTGATCAGCGGATGTTCCACGACATGGATGGACATCTCCGCCAATTTTTTTCCCATACGGGTGGCCATCAGCCGGCTTTCTTCATTTAATTTGCGATTATTCACCGCCCAATCGGCCCGGATAATGCCGTCGTTATCATTGGCCATTACTGCCCGGTGGGCGGCAACGACCCCCATTCCATCACAACTGGCGGCCTGCTTTAACGCCGTCAAGACAAAGCCTTTTAGTGTTGCTACGTCATGCACAACGCCAGTTTGAATGGCGGACTCCACACCATTAGAGAACGTAAAGGCCCCGACCGGCAGTACGGAATCACCAAATTGCATAATACGAATGAGATCTGATGCATTCATTGCGCTGCCTCCCTGCGTGAATCAGTGTTTATGGTCGTGGTCGTGGTCGCCGTGGCTATGACTGTGGTCGTGGTCATGGCTATGCGAATGTCCGTCGCCGTGGGAATGAATCGCGTGAACATGTAAGCCGGAGCCATGGGGTTCATCCAATGGGCTGGCGACATGAACATGAGTATCGGTATCTTCCGCCCCGCCAAACAACAGTCGGGCTTCAGAATTACTGAGTAACGGTAAAATTTCCGCCCCCTTCACAAAACGGAAAGGCAAATGCTGGAAACCATGAGTTCTCATGACAGAATCCATCATGGTAGTCGCCACCGTCAGCGGGACATACACCTCATTATTTTTCGTGACCGCCTTCCAGTGCTGGTTGCCCAAAGCATGCCCCAGCTCAAAGCAGGTTTTAATCAATTCATCCGGTGAACGGCTTTTCAGCTCACTCAGGTCAATGACCATGACATCACGTAAGTTGATCTGCACCACCACGGCAACACGGTTTTTTTCATCCCATGCCAGCACATCACCATCAGCCAGAACAACGTGTCGGTCGAGTGAAATACCGAGATCCAACCCCTGAGAGCTGAGTTTACGACAGCGGCTTTTTTGCGCTTCTCGTTGATCCAAAATCAAGAGATCAAAAGTGGCGTCTTTAAGCTTTTCCTGCCAAACCGGATCCTTTTTCACATTGCCAAGAATGTGCTCTATCAAAATCATGTTATTGACTCCTTGCCTGTATTTTTGGCAAAAGCCAGTTGCCCACAGTCATGAAATCCGTTTCTATGCCCCGCATCCCAGTGATTGTTCGCGGCTCATCCTTGAGCCTGATGACACTGACCATGGGCAAGCTGAAGACTTAATAAACTGGGCGGGTATAAATCAATACGCGCCCAGACGCTGCCATTAACTAAAACCTTCGCTCACTAAATCCTTTACTAACCAAAGAAATAGCGTTGATTCATTGACGCAGTCTCAATCGGCTCACAGGTGGCATGTACGCCATCCACTTTCACCGCGAAGGTTTCAGGATCCACTTCAATGTGTGGTGTTTGGTCATTACGCACCAAGTCATGTTTAGAGATGGTACGGCAGTTTTTAACCGCCATAACCTGGCGCTCTAGCCCTGCTTTCTCTTTCACGCCATCATCCAGTGCGGCCTGAGAAACGAAGGTGACGCAGGTGTCTTGCAGGGTTTTACCCATGGCACCAAACATTGGGCGATAAAACACCGGTTGTGGTGTTGGCAGTGATGCGTTCGGATCACCCATCGCAGCCCAGTTGATCATGCCGCCTTTGATAACCAGTTTAGGTTTCGCGCCGAAGAAGCGCGGATCCCACAACACCAGGTCGGCCATTTTGCCCACTTCAACAGAGCCAATAACATGGCTGACACCTTGGGCGATAGCCGGGTTAATCGTGACTTTGGCGACATAGCGCAAGACACGGAAGTTATCGTTACCGGCAGCATCTTCTGGTAATTTGCCGCGCGATGCTTTCATCGCATTGGCTGTTTGCAGAATACGCAACCAGTTTTCGCCAACACGCCCCATGGCTTGCGAGTCACTGGAGAACATGGAGATAACCCCCATATCGTGCAGAACGTTCTCTGCCGCGATAGTTTCCGGACGCACACGGCTTTCAGCGAAGGAGACATCCGCAGGCACATTCGGGTTGAGGTTATGACACACCATAATCATGTCAAACAGTTCGGCTTGGCTGTTAACACCGTATGGCAGGGTCGGGTTAGTCGAACTTGGCAAGACGTTAGGTTGGCTAGCAACACGAATGATATCCGGCGCATGACCACCACCCGCACCTTCAGTATGGAAGGTATGGATAGTGCGGCCCTCGAAGGCATCAATGGTATCTTCTACATAACCACATTCGTTCAGACTATCTGTATGCACAGAAACCTGAATATCCATTTCATCCGCCATCCGCAATGAATGTCGTATGGCGTTTGCGGTCGCACCCCAGTCTTCGTGAACTTTATAGCCAGCAATACCAGCAATGGCTTGTTCGATTAAAGGGCCACGTCCGTAAGAGTTACCTTTACCCAGAAGACCAATGTTGACCGGCAGACCTTCAACAGAGCGCAGCATCTGACGAATGTTCCATGGGCCAGGGGTCACCGTGGTACCGTTCGTCCCATCCGTTGGGCCAATACCGCCCCCAAAGAAGGTGGTCACACCATTGGATAATGCATGGTATGCCTGCTGTGGAGAAATGAAGTGAATATGGCTATCAATACCGGCGGCAGTCAGAATCAAATGCTCACCAGAGATGGCATCGGTGCTCACCCCGACCACTAATCCCGGAGTGACGCCGTCCATAACCCCTGGGTTACCACTTTTGCCAATACCGGCAATTTTGCCATCACGGATACCGACGTCGGCTTTAATAACCCCTAAGCGGGCATCAACAATGGTGACGTTAGTGATGACTAAATCCAGTACACCGTTATCGCGGGTCAGATGGTTATTCGCCCCCATCCCATCGCGCAATGACTTTCCGCCGCCGTAAACTGACTCTTCACCATATCCGCGCAGATCTTTTTCAATTTCGATAAATAGATTGGTGTCACCCAAGCGGATTTTATCGCCAGTCGTTGGGCCAAATAGACCCGCGTATTCTTGCCGAGAAATTTGAGGCATCTGTCGCTCCTTTCTTTTTCCGGTGCGTGTAATGGATTCTCTAATTACACGTATGCGAATTTCGATGATTTTTCATTGAGATAAGGTGTTATTTAGACGATGATTTGAAACCACGTGCAGCCGCACGGCGGATAGCCTCAAGCTTGTCCGGGCGCACACTATTCGGCACCACCCCTTCACCAGTCCAACCATCCACCAGGTTGTTAAAGCCATACAGTGTTTGCTTGCCACCAAAAGGAATTAATGACACTTCAGTTTCATCACCGGGCTCAAAACGGATCGCGGTTGTTGAAGAGATATTCAGTCTTTTGCCATAAGCCGCAGTACGGTCAAACTCCAGTGCGCGGTTAGCTTCAAAGAAGTGGAAATGAGAACCAACCTGAATGGGTCGGTCACCCGTATTGCGGACTTTAACTTTAGTAACCGGTTTATTCTCATTAAAGGTGATTGGGGTATCAGCTAAAATGCAACCGCCGAGTGGGGTATTCTGTTCTGCATTATCTTTAGTGCTTTTCTTCGCGCTCATGCTTTAATCCTCTGCAATATTCAGTTCAGGTTTTACTCGCATGTTGCCGTCACTCATTTAATAGGGTCGTGTACTGTGACCAAACGGCTGCCGTCAGTAAAAATTGCTTCGACCTGAACATTTGGAATCAGATCTGCCACCCCGTCCATCACATCATCTTTAGTGAGAACTTTACTGGCTTCTTTCATCACATCTTCGACGGATTTGCCATCTCTGGCCCCCTCCATTGCAGTCACTGTGATAATAGAAACGGCTTCCGGATAATTGAGTTTCAAGCCACGCGCTTTGCGTTTGAACGCCACATCAGACAACGTGTAGATCATGAGCTTTTCAACTTCTCTTGGGGTGAGCTGCATAAGCCCTCCTGTATCTGGTTAAGAAAGTGAAAGTGAGAAAAACAACCTACTAGCCCTATAACTAGTCTTGTCTATGAAGGGTTATCCCTTGTTATTACTGATAAATATCGGTTTCTAACATCTGTTAATGAGAATATTTCAGAATTTAAACGCATCCTCCGGTCTATCTTGTTAGATTCTTCGTTTGAATTCTGATGTGACATTTTAATTACCATCAACCGGCTACCCGATATTTTTCCTGTAATCCTTAATATCGAACAACTCACTGAAAAAAACAGAACCGCCCCCCATAGCAGATAACTGCAACAGGGGAATATAGACGTTATCCCGTCGGGTTCATTTGTGTGATGATTTTTTCGGGTAGGTATTTTTTACCGCGTTTAGTTATATCAATCAATAGCAAAAGAGTATTCATTAATATTTTTTTACTAAAATAGAAAAGAGCTACTGCATTTATCCACAGTAAGCAATACATAGGAAAACCAATTAATCGTCTGCGTTCTATAGCTAATGTCATAGCTACTAAATCCCTGTATTTAATACTCAATTGTGGTCTATTTTTTTGTTGTATAGGCGCCTATAAATCAATAAATTGCTATAAAAAAATCATCTCTAACCAATATAGACCAAAAACTGTAAAATTCATCATTAATTGCAAATTTAATAAAAAGAGCTATGTGCCATCGGCATCAAAACAAAAACTTACAAATAAAATCAATCAGTTAATTGACATCTTTTGTGAGTTTCAATTTGAAAAATAAAGTATTTGTGGAGAGATTCCCGTGATGTTTTATGCTAAAAAAGCATCACGCAAAAACTAGATGGTGAGAAATACAAGGAAATCCTGCCTAAAAAATGGTGTATAGAAACACATACTAGGATTATTTTTACATCCAGAATTAAATTTAAATTCACTATAACTGAATATTTTCTGACGCCGTGGATTAAGTGGTGAAAATGTACCCACCCGTAGAAATCATGGCTATCCTTCAATCAAGTAGATATTTATTTTGGTTATTTTAAAATTACGTGATCTTAATCAAGATATTTATAACCTTAAATCCATAAAAAGCCCTACACCTTGGGCCTCTATCACGCTAAATTATTATTCCACTGTTAAGATTTCATTTACCTTCTATTATTTGTCACAATATTTATCTTGTTTTTATCATTGCTAACCCGAGGTGAGGCTTAGCCAGGCTAGGTGGATAAAGCGGCTTTTTATTCTCTCTTTGCGGGATCCAAATACGCGAACACACTTTTTCTAATAAGGATTTGTTGTGACTGAAAACAATTAATCCTAACGGGCGTCTAGCAGACTCTTCCAATAAAACTTGCCAGATTTGTGCCTGAACGCGCGCGTCCAGTTGCGCGGTAACTTCATCGGCAATCAAATATTGGGTTCGGGGATCTAAGGCCCGCAACAGCGCAATACGCGCTAATTCTCCGCCAGAAAGTTCATCAGGTCGGCGCTTTAACCAGTCCGGATTAACAACCATTCGCTCAAGCCACTGGGCATCGGGTCGCCAGGCATCGTGCAGACTTTCTCCGGTTGTCCGGTAAGGATTGAAACTTTGTTCGGGATGCTGGGGCACCAATTGTATGGGGCAATAGCCTTTTTTCGCCAGCGGCGCGCCCTCGATGGAAATTTGCCCTGATGTGGCCGACTGCCATTGCGCCAACACCCGCCCTAAGGTGGTTTTGCCAAAACCACTGGGCGCTGAAATTCCCAATCGCTCTCCCGGTGCCAAGGAAAATGAGACTGAGTCCCACAGACATTTTCCCCCTTGTTCAATGGTCAGGTTGTCGACACTAAACATATTCTGCCACCTCCGTGGGCGATATCGGCTGGCTGACGAATTGCTGCTCCGGCAAGGCCGCCCACAGTGATTGCAACCACGGGCTCCCCTCGTTGTTCTTCAGCTCATCAGCACTCAATGTTTCGTGCAATTCACCTTGATGCAATACTGCAATTTTATCAGCAAAGCGCGCCGCCAGCGCCAAGTCATGTGTAACCCATAAAATACCGCGCCCTTGCTGACAAAAAGCGCGCAAATGCGTTAATAACTGGCAAGCATGCTCATCATCCAACCATGAAGTCACTTCATCCGCTAAGATGTAGCGGGCATTGGTCAAGGTCGCACAACTGGTCAGCACACGTTTTGCCATGCCACCGGAGAGTTGGCGAGGAAAATCATGGACTAACCCCGGCGCCAGATTATAGGTTTGCAACTGCATCGCGACATCCTCCAGCTTTAACTTAACGCCGCTGAGTTGCGCCGCTCGAGTCATTTGCGAACCCACTTTTATCAAAGGATTCAGCGCACTCACCCCTTGTGGGACATAACATAAGGTTTTACCACGCCGCTCGATTTTATCTTGCGCACACAAGACTTCTCCATCCAGGATAATCTCGCCATGACAGCGCATGTTCTCCGGCAATAAGCCCAGTGCACTTTGCAATAACAGACTTTTACCCTCACCACTGCCGCCCACGAGCGCGACCAACTCCCCGGGATTCACCTCCAAAGAAATATTGCTCAATAAAGGGTGCCAGGTTTTTCGGCCTAGCCAGCGATAATGGGCAACATCAATGGCAAACCTTGAAAATTTCAACATCAGGTTATCCTCACCCAGAGTTGTTGTAGTGATCGAGCAAACTGGTCAAATATCAGCACCAACCCGACCAAAATCAGTCCTGGGAAAAATGCCAGCCACCATGCCCCGCTGCTCAGATAACGCAGTGCATCTGCCAATAAAATCCCCAGCGATGGCTCATGAGGTGACAAGCCAAACCCCAGAAAACTGAGCGCGGCGCTGTGTAACACCGCATGGGGGAACATCAGTAGCGTCCCAACAATCCATTGTGGTAGTAATAACGGTAGCAGATGGTGACGCCAACGGTAAAAATTGCTGTTACCCAGCCGATGCGAGAGCATCACATAATCAGTCTCCCGAATACGTAAAATCTCGGCACGTAAAATCAAAGCAAGTTTTGGCCAATGAGTGAGGGCCACCGCCAGAATCACCCCGTTTTTTCCGCCTCCCAGTGTGAAACAAATCAGCACTAACAATAATAAGTGCGGTAAGGCCAGCATGCTGTCAATTAATCCGCGGATCAGATAATCCAACGTTTTATTCACCGAACATAAACTGGCACTCAGCATCGCCAGCAGGCCGCTGGCAAAAGCGGCAACCAAGCCAATTTGCAAACTGGTAGTCATGCCTTGAAAACAGCGCAACCACAGGTCGCGGCCTAAGCTGTCAGTGCCAAACCAATAGGCCAATGACGGCGGCTGGCGGCGAGCCATTAAATCCATCTGAATTTCAACGGGATATATTGCCCAGCCGTAGATAATTAAAATGGATAATAGTGCCAATGAAACAAAAAGCCGGAACAAAGCTCGGTTTGGGTTATAAGTCATAATTGTCGCGCCGCCCCCCTATTCAAGCGGTGTAACAGTGCGTTGGCAATACTATTACCGCAAAAGACCAAGATGGCGCAAAACATTACAATCCCCATTAATAGCGGAATATCGCCGTGTAACCCGGCATCAATGGTGGCCTGCCCCAACCCTGGGTAGGCAAAGACTTTTTCTGCTAATAAAGACCCGCCCAATAATTCACCCACAGAGGCAAATTGCAGACACAACGCCGGTGTAATGGCATGGCGCAAGATATGGAAATTGACCAATGGCCATCCTTTATCCCCCTGCGCTCGTGCGTAGCGAATAAACTCACTGTTCATCACTTCAGCGACTCGGGCTCGGGTATGCAAAGCAATATTCCCAACCCCCAGTAATCCTAAAGCCAGCATTGGCAAGATGAGATGATGCAGTTTGTCACTCCAGCTGGCAGTTTGTGCGTTACTCCCGGGTGTCCATGCACAGCAAATAGGGGCCCAATTCAGTTTCACTGCAAATAATGACAACAGTAATAAACCAATCCAGAAAGTCGGTAATGACGCCAATAAATATGACAAACTTGAAATAACCCGATCCGGCCAACGATTGAGATAGCGGCCCGCCGTCAAGCCCAGCAGTAGCCCGACAATGCCCGAGAATAACCATGCCGAAAATAGCAATGCAAACGAGGTAGTAAAACGTTCACCAATGACTTGTGACACCGGCGCGTTGTACAACATCGAGTAACCGAAATCCCCTTGTAGAACTTGGGTAAACCAGTGCAGAAAACGCTGCCATAATGGTAAGTCCAGCCCCCAGCGCGCCGCAATCAGTGGGTACTGTTCCGGCGGCACATGCAGCAGATCACTGCCGATATAGGCACGTATTGGGTCAACTGGCGAGAAACTCAGCAGCGTGAACGTGCCTACTGCCGTCACCAGCAGCAGGCAAGCTAAACGCAGGGCAAACAGCGAAATCCCCTTCATTACTGACAGGTCCATTTCCAGCTATCAAGGCTATTAAGTAGTGACCAAGAGCCGTGAATCTCCGGCGCTGCTTTACCTAAATCGACGCAATTATTGGCCAGGTAAGTATGCTGAATATTCAGCAACCATGCCCAGGCAGCATCACCCCGGATACCAGCACCGGTCGCCCCATCCCAGTCCACTTCCTGCCAAAATGGCACCGCTTGCTCCCAGGTTGGGGCATCCAGCGCTTGTTGCAAATGTTTATCAACCACAGGGTTTTGGTAGTAGCCCGGGTTATAATATTCCACGCCAGCGGCTTTACTGCTGTAGTGATGGTACAGCTCCATCGGGTCTAGGCTGCCCCAGCCAAACAGGGTTGGATTAGCATGCATATTACGCTCTACGGTTTCCCAGCTGCCGGACTTCAAATCAACCTCAATGCCAATCGGTTTAAGCATGGAACGTACCGCCTGCGCCAAGTCACGCCGAGTGGTATCGCCGCTGGTATACCACAGTGTGATTTTGGCCGGAACACCCTGTTTTTCTCTGATCCCCGCACTGTTTAGCTGCCAGCCCGCCTGCTCCAATATCTGTTTGGCTTTCTCAATATCGCCATCTTTGATAGCGGAGTCCGGGTTATTCCATGGCAGCCCCTGAACTCCGGTATAAGCCGGAATGGCATGGCCTTCCATGATTTGGTCAGCCAGCAGTTGGCGGTTGATGGCATAGTTAATGGCGCGGCGAATCGCGACATCGGCGGTAACATCATTACCAATCGGATAACCATGCATATCCTTTTTGCCCGCTGGAGTGGTCGGGAACACAATCCCCCGGTTTTCCACACTCGGTCTGACCCATAACTTCATGTTATTCACCGGGCCAACAGCCATAGATGGAGGAATACGAACTACACCTAGTTGCCCACTTTGGGCAGCGGCAAAAGCACTGTCTTCGTCAAGGAAGACAAAAATCAACTTGTCGAAATCATTTTTATTACCCGCATAGTAAGGGTTCGCTTCAACAATCATTTGTTGACCCGGCTGGAAACTGACTAAGCGGTACGGGCC
The DNA here is from genome assembly GCF_004124235.1 of Yersinia hibernica. Classification (NCBI taxonomy): domain Bacteria; kingdom Pseudomonadati; phylum Pseudomonadota; class Gammaproteobacteria; order Enterobacterales; family Yersiniaceae; genus Yersinia; species Yersinia hibernica. The sequence goes on from NZ_CP032487.1 coordinate 3,562,819, forward strand.
AGCACCAATCGGCTTTTGCGCATAGGTTTTAGCATTATATTTATCAGCAGAAACAATCCCCAATGAGCCCAAAACGTTCACGAAGGTACTTTGTGGCGCTTTGAGTTGAACACGAACATTGAGGGGGTCAATTTCCTCTGCGCTGAGGAAGTTCCCCATATCCACCTTACCGCCGCTGGCGGCAGCATTGTTATAGGTGAATACCACATCTTTGGCGGTCAAAGGGGAGCCGTCAGAAAACTTGAGGTCAGGTTTGAGTGTCAGAGTCCAAGTTTTACCATCGTCACTGGTTTTATAATCACTCAGCAAAAAACCCGTCCAACTTAGGTCTTCGTTTTGTTTGAGTAACGGGCTATGCAGCAGCAGATAACTACCATGACTCCACCCTAACATGGGGTCAAAACCCTCGGTCGGTTCATCACCGATAGCCAATTGTAATGTGTGATTGGCCGCGCTGGCCGGAACAGAAAAAGCACTTAATAGAGCGGCGGTTAGTAAGGTATTTCGGAGCCATAGACGTTTAGACATGAATTATCCTTTGATAAATTAGCTAGCAAATATAGCGCATTGCCTGTCAGACCAAGATTCAATAAGTAATTAAGCGTAGCACTAAACATTAATATGGGTAACATACACCTTACCTAGCATTAAAAACCAATTTTTCCTTCATTTATTAGTGTTTTAAAGTATTTATGTGACAAATTCCAGATTTAGATGAGGAAAATCAAAAAAAACCGAGATGGAAATAAAATAAATTATAAATAAAATTGATCTGCATCTATAAAAACCACGGAAAAATATACAGATTAAAATGGTAGAAATAAGCGTTATCATGCAACTTAACAGCAAAAACCACCTATTAGTTCTTGGCTAACAAGAGATTTAGCCTATTGATTAGGCTGCTTATTAGTTAGTCTATTTAATCAGAACGCTGAGTAAGAGTTTAATCTCTGGCGTATGATTATTTCTCCGAATAATCATAGAGAGCAAGGCTCAATAAGGTAATCTCTAACAACAGAGATTATCCGCTAATTAAAATCTATCATAACGTGGGGGACGAGAGTGATTAAATAGACATTCCTGTATAAAGGAATGTCTTTAATGATCAATCTAGAATTGATTACTTTTCATTCACCACCCAACATTGAACGTAGAATAGCGCCAGCATCGTTAGCGGGAAGTTTCAATATTTGGCTATACATATCAATGGCCATATCGCAGATTTTTTCGCGATCGACTTCAGGAGCCGCAGGGTTCACAAACATCTGCAAATCATGACCATATTGCTGCTGCATTTTCCCCACGATGGCATTGAGCTTATTCTCATACTCTTGATTTTCTGGCTTTATTAATCCCCCGGTAGAGGATGTAAACAAGCTATTAACCGAATCCAAATCGCGCATGAGAAGCTCTTTAGGTAAAACTTTAGTGGCATTCACTCCGCCACTCACTTGCGGGAACAACGCCTTAAAACAGAGATGTTCACTGCGATTATTCGCCTGATAATAGCGCAGCTCATCCAAGATAATATTCATATAATCGATAACATTTTTATCGGGTGCATGTTGGATCCGTTGCATAGTTAGCTCTGCCACGGACTGCTTCATTTCATCAATCAGTTGTTGCTCCGATTGCCCTTCTTTCTTTGACTTGAGGAAGTTATCTATCAGTTGTGTATAAAGAGCCGGTTCTTGTTTTTTCAACGTTTGGAAGACAGGGAAACTCTCGAGTGATTGTTCTATTTGTGCTCGATCATTCCCGCTAAATTTATTCGGATTAATATATTGGTAATAAATAATATTTCCCACGACAATCGGGATAATAACCCACAGAATAGCACCTATCTTACCCAGTTTATTGCTATTACGTAATCTTGTGGTGATAAAGCCCAAAATCACAGCAATACCCGCAGATATCAAAACTTCCATCCAATTCACAACCCACTCCTTTATATTATGAATATTAAAATAGTGAAACTATTTAACATTGACTTATATTAAAAATATTAATATACCGCGAACACCTCACAATCAGAGACATGGACGAAAAATTTACTGGGGGGGTTGATACGTCATAGTGTAAAAATAATCACTAAATGGCAGCTCATAAATGGCATGGGTGCTGGCCAATAGTGGGGAAAGTATCCTGGACTCACAGCGTTCAGAGTCTTCAGTGGGATATTCGCGCTGGCAGTAACCCCGAGGGCTATCAATAAAACCCAATTTAGGCGTCCGTTTGAGCACTAAAACTTTGCCCTCACTAACCTCCGCCTGCGGTTCAATGAAAAAGAAGCTGAGCTGAGATACAAACGCGGTGATACTAATAGCCACCACCACGACCCATAGATAAACAGAGCGCATACAGAATTCCTGTCATGAATAAAGCCGCCGATACTCTACCAGTTAATTCACCATCAGTGCCAAGAATAATAGTCAGTAATAATCACCAGCCCTATGGTCCAAAATCATTCTACCGATAGGTTTATAACAATACATTAACCTTGCACTGAAGATGCCAGATACAGCGGTTGTAAGACTCTTTTCTTGCAAGCTCCCCATTTAACTTCGCTATATAGTTGATGAGAAGAAGCCAATCCACACCCCGTATTAATAAGGAAGCAATAAATGAGTCACCCACAGAGTATACGCTTTTCAGTCAGCAACAGAATAATACAGTTTAACCACTTGAGTAACCCATCCAAGCAAAGTGACATCAAACCCGCCGGTACTAAGTTCGCACATAAACTGAGTGGTCTGAGTAATACCATAACACCTCAACCTAGCGCGGCTAAAAAAATAACATTTCATTCAATACTAGGCACTGCTGAGAAAAATAATACCGCGTCTAAAGTAAGTATCGTCAAAACAGATAATCACGAGAAAGCACTCTCTCGATTAGATTATGTGATGATAAATCAAATGATGAGCGGTTTACCTCCAATTAATGGACAAACCTATGCCGAGCGCTTTGCCCTTGCTCTCAATCAATATCAAGAAATGAAAAATACAATTATAAGGGGATTTAGCCGCGAAAAAATGCCCCCCATTCCTCGGAATCAGGCCACTGTGCTAATGCCAGCAGCGCCAAAAGTCGCTGTAAACCTTAATTCAAATTTAAAACCAGGCGATATTCCGCCGCCACCGCCGCTGCCATCGACTCTGGTCGCGCCCGCATATGAGAGGAAAACAGTAATGCCTGCCAGTCAGCAGCAACTGGAGCAAAATGCAGCTGAGCAACGAAGTAAGATTGCGAAGAAAGGAACTATGAACCCCCTAGGCAAAAATAAGATTACTGAATCTGTCATAGCCGAACTTAAACAGAAACAGGCTTTAAGACGCTCTGCATAATCTCACCATACAAGATAAATTAAAGCCCTAAGTCAAAAACTTAGGGCGCTACTCCGCCGGGATATTATCCAGAAAAATACTGTTAAATATGACAGCCACAACTCACCGTATCACCGGTTTTATTAACAGCATCGCTCATAGGCAGCCCCTCATCACTCCAGCCCGTCACTCCCCCAATCATCTCTTTAACCGCATATCCCAATTGGCTTAGATTGATTGCAGCGCGATGAACACCATTACAGTGTGGCCCCGCACAATAAACCACAAATAATGTATCCATTGGAAAATCAACAAGTAAAGAAGCATCTATTAATCGGTGAGGAATATTAATCGCTCCTGGCACATGTGCCGATGCAAATGCCGCCTCACTGCGCACATCGACCAGCACAAAGTCCACAGTTCCCTGCTGCTGGCAGTGGTAAACATCCGAGCAATCAGTTTCAAAGGCTAAACGCTGAGAAAAATGTTGCAGTGCCTGTTCAGGAGGTGCCGGCGGCGTCTGGCTCACGATACTACTCATATGTTTTCTCCATTAAATATTCTGAAGAATCACTTTATGAAATAGAGATAGCCCATTACAGTGGCGAATATGACAATAAACCACTGAGATACGCCAATGGCACATTCCGCCCTGCCCAAACCTCACCAAGCGGTGAAACCAGATCCCGGTTTAGTTGCGATATTGGCTTATGACGGCCTCTGCCTGTTCGAATTTGGTATTGCACAGGAAATATTCGGCTTAGCGCGTCCAGAGTTTGATTTCCCTTGGTATCAGCATCAGGTGGTCGCAGTGGATAAACATATTTCCACGGCCAATGGCAGTCTCCACATTCACGTTGATGCAGGAATAGCCCTGCTGGAGCAGGCTAAAACCATTGTCATCCCTGGCTGGAGCAGCCCCGACACGCCCCCCTCCCCAGCCCTAGTTGCTGCTCTACAGCAAGCAATAACACGGGGAGCCCGCATAGTTACCATTTGTTCAGGTGTCTTTGTGCTGGCAGCGGCGGGGTTGTTGCGCGGCAAAAGTGCCACCACCCATTGGCGCTATACTGACTATCTGGCGCAGTGTTACCCTGATATTCATGTCGATGCGAATGTACTGTATGTCGATGAGGGGCAAATTATTACGTCGGCGGGAAGCAGCGCAGGCATCGATGCCTGCTTACATCTCATCACCCGCGATTTTGGTGCCCACATCGCCAACCAAGTAGCACGACGGTTAGTCATGGCCCCGCAACGTCGGGGTGGGCAACAGCAATTTATTCCCACCCCCGTTGCCAGAGAAAATCATCGAGATATGGCAAAACTGATGGAACAGGTGCGCGGGCGGCTAGGGCAGAATTGGACAATCAGCCAAATGGCGGCAGAGTTGGCGCTCAGTGAAAGAACCTTTTTGCGGCATTTTTGCGCGGCAACGGGTCAACCGCCTAAAATCTGGTTACAACACGAAAGAATGTATAAAGCGAAGGAGTTACTGGAGCAGGATAAAATTAATATAGCCGGAATAGCAGAATATTGCGGATTTCAAACTATTGAAGGTTTTAGGAATGCATTTCGTCAGATAGTGGGGATTACGCCCGCAGTATATCGGCGGCAGTTTAAATATATTTAGCAGAAATATTTTTGCTGATAGACATTTATTGCTAACCGCAGAAAACTAAAAATCCCACCATGGCGAGATTTTTAGAGTATGGCCATTTTATTAAATATCATTTAATGCAAATAACATGATTGACGATTTCATGGTCTGTCCCAGCCTATACCATCATCGCGTTCGCAACTATGTTACTCAGTAAGTTGACCTGCAATAAAAGACACACTCTAGCAGATGAGCTTATGTTCATATTTCGCTATACTGCCACTGAAAATCGGAAGCCGTGATAAAGGAAAAGCAATGACAATGCGTGATGACCTGCCCCCAGGATTAAATACAACGCTCAGTTAGTAATGTCGGATCCTTCATTCTCAGAATTACCCTTTCTCCAGTCCGCCGCAAATTCAGACGGCGTCTGATAATTCAGCGTGGAGTGCGGGCGGCACTCGTTATAATCCTGACGCCATTCACTGATGGTTTTCCTGGCATGGCTGATCTCGCTGAACCAGTGTTCATTCAGGCATTCATCGCGAAAGCGTCCGTTGAAACTCTCAATAAATCCGTTCTGTGTCGGCTTGCCGGGCTGGATAAGTCGCAGCTCCACGCCATGCTCAAAGGCCCATTGATCGAGCGCGCGGCAGGTAAACTCCGGGCCCTGATCGGTCCTTATCGTAGCCGGATAGCCGCGAAATAGCGCAATGCTGTCCAGAATACGCGTGACCTGCACACCTGAAATCCCGAAGGCAACGGTCACCGTCAGGCACTCCTTCGTGAAGTCATCCACGCAGGTCAGGCACTTGATCCTGCGACCGGTGGCCAGCGCGTCCATGACGAAATCCATCGACCAGGTCAGATTAGGTGCCGCCGGGCGGAGCAGCGGCAGACGTTCTGTTGCCAGGCCTTTACGACGTCGTCTACGTTTTACTCCCAGGTCACTGAGATGATAAAGCCGGTACACGCGCTTGTGATTAACATGAAGCCCTTCGCGGCGCAGCAGCTGCCAGATGCGGCGGTAGCCAAAACGCCTGCGCTCCAGTGCCAGTTCGGTGATGCGTCCGGATAAATGTGCATCCGACGCCGGACGCTGCGCTTCGTAGCGGCAGGTCGACAGGGACAAACCTGTCAGCCTGCAGGCACGACGTTGCGACAGACCGGTCGCATCACACATCAACACCACGGCTTCCCGCTTCTGGTCTGTCGTCAGTACTTTCGGCCCAGGGCCACCTGAAGCGCCTCCTTATCCAGCATGGCTTCGGCAAGCAGCTTCTTGAGTCTGGCGTTCTCTTCCTCAAGTGACTTCAGGCGCTTAACCTCTGGCACCTCCATACCACCATATTTTTTACGCCAGGTGTAAAACGTGGCATCGGAAATGGCATGCTTGCGGCAGAGTTCACGGGCGGATACCCCGGCTTCAGCCTCGCGGAGAATACTGATGATCTGTTGGTCGGAAAAACGCTTCTTCATGGGGATGTCCTCATGTGGCTTATGAAGACATTACTAACATCGGGGTGTGTTAATCAACGGGGAGCAGGTCAGTGAGATTGAAGTGAAGTTTCTTAATGCAATGAGTGAGTTGCAATCAACTTTTGAAAAGCAACACCAGACATGGCAGGCAAGTTACCATGCACTGCAACATGAGCTGGAGCAGTCAAAAGCGCGGGAAACAGCATTGCGTGCTAAAAATGATATGCTGCTTAGAAAGCTTAATACAGCGAACACCTTGCCCGAGCAACATTCGCTGGTCAGGCAGATAAAAATGCTGGGTGCCCACCTTGATGCACTGGCAAAAGATGCCGCTGCGTTTAATCATCATCTGAATAATCAACAGAAAAATAGTGATAATTTCAGTGGCGATAATCAGTAACTACTTCGTTGATTTATCGATATCGGCGATTTAACAGCCAGATAATTTTACGTTGTTAATTTCACCTTTTATGGCGCAAAGAAACACTACATGACATGGATAATTATTGCTGTTTTGATCGTGGTTTTTATTGTGGGCTATCGTGTATTGACATCTGATACCCGCAAATCCGTCGATACACTGGCTAATTTACTGAAGATAAAACCTATTTATATTGAATCAATGCTGCAAGAAATGGGGCCACGCCAAACACAAATGTTCATTCGCTCCACCAGCAATGGTTATGCTGAAGATGTCAGAAAGGCAGCTTATCTGGTATTTATCTACCAAACCTTTATCAAAGACCCCTCTGATGAAAATGTGACACAATGGCGAAATACGCTGATTCGTTCACATATATCCCCAATGCTAACAACCGAACATACTGAAGCAGCTCTGTTCTATTTCGCTGAACTGGATTTAGATGCCTTTGAATTAGCGCAATTTCGCCGTAATTATAATCTGCAATTTAATCAGGAAGCGGACGCCGTATTGCATTGATGGTGACATTACGGCGCAATGAAATTGATTGCGGCTGGCGATGAGGAAATTTACGGGAACATACTGTTCAGGTAGCGCAATAACATTTCTCTTGAGCTAAATCCATGGGCAATACCGTAGCGGTCTTCGGTTTCTCCCGCGAGATAAAGCGGAAACTCAACATATTTATTACTGATACGAAGTGTTGCCGTGGGTGTCGCAAATAATAAACTCTTATCTTTCTGCGCCGGGTGAATAATCAATGCCGTCCTGCCCATGCGGGCTTCCCGATTGACATACACGTAATGCTCTACTTTTCGATAACCGTAAGCCTGATCAACCGTATAATCTCGCTCAAAGCCGGCATTCTCCAGGACTTTAGCCACTTCATCTGGCCGTAAATACATTTACTTCCCCTCTTTTTAACTACTATTGAGCGACCTTACCGTAATAAATAAGGGAAACCACCTCTTTGTTGGCTCAAAGTGACTATTTCGGAATAGTCTACACGCCAAAGGCCACAAAATATCCCACTGACACCACAGCAGCTCAAGCCGAATAACACGACTTTTTTCGGCCCCAATAAATCAGCATATCGCCCGGCATGCGGGCCACTGAGCAAAGTGGCAAAATATTGGACGCGAATAAGCATGCCAGGCCCTTAACCCGTATAAACTCACGATTGAAATTGGATTTAAATAGGTTAATGGCGGTGGGGATAGCAGTATCAGTTTGGCATAGCCGGCTGATAAGCTGGAATAAAAAGAGAAAAGTGATATTCACAGATGATATAGAAAACAATAAGTTACCTTCATCAGCCACATATTTTGCACTGATGCTAGATGACGGAATCGGTGAGAAACAGCACGCAGGCAAGTAATACACCACACAGAGTCATCACACTGAAAATCAGTTCGAACAAATAGCGATTGATCATGATGATTAGCCTATAAAAAAAGACACCCGGTATTAACCGGGTGTCTGGAATTGGCTAGACTGCGCGGTGCTCAGTGGCCCGCATTCCGGCGTTATTATGCAGCTGGAGCAGTAGCTGATTTTTTAGCGGCTTTATGGTGTTTTTTAGCAGCCTGTGCTTTTTGAACTGGTGCTTTTTTCACTTGTTTTTTAGCAGCTTGCGCTTTTTGAGCCGGTGCTTTCTTCTCGTGTTTCTTAGCAGCTTGTGCTTTTTGAGCTGGTGCTTTCTTCTCGTGTTTCTTAGCAGCTTGTGCTTTTTGTTCTGTGGTTGCTTTGTGTTTTTTATGATGAGTTGCTTTAGCCGGTGCCGCTTTTTCTACAGCTGGAGCAGCAGTAGTGCTGGTTGCAGCTGGTGCTGCTGTAGCAGCCGCAGTTGTTTCAGCAGCGAAAGCAACAGAAGACAGACCCATAGTTGCAGCAACGATCAGCGCTAATACTTTTTTCATTTTTAAATCCTCAGAGTTTGTTTCGCTAAGCCCCCGGTGGGGCCGTTGAAAGAATCATAGAGGAATGGATTTTTTCTTTCCGTGAGTCATTGGTTTCGTTGAGTAACCAAATGTACAAAGCCATCGTGGTGATTATTTGCACTGTGCAATGGTAGATATATCCATTTACAATCAGCACCTATCAAGCTTACGTATCTTGGCGCGCAGTGAGTTACGCTAAATACACAACTCATGGCTTTCTCTGGAGCTGCATATGCCATCAAACCTCAAACTAAGCCGTGCGAATATGGCGAGTATTGGTTTCAGCAGCGCTATTTTACTGTCACTGCTGTGGATATTCGCCCGGCACTGGGCCGATTTTGTGCAGTACTGTATTAACTTTCAGATTTATATGCACCGCTATTTAGTGCTTTACCTGCTTAAACAGCAAAATAATCAAACCGGCGCGGGATTGATGCTAGCCCTGTTTAGCTTTATTTATGGCTTTTTACACTCTATTGGGCCGGGGCATGGCAAATTTGTTATTACCACCTATCTTGCCACCAGCCGCGAGAAAGTGACCACCAGTCGGCTTATTACTTTTCTCGGCAGCCTAATGCAAGGGCTGGTCGCTATTGCATTTGTGGTTATTCTTGGCGTGATATTCAATTTATCAATGGGTGAGCTTAGCCTTAGCCGCTTTTATGTCGAGAAAGCTAGCGCTCTATTTATTGTGTTATTTGGCTTGGTGCTTATTCTACGTGCCTCAGGTATCCGCCCATTCATGCTTTTTCGCCGCCAGCGCCAAGCGGTTATTAGCCATATCGGGCAACCGTTGGCCACCAAGCCCACTCAGTCAATACTGGCAGCGCCCTCTTCTCATCAGCACACTGAGGATTGTGCTTGTCGCCATATGCCATCAGCCGAACAACTGAATGGCGGCTGGAAAACCTACTTATGGGTTATTGCCTCGATTGGTATTCGCCCATGCAGCGGCGCAATCCTGATTTTAGTATTTGCCAATGCTATCGGTATGTTTACCTGGGGAATAATAGCCGCCATGAGCATGGCGCTGGGCACCGCGCTGTCAATCATGATAATCGCGACACTGGTTTATCATGCACGTGAAAAGCTGATTAGCATAAATAGTCAAATACTGAGCGGACAACTGATTCATGCCGCACAGATTGCCATGCTCATCGGTGGGGTGCTATTGATTCTATTCGGTTTAGTGCTGTTTAGCTCGGTCATACCCATCAGTGCAAACGGCGACTTTATCGCTGCAGGCTGCTAACAGTCTGATTCAATTTGCTCCTGCAGCCAATTTACTGGCGCGGTGATGGTCTATGCTTAATGCTCATCACAGAAAATGGAGAGTCAAATGTTCAAAAAATCAGAAAAGGTAGCAAGAGATCTCGACCAGGACGTGACCCTTCTGGCAGATACTCTTGACGATGTCTTGCGCTCATCAGGTGAAAAAACCAAAGAGGAGCTTACCAAGGTGCGCCAAAATGCCGAGGGGGTATTACGCGATGCTCGAGCGCGTTTCAGCGGCTCGACCAGTTTGCAACAACATGCACGTGATGTTGCCAGCAATACCGATAATTATGTACATGATAAACCATGGCAAGGTGTTGGGATTGGTGCCGCGATAGGCCTGGTTGTGGGTATGCTGCTCGCTCGCCGCTAATAGTGCCGGCCGATAAACCTACAGCCCATTCCCTCACTACTGTGTGTTTATCGGTGGCCCGAGTGATATTCACTGCGGGCCACTACTTTCACCACCATCGCTTTATCACGCCAAGCTACTGTTCCGTTTGACGATAAAATAATTTTGCTAACTCTGACTACCTGCCGCTATATCTGTGTTTCTGCAGCTCAATGGGTAAACCCCAGCAGCATATGCTCTTAACTCTCGGGCAAAAAAATATTTTAACTCACCTTTTACGGCCCAAATTGGCCACCAGCCCCGTGCTCACGGATGTGTCCCTGAGTTGTGCATGACTCGCGACCAAATAACTACATATAGTGTGGTTGAATTAAACCAATACTATATATAGTATTAAATCTATCATTCACGAGAATAAAATCGAGGCTGATAATCAGGGGCAGAGGGTCGAGGCACACTAACAATCTGCAAAATCCGCCTTTTCTTAAGATAAAAGGTAAATGCGAATCATGAGCATTATTATTTACAGTAAACCCGATTGTGTCCAGTGCAATGCAACCTATCGAGCGCTGGATAAACAAGGTATTGCTTATCAGGTCATTGATTTAACTGAAGACTCACAAGCCTTGCATTACGTGAAATCTCTTGGTTATCAGCAAGTTCCAGTGATTGTCGCCGGTGATGAGCATTGGGCTGGCTTTCGTCCTGACAAAATAACTGCGCTGGTTCAGGCCGTCGGGGCCTGATGAGGGCCATGAAATGAATCCGCTGGTGTATTTTTCCAGCTCTTCGGAGAACACTCACCGTTTTGTCGGGAAGCTGGAGCTCCCGGCAATACGCATCCCGATTGCTGGTGCGCGGGAAAAGCTACGAGTGGAGCAGCCCTATATCTTGTTAGTACCCAGTTATGGCGGTGGCAGCCCAGTCGGGGCCGTACCGATTCAGGTGATTAGATTTCTCAATGATCCCCATAACCGTTCATTGATTCGCGGTGTGATTGCTGCGGGTAACACTAATTTTGGCGACGCCTATTGCCTGGCAGGGAAAATTATTGCCCAAAAATGTCAGGTTCCTTATCTGTATCGCTTTGAACTACTGGGTACAGCAGAAGATGTGGTAAACGTGCGCAAGGGAGTAACTGAATTTTGGCAACGACAGAACTGAGAATCACCGACCCATCCCACAGTGAACTGGACTACCACTCACTGAACGCGATGCTGAACCTCTATGATGCAGACGGGCGTATCCAGTTTGATAAAGACCGCTTGGCGGCGCGGCAATATTTCTTGCAGCACGTTAATCAAAACACCGTGTTCTTCCATAACCTACAGGAAAAACTCGATTATTTGGTTGAAGAAGGATATTACGAGAAAGAGGTGCTGGATAGGTATGATTTCAGCTTTATCAAAAGCTTATTCCAGCAAGCCTACAGCAAAAAATTTCGCTTCCCCACTTTTCTTGGCGCATTTAAATATTACACCAGCTATACCCTGAAAACCTTTGATGGCAAGCGCTATTTGGAGCGCTATGAAGATAGAGTTTGCCTGGTTGCCCTGACATTAGCGGCCGGTAATCAGCAAGTTGCACGAGATTTGGTGGAGGAAATCATCTCTGGCCGCTTCCAACCCGCCACCCCCACATTTCTCAATTGCGGCAAAAAACAGCGCGGCGAGCTGGTCTCCTGCTTCCTGCTGCGCATTGAAGACAACATGGAATCGATTGGCCGCGCCATTAACTCAGCACTGCAATTATCAAAACGTGGCGGCGGAGTGGCTTTTCTGCTGACCAATATCCGCGAAGTCGGCGCACCCATTAAGCGCATTGAAAATCAGTCATCCGGTGTAATTCCCATTATGAAAATGCTGGAAGATGCTTTTTCCTATGCTAATCAACTCGGTGCGCGTCAAGGTGCGGGGGCGGTATATCTCCATGCTCATCACCCTGATATTTTGCGTTTTCTTGATACCAAACGCGAAAATGCCGATGAAAAAATACGCATTAAAACCCTGTCGCTGGGGGTAGTTATCCCGGATATCACTTTTGAACTGGCGAAGAATAATGAGGAAATGTACCTGTTTTCTCCTTATGACGTAGAGCTGGTTTATGGTGCCCCCATGTCTGAGATCAGTATCAGCGAAAAATACCGCGAAATGGTTGATGACAAGCGCATCCGTAAAAGCAAAATCAAAGCGCGAGAATTCTTCCAGATTTTGGCGGAGATCCAGTTTGAATCTGGCTATCCCTATATGATGTTTGAGGATACGGTCAATCGCGCCAATCCAATTAAAGGCCGGATCAACATGAGCAATTTGTGCTCAGAAATTTTGCAGGTTAATTCGCCCACTGAATACAACGATGACCTCAGCTATCGCCATATTGGCAAGGATATCTCCTGTAACCTTGGTTCGCTGAATATTGCCCAAACCATGGATTCACCAGACTTCGGCAAATCGATTGAAACCGCCATTCGTGGGCTAACTGCGGTCTCTGATATGAGCAATATTCGCTCAGTACCATCGATTGAAAAAGGCAATCAAGAATCCCATGCTATCGGCCTTGGGCAAATGAATCTGCACGGCTATCTGGCACGCGAACGTATTTTTTACGGCTCAGAAGAAGCGCTGGATTTTACCAATATCTACTTCTACACCGTGGCATATCACGCCATTCGCGCCTCCAACCAGTTGGCGCAGGAACGCGGCAGCCACTTTAAAGGCTTCGACCAATCAACTTATGCTTCGGGCCACTATTTCACCAAATATATAGCACAGCGCTGGCAGCCGAAAACGACCAAAGTTCAGGCGCTGTTTGATAAGGCGGGAATTTCCATTCCGGATCAACAAGATTGGGCTGCTTTACGCCAGTCAGTAATGGAACACGGGATTTATAATCAGAACTTGCAAGCGGTGCCGCCTACCGGCTCGATTTCGTATATCAATCACTCGACATCCAGCATCCACCCGATTGTCTCGCCAATTGAGATCCGCAAAGAGGGCAAAATTGGCCGAGTGTATTATCCCGCACCTTACATGACTAACGATAATCTTGAATATTATCAGGATGCTTATCAAATAGGGCCAGAAAAAATCATCGATACCTATGCCGAAGCCACCCAGCATGTGGATCAGGGGCTATCACTGACACTGTTCTTCCGCGATACCGCCAGCACCCGCGATATCAACAAAGCGCAAATATATGCCTGGAAGAAAGGGATTAAAACGATTTATTACATCCGATTGCGTCAGATGGCGCTCGAGGGTACGGAAGTTGAAGGCTGTGTTTCCTGCTCACTGTAATACACACCGCTGAATCAACAGAATCGGATTAATAAGGAAGTCATCTATGAATGCAATAAAAACAACAAAACACATCAGCGCCATCAATTGGAATAAAATTGAAGACGATAAAGACTTGGAAGTCTGGAACCGCCTAACGGCTAACTTTTGGTTGCCGGAAAAAGTCCCGCTATCAAATGATATTCCCTCCTGGGCTAAACTCACTGCTGATGAGCAACAGCTGACTATCCGGGTTTTTACTGGCCTAACCCTGCTGGATACCATCCAAAATACACTGGGTGCCCCGGCGCTAATTAAAGACGCGATAACCCCGCATGAAGAAGCGGTTTTTTCAAATATTAGCTTTATGGAAGCTGTGCACGCGCGCTCTTATAGCTCAATATTTTCGACCCTATGTATGACATCAGATGTCGATGAAGCCTATCGTTGGAGTGAAGAAAATACCCCGTTACAAAAGAAAGCCGATATTATCCTTCAGTATTATAATAATGATGACCCACTGAAGAAGAAGATTGCCAGCGTATTTCTGGAATCATTTCTGTTCTATTCTGGATTCTATTTACCCATGTATTGGTCTAGCCGGGCCAGATTAACCAACACCGCTGACCTTATTCGCTTGATTATTCGCGATGAAGCGGTTCACGGATATTACATTGGTTACAAATTCCAGAAAGGATTAGAAAAACTTGATAATAACCGCCGGCAGGAAATAAAGAATTTTGCCTTCGACTTGTTGCAGGACTTATATGACAATGAAGTACATTATACTGAGAGCCTTTATGATGGCGTCGGCTGGACAGAGGATGTCAAAAAATTCCTTCATTATAATGCTAATAAAGCACTCATGAATTTAGGTTATGAAGCCTTATTCCCCGCCAGCCAAGCTAATGTCAACCCGGCCATTTTGGCGGCATTATCACCAAATGCGGATGAGAATCACGATTTCTTCTCCGGCTCAGGTTCATCCTATGTGATCGGCAAAGCAGTTAATACTGAGGATGAAGACTGGGATTTCTGAGCTTCCTTCACCCGCATAATATTCCCCCTTTTTTCATGGTATGACAAAGGGGGGCATTTCCTACTCGTGCGCCAGCGCCAGCAGAGCCGCCCCAGCCATTAAAACCTAAACTTTCATCGAGCCGCCTATTTGGCTACAGGCCAGAGTATCAGGGGGATTCGGCGTTGTTCTCGATAAAAATATAACCCTCAATAATATTAGAAGTATATTACTGATATATGTGCAATATTCACACTATTAACGTTCCAATTAGCGGCCAGCTTCACCTGCGATATTAGTCCACTGATCAAAAGAAAAAATCCACAATATTAACGCCAGTAAATTAACGATTTTAAAAGGTATATATTGAGATAAAGACTATTGAAGCTTTGATTATAAGAACATTGAGGGTTGCCTCAGATTCTCACTGTGTTAGGGTATATGGCGTTTTATTTTTTCATCAGGACAACATCTTTCGAATAAACATAATTTAGAATTGACAGAGGAATACACCAGCTGCATGGCAATTAAACTCGAAGTGAAAAACTTATATAAAATATTTGGTGAGCATCCCGAACACGCTTTTAAACTACTTGAATCAGGTAAAAATAAAGAGCAGATATTTGCCAAAACCGGTTTGTCCGTTGGCGTTAAAGATGCCAATCTGGCCATTGAAGAAGGCGAGATATTCGTCATCATGGGGTTATCCGGTTCCGGTAAATCCACCCTGGTACGCCTTCTCAATCGTCTGATAGAACCCACTCGTGGTGAAGTACTGATCGACGGCGAAGATATTGCCAAAATATCCGATAGCGCCCTGCGCACCGTACGCCGTAATAAGATAAGCATGGTCTTCCAATCCTTTGCATTAATGCCCCACTTGAATGTGCTTGATAACACGGCGTTCGGTATGGAATTAGCGGGCGTCCCACAGCAGGAACGTCACGAAAAAGCCTTGGAAGCATTACGTCAGGTCAGTTTGGATAATTATGCTTATTCTTACCCTGACGAACTCTCTGGTGGGATGCGCCAGCGCGTGGGTTTAGCCCGCGCTATGGCAAATAACCCCGATATCTTATTGATGGATGAAGCATTTTCCGCACTCGACCCATTAATTAGAACTGAAATGCAAGATGAGTTGGTCAAGTTGCAGGCCAAACATCAGCGCACTATTGTCTTTATCTCTCATGACCTGGATGAAGCCATGCGCATCGGCGACCGCATCGCCATTATGCAAGGTGGTGAAGTGGTGCAAATCGGCACACCGGATGAAATCTTGAATAATCCGGCTAACGATTATGTGCGCACCTTCTTCCGTGGTGTCGACATCAGCCACGTCTTCAGTGCCAAGGATATCGCGCGCCGTCGCCCGGTATCTTTGATCCGTAAAACACCGGGTTTTGGCCCGCGTTCAGCATTAAAACTGCTACAAGATGAAGACCGCGATTACGGCTATGTGCTGGAGCGCGGGCAGAAATTTATTGGCGTAGTATCGATAGATTCACTGAAAAAAGCATTAGCAGAAAGCCAATCACTGGATAGTGCCTTATTGACTGACCCAGCACCGGTTCCTGCGGATATGCCCCTCAGTGAGTTGATTTCACTGGTTGCACAAGCGCCGTGCGCGGTTCCCGTGGTCGGTGAAGACAACAGTTTTGTCGGTATTATTTCCAAAGCCATGCTGCTGCAGGCCTTAGATAAGGAGACGCCAAATGAGTGATCAAATCCAGGTTGACAACCAAACAGTCAGTAACCCGTGGGCCACAGATACAGCAGCATCCGCCATGACAACCGATGCCCCTCAGACTTTGTCAGCCGCGGCTGACCCATGGGGAGCAAGCATGGCCGAGGGTAGCCGTGCAGCAAGCAGTGCCAGCCATGAGATTGCCGCTCAGAGCCAAGCGGCACAAAATACCGATTGGCTAAATAGCGCCCCGGCGGCGGCACCTGAGCATTTTAGCCTGATGGACCCATTCCACACCACTTGGCTGCCACTGGATTCTTGGGTCACTCACGGCATTGACTGGGTGGTGCTGCATTTCCGCCCGCTGTTTCAAGGCATTCGAGTGCCGGTTGATTTTATTCTCAGCGGTTTCCAACATTTATTACTGGGGATGCCCGCACCGGTGGCAATTCTAGTGTTTGCACTGATCGCCTGGCAGTTCTCCACCTTAGGGATGGGGGTGGCAACATTGGTGTCACTGATTGCCATCGGCGCTATCGGCGCATGGTCGCAAGCCATGGTGACACTGGCGCTGGTGCTGACCTCACTATTCTTCTGTATCCTCATCGGGCTACCGCTCGGGATATGGTTGGCGCGCAGTAATAACGCCGCACGAATCATTCGGCCATTACTGGATGCGATGCAAACCACCCCCGCATTTGTCTATTTGGTGCCTATCGTCATGTTATTCGGCATTGGTAATGTCCCGGGAGTAGTGGTCACCATTATCTTTGCTCTGCCGCCGATTGTCCGCCTAACCATTCTGGGCATCAAGCAGGTGCCGGAAGATCTCATCGAAGCTGCGCAATCCTTCGGGGCTAACCCACGCCAGATGCTATTCAAGGTGCAATTACCCCTAGCGATGCCCACCATCATGGCCGGTGTCAACCAGACCTTAATGCTCGCACTGTCGATGGTGGTTATTGCCTCGATGATTGCCGTGGGCGGTTTAGGTCAGATGGTACTGCGTGGTATTGGTCGTCTTGATATGGGGCTAGCCGCCGTCGGTGGTGTCGGTATTGTGATTCTGGCCATTATCCTTGATCGCCTGACACAGTCATTAGGCCGTGACCGCCGCAGTAAAGGGGTCGGCCGCTGGTATGCCACCGGCCCTATTGGGCTGCTCACCAAACCATTGCGCCACAACAATCCATCACGATAAATAAACTCAATTAATTGAGTTTAATGACAAAGTCGGAAAGAAGACCGAGATACTCGGGTCTAGTACAGCGTGGGGCACTCCGGTGGCTCACGCCACTACGCCCCCATCACTGTTCTCCCCCTAAAAATTGGCTTCATCAGTTATTTGTATGGGTCCAACATAAAATCCACACGCCAATCACTCACAGACATTAAGCATCATTGTCGCAGGCAGTTTGGCACTGCTCTGGTTCAAAATGGCAAGTAAAATAGCTTAATAAAGAGGAAAATTATGCGCACGACTGGAATCTGGGCCTTGGCCCTTACCACACTTTTCAGCACTCAGTTATCCGCCGCAGAATTACCGGGCAAAGGCATCACTGTCCAACCGCTGCAAAGCACCATTTCGGAAGAAACCTTTCAGACCTCACTGGTCAATAAAGCACTGGAGAAACTCGGTTACGACGTCCAGCCGACCAAGGAAGTTGACTACAATGTCGCCTATTCTTCTATTGCTGGCGGGGATGCGACTTATCTGGCGGTAAACTGGGAGCCGCTACATAACGACCAATATGCCGCAGCCGGTGGTGACAGCAAATTCTACCGCCAGGGTAACTATATTGAAGGGCTGGCGCAGGGGTATTTGATCGACAAAAAAACCGCCGATAAGTATCACATCACCAATATTGCGCAGTTAAAAGACCCGAAAATCGCCAAATTGTTTGATGCTAATAATGATGGCAAAGCTGACCTCACCGGGTGTAACCCAGGTTGGGGTTGTGAAGCCCCCATTAATCATCAAATTCAAGCTTACGGTTTGAGTGACACAGTGGCCCATAATCAGGGTAACTATGCCGCCATGATTGCCGATACCATCACGCGCTACAAAGAAGGTAAACCCATCCTGTATTACACTTGGACGCCATATTGGGTCAGTGACGTATTGGTTCCCGGTCGTGATGTCGTCTGGTTGCAGGTGCCGTTCTCATCCCTGCCGGATAAAACTATCGACACCAAACTGTCTAATGGCGCGAACTATGGCTTCCCACCCAGTGTGATGCATATTGTTGCCAACAAAAAATGGGCCGAAGCTAACCCAGCAGCCGCTAAGCTGTTCTCTATCATGAAATTATCAATTAATGATGTGAATGCTCAGAACATGCGAATGCATGCTGGTGAATCTTCAGATGCTGATATCGAACGTCACGTCAATGGCTGGATCCAAGCACATCAGGCGACCTTTGATGGTTGGGTAAAAACGGCCGCAGAAGCGGGGAATGCTAACACCGCACAGTAACTCAATGGCTTATTGACGTGTTACTCGAGGGGGCAATAATTTTTTGCCCCCGAAATGTCAAATGACAAAGACACTCCCAAAGTCATTAGCATTGCAGGTCAGCGGCAAGGAAGTACAGCAGCCGGCGGCTTCACATACGTCGCGGATTAGATACAACGAAGCCCTGAGTTATTGCTAACTCAGGGCTTCTAAATGTTGGCGGTGCGGACGGGACTCGAACCCGCGACCCCCGGCGTGACAGGCCGGTATTCTAACCGACTGAACTACCGCACCACGCTGCTGTTCCGGTTAAGAACGATTCGGATAATACGTATGCAATCCAATCTCGTCAACACTTTTTCCTGTAAAATAAGCCGTTTGCGCAGTTTTTCATCTGGATATTGCATTAATCTGCGCTGGTGTGCTCTGGGGTCTCCAGCGGCATCCGCCACAGACAACTCCCGCCCTTCTTCATCACTAAATCCAGACGCGATTCGTGGGCCGCTATCTCATCCTCTGCGGCATAGATTATTTTCAAGCCAGATGCTGGCCGGGTAATGCGCTGGATATCATCTGAAGCTTCATTTAGCGACTGATCAGCGTCCAGTGAAAAAGAAAGCGATGTCTGGCCGCCGGTCATCGCCAGATAAACTTCGGCCAGAATTTCGGCATCGAGTAACGCGCCGTGCAATGTACGCTTGGTATTATCTATCTGGTAACGGTCACACAGTGCATCGAGGTTATTTCGCTTGCCTGGGAACAGACGGCGCGCCAACAACAAGCTATCGGTGATGGTACAGAAGGTTTCCGTCTTCGGGATGTCCTGCTGTAACATCCGGAATTCATAATCCATAAAGCCGATATCAAACGCCGCGTTATGGATAACTAATTCAGCACCGCGGATAAACTCGATAAACTCGGGGGTAATATCCGCAAATGTGGGCTTATCAGCCAAAAACTCATCGCTAATACCATGAACACCATAGGCTTCAGGATCGACCAGCCGATCCGGTTTGATATAAACATGGAAGTTTCTGCCGGTCAGGCGGCGGTTGATCACTTCAACCGCACCTATCTCAATAATCTTATGGCCTTCATAATGAACGCCCAGCTTATTCATACCGGTGGTTTCAGTATCCAGAACAATTTGTCTGGTCGGGGTAACTTGCATATTGCCAGTGCTCATAGCGCTCGTTTATGTCAGACTTAACGTTTAATGAAACGGATAGGAAGAGTCTACCAGAGATGACTAAGCAGGTAGAAATTTTCACCGACGGATCTTGCCTTGGCAATCCGGGGCCCGGTGGTTACGGCGCAATTTTGCGTTACAAACAACACGAAAAAACCTTTAGCGCTGGCTATTTCCTGACAACCAATAACCGTATGGAGCTAATGGCGGCCATCGTCGCATTAGAGGCCTTAACATCACCTTGTGAAGTGACACTCAGTACTGACAGCCAATATGTACGTCAAGGTATTACCCAGTGGATTCATAACTGGAAAAAGCGCGGCTGGAAAACAGCTGACCGCAAGCCGGTGCGGAATGTTGATTTATGGCAGCGCCTGGATCTGGCCATCCAAGCCCATACAGTGCAATGGGAATGGGTAAAAGGTCATGCCGGTCACCCAGAAAACGAACGTTGCGATGAACTAGCCCGCCAAGGCGCGAATTCACCGACGTTAGCCGATACCGGTTATAACCCCGACTAACCTTTCAACCTTGGCGTTGCTGTCTAGTCAAGGTTGGTCGCGATAGCTTTTTGTTGCGCCAACAGCTCGGCTAAACCAGGGTTTGCGGGCACCGAACTTCATGGGATTAAACGTCAATGGGATCGTGCGCTTACGGGCAACAATCAAACTGACACAACCCAATGCCGGCAGATGGGTGCTGATAAAGCGCCCACCTTCTTTATGCCACGGCAACACGTGAAAACGCGACAAATGCAGCACTTCATAATTCAATAAGATCAGCCAATCCAACAGGCGCATCTGGGTAAACATGCGGCTAACATGGGGCTGCCGCTTTCGTAATAGCGGCACCAGCTTGCCAGCGCCGACTATGCTCATGGGATTAAAGTTACTGATAACCAGCCAACCATCATCAATGAGTACACGGTCCACCTCACGTAAAATACGGTGCGGATCAGCAGCATAAGCTAAAGTATGAGACAGTAAACAAGCATCGACCGATTTCTCAGCAAAAGGTAACTGATATGGGCTGGCCAAGACTTGCATATTTTTGCCCTGCTCCCCCACATTAACCTGATGGGAGATAGCACATTTATCGCTCGCAATTTCAGCGCTCAAATGACCGATTTTCAATAAATGGAAACCAAAGAGTTTCGGCCACCAGGGCTGCAATTGCTGCTCAATCGCCGCACGATAATACTCTCCCCAAGGTAACTCAGCCCAAGATGCGGGCACATCAATCTTTTGCCGTGTTTGCGCTGGTTTCATGTTTTAACATCTTCTTTCAAACTATGGCCAATAAAAGAGGTATCCAATGAATCTTATCAGCATTCCGGCATTTCAAGACAATTACATTTGGTTATTGGCCGATGCCCAAAAACACTGTGTCATTGTTGATCCCGGCGAATCAGCGCCCGTGCTCAGCGCTCTAAGTCAAGGCCAATACCTTCCTCAGGCCATCTTATTAACCCATCACCATAATGATCACGTCGCAGGGGTGGCTGATTTACGCCGCCACTACCCTGATATTCCCGTTTATGGCCCGCAAGAAACCGCCAATAAAGGGGCGACAATAATGGTAAATGGGGGCGATAACCTGACAATTGGTACTCAAAATTACCGCGTTATGGCCGTGCCGGGGCATACTCTTGGACATATCGCATACTACAGCGAACCTTATCTTTTCTGTGGTGACACACTATTTTCTGCAGGCTGCGGCAGACTATTTGAAGGCACTCCAGCACAAATGTACACGTCAATTCAACAGCTCGCGCAACTCCCTGACGAAACCTTAATTTGCAGCGCGCATGAATATACTCTCGCAAATCTTAAGTTTGCCCGCTTTATTCTGCCCTCAGACCAAGACATTGCCACATATCAACAGAAAATCATGCAATTACGGGCAAAAAACCAACCTAGCTTACCCGTAAAGTTGCAAACCGAGCGAAAAATTAATGTTTTTTTACGCTGTAATGACATTGATTTACAAAGGAAAATAGGCGTAATCTCGCCACCAGAGTCGCTTGTCTCAGTTTTTTCCGAATTACGCGCCCAGAAAGACCGCTTCTGAGCTTTTAGTTGTGTTTTTTATCGAAGCAAAGTATGATTGCTCGTCTTTTAAGCAACTACATTGACACACACATGAAGACCAAAGCGATATTTCTCGCCTCAGTCTTGCTTGTTGGGTGCCAGTCGTCAAAGGTGGGCGTTCAGGCTCCTGTACAGCATGCACAGAGTTTGTCTTCGGCAGGTCAAGAGAGTGAAGCAGGAGAGTACACAAATAGCGCCCGAGAGGGCAGCGCGCGATGGCTAGATAGTGAGAGTGGCCTCGCGCAGCAAGATTTGTGGAACTTCATTAGCGACGAGCTGAAGATGAAGGTTCCGGAAAATTCCCGGATCCGTGAACAGAAACAAAAATACTTAAAAAGTAAGAGCTATCTCCACGATGTAACATTACGGGCAGAGCCGTACATGTACCTGATAGTCGAGCAAATTAAGAAACGTAAGATGCCGATGGAATTGGTACTGCTACCCATAGTGGAGAGCGCTTTTGACCCACACGCGACATCATCCGCCAACGCCGCAGGGCTGTGGCAGATAGTGCCAAGTACCGGTCGAAATTATGGCTTGAAACAAAACCAATGGTATGACGGCCGCAGAGATGTGGTTGCTTCTACCAAAGCAGCGCTTGATATGATGGAGCGCCTGAACAAAATGTTTGACGGTGACTGGTTGTTAACAGTCGCTGCGTATAACAGTGGTGAAGGCAGAGTCATGCAAGCGGTGAAAGCCAATAAGGCAAAGGGTAAACCGACGAATTTTTGGGCATTATCGCTTCCTCGTGAAACGGCAATTTATGTCCCAAAAATGCTGGCCTTGGGTGATTTAATCAAGAACAGCAAGAAGTACGGTATAACCTTACCTGAACCCGACAAAGACCGTGCATTAGCGCGTGTTGATGTTGGTCAGCAGATAGAGCTAACTCAGGCGGCTGAGATGGCGGGGATGTCACTGACAAAGTTGAAATCCTTTAATTCTGGGTATAAGCGCAATGTAACGGCACCGAATGGGCATGGCCCTCGGTATATTATGTTGCCGAAAGCCCATGCTGAGCAGCTCAAAGATTCATTGGCAGATACTGATATTGCTGCGGTTCAACCAACCAAATTGGCACAGAACAGCACCAAATCAGCATCAAGTTCGCAGTATAAAGTTCGCCCCGGCGATACCTTATCTACGATTGCCAAGCGGTTGAATATCAAGACCAGCGATTTGCAGAGTTGGAACAACTTACGTGCCTCGAGCACCTTAAAAGTTGGGCAAACCCTGCAACTGGCAAGCAATACAGCCAGCAACAGCATCACCTATCAAGTTCGTAAAGGTGATTCCTTTGCCAGTATTGCCAAGCGTCACGGTGTAAATACCGACGATGTGATGCGATGGAATTCGGTAATCAGCAAAGCGAATAAATTAGTGCCCGGTTTGAAATTGACGTTGTTTGTTAACAACAAATCGACTCCGGATGCCTAACATTAGAATCGATATAACGCTGTTAAAAAGCACCCTTCGGGGTGCTTTTTTTATGGCTGGAATTCGACTAACAGCGGATTGTGATCAGAGGCACGGGTGACTAATACCGAGGCATCGGCCAGTGTCAGCCCACGGTAAAATACAAAATCGAGGGGTTTGCCAAATGCTCGGCTACGGTTATCTGTATGAAATTCAACTTCTTCCAGACCTGAGCCCTGAGCAAAACGTTGTAAAGCATTCACCCGTTGGCGACTCCAGGCATTGAAATCCCCCGCCAAAATAACCGGGCCTCGATGCATGGCAATTTGTTCACCAATCGGCTCTAGCTGCTTACTGTAAACATCGACACCAAGACTGAAATTAACGGCATGAATATTCACTACCATCAATAGGCGGCCATCATGAATAGGGTAAACAGTGATTAATGCCGATTTAGACAAGCGCAGCAGTGGCTCGCGCTCGCGCAGTGGACAACAGTAGACTGGGTGGGTGGCAGCTAACGTCATCACACCTGAGGGGTGCTGAGGCAGCGCAAAGGCTGGCACCTGATCTGCCGCTTGATAATGGGACGTAGCGAACCTCACCAGCTCAGGTGTTGTTTGTGCTTCTTGCAGCAACATCAGTTGAGCATCCCGCCCGAACTCTTTAAGCACAGACAGCCATTCAGCCCGCTGCTGCTTAAAGATATTCCACACCATAACCCGCAGACATTCTGTTGTCGGTAATGGTGCGCCTGGCGGTAACCCTTGCCCCAATTGATTAGCAGAGCCTGGGAAAATCTGTTCAACCGGTTGACCTGCAACATACCGCATTGCATATGTTCGTTTCGGCACTTTAATGGCCTATTCCTTATTCAAAATCACTCTGGCTGGTGGGATAACCGCAGCCGGTAGTCCTCTAATTATACGCTTAGATGCCCCGGTCAGTAATGTCTTTTCCCAGCTTATGATGCTTATCTTGGGATATCCAAAGTGAGACTCAATGTATGTCATTCATAATGCACTAATAAGGCTTCTATTAACAAAAAACCCGCCAAAGCGGGCTGATAGTGGGTATTTGAAATGAAGCCTAGCTTGTCGCCACGGGGCGCAGGGACTTTTTATCGAGTTTACCGCTCAGTGTCACCAGCAATAATGCCCCGATAACAATCACGCCACCAATCCATGGCGTTTGTGCCAGTCCAACCCGAGTCACCGCCTGACCACCGATAATCGAACCTAATGCAATACCTATGTTGAATGCCGCGATATTCAAGCCGGAAGCAACGTCAACCGCCTGTGGCGTATACTCTTGCGCCTTTTGCACCACATAGACTTGCAAGCCAGGGACATTACCGAAAGCAAAAATACCCATGACCAGTAAGGTAATCAGTGCGGCAATACTGTGGCTGGCACTAAATTGGAAAACAAATAACAGAGCAGCCAGTGCAGTAAAGATAAAGCTCAGCGCAGCTACTGCACCATGGCGGTCGGCCAGTTTACCTCCCCATATATTGCCAATGGCAACTGAGACACCGTATGCCAGTAAAATCCAGCTCACTGCGGCGGCTGAGAAGCCGGACAACTCCTGCATCACGGGGGCCAGGAAAGTAAACATCGTGAAGAAGCCACCATACCCTAATGCAGTAATTGCATAAATTAACAGTAAACGTGGGTGAGTCAGCACCTGCAATTGCTGTTTTATACTGGCTGAAACTTGCTGGGGAATGTTATTGGGCACCAAAATGGCACTGGCAATAGTTGCGACCACACCAATCAGTGATACCGCAAGGAAGGTTTCCCGCCAGCCGAAATGCTGCCCAATAAATGTTCCTAGTGGAACTCCGGTCACCAATGCCACCGTCAAGCCACCAAACATAATGGCTATCGCTGAGGCGGCTTTCTCTTTAGGGACTAGGCTGGTGGCAATCGTCGAGCCGATGGAGAAGAACACCCCATGAGCCAGGCCGGTTAATAAACGAGCTATTACCAATGCTTTATAGCCGGGGGATTGCCAAGCTAATAAGTTACCTAAAGTGAATAACACCATCAGGCCAATCAATAGCATTTTACGTGGAATTCGCCCAGTTAATGCGGTTAGCACCGGAGCACCAATAGCAACTCCAAGCGCATAAATTGACACTAACAAGCCAGCGGAAGGGACAGAAACTCCCAATTGTTCGGCAATTGTCGGCACCAAGCCAACAATAACAAACTCCGTGGTACCAATAGCGAATGCGCTGATGGTCAGCGCCAGTAAAGCAAGTGGCATTATTTACTCCAGAAATTCAGTTCAATTAAAACGGGTCAATTTGATAGCGGAGATTATGGACCTATGTTTAAATGACAAAAATGCTCAAAATATCAAAATATTTTTGCTGGAGTAACAACAATGAAAGCAAACTCAGATGAGCTGATTACTTTCGTCACCGTGGTGGAATGTGGCAGTTTCAGTCGTGCGGCGGAGCAGCTTGAACAAGCCAATTCGGTCGTGAGTAGAACAGTAAAAAGATTGGAAGGTAAGCTAGGTGTCACACTGCTTAACCGCACCACACGGCAAATCAGCCTGACGCAAGAAGGGGAACATTATTTTCGCCGAGTACAAAATATTTTGCGCGACATGGCGACAGCTGAAAATGAGCTATTAGACAGCCAATTAAATCCGAAAGGATTGCTGCGCATCGATGCCTCGACGCCAGTGGTATTGCATGTTCTGGCACCTCTGATGGCTGAGTTTCGCCAACGTTACCCTTTAGTCACTTTATCGCTGGTCTCATCTGAAACCTTTATTAACCTTATTGAGCGAAAAGTTGATATTGCTATCAGGGTTGGCACTTTGCAGGATTCAACCTTACGCGCCAGGAAACTCATGACCAGCTATCGCCATCTGCTGGCCTCCCCTGCTTATCTAAGACAATATGGCACACCACAAACGGTAGCAGAGCTACAGCATCATGTCTGTCTGGGATTTAATGATTTACCGGTGTTAAATCGTTGGCCACTCGCCGGCCCTGATGGGCAACTTTATGAAATAACATCAGATTTAACCTCAAATAATGGTGAGACCCAGCGCCGCCTCTGCCTTGAGGGCAATGGTATTGCCTGTCTCTCTGATTTTATGATTCAACAAGATCTACAACGTGGGGATTTGGTGCCAATACTGGCGGAACAGACCTTGCCGGTCGCCATGCCAATTAATGCGGTGTACTACAGTGACCAAGCGGTCAGTAATCGGCTGCGCTGTTTTATTGATTTTATCAATGAGCGCTTAGTTTCGGGCCTTCCTACAACATAAAAAAACCACCCTTGCGAGGTGGTTTGCTGCGTCATTTAAGCAGGAATTAATCCCACTGAGGTGCCAGACCTTCAGGGCTGACTAACCGAACGTCACTATCCAATGTAGCAATCAGGGCCATATCGTCCGCACTTAACTGTAATTCCTGAGCCAGCAAGTTACTGGCTAAATTTGTCACTTTAGTTGATGACGGAATAACACTGTAGCCAAGTTGCATTGCCCAGCTTAAAATCACTTGAGCAGGGGTGGCTGTGTATTTCTCAGCAATAGCCTTAATAACCGGCTCATCCAGTGCTTTACCATAAGCCAGTGTCATATAAGAGGTAATAGCGATACCTTGCTCCTGCGCGAACTTAACCACTTTGCGATTTTGTAATAGCGGAGAGAGTTCGATTTGGTTAGTTGCAATGGCCTCTGCACCCACAGCTGCAACAGCCTGTTTCATTAAATTAATCGTGAAGTTAGAAACACCAATCTGACGGGTCAACCCCAATGCTTTGGCCTGCACTAACTCAGCCATAAACTCGGCAACAGAAACTTCGTCATTAGGTGATGGCCAGTGAATTAAAGTTAAGTCCACATAGTCGGTTTTCAGCTTCTGTAAGCTTACTTGCAGGCTCGGAATTAATTTTCCTGGTGCCAAATTAGCAATCCAGATTTTGGTCGTGATAAATAACTCATCACGTTCGATACCACTTTCTGCGATAGCCTGACCCACGGCAGCTTCATTCTCATAGATTTGGGCTGTATCAATTGCGCGATAGCCCAATGTTAAAGCCTGACGAACAGAATCAATAACAACTTGATCTTGAAGACGAAAAGTTCCCAGACCGAATGCAGGTATGCTCATCATAATTCCTCATTTTGAACAGATAAGATTTTTTATCGTGGTTAGACAATAAATGATGTGTATTTAAAAGCGGGCTATTTACCGGGAGCTTTTTTGTTGGAGCTCGCGGTAAAAATCTGCAGCGATTATGCCAAGAGTTTTATTGCCTAAAAACACACCATTCAACACAATACTTTTGATAAAAAATCAACAATGAGGAAATTAATGACCATCACGGCCAGCGACGGATCACTAATGAAGTATTAATACCGCCAAAGGCGAAATTATTTGTCTGGAAGAACTCAGTATCAATATAGCGCCCTTCGCCCATCAAATAATCCAGCTCGCCACAGGCGGGATCCGGTTCAGTCAGGTTGATGGTCGGGGCAAAGCGCCCAGCTCTCATCATCTCCAAACTCATCCAGGCCTCAAGCGCACCACAGGCCCCTAGCGTATGGCCAAAATAACTTTTCAGAGAGGAAATGGGCGTCCGATGACCAAACACAGCCGCCGTTGCCTGACTTTCTGCAATATCGCCCCGTTCGGTCGCCGTGCCATGTGCACTGATATAGCCGATGTCAGCCGCACTCAGACCAGAGCTCAATAGCGCCTTTTCAATACAGATTTGCATAGTTTCTTTTTGTGGCTGAGTAATATGGCTGGCATCGCAATTAGTGTAAAAACCGATGATTTCGCCATAAATAGTGGCTCCACGCGCTTTGGCATGCTCCAACTCTTCCAGAATCAGCGTCCCGGCCCCTTCGCCAATAACCAAACCGTCGCGTTGACGATCAAAGGGCCTTGGGGATAGTTTGGGTGAATCATTCAGTTGGATAGAGTCAAGGAAGGATAATAATGAGTCTTTATTGAGAAGTATATTTAACAGATTAGGATTCTATAATGCAAAAAACCCCTGAATCTATGATTCAGGGGTTTTGCAATAAGTGGCGGAACGGACGGGGCTCGAACCCGCGACCCCCTGCGTGACAGGCAGGTATTCTAACCAACTGAACTACCGCTCCACCGATTCTTTTACGTGTATCTTCCCGATACTTACCCTCTTCAGGGCCAGCGCTCCTCGCTGTGCAAAACCGCCTCTGGCGATTTTGTCCATCACCAGATGTCACTCTGATAATGCGTGTTTGATGCCTGGCAGTGTCCTACTCTCGCATGGGGAGACCCCACACTACCATCGGCGCTACGGCGTTTCACTTCTGAGTTCGGCATGGGTTCAGGTGGTGCCACCGCGCTATGGCCGCCAGGCAAATTCTGTTTCAATCAACCCGCTCCATGATAATCATCACGCAGCCAGTTAATCCAATCTGTAAACATCGCTGAAAATCAAAATTCTCTCTAAAACACCTTCGGTGTTGTAAGGTTAAGCCTCACGGATCATTAGTACTGGTTAGCTCAATGCATCGCTGCACTTACACACCCAGCCTATCAACGTCATAGTCTTTAACGTTCCTTCAGGGGGCTTAAAGCCCCAGGGAAGACTCATCTCGAGGCAAGTTTCCCGCTTAGATGCTTTCAGCGGTTATCTCTTCCGAATTTAGCTACCGGGCAATGCCATTGGCATGACAACCCGAACACCAGTGATTCGTCCACTCCGGTCCTCTCGTACTAGGAGCAGCCCCTCTCAATCTTCCAACGCCCACGGCAGATAGGGACCGAACTGTCTCACGACGTTCTAAACCCAGCTCGCGTACCACTTTAAATGGCGAACAGCCATACCCTTGGGACCTACTTCAGCCCCAGGATGTGATGAGCCGACATCGAGGTGCCAAACACCGCCGTCGATATGAACTCTTGGGCGGTATCAGCCTGTTATCCCCGGAGTACCTTTTATCCGTTGAGCGATGGCCCTTCCATTCAGAACCACCGGATCACTAAGACCTACTTTCGTACCTGCTCGAGCCGTCACTCTCGCAGTCAAGCTAGCTTATGCCTTTGCACTAACCTCACGATGTCCGACCGTGATTAGCTAACCTTCGTGCTCCTCCGTTACTCTTTGGGAGGAGACCGCCCCAGTCAAACTACCCACCAGACACTGTCCTCACCCCAGATTATGGGGCCGAGTTAGAACATCAAACATTAAAGGGTGGTATTTCAAGGTTGGCTCCACGCAGACTGGCGTCCACGCTTCGATGCCTCCCACCTATCCTACACATCAAGGCTCAATGTTCAGTGTCAAGCTATAGTAAAGGTTCACGGGGTCTTTCCGTCTTGCCGCGGGTACACTGCATCTTCACAGCGAGTTCAATTTCACTGAGTCTCGGGTGGAGACAGCCTGGCCATCATTACGCCATTCGTGCAGGTCGGAACTTACCCGACAAGGAATTTCGCTACCTTAGGACCGTTATAGTTACGGCCGCCGTTTACTGGGGCTTCGATCAAGAGCTTCGCCTTGCGGCTGACCCCATCAATTAACCTTCCAGCACCGGGCAGGCGTCACACCGTATACGTCCACTTTCGTGTTTGCACAGTGCTGTGTTTTTATTAAACAGTTGCAGCCAGCTGGTATCTTCGACTGGCTTCGGCGCCGAGAGCAAGTCTCTTTACCTAATGCCAGCGTGCCTTCTCCCGAAGTTACGGCACCATTTTGCCTAGTTCCTTCACCCGAGTTCTCTCAAGCGCCTGAGTATTCTCTACCTGACCACCTGTGTCGGTTTGGGGTACGATTTAATGTTACCTGATGCTTAGAGGCTTTTCCTGGAAGCTTGGCATCAACTACTTCACCACCGTAGTGGCTCGTCATCACACCTCAGCGTTGATAAGCAACCGGATTTACCAAGTCACTCCGCCTACATGCTTAAACCGGGACAACCGTCGCCCGGCTAGCCTAGCCTTCTCCGTCCCCCCTTCGCAGTAACACCAAGTACAGGAATATTAACCTGTTTCCCATCGACTACGCTTTTCAGCCTCGCCTTAGGGGTCGACTCACCCTGCCCCGATTAACGTTGGACAGGAACCCTTGGTCTTCCGGCGTGCGGGCTTTTCACCCGCATTATCGTTACTTATGTCAGCATTCGCACTTCTGATACCTCCAGCAAACCTCACAGTTCACCTTCAACGGCTTACAGAACGCTCCCCTACCCAACAACGCCTAAGCGTCGCTGCCGCAGCTTCGGTGCATGGTTTAGCCCCGTTACATCTTCCGCGCAGGCCGACTCGACCAGTGAGCTATTACGCTTTCTTTAAATGATGGCTGCTTCTAAGCCAACATCCTGGCTGTCTATGCCTTCCCACATCGTTTCCCACTTAACCATGACTTTGGGACCTTAGCTGGCGGTCTGGGTTGTTTCCCTCTTCACGACGGACGTTAGCACCCGCCGTGTGTCTCCCGTGATAACATTCTTCGGTATTCGGAGTTTGCATCGGTTTGGTAAGCCGGGATGGCCCCCTAGCCGAAACAGTGCTCTACCCCCGAAGATGAGTTCACGAGGCGCTACCTAAATAGCTTTCGGGGAGAACCAGCTATCTCCCGGTTTGATTGGCCTTTCACCCCCAGCCACAAGTCATCCGCTAATTTTTCAACATTAGTCGGTTCGGTCCTCCAGTTAGTGTTACCCAACCTTCAACCTGCCCATGGCTAGATCACCGGGTTTCGGGTCTATACCTTGCAACTAGACGCCCAGTTAAGACTCGGTTTCCCTACGGCTCCCCTATTCGGTTAACCTTGCTACAAAATATAAGTCGCTGACCCATTATACAAAAGGTACGCAGTCACACCACGAAGGTGCTCCCACTGCTTGTACGTACACGGTTTCAGGTTCTATTTCACTCCCCTCGCCGGGGTTCTTTTCGCCTTTCCCTCACGGTACTGGTTCACTATCGGTCAGTCAGGAGTATTTAGCCTTGGAGGATGGTCCCCCCATATTCAGACAGGATGTCACGTGTCCCGCCCTACTCATCGAGTTCACAGCAAGTGTATTTTTGTGTACGGGACTATCACCCTGTACCGTGCGACTTTCCAGACGCTTCCACTAACACACAAACTGATTCAGACTCTGGGCTCCTCCCCGTTCGCTCGCCGCTACTGGGGGAATCTCGGTTGATTTCTTTTCCTCGGGGTACTTAGATGTTTCAGTTCCCCCGGTTCGCCTTGCATGGCTATGTATTCACCATGCAATAGTGCAACGAATTGCACTGGGTTTCCCCATTCGGGTATCGTCGGTTGTAACGGTTCATATCACCTTACCGACGCTTTTCGCAGATTAGCACGCCCTTCATCGCCTCTGACTGCCTAGGCATCCACCGTGTACGCTTAGTCGCTTAACCTCACAACCCGAAGGTGTCTTTCGACATCGTCGCATTGCGATTATTTGAGAGACTCTATGACAGGTTAATCCTTATCTCAGCACTTCTACGGAGAGATAAGTTTCAGCTGTCATGTTTCAATTTTCAGCTTGTTCCAGATTGTTAAAGAGCAATATCTTAAACACGACTTGTTAAAGTCATCTTTAAGTTATTTTCAGTTCATAAAGAACCGGTTGATAATGTCTTTCACACATTATCGGAGTGGCGTCCCCAAGGGGATTCGAACCCCTGTTACAGCCGTGAAAGGGCAGTGTCCTAGGCCTCTAGACGATGGGGACACAGGAAATTCCGACTAAATGATAAAATCTTAATCGTTTCTTGTGTCATTGTGAGTCAATACTCACAACATCAACAGGTGCTCTTGCTCGTTTACTTTCTATCAGACAATCTGTGTGGACACTGCGCAATGCGTATCTTTAGGTAAGGAGGTGATCCAACCGCAGGTTCCCCTACGGTTACCTTGTTACGACTTCACCCCAGTCATGAATCACAAAGTGGTAAGCGCCCTCCCGAAGGTTAAGCTACCTACTTCTTTTGCAACCCACTCCCATGGTGTGACGGGCGGTGTGTACAAGGCCCGGGAACGTATTCACCGTAGCATTCTGATCTACGATTACTAGCGATTCCGACTTCATGGAGTCGAGTTGCAGACTCCAATCCGGACTACGACAGACTTTATGTGGTCCGCTTGCTCTCGCGAGTTCGCTTCACTTTGTATCTGCCATTGTAGCACGTGTGTAGCCCTACTCGTAAGGGCCATGATGACTTGACGTCATCCCCACCTTCCTCCGGTTTATCACCGGCAGTCTCCTTTGAGTTCCCACCATTACGTGCTGGCAACAAAGGATAAGGGTTGCGCTCGTTGCGGGACTTAACCCAACATTTCACAACACGAGCTGACGACAGCCATGCAGCACCTGTCTCACAGTTCCCGAAGGCACCGAAGCATCTCTGCTAAGTTCTGTGGATGTCAAGAGTAGGTAAGGTTCTTCGCGTTGCATCGAATTAAACCACATGCTCCACCGCTTGTGCGGGCCCCCGTCAATTCATTTGAGTTTTAACCTTGCGGCCGTACTCCCCAGGCGGTCGACTTAACGCGTTAGCTCCGGAAGCCACGCCTCAAGGGCACAACCTCCAAGTCGACATCGTTTACAGCGTGGACTACCAGGGTATCTAATCCTGTTTGCTCCCCACGCTTTCGCACCTGAGCGTCAGTCTTTGTCCAGGGGGCCGCCTTCGCCACCGGTATTCCTCCAGATCTCTACGCATTTCACCGCTACACCTGGAATTCTACCCCCCTCTACAAGACTCTAGCTTGCCAGTTTCAAATGCAGTTCCCACGTTAAGCGCGGGGATTTCACATCTGACTTAACAAACCGCCTGCGTGCGCTTTACGCCCAGTAATTCCGATTAACGCTTGCACCCTCCGTATTACCGCGGCTGCTGGCACGGAGTTAGCCGGTGCTTCTTCTGCGAGTAACGTCAATCACAAAGGTTATTAACCTTTATGCCTTCCTCCTCGCTGAAAGTGCTTTACAACCCGAAGGCCTTCTTCACACACGCGGCATGGCTGCATCAGGCTTGCGCCCATTGTGCAATATTCCCCACTGCTGCCTCCCGTAGGAGTCTGGACCGTGTCTCAGTTCCAGTGTGGCTGGTCATCCTCTCAGACCAGCTAGGGATCGTCGCCTAGGTGAGCCGTTACCCCACCTACTAGCTAATCCCATCTGGGCACATCCGATGGCGTGAGGCCCGAAGGTCCCCCACTTTGGTCCGAAGACGTCATGCGGTATTAGCTACCGTTTCCAGTAGTTATCCCCCTCCATCAGGCAGTTTCCCAGACATTACTCACCCGTCCGCCGCTCGCCGGCAAAGTAGCAAGCTACTTCCCGCTGCCGCTCGACTTGCATGTGTTAGGCCTGCCGCCAGCGTTCAATCTGAGCCATGATCAAACTCTTCAATTTAAGATTTGTTTGATTTGCCACCGAAATGGCGATGCTCAAAGATTACTTTCTGCAAATATGCATTCGAACCGAAGTTCAAATGTGTACTGCTTTGGTCACTCTTCAAGACTTTGATTATTTCTGCCTGCCGAAACAGGCTTTGATATCGTCTTGCGAGTGCCCACACAGATTGTCTGATAAATTGTTAAAGAGCGTTCGTTACCCGTTGGCCTTGCGGCGAATCTTACGGTAACGCGGGAGGCAGATAATACGCTTTCCCGCTACAGAGTCAACCACTTAATCAGTTAATTTTCTCTGCTCTTCCCGGCTACTCTGTGAAGTTGCTCACAGCGCCGTGTCGATGGATGCGCATTATAGGGAGCCGCCTCAGAATGGCAAGGGTTTATATTAAAGTTTTTTCCGACTGCTGATTATTTGAACGCAACGACTATTTATGACGCATTTTTATTGCTTTTGGTAGCTCAGCCAGGCTATTTAGCACCCAATCAGCGCTAGCCTCACCTTCAGCAGTCACCGGCTTGCCGGTACGAACTAACACTTTAGTGCCAATATTCGCCGCCGCAGCTGCCTGCATATCTTCAATTTTATCGCCAACCATATAAGAAGAAGCCATATCAATGTTCAATTCATTTTGTGCTTGCAGTAACATGCCCGGCAATGGCTTGCGGCATTCACATGTTTCGCGGAACTCCGCTACACTGGCATCGGGATGATGTGGGCAGAAATAGATACCATCTAAATCAACACCACGGTCAGCAAGAGACCAATCCATCCACTCGGTTAGGCTTAAGAATTGCGCTTCAGTAAAGATACCGCGTGCAATGCCCGATTGATTGGTGACCAGAACCAAAGCAAAACCCATTTCTTTCAATTCACGGCAAGCATCAATGACACCGTCGATAAACTGAAAATTATCAATTTCGTGGACATAACCATGGTCGACATTAATTGTGCCATCACGATCTAAAAATATTGCGGGGACGGGCTGAGTCACTTATTTGCTCCTAAGGGCTGTCAAGCCCATTAGTATCGCATGTTTCATTGTCGATTGAGAATGGAAGAGAATCGGTGTTGCCAGTTGACTTAGCCGTCTAGACGCCTTAACATCCAATCCGTACTTTGGTTCTACTGAAGTTTACTTTTTATCTAGCCACGGAAACGACGATAAAATAAGAATAATATGATTAAACTTTCTCACATCAGCAAAGTGTTCCAGCAGGGTTCGCGCACGATTACCGCGCTTTCAGACGTGAGTCTACACGTCCCAGCTGGACAGATTTATGGCGTTATTGGGGCCTCAGGTGCCGGTAAAAGTACCCTGATTCGGTGCGCCAATATGTTAGAGCGTCCGACTAGCGGGCAAGTTCTGGTTGACGGGCAAGACCTGACCACCTTAACTGAGGGCCAACTGACACGCGCACGCCGTCAGATTGGCATGATTTTTCAGCACTTTAACTTACTTTCTTCCCGTACAGTGTATGGCAATATTGCATTGCCTCTTGAGCTGGACAATACACCACGTGCAGATATCAAGAAAAGAGTGACCGAGCTGTTGGATTTGGTCGGTCTGTCTGATAAGCAAGATGCTTATCCGGCAAATCTCTCTGGCGGGCAGAAACAGCGCGTGGCTATCGCCCGTGCCTTGGCCAGCAATCCTAAAGTTTTGCTGTGTGATGAAGCCACCAGCGCACTGGACCCAGCCACTACCCGCTCAATTCTTGAATTGCTCAAAGATATCAATCGCCGTTTAGGGCTAACCATTTTGCTTATCACCCATGAAATGGATGTAGTGAAACGTATTTGTGATCAAGTCGCGGTGATTAGTGAAGGCAAATTGATTGAAAAAGACAGTGTTAGTGAAGTGTTTTCTCACCCGAAAACTCCGCTGGCCCAACAGTTTATTCAGTCAACTTTACATCTGGATATTCCAGAAGATTATGCCCAGCGTATGACTCAAGAGCCAAGCACCGACCAAGTGCCACTGCTAAAACTGGAATTCACCGGCCAATCGGTTGATGCGCCGTTAATTTCACAAGCGGTGCGCCGCTTTAATATTGATATCGGCATTCTTAGCTCCCAAATGGATTATGCCGGTGGCGTTAAATTTGGTGTCATGTTGGCCGAGTTGCATGGCGACAATCAAGATGGCCTCGCGGCCATTAAGTTCTTACAAGATCATCATGTAAAAGTAGAGGTTCTGGGTTATGTCTGAGGCAATGATGTGGTTAATGGCCCGAGGCGTCTGGGAAACTCTAATGATGACGTTTGTCTCTGGTTTCTTTGGCTTTGTTCTAGGGCTGCCGGTTGGGGTGCTACTGTATGTCACGCGCCCAGGGCAAATTATTGCCAACAATAAGATTTACCGCAGCCTGTCTGGAGTGGTGAATATCTTCCGCTCTATACCTTTTATTATCTTATTGGTATGGATGATTCCTTTCACTCGGATGATAGTCGGTACATCCATTGGTTTGCAGGCGGCAATTGTGCCGTTAACTGTGGGAGCAGCGCCATTTATTGCCCGCATGGTGGAAAATGCCCTGCTGGAAATTCCATCCGGTTTGGTTGAGGCTGCTCGTGCCATGGGGGCCACCCCCATGCAAATCATTAAAAAAGTGTTATTGCCTGAAGCTCTTCCAGGTTTAGTGAATGCCGCTACCATTACTCTGATTACTCTGGTGGGTTATTCCGCTATGGGTGGGGCAGTCGGTGCCGGTGGCTTAGGTCAAATCGGCTATCAGTATGGTTACATTGGTTATAACGCCACTGTAATGAATACGGTATTAGTATTATTAGTCATTTTGGTTTATCTGATTCAGTTCAGTGGTGATCGGATCGTGAAAGCCGTTACCCACAAATAGTTATTAACATATAAGTCGTTATTAACACATAAATTACCCAGCGACGGCCTCACACAGCGGCGCATCTTAACGAATGTCTATAGAGGAAAGGATATGTCTTTAAAATTCAAATCTATCGCGGCAGTCAGTGCATTGATTGGTACTTTGGCACTGGTGGGTTGCGGCCCAGCGGAAAAAGATCCAAACCACATTAAGGTTGGCGTCATTGTCGGTGCTGAACAACAAGTTGCTGAAGTTGCTCAGAAAGTTGCAAAAGATAAATACGGCCTGGATGTTGAGCTGGTCACGTTTAACGACTATGTCTTACCAAACGAAGCACTGAGCAAAGGTGATATTGACCTGAATGCTTTCCAACATAAACCTTATCTGGATCAGCAAATTAAAGATCGCGGTTACAAATTGGTTGCTGTTGGCAACTCATTCGTTTACCCAATTGCTGGCTACTCTAAAAAAATCAAATCATTGGAAGAATTACAACCTGGCTCTCAGGTAGCACTGCCAAATGACCCGACTAACCTAGGTCGTTCTCTGTTACTGCTGCAAAAAGTGGGTCTGATTAAGCTGAAAGAAGGTGTTGGTCTACTACCAACTGTGCTGGATGTAGTTGAGAATCCTAAAAACCTGAAATTGGTTGAGTTGGAAGCTCCTCAACTGCCACGTTCTTTGGATGACCAACAAATCGCTTTGGCAATTATCAATACCACCTATGCAAGCCAAATCGGCCTGACACCGGCTAAAGATGGCCTGTTTGTCGAAGACAAAGAGTCACCTTACGTCAACCTGATCGTGGCCCGTGAAGATAACAAAGATGCGGAAAACGTGAAGAAATTCGTGCAGGCGTACCAGTCTGACGAAGTTTACGATGCAGCAAACAAAGCATTCAATGGCGGCGCAGTCAAAGGCTGGTAATGAGCAATTGGCTTTTTTACTGAATATCAAGTTTGTTAAATTCAGTGTTTGCTAAATATATTGCAAGACGGGCTCAGGCCCGTCTTGTTATTTGCATAATAGATTGCTTCAATAGCGCCTCTTAAATAAAAAGGCTGAGGAATTTCTATGCGTGCGTTACCTCTGTGTCTGTTAGCTCTCTCGCTAACTGGATGCTCCATGCTTCAATCAAAGCCATCCACCACAGAAAATCCGGTTAAGCAACCGTCCCCGGTTATCAAACCCAGCCCTACGGTAGCCCCGCGTCCGGCACCGGTAAAACTTTATAAAAGTGCAGAAGAGCTTGTGGGTAAGCCTTTTCGTGACTTGGGCGAAGTATCTGGTGAATCTTGCCAATCCACAGTGCAAGACTCCCCGCCGAGTATCGCCACCGCCCGTAAAAGAATGCAAACTCGTGCATCTTATATGAAAGCCAATGCAGTCTTACTGCATCAATGTGAAATACAAAGTGGTGTCCCTGGCTGTTACCAACAAGCCGTATGCCAGGGTTCTGCACTGAATGTTTCATCAAAATGAGTGTATTTTCTTTTCATCAGATCGGCGTCATCCGCTCGCCCTATAAAGAGAAGTTTGCCGTGCCGCGGCAGCCCGGTCTGATTGAAGATGGCGGTGGAGAGTTACAACTTCTGCCCCCCTATAACCAGCCGGAAGCTGTACGCGGGTTATCTGATTTTAGTCATGTCTGGGTGATGTTTGTTTTCCATCAAACCATGGACGGCGGTTGGCGGCCAACAGTTCGCCCTCCTCGCTTAGGCGGCAATGCCCGGATGGGCGTATTTGCTACCCGCTCCACATTTCGCCCCAACCCGATTGGTATGTCCCTAATCGAGTTGAAAGGGATCTGCTGCCAAGGGGGGGAAGTGATTTTGCAGCTCGGCAGTCTAGATTTAGTTGATGGTACGCCGGTCATTGATATCAAACCCTATTTACCCTTCGCGGAGAGCCAACCCCATGCTCGCGCGGGCTTTGCTCAAACCGCCCCTGATGCAGATATGCCAGTGAGCTTTTCCCACATTGCCGAACAGCAGCTAGTGCAGCAACAACCGCGTTATCCACATTTACGGCGTTTTATTTCTCAGGTATTAGCGCAAGACCCGCGCCCAGCCTACCGCAAAGGTGACAGTGAAAGCCGAGAATATGCTGTTCTGCTACTGGAATTTAACGTGCGCTGGCGGGTTATCGAGGGCCAAACGGAAGTGTTATCACTTGACCCACGCTAAATTTCGCCCTGCTCTCTTTTGACAACCCGCACTCGCTGGTAAACTAAACCACTTTTACTTTTTGGCTGCCTCTAATTGCAGTGCTAATGGAACCAAAACATCATGCGTACTAGCCAATATTTGCTCTCCACTCTGAAGGAGACCCCTGCTGATGCTGAAGTTATCAGCCACCAGCTGATGCTCCGTGCCGGGATGATCCGTAAACTGGCCTCAGGTCTTTATACCTGGCTGCCGACCGGGGTTCGGGTGTTGAAGAAAGTCGAAAACATCGTGCGCGAAGAGATGAATAACGCCGGTGCTATCGAAGTTTCCATGCCTGTCGTGCAACCGGCTGATTTGTGGCAAGAAAGTGGCCGCTGGGAACAATATGGCCCTGAGCTACTACGTTTTGTTGATCGTGGCGAGCGCCCTTTTGTACTCGGCCCAACCCATGAAGAAGTGATTACTGACCTGATTCGCGGTGAGATAAACTCTTACAAACAACTGCCGCTGAACTTTTTCCAAATCCAGACCAAGTTCCGTGACGAAGTTAGGCCGCGTTTTGGTGTGATGCGCGCGCGTGAATTCTTGATGAAAGATGCTTACTCTTTCCATACTACTCAGGAATCATTGCAAGAGACTTACGATGCGATGTATGCCGCATACAGTAAGATTTTCGAGCGCATGGACTTGAATTTCCGTGCAGTGTTGGCGGATACCGGTTCAATCGGTGGCAGTGCATCTCATGAATTCCAAGTGCTGGCCGAAAGCGGCGAAGACGATATCGTGTTCTCAACCGGCTCAGATTATGCCGCTAACATTGAGTTTGCTGAAGCGCTGGCACCATCGGCACCACGGGCGCTAGCGGCTGAAGAACTGCGAATCATTGATACCCCGAATGCTAAAACCATCGCTGAGTTAGTCGAGCAATTCAACCTGCCGATTGAGAAAACCGTGAAAACCTTAATGGTTCATGCTCATGAAGAGAGCGGCCATAAGTTAGTGGCTTTGCTGGTGCGTGGCGATCATGAATTAAATGAAATCAAAGCGGAAAAATTACCGCAAGTTGCTAAGCCGCTGACCTTCGCGACTGAAGAAGAAATTCGTGCAGCTATCGGTGCTGGCCCAGGTTCATTAGGCCCAGTTAACTTGCCACTGCCGGTTGTGGTTGACCGCAGCGTAGCGGTAATGAGTGATTTTGGTGCTGGTGCGAACATCGATGGCAAACATTACTTTGGCATTAACTGGGAGCGTGATTTGCCCCTGCCACAAGTAGCTGACCTGCGTAATGTCGTTGAAGGTGATATCAGCCCTGATGGTAACGGCACACTGCAAATCAAACGCGGTATCGAAGTTGGTCACATCTTCCAGTTAGGCACCAAATACTCAGAAGCCATGAAAGCGACGGTTCAGGGTGAAGATGGCCGTAATCAAGTGATGACCATGGGTTGTTACGGAATTGGGGTATCCCGCGTAGTAGCAGCGGCGATTGAACAAAATCATGATGACCGCGGTATTATTTGGCCAGATGCTATTGCCCCATTCCAGGTTGCTATTTTGCCAATGAATATGCACAAATCTTTCCGAGTAAAAGAACTGGCGGAAGAGTTGTACAACACCCTTCGCTCACATGGCATCGACGTTATTCTTGATGATCGTAAAGAGCGCCCGGGCGTGATGTTTGCCGATATGGAGTTGATTGGCGTGCCGCACAATATCGTGATTGGCGATCGCAATCTTGATAGCGAAGAAGTGGAATACAAAAATCGTCGGGTCGGTGAGAAGCAAATGATTAAAACTAATGAAATCATTGAGTTCTTATTGAGTCAAATCAAACGCTAATTAGCTATAAATATCAAGCCGCCAGAGTGTGAATAACAACTGGCGGCTTTTTTTTATTACAGCAACAAACGAGTTCTATTGGCTGTTACAGCTCTTATTGGCATTAAACTGAATATCGCCAGCCGGGATCAAAGTCTTATCTGACTGCCCCTCTTCCATTGATGGCCGCATATCAAAATGACCATTGAGGGTCAGGAACACAGGTTCCCCGACATTTTTACGCGCGGCTAAATAGCCCTTTTCCAATGCGATATTATTCTCCACTGGGAAGGTTTTTCCGGTAGCGCAGTCGGTAAATACCGCCGCATCAGCAAAATATTTATACATACCACTTAGCGGCATCGGCGTTTTAGGTAAAGACTGATCGCTGGGTACCAGCTGATAATTCAATTTGGATTCAATCGGCAGGCCTTGTTGATCAAGCATCACCAAGTTTTTACCCACCGGCCGGAAATAACGTTTTTCCCCCTGTGCATTAGTTAAAACCAATTTATCCGCTGTACGTGCCCACTGGCCATATTCAGCAAAGGCTGGGTCACCATTCTTATTGTCTGCAGAATGATTCGCACCACGATAAATCTCTTTCAAGACAAATGTTCCGTCACTGTCGAGAAATAATGAAGTATCCAAACCACTGCAATCTGCACAGGGTAAAACGCCCTGATAACTTTGCTGCATCGGTTGTAAAACCTGCTCAACCGGTTGGTGGCGGTTATTACAACCTAATAATGACAGCGCACCTACTGCCAAAAATAGCGTTATTGTTAATTTACTCACAGTCATTCTCCCGTACTGTGTCCGATATAGAAGTAATGAAACTGCGTAAGCTACCAATATGGGCAGATATCAGCATCATTCCTGATGTATTTTACCGCGCAGCGCTTTTGTCGCCCCTTTGCGGACTTTACTTTCGACTCGCCTAATTTTTGAACCCTTAGTCGGTTTTGTCGCACGGCGAGTTTTTTCTATCACCATAGCTTGGCGAATTAACGCCACCAACCGCGCTAATGCCGCCTCACGATTCATATCCTGGCTGCGGTATTCTTGCGCTTTGATAATAATGACCCCCTCGGCGGTCATCAAATGGCTATTTAGCAATAATAACCTTTCTTTATAATACTCTGGCAGGCTTGAGGCCTTGATGTCAAAGCGCAAATGAATAGCCGTTGAGGTTTTATTAACATGTTGCCCGCCAGCACCTTGAGCCCGGATAGCCGTCAATTCAATCTCGCTATCGGGTAGGCTGACATTATTAGATATAATCAACACGCTTATTGCCCATCGCCTTGCCATTCATCAAAACTAATTTCCAGATTATTCTCATCATCAGATAACCAAATAGTTCCCTCTTGCAACGTGGCTTGCAATGACATATTGCGCTGGGACAATGCTGCCAGCTTGGCCATCTTTTCATCATCAAGGAAGCGCACCCGAAGATTACGGTGCCCAGACAATTTGTCTTGAACCTGTGGCCACCACACTTTAGCGGCCCTTTCGCTGTATGCATAGAGCACAACTTGCTGTGATTGATTACAGGCTTTGCGCAGCCTTTTCTCCTCGGGAAGACCGAGTTCGACCCACAGTTCGATACCATTATGATCATTGTGACGCCAAATTTCTGGCTCATCATCAGCGCTCAAGCCCTTGGTAAACAGCAAGCGCTCATCAGCATGACAAATCCATGCCAGTAAACGTAGCATCATACGCTGGTCGGTTTCGGATGGGTGTTGCGCGATGGTCAGGTTAACATCCTGAAAAAAATTACGATCCATATCAGCAATGTTAACAGTGGCTTTATGGATGGTTGCTTTTAGTGCCATGGGTGACCTCTTAATTATCTGGCTGCTAGTGTACTTGATTCGGCCCGCTAGCTACCAGCCCGGGATAAGCGAGTTATTAGTGGTATCAATACTAAAAAGAAAGCTTAGTTCAGGATCTAATATCTCCAGCACTCCTGTGCTATAGTCCTTATAAGTTCAGAGTTTATCTTCGTAGGTTGACCGTGTGGCGTCCCCACAGAGAATCTACCGGGTTAAACTTTTCCAGGAGGATTACTGTGCAGCAATACTGTGAGTTAGTACGCCGTTTTTATGCACAAATAGCGAGTGGTGACCAGGGCTATGTGTCGGATGCACTGGGTTGTGTATTGAAAGCATTGGACGAAGTTGCGGCTAACGACGCACTCCCGTCCTCCGTTAGGGAACAGGCGGCCTTCGCCGCCGCTAACTTATTGGTGAGCGATTATGTCGATGAGTGAAGAGTATCAACCCATCAATTGTGATGACTACGATAATCTGGAACTCGCCTGCCAACATCACCTGATACTGACGTTGAAGTTGAGAGGCGGTGAGATCGTAGAAGGTAAAGCTAGCGATCTACTGCTGAGAAAAAAGGTCGAATACCTGATTGTCGAGCAGGAAGGGGCAATGCGTGAGTTACGTCTTGACCACATAGCCAGCTTCAGTCACCCCGAAATCGGGACTGTAGTCGTAAGTGCATCATAGTTTCTGCACCTTTAAGACGGGCCACTTTTCAGTGGCCCGTTTTGCATTCAGAGCTGACAAAAGGATGAACGAACGGCACCTTGCTAGATGGCGAGTGTAAGTGACTAAGGTTTCAAACTCGCATAATAAGCAGCCAAATCAGAGATATCATCGTCGGTTAAAGGAGTAACATAAGCCTGCATCACTCCTGCCTGGCCCCCCGTCCGCTCCCCCTTTTTATATGCTTTTAATGATTGCTCTAAATACATAGCATTCTGCCCAGCCAGGTTAGGATACATTGGTACAGAAACCTTGCCCTGTGCACCATGACAAGCAACACAGCTGGCCGATTTTGCACGACCGGCTTCAATATCATTTTTTGCTAGTGCCGAAAAACTACATAAGCTGATTACAACCAGACTAACGACCAATTTCATCATTGCTCCTCAAAAATTAACGATCTTATTTATTCTTATTATTCGATTCCGTTT
The DNA here is from genome assembly GCF_004124235.1 of Yersinia hibernica. Lineage (NCBI taxonomy): Bacteria > Pseudomonadati > Pseudomonadota > Gammaproteobacteria > Enterobacterales > Yersiniaceae > Yersinia > Yersinia hibernica. Next base: position 3,606,570 of record NZ_CP032487.1, read on the forward strand.
TGGCCCAATGAAGGTACCAGCATGGCTCGTTTTCTTTAGCTTGCCCCATCTGAGTGACAAATACCCCTGCTGCGGCAATTAATTGCTCACCAAAATACAGCAGCGGAATGCGTTCCCGCTGCCATGGCGGAATACCTAACTCCTGCCATATTTTCTTAACATGGCGCGAATGATACCGCCCGACAATCTTGATTTCTCCTTGTAAACCAAAGCGTATGTTTAGCTCTTCGCCAATGGCGGGAACCTTAATGGCTTGTCCAGCTTCTGGCGCAAAACTCAACACCCCAAGGTGAGCGGGTAAAATCAAAGGCGCGGGTACAGCTGGCATTTGGTCAGGGGTTGCCTGGACTTTAGCCCAAGGCAGATATGATATTCTTATCTCCATCTGTGGCGGTAACAGATATAAATATTGCCTGAAACGACGAACCTGATGTGCACCAACAGTCAATTGCGGCTCGGCATCGGGTCTGGCCATCGCTACTTCCAGCCACAAACGCTGCAGTTGGCTCTGCGATGGCATTGAGGCACCTCGTTCAGCTAACCAACGGCGCAATAGCGCCGCGCGCTTAACTTCTGAGGCCAGTAATAGCCCCTCGACAGACAGTGCGCCTTCAGCATTTTGCAGCTGCTGCAAATTATCGGCCAGCAACTCATCCAACAGTTGCTCCTGCTCTGCACATAAACTGGCGCTGCGCGCTGTAGCTTGAGCAAAATGTGGCCAGCGCTGACTCAGCAAAGGTAAAACCCTTAATCGCAAAAAATTGCGATCAAAGCGATCATCCTGATTACTGTCGTCCTCAATCCATTGCAGTTGCTGCGCTATGGCATAACCCTCTAATATTTCACGAGAAAAACCCAATAATGGCCGCCATAGCTGGCTGTGAGCAAAAGGCATTTTAGCCGCCATGGCAGATAACCCCGCAGGGCCACTGCCGCGTTTGAGAGCCAATAAGAAAGTCTCACACTGATCATCTAAGTGCTGGGCAGTCAGCAGCACTTCATTGGCGGCTAAATGTGAGGAAAAAGCCGCATAACGCGCGGTTCTCGCCGCCGCTTCAAGGCCCGCATAGCGCTTATCAATGCTTACACGCACCACTTCCAATGGAATTTTCCATTGCCTGCACTGTTGCTGGCAATGTTTTACCCAACTGTCTGCCAATGGGTTTAGACCATGGTGAATATGAATGGCGCGGATATTCAAATCAGGGATAAGTTGATCACGCAGGCAAACCAATAAATGTAGCAATACACTGGAATCGAGGCCGCCGCTGAACCCAACCAAAACATGCCGATGTTGCGCCAATTGTGCAAACAATGGATTAAGTAACACATTGGGTGTAGCAGACATGGCGTTCATTTTATTCCGCTGTCAATTCATAGAGCTCCAGAGGTAAACCATCTGGGTCATTAAAGAAAGTAAAACGTGACTGTGTATAGCAGTCAATGCGAACTGCTTCGCAAATCACCCCGGCGGCTTCAAGTTCCCGCACTGCTTGCTCAATATCATCTACTTGAAAAGCCAAATGCCGTAAGCCACATGCTTCCGGGCGGCTAGGGCGAGCGGCAGGAGAGGGAAAGGAAAATAGCTCAATCGTGTACTGACCCTGTAACGCCAGATCCGCTTTCCACGAATCCCGCGCTGCACGATAAACTTCGCTCATGAGACTAAAACCCAAGACATCACAGTAGAATTTTTTGCTCGCTTGATAATCTGAACCAATGATTGCAATGTGATGAATCTGACGGATTGCCAACATATATCACTCCAACTTAGTCATTTATATTGAGAACATTGACCCAGTAACGCCCGTCATCATCGCGCTTGGCACCATGTATATCTGTTTCAAATCCAGGGTAATGTGCGCCAATAGCACAAAGCATTAGGAGGAAATCCAATACTGCGCGGCTCTCCTCGGTGATCATTTCCCCTGGCATGACCAATGGCACCCCCGGCGGATAAGGTAAAATCATGTTGGCGACCACTTTGCCAATCAAATCAGCCATGTCGCAAGCCACTATATTACCGCGGATCTGCTGCTGAAACATGTTATATGGCGTGAGTTTCATCTCCGGCAACACATTAAATGACTCGCGCATCAAACGGGGTAAATCATGCTGGCGGATCAATTGATGGATACCGGCTGCCAGATCCTGAATGCGCATGTGGCGATAAAAATCCGGATCTTCAGCAAACAGGTCCGGCAACATATTTTTGACCCGTAAATTGAGATCAAAAGCGCGTTTAAAATCAGTTAAACCACGCAATAAACTCATTGCCTTGGTTTTATCAATACCGATACTGAATAAAAACAGCAAGTTATATGGGCCGGTTTTCTCGACGACGATCCCGCGCTCATCCAAAAACTTTGCGACCAGTGCTGCAGGGATCCCTTCGGCTTCAAGCCCGCCCTCACTGCTCATTCCCGGTGTCAAAATAGTGACTTTTATCGGGTCAAGATACATATGGTCGGCATCAGCATGACTAAAACCATGCCATTTCTGCCCAGGTTGTAGTGGCCAGCTGGCTATTTCGTCGATATCTTCCGGCTGCCAAACATCGAAGAACCAATTATCACTCTCTGCCCGTAAGCGGCGGACTTCTTTACGAAAATGCATGGCCCGCTCAATGGAGCGCAAGATCATGCGCCGGCCTGGGTTGCCGCGCATCATTGCCGCCGCGGTTTCCGTCGAGGCAACAATACCGTAATTTGGCGAGGTGGTGGTATGCATCATATAAGCTTCATTAAAAGTGCTTTCATTGTAATCACCTTTAATATGAATCATGGATGCTTGAGAGAATGCGGCCAATAATTTATGTGTCGATTGTGTTTCATAGAATACTTTCCCCGCAATTCGCTCACCACTCATGCCACTCTTGCCCTCATAAATTTCATGAAAGTTAGTATAAGGAACCCAGGCGGAATCAAAGTGGATGGAGGGGACATCTAATGTCTGCTTAATATAATCAGTATTATAGAGTAAGCCATCATAGGTAGAATTCGTTATTACCGCATGCACGGGCCAACTGGCATTACTGGTCTGCGCAACTTTCGCCGTAATAGATTCTTGGGTAAATTCATGCTGCGGGATCCCACCTAAGATGCCATAAGCATTACGGGCGGGGCATAAATAGAGCGGAATAATATCGCTCATCATCAAAAGGTGGGTCAGGGACTTATGGCAATTACGGTCAATCAGCACTGTACTACCCGCGGGGGATGAGTACATGCCAATTATTTTATTTGCCGTTGACGTGCCATTCGTCACCATATAACTCTGTTCGGCATTGAAAGTACGGGCAATATACTCCTCTGCCTCCAGATGTGGCCCGGTATGGTCTAATAATGAGCCAAGTTCAGTGACGGATATTGAGATATCGGCTTTAAGCGTATTTGCACCAAAGAAATCATAGAATAAACTGCCAACCGGACTTTTTTGAAAGGCCGTTCCCGCCATATGCCCGGGGGTACAGAAAGTATACTTGCCTTCTTTGACATAATTAAATAGCGCCTTAGTTAAAGGCGGAGTAATGCTATCCATATACACTGTCGTATATTGTTCAATATGTGGTCGTGACGCAAACTTAGTGTTGGTGTACTCTTTACCCTTTGGATGATTGATGGCAAAGATTGATGTGGTTTGTCCTCGCTGTTCTGAAACTCATGGGGTTATCCGAAACGGCCACTCCGGCTCAGGGGCGCAGCTCTATCGCTGTAACCAATGCCTGAAGACCTTCCAGCTCAGCTATCGCTACAACGGAGCTAAACCCGAAACCCATCAGGCCATCGTTGATATGGCGATGAACGGCTCCGGATGCCGCGATACAGCACGGGTTCTACGGATAAGCCTCAATACCGTTCTGCGTCATCTAAAAAACTTACGCCGCACCAGGTAGCGCAAAACGTAGAGCCTAGCGCAGAGGTGGTTATCTGCTGTGAAGCCGATGAGCAGTGGTCATATGTCCGCTGTAAAGGCAATCAACGCTGGCTGTTTTATGCCTATGACCGCATCCGAAAGCGCGTTATCGCCCATGTATTTGGCCCGCGAAATGCTTTGACATTAAAGCGTCTTCTGGTTTTGCTGAGCCAGTTTAGCATTGCCTTCTACATGACCGATGCCTGGCCGGTATACCGCACTTTATTGTCCTCAACCAGTCATGTTATCAGCAAGAAATACACCCAGAGGATAGAGCGACATAATCTGAACTTGCGAACCCATCTCAAACGGTTAGCCCGCAAGACTATCTGCTTCTCAAAATCAGAAGAAATGCACGATAAGATCATCGGATGGTATCTGACAATTAACCATTACCACTAAATCTGCGGCACGACCCAATATGTTGCGCGATATCTTCAGCAGCATTCAGGGTATATTCAAAGAAATAAAGTGCCATGCGCATTTCATTTAAACTAACATCTAGTGACGATGTCGTATTGATAAATGCGTAAAGTGGGAGGTATTCGTTTAGCTCATTAATCTCAGTACAAAGCTCGGTACTATGCTGGTCCCAATCAAAGATAACACCAATAATTCGCGCGTTATGCTCAATAAGTTTGAGCAGATCACTGCGGCTCTTAGGATAGATTAGCTGAAAACCTCTGGCGAGCAGAGCATCATTCAACTCTCGTATAGGTTCATCTTTATAGTAAACCCCCATTGGCCCCATGATTGCGATGATATTCATTGGTGAATCCTCAAATTGCTCACTAATCATCTATAACAACATGAAAATTCAGCACAGGGTACCTTTTACCGGAAAATTATGAGGTTAAACATTATTTTGAGATAAATACCCATCAGTATCTTTGGTATTTAAAAAATTCTATTGGATTATTTAAACACGACCTTCACCACAAGAAAGGCTATAACATGGCATATTGACTTGATCGTGTTGGCCGGGTACTTATAAAAAAAATCCAGTACACAAAATATGTACCGGATTTCATTATCTGACTTCAGTGATAAACTCTATGGATAATGCGATTACTCAGCAATAACCATAATTCATCAGACGTTGATAGCGACGATTTAATAACTCTTCGTTATTCAGAACATCCAGATCACTCAGATCAGCCAGAAGTTGTGCTTTTAGTGAAGCCGCGATCGCGGAATAATCACGATGTGCGCCACCTAAAGGTTCGGGGATAACTGAATCAATCATCTTCAATTCTTTCAAACGATGCGCAGTAATACCCATGGCTTCAGCAGCTAAAGGTGCTTTATCAGCACTTTTCCACAAAATAGAAGCACAACCTTCGGGTGAAATAACAGAATAAGTGCTGTATTGCAGCATATTCACTTTATCGCCAACACCAATGGCCAATGCACCACCAGAACCACCCTCACCAATGACGGTGCAAACAATGGGCACATTCAGACGCGACATCTCACGCAGGTTGCGGGCAATAGCTTCCGATTGGCCGCGCTCCTCAGCACCGACACCAGGATAAGCCCCTGGCGTATCAATGAAAGTAATGATTGGTAGCTTAAAGCGCTCAGCCATTTCCATTAGACGCAATGCTTTACGATAACCCTCTGGTGCTGGCATGCCAAAGTTACGACGAATCTTCTCTTTGGTATCACGGCCCTTTTGATGACCAATGATCATCACCGGGCGGCCATCCAGACGAGCGATACCACCGACGATAGCTTTATCGTCGGCATAGGCGCGATCACCTGCCAGTTCTTCGAAATCAGTAAAGATATTAGCGATATAATCCAGGGTATAAGGGCGACCAGGATGGCGCGCCAATTGGGCAATTTGCCATGCGCCAAGATCCGAGAATATCTTCCGCGTCAGCTCGACACTTTTCTCACGTAGACGCTGAACCTCTTCGTCCAGATTAATATCTAATTTTTCGTCTTGACGGCTGACTGCAGTCAGCGAGTCAATTTTCGCTTCCAGCTCTGCAATCGGCTGTTCAAAATCAAGAAAATTCAGACTCATAGCATTCCTATTTTAGTCAAATTCCAGTTCCACCTGCTCATTACCTACCAGCGTTCGCAAATCTATCAATAAGCGATCGGTGGGCGTCACGCGCCATGTGGCTCCAAACCGCAGCCGGGCGCGAGCATCTTCCCGTTGGTAATAAAGATGCACTGGGATCGTCCCCGCTCGATGGGGTTCCAACGACTGACGGAGACGGTTCAAAAGCTGGTCATCAATTTGCCTGTCGAGCAGCGATATAGCAAGCCCACGGGCATATTTTTCACGAGCTTCACTGATATCCATTAACTCACGGGCGGTCATTTTAAGTCCACCACTAAAGTCATCAAAGCTGACCTGTCCAGTGGCTATCAGGATACGGTCTTTTTCTAATAAATGCTGATATTTTTCCAACGCATCGGTGAATAACATCACTTCCAAGCGCCCAGAGCGGTCATCTAGCGTGCAAATACCAATACGATTTCCGCGTTTTGTCACCATGACCCTTGCCGCGATAACCAACCCCGCCGCCATGGTCATTTTGCCCCGATCCGTCGGGTGCATATCTTTCAAACGCAGCCCACCGGCATAGCGTTCTATTTCCTTCAGATACTGGGTAATTGGGTGGCCGGTCAGATAAAGCCCCAGCGTTTCCCGCTCACCGTCTAAAACAATCTGCTCCTGCCACGGCGGCACATTAGCATAAGATTGCTCAACCTGCTCAGGTGCATCGGCTAAGACACCAAACATATCAACCTGACCAATAGCTTCTGCTTTGGCATGTTGGTCTGCCGCCTTTAATGCTTCGCCCAACGAACTCATCAATGCGGCGCGGTGCGGCCCCAGACGGTCAAAAGCACCGGACATAATCAGCTTTTCTAAAATCCGGCGATTGAGCTTTTTAGTATCAACTCTGGCACATAAATCAAATAACTCTTTGAAATAGCCGCCCTCTTTACGGGCTTCCAGCATCGCCTCAATCGGCCCCTCACCCACACCTTTGATGGCACCGATACCATAAACAATTTCGCCCTCATCATTCACATGGAAATGATATAAGCCGCTGTTGATATCAGGGGGCAGAATTTTCAGCCCCATACGCCAGCACTCATCGACCAACCCGACCACTTTATCGGTGTTATCCATATCGGCCGTCATCACCGCCGCCATAAATTCAGCCGGATAATGTGCTTTCAACCACAAAGTTTGGTAAGAAACTAAAGCATATGCAGCAGAGTGTGACTTGTTAAAACCATAACCGGCAAATTTCTCTACCAGGTCAAAAATCTTAATTGCCAGTTCACCGTCAACCCCTTGGCTTTTGGCACCATCTTCAAATACAGAGCGCTGTTTGGCCATCTCTGCCGGGTTTTTCTTACCCATCGCGCGCCGCAACATATCCGCACCGCCGAGTGAATAACCAGACAGAACCTGAGCAATCTGCATCACTTGTTCTTGGTACAAGATGATGCCATAGGTTGGCTCAAGCACCGGCTTTAGTGATTCATGCTGCCATTCAATATCAGGATAGGAGATTGCTTCGCGGCCATGTTTACGGTCAATAAAGTTATCAACCATCCCTGATTGCAATGGGCCGGGGCGGAACAACGCCACCAATGCAATCATATCTTCGAAGCAGTCAGGCTTCAGGCGCTTGATAAGGTCTTTCATCCCGCGAGATTCAAGCTGGAATACCGCTGTCGTTTCAGAACGTTGCAGCATATCGAAGCTTTTTTTATCATCCAGTGGGATAGAGGCAATATCAATCGGCTCTAAGCCAGCTTTAGCACGCCGGGCGTTAATCATCTCTAACGCCCAGTTAATGATAGTGAGTGTTCGCAAACCGAGGAAGTCGAACTTCACTAACCCGGCATATTCCACGTCATTCTTATCAAATTGGGTAACCGGGTTATTACCTTCGGCATCACAATAAAGTGGCGCAAAATCAGTAATTTTGGTTGGCGCAATAACCACCCCACCAGCATGCTTACCGGCGTTACGTGTTACCCCTTCCAACTTGCGCGCCATATCAATCAGCGCCCTGACCTCTTCATCTGCCTCATAGATTTCAGGCAGTTGCGGTTCCGCAGCGAAAGCTTTCTCCAGCGTCATTCCAGGGTCTGGCGGGACTAATTTCGAAATCCGATCCACAAACCCATATGGGTGGCCCAGCACCCGACCTACATCGCGGATAACGGCTTTGGCCGCCATGGTACCAAAAGTAATTATCTGGGAAACCGCATCACGGCCATACATATCCGCGACGTGCTCAATCACCAGGTCGCGTTTTTCCATGCAGAAGTCAACATCGAAGTCGGGCATTGATACCCGCTCCGGGTTTAGAAAACGCTCAAACAGCAGGTCAAACTCCAGCGGGTCAAGGTCGGTAATTTTCAGTGCATAAGCCACTAGAGAGCCAGCACCAGAACCTCGCCCTGGCCCTACCGGCACACCGTTATCTTTTGACCACTGGATAAACTCCATCACTATCAAGAAGTAACCAGGGAAGCCCATCTGGTTAATCACTTTCAGTTCAATTTCCAGCCGCTCATCATATTCCGGCCGCTTTTGTGCTCGAACATCTGGGTCAGGGAACAGGAGCTCCAGCCGCTCTTCTAAACCTTGTTTAGACTTTTCAACCAGAAAATCTTCAGTGCTCATATCGCCGGTTGGGAATTGCGGTAGGAAATATTCCCCAAGCCGAATCGTCACATTACAACGTTTCGCTATTTCAACACTGTTGGTCAGTGCCTCTGGGATATCCGCGAATAGCTCACACATCTGCTCTTCATCGCGCATAAACTGCTGAGGGCTATAGTTTTTAGGCCGCTTAGGATCAACCAGAGTGAAACCGTCATGGATGGCAACACGAATCTCATGCGCGTCAAAATCTGACTCATCAATAAAACGCACATCGTTAGTCGCCACCACGGGCAAGCCGCGCCCGGTAGCCAGCGCCACCGCAGCATGCAGGTAGTTTTCTTCATCCGGGCGACCAGTACGAATTAACTCCAAATAATAACTATTCGGGAAATGCTCTTGATAAAACTCAAGACACAAATCAACCTGAGCCTGATTACCCCGCAGAATAAACTTGCCCACATCTCCCATTCGGCCACCGGATAGCAGAATCAGCCCTTGTTTATGTTTTATCAACCAGTCGCGGTCGATAATAGGGCCAGCAGCACCATATCCGCGTTGATAAGCTTCAGATATCAGTAAGGTAAGATTTTGATAACCTTCATTATTACGTGCCAGAACAGTCAGATGAGCTAATTCATCACCCAGGATTTCACTTTGCACATAGAAATCTGCGCCAATGATGGGTTTGATCCCAGCACCATGAGCGCTGCCGTAAAATTTTACCAAACCACACAAGTTGGTAAAATCGGTAATGGCCAGAGCGGGCATGCCTAACGCGGCAGCTCTCTTCACCAAGGGTCCAATCTTGGCTAATCCATCGATCATGGAGTAATCGCTGTGAACACGTAGGTGGACAAAACGAGGTTCGGCCATATCCAGACACCAAAAATGAGTAGATTGAATCGTATCCTCAACAATTTATTGCCAAGGAATCATATCCATATGTTATGGATGTTGTTCTATGATTTACACCAGACCCAGCACACGCTTAACCGGGCCGAAACTACGCCGGTGATGCTCTGTCGCCCCAAAAGTTGCCAATTTATCTAAATGGACAGCGGTTGGATAGCCTTTGTGTTGTGCAAAACCATATTCAGGGAAATGAAGATCCAGCTCAGTCATTTCACGATCACGCGTGACTTTAGCCAGAATTGACGCGGCACTTATCTCTGCGACTCTGCTGTCGCCTTTCACTACCGCCAATGATGGCATCGGGAGTTTTGGGCAACGGTTGCCGTCAATCAAGACATAATCGGGAGCAATATGTAACTCGGCTACCGCTCTTTGCATGGCCAACATCGTAGCGTGCAAGATATTAAGGCGGTCAATTTCTTCAGGTTCAGCACGCCCAAGCCCCCATGATAAGGCCTTGTCGATAATTTCGTCATACAGTGACAGTCGGCGTTTTTCACTCAGTTTTTTTGAGTCTGCTAACCCCACTATTGGCCGCTTAGGATCAAGAATAACCGCCGCAGTGACAACCGCCCCCACTAAGGGGCCGCGCCCCACTTCATCCACCCCCGCAATCAGATTTGCCGGTGGATAAATAAAGATATCTGTCATCGTCCCGCTAACTCCAATACGGCCTGTGCTGCCTGTTCATCCGCACCACAGCGGATGCTTTGATGTAAAATCAGGAAGCGCTCTTTTAAGGCTTCAACCGCCTCACCACCTTGTAATAGCGGCAACAATGCATCAGCTAATTTCTGCGGCTGGCACTCTTGTTGCAACAACTCGGTCACCAGCTCTTCGCCAGCCAATAAATTCGGCAATGAGACATAAGGGGTTTTGACCAACCTTTCGGCTAACCAGAATGTGAAGGGTTTCATACGATAGCCAACCACCATAGGGCACTTGGCCAACATGCATTCTAGTGCAGCAGTACCTGAAGCTAGCAACGTCGCATCAGCAGCAATCATCGCCAGACGGGCCTTGCCATCCAATAAATGTACCGCGAGCTCTGGGGCAATCTCAGCCTTGATCCGCTCAAATTGCTCACGCCGCTTACTGTTCACAAGAGGAACCAGCACCTCTAAACCAGGCAACTGCTGCTTCAAAATAGCTGCGGTGCGTAGAAAATCACCACTGAGCATTTCGACTTCAGAATGACGGCTACCCGGCAACAATGCCAAACAAGGGGTATTTGCTGCAATGCCAAGCTCTGCTTTGGCCGCGTGTTTATCGGGAGTGAGTGGCATGGCATCCGCCATGGTATGGCCGATAAAACGGCAAGGGACATTGAAACGATCGTAAAACGCTTTTTCAAAAGGAAGAAAGGCGAGCACCATATCGGTCGCTTTGCCAATTTTGAAAACACGCTTTTGCCGCCAAGCCCAGACCGATGGGCTGACATAATGCACAGTTCGAATACCGCGCTGTTTCAAGCGCCCCTCGAGGGTAATATTAAAATCAGGGGCGTCGATCCCCACAAAAACATCCGGTGACAGTTCAGTAAAGCGCTGAGTCAGTGCTTTTCGGATTTTTAGCAGACGTGGTAAGCGCTCTAGGACTTCAACAACACCCATCACTGCTAATTCTTCCATCTCAAACCAAGCTTCACATCCTTCAGCTTGCATCAGAGGCCCTGCAACACCAACAAAACGCGCGTCAGGAACCTGAGCTTTCAGTGCACGAATCAATCCTGCACCTAAGATGTCACCAGAGGTTTCTCCCGCGACTAAACCAATAGTTAAAGGACGCCCGCCGCTTAACGGGCGATCAACAGGTAATGGGTTATTTTGCATAAATCAGCGAATAATGCCGCGAGTCGAACGAGCAAAGAAATCACTGAATGCTTGAACTGCCGGATATTGCTCCGCCAACTCGGCAATTTCAGGTTTCACTTCATCCAACGTCCGACCACTGCGATACAATAATTTGTATGCATTACGGATAGCATGGAGTGATTCTTTGTCGAAACCACGGCGTTTCAACCCTTCGATATTGATACCAAATGGCGTTGCATGGTTACCTTGAGCAATGACAAAGGGAGGCACATCTTGAGCAACACCAGAACAGCCGCCCACCATCACATGCGCACCAATCACGCAAAATTGGTGAACCGCTGTCATTCCGCCAATAATAGCAAAATCGTCAATTTCTACATGACCGCCCAATGTTGCGTTATTCGCCAGAATACAACGATTGCCGATGACACAGTCATGGGCTATGTGGGCGTTGATCATCAGTAAATTATCGCTACCTACTTTCGTTAATCCGCCACCTTGCACGGTGCCACGGTGGATAGAAACGCTCTCACGGATACGGTTACGGTCACCGATCTCAACACGAGTAGGTTCGCCTGCATATTTCAGATCCTGATTGGCTTCACCAATAGAAGCAAATTGATAAATCTGATTATCACAACCGATTTTTGTTATTCCATTAACGACGACATGGGATTTCAGTTCCGTGCCAGCGCCGATTTCCACCTGGGATCCGACAAAGCAAAAGGGGCCAATATGAACACCAGCGCCAATAATTGCACCTTCTTCGACGATAGAACTTGGATGGATAACGGCGGTTTTGTCAATCACGTATCAGGACTCCTTAACTTCAGGCTTTGCAACGGCTGCTGTTGCTGGTTTGCTACGCGCACACATCATTGTTGCCGTACAAACGATTTCACCATCGACTTTCGCAACACCAGTAAAACGGGTCAGACCACGGCGTTCTTTGACGAACTCTACTTCCATGATCATTTGATCCCCAGGTACTACCGGACGTTTAAAGCGCGCTTCATCAATACCAGCAAAATAATAAAGCTCACCTGGCTCAAGTTTGCCACGGCTCTTAAACGCCAAAATCCCGGTAGCCTGAGCCATCGCTTCTAATATCAGCACGCCAGGGAATATTGGCTTGCCAGGGAAATGGCCTTGGAAAAATGGCTCGTTGAAAGAGACGTTCTTCACTGCACGCAGAAATTTTCCTTCCTCAAAATCAAGGACACGATCTACCAGCAAAAATGGAAAACGGTGCGGGAGTAGATCCAAAATCTCTTCAATGTGCAGAGTATGAGTGTCAGTAGTCAAAATACTCTTCCTGTCTAAAAACTGATGCTATCAACAACACGGCCTGCATAGCCCCAAAAGGGAGGCATTAGGCAGGCCGCAAATTAGGAACTCTTTACACTTACTTTTGGCATCAGTTGCCAATAAGTTTGATTATTTGCTCAGAGTTTCGTGCTTGAGTGATTATTCTTTATCGATTTTGCGCTCAATAGCTTTTAAGCGTTTATTAATTCCATCAATATTCATCACTAAAGCAGCTGTTTTGCGCCAAACTTTATTGGGTTGTAGCGGAATACCGGAGGAGTATAACCCAGGTTCAGTGATTGGACGCATCACCATTCCCATTCCGGTGATTGTGACTTTGTCACAAATCTCCATATGACCATTGATCACACTTGCGCCGCCAATCATACAATAGCGTCCAACTTTCAGACTGCCTGCCATGATAACACCACCCGCAACTGCGGTATTGTCGCCAATCACAACGTTATGTGCAATCTGACATTGATTATCAATGATGACGCCATTACCAATAATCGTATTATCCAACGCACCACGGTCAATCGTTGTACAGGCACCAATCTCGACACGGTCGCCAATATGTACAGAACCAAGCTGTGGTATTTTTATCCAGTTGCCACGATCATTTGCATAGCCAAAACCATCTGCACCAATGACCGTACCGGATTGAATCAGGCAGTTTTGCCCAATGACAACTTCATGATAAACGGAGACATTGGCCCACAAACGGCTACCAGCACCAATGTGAGTATTCCTACCAATAAAACAGCCAGCACCGATAACTACGTTATCGCCCAGCACAACGCCAGACTCTATCACTGCATTTGCACCGATAGAAACGTTCTCTCCCAATCTCGCCTGCGGAGAAATCACCGCACTTGGGGCAATATCTTGCGCCGGTTGAGGAGTGGTATCCATTATCTGCGCCATACGTGCATAGGTTAAATAAGGATTTTTAACCACTAGAGCGGCAGATTTACAAAAAGGTAAGTCAGCCTCAGTCAACACCACGGCACCTGCATTACAAGTCGCAAGTTGTTCCTGATAGCGGCTGTTTGACAAAAACGTGATTTGCTCAGGCTCAGCAGAATGCATAGAAGCGATGCCGGTGATGACGAGTTCGCCATCACCGTGCACCTGTGCATCCAACTGCTGGGCTAAATCAGCCAGTCGAATTGAAGGCATGTTTTATTTAACCTGTTTCAGCACGTCAGCAGTGATATCTTTAGAAGAGTCTGCATATGCTACAGCATTTGCATCAATTACTACGTCATAACCACCTTTGCTGGCAACAGATTTAACAGCATCCTGAATACGGCTCAGAATTTTGTTACGTTCTTCCATCTGACGACGGCGATTATCTTGCTCAAAAGCCTGGGCTTTAGTAGAGAAAGTTTCACGCTGTTTCATTACGTCGTTTTCCAGCTTGGTGCGGTCACTGGCTTTCATGGTAGAACCATCACGTTGCAGTTTCTGCATTTTAGTCTGCAGATCGCGCTCCATTCCTTGCAATTCGGTTGCACGGCCTTTGAATTCATTTTCCAGCTGTTTAGCTACGGTTTCACGCGCAGGTAATTGTTGGAAAATGCTGGAAACGTTGACAATAGCAATTTTGTCTGCGGCTTGAACGCTGGCAGAAGCTGCCAATGCTAAACCAAGACCTGCGGCACACAACCACTTTTTCACTATAAACTCCTTACCATTACCCGTTTGTGTCAGAGACACCTTGAAGTGCACTTAATACAGAATAATACCAAAGATAGCGCCAGCCTAAGCCGACGCCACTTTAGGTTATTTCAACTACCAGTGCTGTCTTTAAAATTCAGTACTACTTTGCCAATCAATTACCAAGTTTTACCAATGTTAAACTGGAATTGCTCTGACTTATCGCCCTCGTAATCTTTAACCGGTTTAGCATATGAGAACACTAAAGGCCCCAATGGCGACATCCATTGTAGTGCTACCCCGGCAGAGACACGAATATTGCTGGCTTTACTGTAATCAGGAATACCTGCAGCTCGTGTTTCTGCGGTATTTTCCCAATTGGTATCCCATACGGTACCTGAGTCAATAAAGACCGAAGTACGGACAGAGTTTGAGTATTTCTCGCTAATGAACGGTGTCGGTGTAATCAGTTCTAAACTGGCCACCGCCATCGCGTTCCCCCCTACCGCATCGGTAGAGTTATTAACTGTAGCCCCATTATTGGCATAATACGCAGCTTTTGGACCGATGTTATTAGATCGGAAGCCACGAACGGAGCTAGCACCACCTGCATAGAAGTTTTCGTAGAATGGCATTTCTTTCGAACCGATACCGCCACCATAACCCAAGCGACCACGGCCCAATAGCACCCACGAACGATCTTCATCTAATGGCTGATATGCTGACGTATCGAATGTCACTTTGTAGAACTCATTATCAGAGCCCGGCACAGTCACTTTCGTATTCACCGATGATTTCACCCCCGAAGTTGGGAAGAAGCCACGGTCGAGGTTGTTATATGTCCAACCTAGGTTCAGCGTAAAGTCGTCAGTCGTAAAGCCTTCACGGCCAGTGTAGCCCGGTCGTTGTCCGACTGAATCCAGATATCGCCACATTGCAACCTGAGGCTCCATATCAGACAGGTCGTTATGGACGTAACCTAAGCCGACGCGCAATGAGTTATTTTCATTGATCGGAAAGCCTAAAGTACCGTCCACACCGTAGCTGCTGTTGGTATAGCCAGACAGGTCGGCGTTATCAGCTTTAAAATCATTATAGAAGATACGGCCGCCCAGACTAACACCATCAACGGTGAAGTAAGGGTCAGTTAAGGTAAACTCAGCATAGGTCTGGTAGTCATTTTTCGTGCCGTTAATACCGACAGTATTACCGGTACCTAACCAGTTATCTTGCTGTACACCGACCTGGAAGCTCACGCCACTTTCAGTACCGTAACCGATACCAAAGTTCAGGCTACCGGTGTTGCGTTCCTTAACTTTATAAGTCACATCAACCTGATCAGCCGTCCCCGGGACGCGTTGAGTTTCAACATCAACAGTCTCGAAATAGCCTAAACGGTTCAAACGTTCTTTACCGGCTTCGACTTGATCATTACCCAGCCACGCACCTTCCATTTGACGCATTTCACGGCGCAACACAGAGTCTTTACTCGTGTCATTACCCTCGAAACGGACATTACGGACATAGAAGCGATTACCCGCATCTACATTGATATGCAGTTTGACTGTTTTATCCGCATCATTAATTTCCGGCTGAGATACAACACGCGGGTAAGCATAGCCATAACGGCCCAACATCTTCTTGATGTCTTCTTCCATGCGCGTAACTTTACTGCCGTTAAACAGTTCACCCGGCTCAATCTTCGCCAGTTTATCCGCTTCAGATTGATGGCCCGCAAGATTACCGCTCACAACCACGCTGTTAAGCTTGTATTGATCGCCTTCAGTAATATTGATAGTGATATAGATGCCTTTTTTATCTGGCGTCAAACTCACTTGGGTTGAATCGATGTTAAAGCGAGCATAACCTCGGTCCAAATAGAAACTGCGTAAGGTTTCAAGGTCACCGGCCAGTTTCTGCTTCTGATATTTACGATCCCCAACCACGTTCCACCATGGCACTTCATCACGCAATTGGAAGCGCGAGATAAGTTCATCAGTTGTGAAACTGTGATTACCGACGATGTTGATCTGCTGAATTTTTGCAGATACACCCTCGGTAAAGACCAATTTGAGATCGACGCGATTACGTGGCAATGGCGTAACGACAGCCTTCACAGAAGCACTGTATTTACCCACGCTGTAGTAGAAGTCTTCGAGTCCTTTTTCAATGTTGGATATAGTGGTACGGTCCAAGGCTTCGCCAACCCGGACGCCAGAGGCTTCCAGATTCTGCTTCAGCATGTCATCTTTCACCGCTTTATTACCGGAGAAAGTGATGCTGGCAATCGTTGGGCGTTCTTTGACTTGAACAATCAGCGTATTACCATCGCGCAGGACGCGAACGTCCTCAAAGTTGCCTGTAGCAAACAACGCACGAATAGTTTGACCGATGTCATCATCACTGACGGTATCGCCTACGCGAACCGGCATATTAAGTAACGCCGCACCGACGGCGACCCGTTGCAGGCCTTCGAAATGAATATCTTTCACTACGAACCCGTCTGCACCGTATACGGTGGCGCTGCCAAACAGCAGCGACGCTATGAGCAACTTTTTCATCGCCATCGTTGTTATGCGTTCTTCCTAACCTATCCCCTGCCGTTAAAGACGGGAGAAATCATTGAAAAGTGCAAGCCCCATTAATAACACCAGCAAAATCGAGCCGATGCGATAACTGAAGTCTTGTACTCGCTCAGAAACCGGCCCACCCTTCAGCTTTTCTATCGCCAGGAAGAGCAGATGTCCACCATCTAACACCGGTAACGGGAACAAATTGATAATGCCCAAGTTGACACTGATTAGTGCCAAAAACATCAGGTAATACACCAACCCGTACTCAGCTGAAACCCCAGCACCTTGTGCAATAGATATCGGGCCACTCAAGTTATTCAGCTTAACATCACCAGTAATCAGTTTACCCAACATGTTTACCGTCAACCGCATCAACTGCCAGGTTTTATCCGAAGCTTGGTAGAGTGCGGCGAACGGGCCATATTGGCGAATCGTTTTATATTCATCCGGAAGCGGTATAACTTTCGGCACTACGCCCGCAAAACCCTCACTGCGGTTTTCTCCAACCGATTTTGTATCTGGTATCAAGGTTAAAGACAAGGGGGTACCACCCCTTTCAATATCTAACACCAGCTTTTGGCCGGGGTTATCTCGAACTTGTAAAACAAATGTTTGCCAACGATCCAGTAACTGGCCATCAACTTTAACTATCCTATCCCCTGCTTGTAAACCTGCCTTTTGTGCCGCTGATCCTGGTTGGACTTCCGCTAAGACGGATTCAATCTGCGGGCCGCGTGGAATAATCCCCAGCGCCACCACGGGATCTTGCTTATCTGGCTCAAACTGCCACTGGCGCAAATCCAAGGTTTTTTGCACCACATTGGCAGAACCAAATGGGGCAACACCGACTTGAGTTTGCTTATCGCCAATTTTTCCGATTAAAGCCAAGCGAACAGAATCCCAGTCAGGCGTTTCGATACCATCTACCGACTTAAGTTCCATTCCTGGAGAAATATTGGCTTGCGCAGCAATGGATTGTGGCGAAATATCACCCACAACCGGGCGCACACTTGGCACTCCAATGATAAACACCAGCCAGTAAGCAATAATCGCAAAAAGGAAGTTAGCAATAGGACCCGCACTGACGATTGCCGCGCGCTGTAACACAGTTTTGTTGTTAAAAGATTGATGGCGAAACTCTGGCGCAACAGCCTCTACGCGCTCATCCAACATTTTAACATAGCCGCCCAATGGGATAAGGGCGATGACATACTCGGTTCCCTGACGATCAGTCCGACGCCATAGCGCTTTACCAAAACCAATCGAAAAGCGCTCAACGCGGACACCACAGCGCCGCGCCACCCAAAAGTGGCCAAACTCATGCACTGTAATTAAGATTCCCAGTGCGATAATGAACGCGGCCAGGCTCCAGAGTATGCTCATCATATTCCCTAAACTCCCCGTCAGTGACGGATTAAAACACTAACAGCATTAAGCAGGCAAACACCGGCACAGCTGCGGTCAGGCTATCGATACGATCCAGTATCCCACCATGACCAGGAATCAAGTGACCACTGTCTTTGATTCCCGCTTCACGTTTAAACATACTTTCGGTCAAATCGCCGAGTACCGAGGCTAATGCGGCTACCACGGAACAGATTAACAGCTTTTCCGGGATGATATCCAACGGAGCGTATCGACCAAACAACCATGATATCAGAGCTGATGTCAGTAAACCGCCAATTAATCCTTCCCACGTTTTACCCGGAGAGACTTTAGGCGCTAATTTGTGCTTACCGAACAGTTTTCCGAACATATAAGCACCGGAATCAGCCCCCCACACCAAGAGCATCACGTACAACAGCCACCAGGCACCAATATTATGATCCTGAGCATAACCATACTGGCGTAGCGCGACCATGCCCCAGAAGAATGGGACAATCGTCAGAATGCCGAAAATTATACGTAAGAGACGTGAATCGCGCCAGAAAGCCGCAGAGCGCGGGTAAGTCAACACCAACAGCAATGCTGCGACCCACCAGCCCATAGAGAGCCAGAGCGGGATGCTCACTTGTGGAAGATGGGCTGAATGCTGGTAGGCTGGAAGGCTAAGCAGCATTGAGATCAGTAAAAAACCACACAGTATGGCGAGCCAAATACGCTGAGAACGACTGGCAAACCCGGCTAATTGACCCCACTCCCAAGCCGCAAGCATGCAGACGACGAGAGTGACGATAGCAAAACCAACCGGCGGAAGCAGGAACAGTGCACCAATGACAACCGGAATCAAAATCAAAGCAGTTATGAGACGATACTTCAGCAAAAGTTCCCCCTAGGATGCAGTGGCATCGATAGGTGTAGTTCCCCCGAAGCGGCGCTCGCGTTGTGCAAATGCATTCAGCGCACCTTCAAAGATATGTTCATCAAAATCAGGCCAGAGTACATCAGTAAAATAAAGTTCAGCATAGGCGATTTGCCACAACAAGAAATTACTGATGCGATGTTCACCACCGGTTCTGATCACTAAATCCACCTCAGATTGCTCATGCAGGCAGATATACGAGTTTAGCGATTCTTCACTGATATCTGTGGGTTGCAACTCGCCTCGCTGTACTTGCTCAGCTAAGTGACGCACTCCCTGAATAATATCCCAACGGCCACCATAATTGGCAGCAATGTTCAGTCTCAGACCGTCATTATTTGCTGTTAACTCTTCTGAGCGACGGATCCGTTGTTGCAAACGTTCACTAAATCGGCTGATATCGCCAATGACTGATAAACGAACATTATGTTTATGCAGGCTTTTTACTTCGCTGTCCAGAGCACGGACAAAAAGTTCCATTAATGCGGTGACTTCTTGAGCAGGACGATTCCAGTTTTCACTGCTAAAAGCATAGAGAGTGAGCGCATCTAGCTGGTGAGTAGCAGCAAAACTAACCGCCCTACGCACTGATTTCACTCCCGCTTTATGGCCGAAAACTCTTAACTTACCCTGTTTTTTCGCCCAACGCCCATTACCATCCATAATGATAGCTACATGGCGTGGCGTCGCGCGGGACAAGTTAGCCCTATCTTCATTTACAGACGACATAATGCGAACTCATTTCCTCAATAAATCAATTGTTCGTCCCGAACATTAGGCAGCAAGCTCACAAAAAAAGCCGTGTACCAAGTCACGGCTTCTTAAGTGACAGCCAAAAATAGACGGTTTAAATACCTTTTGGGCCACTAATCAACAGTCTAGCTGTCCATCAACGGTGCAGACTATATCACCTCAGCCTTGCCCTAACAAATTTCCGCGTCAGCCAATGAGACTTTTAGCAATTCAATTTCGCTATAACTTGAGCGGCCATATCACGGGCTTTACGGTCAATCACCAACACCTCGTCCACACTAGCAGGCTCTTGTAATGATAGCTGATCCACTACAGTACAATTGATAACTGCAATATCAGTGAAACGAATTTTCGAATCTAGAAATGCCATCACAGATATTTCGTTAGCGGCATTCAGTGCCGTTGTTGCCGCTTGCCCTGTATTCGAGGCCTCAATCGCCAGTTTCAGGCATGGATAACGCTGATAATCCGGTTCAGCAAAAGTCAGTTCGCGAATGTTACAGAAATCTAACGGCGCCACACCTGAGTTCACCCGCATTGGATATGCCATCGCATGCGCAATAGGTGTGCGCATATCTGGCGTGCCCATCTGCGCTAATACGCTGCCATCATGGTAGCGCACCATCGAGTGAATCACAGATTGAGGATGTAAAATAACCTCCACCTGCTCTGCGCTAGCATTAAATAACCATCGCGCCTCGATATACTCTAGCCCTTTATTCATCATTGTCGCTGAGTCGACAGAAATTTTACGCCCCATCGACCAATTTGGATGTGCGCAAGCTTGGTCTGGAGTGACATCTGCAAATTCGGCCAGTGGCGTTTCGCGCAATGGGCCACCAGAGCCGGTTAAAATAATGCGGGAAATACCATTATCGCTCAGTGAAGAATAGCCTAATTGAGACTGAACCCTCTCAGGTAAACTCTGAAAAATAGCATTATGTTCGCTGTCGATAGGGAGCAGTTGCGCGCGACTGTGCTTCACTTCATCCATAAAGAGCTTGCCACAGGTAATCAATGACTCTTTGTTGGCCAGCAATACTTGTTTACCCGCGCGGATGGCCGCAAGCGTAGAGGGTAAGCCCGCAACACCGACAATAGCCGCCATCACCTGATCAACATCATCGATAGCCGCCAGTTCACACGCGGCTTTTTCGCCAGAATAGACCTCAGTTCGTGAGCCATTTTCAGCCAACAGACGACGTAGCGCTATAGCTGATGTTTCGTCCGACATCGCCGCATAACGGGGGGCAAACTCGAGACATTGCAGTGCCATCTGCTCAACATTGCGGCCAGCAACCAATGCGGTGACTTTGAACAATTCGGGGTTAGCGCGCACAACACCCAGAGTGCTGTTGCCGATGGAGCCGGTAGAACCAAGAATAGTCAGTTGCTTCATGAGAGTACTCTGAATAACTGTTTTTATGATAGGCGAGGTATTCACCAACCTGCATAACAGGTGGAATAACGATGATCCCCAATCCCGATTTGTGGCGTTTCACTGCCGATAACATATTGTTTTAATAAAAATTGACCGGATGAAGCATCAATTACATAAAACATTGGGCCATCTAAAAACAAAGCGCCGCCTAAGCGACGCTTTGCCTTGCGAGTGAAGATTAGAAATCCATCAACTCGGCTTCTTTGGCAGCCAAGGCTGCATCAACTTTCTTGATGAATGCATCGGTCAATTTTTGCACATCATCCTGAGAGCGGCGATCCTCGTCTTCGCTGATTTCTTTATCTTTCAATAACGCTTTCACTTTATCATTAGCATCACGACGCACGTTACGAATAGAAACACGGCCTTGCTCTGCTTCAGCGCGAACAACCTTGATTAAGTCTTTACGACGTTCTTCAGTCAGTGGCGGCAATGGAACACGAATCACAGTGCCGGCAGAAGAAGGATTCAGACCCAAATCTGAAGACATAATCGCTTTCTCAACTGCGGCACTGAGGCTACGGTCAAAAACGGTCAGTGCTAAAGTACGGGAGTCTTCAACAACAACGTTAGCCAACTGACGCAATGGTGTTGGCGTACCGTAGTACTCAACCTGGATGCCATCAAGGATACTAGGGGAAGCACGGCCAGTACGAATCTTACTAATATGGTTTTGGAAGGCTTCGACGCATTTTTCCATGCGTACTTCGGTATCTTTTCTAATTTCGTTAATCACGTTGTGAACCCTTGAAAACTGATTACTTGGCAAGCTATAGCTTAAGTATAGCCGGTGAATATACAAACCAACAGTCGCTGGCTAAAGGGGCTTGCTCTTCAATCTAGATGCCCCTGACAGTGCAAGCAGTCGCTTATTTAGAGATAGCAGTCACTTCTTTAGTGATCAACGTCCCTTCATTCTCACCCATCACCACGCGGCGCAGAGCGCCAGGTTTGTTCATGTTGAAGACACGAATTGGCAGGTTATGGTCACGTGCCAGAGTAAAGGCTGCCAGATCCATAACTTTCAGCTCACGTTCTAAAACGTCCTGATAGGTTAACTGTTCGTACAGTGTCGCGTCAGGATTTTTCACCGGATCTGCGGAGTAAACCCCATCGACTTTAGTTGCTTTCAACACAACATCAGCTTCAATTTCGATGCCGCGCAGACAAGCCGCAGAATCCGTGGTGAAGAATGGATTACCTGTACCTGCAGCAAAAATCACCACACGGTTGTGACGTAGCAGGCTGATTGCCTCGGCCCAGCTGTAATTATCACACACACCATTAAGTGGGATAGCAGACATCAGGCGGGCGTTCACATAGGCACGGTGCAGTGCATCTCGCATTGCCAGGCCGTTCATTACGGTAGCCAGCATCCCCATGTGGTCGCCCACTACGCGGTTCATCCCAGCCTGTGCCAAACCGGCACCGCGGAATAAGTTACCACCGCCAATGACCACACCGACCTGAATGCCCAATTCGACCAGCTCTTTAACTTCTTGAGCCATGCGATCCAAAACGCTTGCGTCGATACCAAAACCTTCTGCGCCTTGCAGGGCTTCGCCACTAAGCTTAAGCAGGATACGCTGATATACGGGTTTTGCATTGGTTGCCATGGTGTTGTGTCCTGAGCAGCAGTAAAAATAAGGATTAGAGGCTTGACCGTCAGAACTTCAAAGCTATATTTTGCGTTGAAAACTGACCGGACTAAGATTATACCCTAAATAGTTCGAGTTTCAGGAAGGCGACAACTGAGCGTTCCTCAGGAGCTTACATCAGTCAGTGACTGAGGTGAACGAAAGCAGTCAACACACCTGTAACTTGAAGAATAGCGGGTATCGGGTAGATAAAATGGAACCGCCGATTGGCGGCCCCATTTTTAGCATTAAGACTGTTTGCTCATTGCTGCAACTTCAGCAGCAAAGTCAGTCTCAACTTTCTCAATGCCTTCGCCCACTTCGAAGCGGATGAAGTTTACAACGTCAGCTTTGTTCTCTTTCAACAAATCACCAACAGTTTTGCTTGGGTCCATAACGAAGTTCTGACCAGTCAGAGAAACTTCGCCGGTGAACTTACGCATGCGGCCTTCAACCATCTTCTCAGCAATTTCACGTGGTTTGCCGGATTCGATAGCAATGTCCAACTGGATTTGGTGCTCGCGAGCAACAACTTCAGCAGGAACATCTTCTGGCTTAACATATTCAGGTTTGCTGGCAGCGATGTGCATAGCGATGTGCTTAACCAGCTC
This sequence comes from Yersinia hibernica, assembly GCF_004124235.1. NCBI lineage: Bacteria > Pseudomonadati > Pseudomonadota > Gammaproteobacteria > Enterobacterales > Yersiniaceae > Yersinia > Yersinia hibernica. The sequence goes on from NZ_CP032487.1 coordinate 3,630,152, forward strand.
TTCATCAGCGCCAGTTGCTGCAACCATAACACCGATACGTGCGCCGTGCAGATAAGTACCCAGAACATCGCCTTCCAGAACAGCAACACGACGAATGTTGATGTTTTCGCCGATTTTAGCCACCAGGTTTGCGCGTTGTTCTTCGAACTTAGCTTTCAGAACCTCGATATCAGCGATTTTGTCAGCCAGAGCTGCGTTGATAACTTCTTCGCCGAATGCTTTGAAGCCAGCATCTTTAGCAACGAAGTCAGTTTCACAGTTCAGTTCCAGAATCACACCGAATTTGCCGTCGGCTGAAACTTTAGCCAGGATGATACCTTCAGCAGCAATACGGCCTGCTTTCTTGGCAGCTTTAGCCTGACCAGATTTACGCATATTGTCGATGGCAAGCTCAATGTCGCCGTTAGCCTCAACCAACGCCTTCTTACATTCCATCATGCCTGCAGCAGTACGCTCACGCAGTTCTTTTACCAAAGCAGCGGTAATAGCAACCATTTCAATTTCCTCGGTTCTCTTGTGAAAACAAGATCTCACATTAGATACGCAAAGGGGGCCTATAAAAGGCCCCCTAACCAACATATTTCAATACCTGGTTAATAAGGGCTCACACCGAGCCTGACTTATTATTCAGCTTCTACGAAGCTTTCTTCCGCTTGAACGGCCAAGTCTTGAGAACGACCTTCATTGACGGCAGTAGCTACAGCGCTCAGGTACAGTTTAACTGCACGGATTGCGTCGTCGTTACCTGGGATGATGAAGTCAACGCCATCTGGATCGGAGTTAGTATCAACGATAGAGAATACCGGGATACCCAGGTTGTTAGCTTCTTTGATAGCGATGTGTTCGTGATCAGCATCAACAACAAACAGTGCGTCTGGTAAGCCGCCCATGTCTTTGATACCGCCCAGGCTGTTTTCCAGCTTGCTCAGTTCACGAGTACGCATCAGCGCTTCTTTTTTGGTCAGCTTATCAAAGGTGCCGTCTTGAGACTGGATTTCCAAATCTTTCAAACGTTTGATGGACTGACGAACAGTTTTCCAGTTAGTCAGCATCCCGCCCAACCAGCGATGGTTCACGAAGAACTGGTCGCAGTTGTTGGCAGCTTCTTTTACCGCTTCGCTTGCTGCGCGTTTAGTACCAACGAACAAGATCTTACCTTTACGGGAAGAGATCTTTTTCAATTCAGCCAGAGCTTCATTGAACAGTGGTACGGTCTTTTCCAGGTTGATGATGTGAACTTTGTTACGTGCGCCGAAGATGAAAGGCTTCATTTTCGGGTTCCAGTAACGGGTCTGGTGACCGAAGTGAACACCGGCCTGGAGCATGTCGCGCATGGAAACAGTTGCCATGATTAAAACCTCTATAGTATCAGTTGGGGTTATGCCTCCACGTGTCCCATAACGCCGACCCCATAAGCGATTGAAATAATCAAAAACTTTAGGGCACCCCGGCGTATGTGTCGACACGTGTGTGTTATTTACACATATGAGTGCGATTGGTATTACTCGGCTAACCGGCCCCTCTCCACCAGAACATCCCCAATAACATCTGGAATTGTCCAAGAATCAGAGTACGGTTTTCCGGCGCGCTTTATACCATAAATAGCCGCAACACACCACCTTTTGTTGCATTTAGTGTCGTCACTGCAAACGAAAGTTTGGCAGCAAATTACAGGGCTGGTACCATTAAGAAAGATTTTTGTTAATCGATATTTACCTGCTCATTTCGACCTCTATGCCCGGTAAGGGCGTAATTAATTAATGGCGGCTGAAACTCACGGCCCCTACGGACACTTTTGCATGGCAATCTCAATCAAAACACCTGAAGATATTCAAAAAATGCGCGTTGCTGGCCGCTTGGCTGCTGAAGTGCTGGAAATCATCGAGCCTTACGTAAAACCCGGCGTCACCACCGGCGAACTTGACCGTATTTGTCACGACCATATCACCAATCACCAGCAAGCTATTTCTGCGTGCCTCGGCTATCACGGCTTTCCGAAATCGGTCTGTATTTCAGTCAATGATGTTATCTGCCACGGCATTCCAAGTGATGAGAAAGTGCTGAAAGATGGCGATATCGTCAATATCGACGTTACCGTCATTAAAGACGGTTTCCACGGCGATACCTCCAAAATGTTTATTGTTGGTAAGCCCACTATCCTTGGCGAGCGCTTGTGCCGAGTGACACAAGAAAGCCTGTATCTGGCAATCAAGATGGTAAAACCCGGTATCCGTCTGCGCACCTTGGGCAAAGAGATCCAGAAGTTTGTCGAAGCGGAAAAATTCTCGGTGGTGCGTGAGTATTGTGGCCACGGGATTGGTGAAGGTTTCCATGAGGAACCACAAGTTCTGCATTACGATGCTGATGATGGTGGTGTCGTGCTGCAAGCGGGAATGGCTTTCACCATTGAGCCGATGGTCAATACTGGGGATTACCGGATTCGCACCATGAAAGACGGTTGGACAGTAAAAACTAAAGATCGCAGCTTGTCGGCGCAGTACGAGCATACTATTGTGGTAACTGATAACGGCTGCGAAATAATGACGTTGCGCAAGGATGACACCATCCCCAACATCATAACGCACGAGTAATAATGACAAGCCGGCCGCCGCCGGCTTTTTTATGGGCTGCACTGTTTGCAGGTCAACATTCATCAGGTAAACATAATGGCTGACAATCACACCGAGCACGCTGTCTCATCCGCAGTAACGAAAGTCATTCCTGAGCAGCCCGCACTACCGACGACCTACCTTGATGACGAGCTTAATTGCCCAATTCTCAAGCAGCGGTTAGAGGCTTTCCAAGTTTGGTTAGCTGATGCATTCAATGGCGGAATCAGTGCAGAAACATTAATTGCTGCACGCAGTGATTACATTGACCGCCTGTTGCAGCGGCTGTGGACATTCTATGGTTTTGATGACGTCCCAGAAACCGCACTGGTCGCCGTTGGCGGCTATGGCCGTGGTGAACTGCATCCATTATCTGATATTGATGTATTAATCCTCAGCAAGCAGCGCCTGAATGAAGAGCAGGCCCAGCAGGTCGGCCAGTTGATTACTCTGCTATGGGATTTGAAGCTGGAAGTCGGCCACAGCGTACGTACGCTGGAAGAGTGTTTGCTAGAGGGGCTGGCCGACCTCACCGTTGCCACCAACATGATTGAATCGCGTTTAATTTGCGGCGATGTTGCCCTGTTTCTACAGATGCAAAAACACATTTTCAGCGACAGCTTCTGGCCCTCACCCAAGTTTTTCCATGCTAAGGTGGTTGAGCAACAAGAGCGGCATAAGCGCTATCACGGCACCAGCTATAACCTGGAGCCCGACATCAAAAGCAGCCCCGGTGGATTAAGAGATATTCATACCTTACAGTGGGTGGCTCGCCGCCATTTTGGTGCCACCTCCTTAAGTGAAATGGTTGATTTTGGCTTTCTAACAAAAGCAGAGCGCAATGAACTTATTGAAAGCCAAAGCTTTTTATGGCGCATCCGTTTTGCATTGCATTTAGTCCTAACCCGCTATGACAACCGCCTGTTGTTTGACCGCCAACTGAGTGTGGCTCAGCTTCTGCAATATCAGGGCGAGGGGAATGAACCGGTCGAACGTATGATGAAAGATTTTTATCGTATGACTCGGCGGGTTAGCGAACTGAACAACATGCTATTACAGCTGTTTGATGAAGCTATATTGGCACTGGATACCAATGAGAAACCGCGTCCGCTGGATGAAGAATTTCAATTGCGTGGCAATTTAATCGACCTGCGTAATGAGAATCTCTTTATTGAGCAGCCCGAAGCTATTATGCGCATGTTTTACCTTATGGTGCGTAATCAGGATATCAAAGGCATTTACTCCACCACCGTGCGCCGTTTGCGCCATGCGCGCCGGCACCTGAAACAGCCATTATGCAACATCCCGGAAGCCCGCAAGCTGTTTATGGCTATTTTACGCCACCCTGGCGCGGTTTCTCGGGCCTTGCTGCCAATGCATCGCCACAGTGTTCTGTGGGCCTACATGCCGCAATGGGGCAGTATCGTCGGGCAGATGCAATTTGACCTGTTCCATGCTTATACCGTCGATGAGCACACTATCCGGGTGTTACTGAAGCTTGAAAGTTTTGCCGATGAAACCACCCGCCCTCGCCATCCCCTGTGTGTTGAACTTTATCCGCGTTTGCCTCAGCCTGAGTTATTGCTGCTCGCGGCACTGTTCCACGACATTGCTAAAGGCCGAGGAGGTGACCATTCAATTTTGGGCGCTCACGATGTGTTGGAATTTGCCGAGCAGCATGGATTGAACTCCCGCGAAGCTCAGCTTGTTGCTTGGTTAGTCCGCTGTCATTTATTGATGTCAGTGACAGCTCAGCGTCGGGATATTCAAGACCCAGCAGTCATCCAACAATTCTCCGCAGAAGTGCAAAGTGAAACCCGCTTGCGTTATTTGGTCAGCCTGACCGTTGCCGATATTTGTGCCACCAATGAAAACTTGTGGAACAGCTGGAAGCAAAGCCTGTTGCGCGAACTTTATTTCGCCACAGAGAAACAACTGCGGCGTGGCATGCAAAACAGCCCAGATTTACGTGAACGCGTTCGTCATCATCGGCTACAAGCACTGGCATTATTGCGCATGGATAATATCGATGAAGAGGCGCTGCACCGCATCTGGAGCCGTTGCCGAGCCGATTATTTCCTGCGCCATTCACCGAATCAATTGGCTTGGCATGCCCGACATTTACTGGAACACGACTCAACAAAACCATTGGTGCTGGTTAGCCGTCAGGCAACACGGGGCGGAACAGAAATCTTTATTTGGTGCCCTGACCGCCCATCCTTATTTGCCGCCGTTGTCGGTGAGCTGGATCGGCGCAATCTGAGTGTCCATGACGCACAGATTTTTACTAACCGAGATGGCATGGCGATGGATACATTTATCGTGCTGGAGCCCGATGGCAACCCATTGGCACAAGATAGGCACCCTATTATCATCCATGCATTGCAGCAAGCGATGACCCGACAAAACTATCAACACCCACGAGTAAGACGTTTATCGCCCAAATTACGCCATTTCAGCGTCCCCACTGAAACCAATTTCTTGCCAACACATAACGAACGCCGGACTTATCTGGAGCTCATTGCGCTAGACCAGCCGGGGCTACTGGCTCGCGTCGGTGATATTTTTGCAGATTTAGGGTTATCGCTGCATAGTGCGCGTATCAGCACAATTGGCGAACGGGTGGAGGATTTATTCGTATTAGCAGACAAAGATCGCCGGGCTTTAAGCATTGAAACCCGTCGTGAATTAGCACAACGGTTGACAGACACCCTCAATCCGAACGATAAACTGTGATACAAATACCTTTTTAGCGATTTATTTTCTTACAATCGACTACCCAGCATCATTGATGATTGTTGCTCATCCAGCAGCGACCTCAATGGAAGGGTAAAACATCAGGAAAGAGAACAGGATGCAGCAACTACAGAACGTTATTGAAACCGCCTTCGAGCGCCGTGCAGATATCACTCCGGCAAATGTCGATACCGTAACGCGCGAAGCGATTAACCATGTGATTGAGCTGCTGGATAGCGGCACACTGCGTGTCGCAGAAAAGATTGACGGCCAGTGGGTCACTCATCAGTGGCTGAAGAAAGCCGTGCTGCTGTCTTTCCGTATCAATGACAACCAAGTCATGGAAGGGGCAGAAACGCGCTATTACGATAAAGTCCCGATGAAATTTGCAGGCTATGATGAAGCGCGTTTCCAACGCGAAGGATTCCGTGTTGTGCCGCCGGCAACCGTGCGCAAAGGGGCATTTATTGCACGCAACACTGTCCTGATGCCATCTTATGTCAATATCGGGGCTTTTGTTGATGAGGGTACCATGGTCGACACATGGGCCACGGTTGGTTCTTGCGCACAAATCGGTAAAAATGTGCACTTGTCTGGCGGCGTTGGCATTGGCGGCGTATTGGAACCACTGCAAGCTAACCCAACCATTATCGAAGACAACTGTTTTGTCGGCGCGCGCTCCGAAGTGGTTGAAGGGGTTATCGTTGAAGAAGGCTCGGTTATTTCGATGGGCGTATTCATCGGCCAAAGCACCCGTATTTATGACCGCGAAACCGGCGAAATCCATTATGGTCGTGTTCCAGCAGGTTCTGTCGTCGTTTCTGGCAATCTCCCTTCGAAAGACGGCAGTTATAGCTTGTACTGCGCGGTTATCGTGAAGAAAGTCGACGCCAAGACCCGTGGGAAAGTCGGCATTAATGAGTTATTACGCACCATCGACTAAGATTGAAGATAGCGGGCTAATCCCCCGCTATTTTTTTGCCTTGTGAGTTAGTCACATTTTTTGGCGAAAATTACCGTCATAATCATAATCTGTGGAATATATACCTAAAGTAATTGGTATTTACAGGGAGACAGCAAACTCATCCCCGTAATACCCAATACGAAAGGGATAAAACTAAAAAGGTGGCGCTATGTATGACAATCTGAAAAGCTTAGGAATCACACAACCAGAAGATGTCGATCGCTATAGCCTGCGTCAGGAGGCCAATAACGACATTCTGAAAATTTACTTCCGCAAAGATAAAGGTGAATTTTTTGCTAAAAGTGTGAAGTTCAAATACCCACGCCAACGCAAAACTGTGGTTGCTGATAATGCGGGTCACGGCTACAAAGAAATCAATGAAATCAATCCAAATCTACGGTATGTCATTGATGAACTTGATCAACTGTGCAAGCGCGATCAGATTGAAGTTGATTTGAAGCGGAAAATTTTGGATGATTTACGTCATTTGGAAAGTGTTGTCGCCAATAAGATCTCTGAAATTGAATCTGATTTGGAAAAATTAACCAACGGCCGCTAAATCTGATTTTGGTATCCCTGGCGTGCTTGGCATTGCAGGTGAGTAAACATCGCTCCCACCTGCAATTTCAGGAATAAAGGGGATACCCCATAATGAATTCGAGTTGAATTCTGCAGGGTATTTTACTGAAGCAAACGGCCCCACTGCTCAACCCAAGAGGCGGAAATCACCTCTGGCTCAGGGTGTTCCATAGCATCAATTTCTAGCCTTTCACCAATTCTCGTCGCGCCCTGCTCTTGCAATAATTCATCAAATGCGCGCCCAGCACCACAAAAGTTATCATAACTGCTGTCGCCCAGTGCAATGACGCCGTAGCGTAATTCTGGCTGGAAACCAACCTTATCTCGTACTGCAACAAAGAGCGAAGCAATGCTGTCTGGGAAATCACCCTGCCCAGTTGTTGAGGTAACGACCAGCGCATAATGCTGGCGATAATACTGCCAGGCTTCTAAGGTTCCCTCATCAAACACTTTGACCTCGTGCCCTTGCTCTTTCAGTATGTTTTCGGCCTCTTCTGCAACTAATAACGCATTACCGTAGACTGTGCCGACAAAAATCCCGACCTGAGCCATAAAAATCATGTCCTTTTAATGAGAGAAATTATGCTCTATCCTGACCCGCTACCGCCTGAAACTCAACCCTTTCAAGATTAGGGGTAATGCCCAACCAAGCAAAACGTGACATCAGATGTTGCCAGGATTCATCCCAACGAGCGGTCAAACTCAGGGATTCCCCCGTCACTGGGTGAGTAAGATGCAAATGACTGGCATGCAGCATCAGCCGTGAGCAATCGAAATGTTCTGCAACCCCGCGATTTTGGCGCAAATCACCGTGGGTACTGTCACCAATAATGGGATGGCGGATATGCGCCATATGCCGACGAAGCTGGTGTTTACGGCCAGTTTCTGGCTTTAACGCCAATAAACTAAAGCGCGCAGTGTCATAACGCCCAATAGCAATGGGCACTTCCACTTGGGCCAGGGCCTGATAATGGGTGACTGAAAGCTGTGGCGCTTTATCTGGCCGCGCAAACTTATCCGCAATCTTGTCTAACTCTTCAGTCATTTCGTACTCAATAGTGCCATCTTCCAGCACATACCCGCGCACGACCGCATGATATATTTTCTGAATTTGATGCTGCTCGAATTGCAAAGAAAGAGCTCGCGCCACATCACTGGACAGCGCCATTAGCAACACACCGGATGTTGGGCGATCTAAGCGATGAACAGTATAAACATGCTGACCAATTTGGTCGCGTACCGTCTGCATCACAAATACAGTTTCGTTGCTATCTAACCAACTGCGATGGACAAGCCAGCCAGCCGGTTTATTGACCGCAACTATATGTTCGTCTTGATAGAGTATTTCCAGCATTAGTGAGTTTCTTTATTTAGCAGGTCATCTAAACGCTGTAATTCCACCAGCAGTACTGTGCAATCTGGCCGGCCCTCACCACTCAGCGCCTCTTCAAAATAGGGCGTAATCGCGAAACGAGTGGGAAGTGGCCCTTTCGCTTCCAGCAATGCATACATCCGAGGAATAAGTACCCATTGCAGCCACTGCTCGGCCGCCATGGTATCAATGCTGAAAGGCTCATGACTTTCAAAAGCCTCAATTTCGGGCGGAGCTGCTTGCCAAAGGTCAATTGCCCGCATGGCAAGCTCGATATTCTGTAGGCTCTGGCGCACCTGATTTTCTGTATTCATGATGATATTCTCGACCAAAAAACAACCATTCACCGGGCTGGTTCAACAGCGGCCAAGCATATCATTGAAGAAGAATATGCCCAAATTCACCCGCTAGATGACCACGGTGAATTAAGCAAAATACAGATAAAAAAAGGGGTACTGTTTTACCAGTACCCCTCTATTCGTTTTATAGCAATCCAGCTAAAGTGATGCTCCCTGCTCAATCCTTGAAAACTTTTCCGTGCGGTTATCCTAACCAGCAATCCATCGCGTTGTCCTACACCATCCCGGCGTTAATCCTGAAGTTATCCTAACCCACCAATCATCCTGGACTGGCTCTCAATCTCCATCCTGGAGGTGTCCTTTGTTTCATCCTGAAACATCCCTTCACTCATCCTAAGCAGTCCCTGTTTTCTTCATCCTGAAGTGGCACCATCCTGATACCGTCCTTCTCCACCGGATCCTAGCCGGCGAGTAAAGGATCGCTTAATCGGCAAAGAGAGACAAGGTACTGTAAGGGGAATGAGGGGGATGCTTTTATATATAAAAAAATGAATGTTTATAACAAAATGATTTTATTGAAGATAAATCTGGCACAATAATTTCACATAACAGGAATAGAAGTGATGTCTCACAACCGGTGTGCGAGATCTCTCACACCGATTGTGTTGGAATTAGCAATAACCATTTCTTTATTCAGGAAATACTGGACGTAATGCATCCAGAAAATGAGCCAGGGTTGAGGCCAATAATGTGCGTTTTCCGCGGCCAAACTCTTCTAATACAACATTGCCACTGACATTACACAGTGAGGCCATGGTCATTTCCGATGCTGTGGTCGCCAAAAACAGCGTCGGTGAGAGTTTCAGCCTTTTCTGGGTCACCAGATGGCCAATGAGATTTTCCTGTAAACGGATAAAATCATCTTCACTCCAAACTTGCAGCAAGGTAAAGCGGTGATCGCCTAAATCAGCATGCATATCCCCAGCATATTGCTGAGTGTAAAACTCATGAATATCTGGATGAAGCTGAATCTCTAGCGCCCGCTCAATATTGGCAAGATTGGCATCAACGGCGAAAGGTTGCGGCAACCAAAATACCTGATTATCCTGCGTTTCCACCGTGCAGGGAGAGGGAACGCCATACAACTCCTCACTGGCGGGTGGGCGGCCGGTTTGCTGCTGCCATAAATCAATGTAGCGCTGGGTAAAGCTCTTGAGTGCCGTTGAAACGTTCTGCTCCATTCTTCTTCTCTGCATCGCGGCGGCTTAAGTGCACCAAGGTGAGGGTCATCTTCACCTAGAAATACAGTTAAACGCGGCATTAATTGATAAACTATTGCTATTGTACCTTTCTCTTATCATGGGAACAGCATGTCTTCATATCAAGACCACAAAGCTCTGGCACAACTGACGCTGGGCAAACCCACGGCGTATCGCGATCACTATGATGTCACCTTATTGCAGGCCGTACCACGGAGCATGAACCGCGAGCCTCTGGGGTTATATCCCGATAACCTGCCTTTTCATGGCGCGGACATCTGGACATTATATGAGCTGTCTTGGCTAAACAGTAAGGGCTTGCCGCAGGTTGCGGTAGGTGAAATAAGTCTCAGTGCCGACAGTATTAATCTCATTGAATCAAAGAGTTTCAAGCTTTATCTCAACAGTTTCAACCAAACAGCATTTACTGACTGGGAAAGTGTACGCGGCACTTTACAACAGGATTTATCCGCCTGCGCTCAAGGGGATGTCAATGTCAGGCTATACCGGCTGGACGAATTGGCGCATCAACCGATCGCCAATTTCTCGGGAGAATGTCTGGATGAGCAAGATATCAGCATCGATAGCTATGAATTCAGCACCGACTACCTGCAAGGCGCTACAGGTAAAAATCACGTCGAAGAGAGCTTAGTCAGCCACTTACTTAAATCTAACTGCCTGATAACCCACCAACCCGATTGGGGCTCCGTGCAAATCAGCTACAGTGGCCCACAGATAAACCGGGAAGCCCTACTGCGCTATCTGGTCTCTTTCCGCCATCATAATGAATTTCACGAGCAATGTGTCGAGCGTATTTTCAATGATATCATGAACTTGTGTCAGCCAAAAACACTGTCAGTGTATGCGCGCTATACCCGCCGTGGGGGGCTAGATATCAACCCATGGCGATCCAATACTGACTTTTTGCCACCAACTGGCCGTCTGGCACGGCAATAAATGCGGGCATATACGCAACTTTATCACCAGTGACACGTTAGTATTGGCAAAAAGTCAGCGGCGACGTTAAGGTTAACTATAGGTTCCTGATGCTATTTTCAGTATAAAAATCAGTAATGGATACTTAATGGCCTCTCTGATATTCCGCGGAAAACAGAAAGCAGCACTCTGATACACTGGCACTACCACCCCTCTTGGGGTGTAAAGGAGTAACTTTGATTACACATATCAGCCCACTCGGCTCAATGGATCTGTTATCACAGCTAGAAGTGGATATGCTCAAACGTACAGCCAGCAGTGATCTGTACCGTTTATTCCGTAATTGCTCATTGGCTGTTCTTAACTCAGGTAGCCTGACAGACAACAGCAAAGAGCTTTTATCTCGCTATGAAACCTTTGATATCAATGTGCTTCGCCGCGAACGCGGTGTAAAACTCGAACTGGTGAACCCACCAGAGCATGCTTTTGTCGATGGGAAAATTATCCGCTCCTTGCAAGCAAACCTGTTTGCAGTCTTGCGTGACATTCTATTTGTGAATGGTCAAATTGTTAATGCTGGGCGTTTCCAACATCTGAATATGGAAAGCTCCAGCCATTTGACCAATTTGGTATTTTCTATTTTACGTAATGCCCGCGCACTGCATCTTGATGAAGATCCCAATATGATTGTGTGTTGGGGGGGCCATTCAATCAATGAAACCGAATACTTGTACGCCCGTAAAGTGGGCAGCCAACTGGGTTTGCGTGAATTGAACATCTGTACCGGCTGTGGCCCTGGAGCCATGGAAGCCCCTATGAAGGGTGCGGCTGTTGGTCATGCCCAACAACGTTACAGACAAGGGCGTTTTATTGGTATGACGGAGCCGTCAATCATTGCAGCAGAGCCGCCAAACCCGCTAGTCAATGAGCTGATTATCATGCCAGACATTGAAAAACGGCTGGAAGCTTTCGTCCGTATCGCCCATGGCATCATTATTTTCCCTGGCGGCGTGGGGACGGCGGAAGAATTGCTCTACTTGTTAGGTATTTTGATGAACCCGCATAACAGTGAGCAGGTTTTGCCCCTGATCCTGACCGGCCCGAAAGAGAGCGCAGATTACTTCAGAGTCGTGGACGAATTCATCATGAACACACTTGGTGATGAGGCACGGAAATACTACCAGATAATTATTGATGACCCGGATGAAGTCGCCCGTCAGATGAAGAAAGCGATGCCATTGGTGAAAGAGAATCGCCGTAATAGCGGTGATGCTTATAGCTTCAACTGGTCTATTCGTATCGAGCCTGATTTGCAACATCCATTCGAGCCGACTCACGAGAATATGGCCAATCTGGACTTATCGCATAATCAAGCACCAGAAAAGCTGGCCGCTGCATTGCGTCGTGCTTTCTCTGGTATTGTGGCCGGAAATGTAAAAGAAGTGGGGATTCATGCAATTGAAGCTCACGGGCCATTCAAATTACACGGTGACCCGTTGCTGATGAAGCACATGGACCAATTGTTGCAAGGTTTTATCGCGCAATACCGTATGAAGTTACCGGGCAGTGCTTATACACCTTGCTATGAGATTTGTAGTTAAAGAATAAATCACTGTCACTTGTCGCGCTGGTGCTAACTCTCGGCCAACGCTACCAGGGAGTTGCTTGAGCACCATCTGGCTCACGTTTTATAGCAAAGAGGGGGCCGATAAGATAGCCCTTATGGAATAGGTTCTAAAACAACCCATGCAAATCCACCTTCTTATTGTTGATGCCCTCAATCTGGTTCGTCGCATTCACGCAGTGCAAGGTTCGCCTTGCATTAATGCTTGTCAACATGGGTTACAACAGCTTATTTCACATAGCCGGCCAACACATGCAGTCGCCGTGTTTGATGAAGATGACCGCTCGGATAGCTGGCGTCATCAATGTCTGCCCGACTATAAAGCGGGCCGCTCACCGATGCCCGATAATCTGCAACAAGAAATGCCCCTTATTCGCGAGGCATTTATTTCATTAGGGGTGAATTGCTGGCATTCGCCGGGTAATGAAGCTGATGACCTGGCCGCGACATTGGCGGCTAAAGTCAGTAATGCTGGGCATCAGGTTACCATTGTTTCAACCGACAAAGGTTATTGCCAACTGTTAGCACCGAATGTACAGATTCGCGATTACTTCCAAAAACGCTGGCTGGATATGCCATTCGTAAAGCAAGAATTTGGCGTGTTACCGCACCAATTACCTGACTACTGGGGGCTTGCCGGCATCAGCAGCAGTAAAATCCCCGGTGTCGCAGGTATTGGAGCAAAAACCGCCGCGTTGTTATTGCAACAAGCCAATAGTCTGGCGGAGCTTTATCACAATCTAGACTCAGTTCCGGAGAAGTGGCGCAAAAAGTTGCAACAACATCAAGAAATGGCTTTTATTTGCAAACAAATAGCAACACTTAAAACTGATTTGCCATTAACTGGCAATTTGCAGCAGCTACGTTTAAATAAATGACCACAATCTAAAAAACCAAGGGGCCATTGGCCCCTTATGTATATCATCCGATGTTAGAAGCGCTCGTCACGGCGGCCTGGTGCACCAGACCAAATTCGCCGTACATGCACCGTGACTTCTTCACGGTCATGATAGAGTTGTTTGGCATGAATGTGAGCATTAATGCCATTTTCTTTTAGCTGCTCATCAATCATTCCTAAATTCTCCGCAACAACCTCAAAACGTTTTTTCATCGGCAACTTCAGGTTAAAAATCGCCTCACGGCACCACCCATTGACCAACCATTTGATAATAAGCTGGGTGACTTTAGCCGGTTTCTCCACCATATCGCACACCAACCAATAAATATTGCTGCGCGTTGGCTCATATTTAAAACCATCGACACGGTGATGTGTTACCTGCCCGGTATCCATCAAACTTTGTGCCATCGAGCCGTTATCAATGGCCTGAACCATCATACTGCGCTGCACTAATTGATAAGTCCAACCGCCGGGGCAAGCACCTAAATCCACAGCATGCATACCACTGGCTAAACGCTCTTCCCATTCATCAGCGGGGATAAACACATGGAAAGCTTCCTCCAGTTTTAAAGTCGAGCGGCTTGGCGCATCAGATGGAAACTTAAGACGCGGGATCCCCATATAGAATGGGGAGTTATTGTTGCTATATGAATAGCCAACATAGCAGCAACCAGGCGCTATAAAGAATACATGCACCACCGGCCGATGAGGATTCTCACGAGCAGACAGGATTTTTTGTTCGCGCAGGGCATTACGCAGTGGTACCGTTAACTTACGGCAAAACTTAAGTAACTCTTTGCTTTCATTGGTATCAGCAACTTCAACACGCAGTTCACCGGCTTTCTCGACAACACCAACTAACATGCCAACAATGGGAGAAACGCGATCTTCTGCTGGCAAATCCTTCAATAACTCACCTACCACCATCATCTGGCGCGCAAAAATCAATTCGCGGAAAGGCACTTCACGAATCAAACGATCTGCATCTTCCAACTGATAGCACTCAAACAGCACATAACCACTGTTTTCTTTCACCCGCGCAAAACCAAAGATTTCAAGCTGTGCTGCTTTGGCGGTAATTTCTGCTGCGCACTCTTTCTCAAAGCCAGCGCGGCAATATAAAGCAATTTTATTATTCATGGCGTTCTGCCCTTTTTCTTAGACGCAGCGCGCCAATCAACATCAAAATCCATCCCGCCAGAAAACATACTCCGCCCACTGGCGTGATATATACCCATAGTTTCAGGTGCGATAGCGCCAGGCAGTATAAACTGCCACTAAAAAGTAGCGTTCCGAGCGCTAACAAGGCCCCACTCCAGTAAAACCAAATACTTATCTGCCGTTGCATTGCAACAGCAAGTGCCAGGATTGCCAAAGTATGGAACCCCTGATACTCAAGCCCGGTACGGACCCAAGCCATTTCATTCGGCCCTAAAGAGGCACTCAATACATGGGCCCCAAAGGCGCCGAAAGCAACATAGAAAAAACCGCTCAGGGCGGCAAATATCAGCATTAAACGACCATTCATCGCCATTAACCTTAAATTAATATCGCTGGGTAATAATTAAAATTAGTTGTCGTAGCGAAAGCGTAGCTTTTCCTGCTCACTCGCGGCTCTTGCCAGTATCCATTGACGAAAGGCGGCTATTTTACCCAGTTCTGCCTGGCTGTCATGACAAACCAGATAAAAAGCATTTTTGCTGACCAAAACATCATTAAATGGACACACTAATCGGCCCGCCTCAATCTCAGATTGAGCCATAACGTTATTCACCAACGCAATACCTTGCCCATGAACAGCGGCCTGAACCACCATCGCACTGTGGCTAAATATCGGGCCTTGCTGCACATTAATCTGTGGCACCCCCAATTGACGGGTGTATGCCAGCCAATCTCGGCGGGAAGTATCATGCAACAAGGTATGATTAGCCAGATCTGCCGGTACTTTTAATCCATTCTCGCCCATTAATAGGCTGGGAGCACAAACAGGGAGCAAAAATTCAGCATACAGACGTTCAGTGCGCAAACCCGTCCAATTGCCCCGGCCATAAAATATCGCGACATCGACGTCATCGGCCAGTTTGTCCTCTTCCCTATCGACCGCCTGAATCCTGACGTCAATCCCCGGATAAGCCGCATTGAATCCCGAGAGGCGGGGAACCAGCCATTGAATAGCAAAACTGGGGGGCAGACTAACAGTGAGAGCGCCCTTCGCGCTACGGGCTTGCAGCTTGCGAGTGGCTTCATTGATAGAGGTAAAAATCTCTTTGATGTCGAGATAATAGTTTTGGCCCTCTTCAGTCAGCAGCAAAGAACGATTTCGGCGACGGAACAGTTTTAGTCCGAGGAAATCCTCCAATGACTTTATCTGGTGGCTAACAGCTGCTTGCGTGACAAATAATTCATCAGCCGCTTTAGTAAAACTCAGGTGGCGTGCAGCCGCATCAAAGACCCGCAAGGCGTTCAGTGGTGGTAATCGTTTTGACATGAATTGGATACTTTTTTATAACGGCTCACCTTCAGGCGAAACCCTTTGTTTACTTATTAGTTTTTATAATCCGAGACATTATAAATTGTCCGTTGATGATGTGCCAGCAAATACCTATAGTGGCGGCACTTCCCAAGCCGGAACGAAAAGTAGGTTTAGTATCCAGGTACTGAAATGCTTTTGGCTTTGTGGTTGTGATGTTGTGTTTGCAAATGGTCTGGTGTGCCAGACATAGTAGCTAAGCTACTGTTTTTTTTCACTTCCTGTACATTTACCCTGTCTGTCCATAGTGATTTTATGCAGCACCGCTAATTTTTGCGGTGCTTTTTTTTGCCCTATTTTCAGCGCTTAAATGTAAGCACCACTTTGTATTGCACAGAGTTAAGCTTAAATTTAAGTTGTTGCAGAGGGTTTCTAAGCCGAATCAGCCTGCTTTTTAAGAACAACTTCGGGGTTTAACTACTTGCCCTCAGCCATTTCTTTGACTTCTGAACGGTTAATTTGCTGTTCAGTGCCATTGGCATCGATGTAGCTTATCATCCCAGTGTCATCATCTACTTTAGGTTTACCATCAGCAACGATAGTGCGACCATCATTAGTGTGCATGACATAATTGCTTGAACAGGCGGCTAAGGTAAAAGTGAGCATAAGTGCAGAAATGACGGCAGCTGTCTTTTTCATGGGTGACTCCTTGCAGATTAAAATGCTAAAAAAATCGCTTTAATTACCAGACAAATGGTTATGTCCGTTACTATTCAGCATAACCATCTTGTGACATATTGCCAGTTATCAGGGCCATTTGTGGGCTAATTGCGGCTAAAATGAGACAGTTCCGAAGTGAACCAAAGGATGCGAACAATAGAATGAAGTCTTTTAATCCAACGGATTTTCGCCTGGAATTCCCGGCAATTAGCGATGAAATAATCTATCTGGATAGCGCAGCGACCGCCTTGAAACCACGTGCCATGATTGAAGCTATCCAGCTGTTTTATCAGCAAGACTCCGCCACAGTGCATCGCAGTCAACATCAATCGGCATTGTCATTGACCGTTCGTTTTGAAGAAACCCGCCAGCAGGTAGCAGACTTTATCAATGCGCCAGAAGCAGAAAATATTGTTTGGACCAGGGGCACCACCGAAGCCATTAATCTGGTAGCGCAAAGCTATGCCCGCCCCCGCCTACAAACGGGGGATGAAATCATTGTCAGTGAGGCAGAACATCATGCCAACTTAATACCCTGGCTTATGGTTGCGGAACAAACCGGTGCCAGAATAATTAAGTGGCCTATTGGCCTCGATTATCTACCTGATTTACAACAATTACCGCAGTTATTGAACCATAAAACTCGCATATTAGCGCTCGGCCAGATGTCGAATGTCACTGGTGGCCGCCCACCATTAGCAGAGGCCATTGAGCTCGCCCATCAATATGGCTGCATCGTCATGGTGGATGGCGCACAAGGAATTGTTCATAGCCCGGCAGATGTTCAAGCTCTTGATATTGATTTTTATGCTTTTTCTGCCCACAAATTGTATGGGCCTACGGGCCTTGGCGCACTGTATGGCAAGGCCGAGTTGCTGCAAGAAATGCCCGCATGGCAAGGCGGTGGCAAAATGCTCACTCATGCCTCATTTGGCGGTTTTACCCCCCATGAAGTGCCTTACCGCTTTGAAGCCGGGACGCCAAATATTGCCGGGGTGATTGGGTTATCGGCTGTGCTCAGTTGGCTGGAACATATTGATTTGGACGAAGCTGAGATTTATAGCCAACACCTAGCGACATTGGCGGAGCATAAGCTGGCTAAATTACCGGGTTTTCGTAGTTTCCGTTGTCAGCAATCAAGCCTGCTGGCATTCACTTTTGATGGTGTTCACCATAGTGACTTAGTCACATTATTAGCAGAGCAGGGCATCGCGCTACGCGCCGGGCAGCATTGCGCACAGCCATTAATGGCGGCGTTGGGCGTCAGTGGTAGCCTGCGTGCTTCATTTGCAGCCTACAATACAGAAAATGATGTTGAAACACTGTGTATAGCGCTCGGCAAAGCACTGGAATTATTGCAAGATTAAGCACCTATAAAAAACTTACTAGATAAATATCAACTGGCTATAACACGAGAATATCATGATTGCTCCACACCCTTTTGGTCGCGATATCACGGCGACAAAGTTACTCGAGACTTTCAGTGCCCATAAACAGTGGGAAGATCGCTATCGCCAGTTAATCTTGCTGGCCAAGCAACTTCCGCCATTGCCAGAATCATTGAAACAAAATGAGCTGGAGCTGACGGGGTGTGAAAATCGAGTCTGGCTGGGGCATGAGTGCTTGCCGGATGGCCGCTTACATTTCTACGGTGACAGCGAAGGCCGCATTGTTCGTGGGTTGCTGGCGATTATTCTCACCGCGGTAGAGGGTAAAAAGCCACAGCAAATATTGGCCGAGGATCCTTTGGCATTGTTTGAACAGTTAGGATTACGCCAGCAATTAAGCACCTCGCGCGCCAGCGGTTTGCAGGCCTTAGCGCAAGGGGTGCAAGCAATTGCCGCCCAATATAGCTAGCCAATTGGCGGCAGCGATGGTTAACCGTAGCGTTAAGTGATTGGGTTAATCATGGTGACTATTGCCCCTGGCGAGCCGCTTTTGCCATCATTTTTTTCAATGCATGGGACACCGCAACAAAGCCAAAAGTGGCGGTGACCATCGTCGCCGAACCAAAACCTGAAGTACAATCCATCTTCTTCGGCCCTTCAGCTGTGCTGCGCGATGCACACACCGAGCCATCACTCTGCGGGTAAACTAATGGTTCGCTGGAGAAAACACAATCGATCCCCAGTTTGCCTTTGCTGTTTTTCACCACGTTGAAATCATTTTTCAGCCTTTCACGCAGCTTCGCCGCTAAAGGGTCCTGAATGGTTTTCGCCAAATCCACCACTTCAATGCGGGTCGGGTCGATTTGCCCACCAGCGCCTCCCGTCGTCACTACCGGGATTTTATAACGGCGGCAATAGGACAACAGGGCTGCTTTGGGGCGCACACTATCAATGGCATCAATAACATAGCTAAAGTTTTTATCTAAAAGCTCTGCAACATTATCCGCAGTAATAAAATCATCAATACAAGTTACTTGGCATTCCGGATTGATGGCCAGAATGCGTTCCGCCATAACCTCTGTTTTAGCCTGCCCAACATGGCTGCGTAAAGCATGAATTTGGCGATTGGTATTAGTGACGCAGACATCATCCATATCAATCAATGTAATCGCGCCAATCCCAGTACGGGCCAGTGCTTCTGCCGCCCATGAACCCACACCACCAATACCGATAACGCAAACATGCGCCTGCGAAAAAAGTGCCAGTGCCTGCTGCCCATACAGGCGAGCAATACCGCCAAATCGCTGTTGGTAAGCTTCCGAATGGGCTGTGTTCATAGACTTGTTACCTTCATCACTGGATTACCTTTATAACAATACGAATACAAAAGCGGCCAGTTGGCCGCCTGAGAAAGAGTAAAATCAATCACATCAAACGGCCGGTTTACTGGCCCTGATTTTTCACCAATAGTGAAGCGCCATTACCGGATGACGCGGCGGTTTTGCCGCCTTGATAAGCGGTAAACAGTGGCCCGCTGCTTTGTGCATTTTTCAACACCCAAACCCGGCCATAGTGGTTGTAGAAACCGGCAGCTTGACCAGCTTCGTGGCCAATCCCCTGATAAATATCAAAATGCTGGCCTTTAATTGCGCCCCCGACATCCAGCGCCACCATTAGCCGCATCTGATAGTGCCCGGTGAATTTCCCCTTCTCGTCTAATAAGGGTACTTCGGCCAATAATGTAGTGCCCGCTGGGATCAGCGAACGGTCGGAGGCAACGGAGGCTTTAGCAATTAATGGGACGGCACTGGCCCCTTTCACCGGCGCGTACATTTCAGGTTTGAAGAAGACAAACGACGGATTTTGCTCTAATAACTCTCTAACTTCAGCTTCACTGTGTGTCTCTGCCCAATGGCGGATAGCTTGCATCGACATATCTGCTTTCGCCACTTCACCGCGGTCAATCAACACCTTACCGATACTGCGATAAGCATGGCCATTTTTACCGGCATAGCCGAAGAAAGTCAGTGGTCGTCCATCACCATAATCAACATAACCACTGCCCTGCACTTCCATCATAAAATTATCCACCAACGAATTGGTGTACGCGATAACTAATTTGCTGTTATCTAATGCGCCCGCATAGATAGCCGCCCGGTCTGGTAGCCGGCGCTTGCCTTTGGCGGGCATACGATAAAGTGGGTGGCGGAATTCACCTTGCGGGGTATAGCGGGCCTGAAGCACTGGGGTGTAATAACCGGTAAATTGCACATTACCGAAATTATCCACGCCCTCCATCTGATAGGCATTTAAGCCAAACAGACTTAATTTACTGGTATCTGCTCCGGCTAACATCCAATTTTCAACCGCATTGAATGTGCTGCTGTTGCGGTTATACAGACCCGGTGAAGATTGATTAATGACTTTCACCTGATCAGAGAAATCTTTGGCGTTGACTGGCTTACCTGTTGCGTGCGGCTCATTCACCAATTCCAGTGGATGTTCCAAACGCCCGTCTTTATATTGTTGCCCGCGATCAGTTGGCCGAGATTGGCAGCCAGCCAGAACAGCAATCATTATTCCACTCAGTAGGTATTTGCCCCAACGACTTGTCATTTCACGCCTTCTCTTACTTATTTTATCTACCGGCGAACGATAACAAACGCCTATAGATAAAGGAATCAGCATACAGAAAAAAATCCCTACCGCGCGGTGGGGAAAAAGGAAACAAATAGTTGATAAATTAATCGAAAAACCCTATTTACCTTAATTAAGTGGCAAAACTACTTGCAACAGATCTCATCCAGAGTATAGTGCGCTCAATCGGACGCGGGGTGGAGCAGCCTGGTAGCTCGTCGGGCTCATAACCCGAAGGTCGTCGGTTCAAATCCGGCCCCCGCAACCAATCGATACTGGCTACCAGCAGTATCAAATGTCGTTCGATAGTCTTGAAAGTTAAGACGAATTAGGTAAAATAGCGGTTCAGCAGTACAATATGTAGTGACGGACGCGGGGTGGAGCAGCCTGGTAGCTCGTCGGGCTCATAACCCGAAGGTCGTCGGTTCAAATCCGGCCCCCGCAACCAATTACATAAATAAGTCATAAAAAGTCAGATAGAAAATAGCATTAAGACGGACGCGGGGTGGAGCAGCCTGGTAGCTCGTCGGGCTCATAACCCGAAGGTCGTCGGTTCAAATCCGGCCCCCGCAACCAATTATTCAGCATTTTTTATCACCATAAAGCACCCTCAAGGGTGTTTTTTTGTTTCTGGCTTTCTCATTATCTCAAGCCCTGACCAGCAAGGGCTATTCTGCCCCTGCTGATATCAATCAATCTGACTAAACTCGAGCCACCGCCCCGCCATTCGCAAAATAGGCCTTGATACCCGCAAAGATGGATTCAGCAACTTGCTGCTGGAAATGGCTGGTTCGCAATTTCCTCTCTTCCTCCAAATTACTAATAAACGCGGTTTCGACCAAAATTGATGGAATATCAGGGGCTTTCAATACTGCGAAGCCCGCCTGATCAACCCGATTCTTGTGCAGTTTATTAATCTTCCCCATGCGGTTCAGCACTTCTTTACCAAATTTCAAGCTGTCATTGATAGTGGCGGTTTGCAGCAAATCAATCATTGTGTGGTCAAGATAGCGATCCCCACTCTTGCTCACCCCACCAATCTGGTCCGCCTCATTCTGTGTTTGTGCCAAAAAGCGTGCCGCCGTACTGGTTGCCCCTTTGGTCGATAATGCAAAAACTGAAGAGCCTCTGGCAGCCTGGCTGGTAAAGGCATCGGCATGAATCGAAATGAATAAATCCGCACGTAGCTTGCGGGCTTTAGCGACCCGCACTTTCAGTGGAATAAAGACATCTTCATTGCGCGTCATAAATACCCGCATATTCGACTCTTTCTTAATCAGTGCCTGTAAGCGGCGGGCAATTTGCAGCACAATGTCTTTCTCACGGGTTTTATTTCGGCCAATAGCGCCAGGGTCTTCCCCACCGTGTCCGGGGTCTAGCATGATAATAATCGGCCTATCCCGCCCGGCCTTACCCGCTTTCGGCGCTTCTGCGGGCAACGTGCGCTCCACATTGCCTTTGTTGTAATCTTCCAATAATGCCAA
Source organism: Yersinia hibernica (assembly GCF_004124235.1). Classification (NCBI taxonomy): domain Bacteria; kingdom Pseudomonadati; phylum Pseudomonadota; class Gammaproteobacteria; order Enterobacterales; family Yersiniaceae; genus Yersinia; species Yersinia hibernica. The sequence goes on from NZ_CP032487.1 coordinate 3,652,127, forward strand.
CAGCGGATCATCCTCAGCCGAGGTGGTGCCCTCTTGCGGATACAAATCGACAACTAAGCGGTTTTTGAATTCAGCAAAAGGCTTAAGGGTAAATAATTGTGGGCTGATGCTTTGCTTCAACTCCAGTACCAGCCGGACGGTATTTTTATCAAACTGCCCTATTCGCGCCTGTTTCAGATATGGATCACTGGACTGAACTTGCTTGGTCATCTCTTTCAACACGCTATTGAGATGCACACCTTCAATATCAACCACAATGCGATCCGGGTTCGTCAACGCGAATTGACGATACTTAAGCGGTGTATTGGATTCCAGTGTGACTCGGGTATAGGTTGAGGAGGGCCAAATCCTTACGGCAATAATGTGTGAAGCAGCTGCAAATCCAACCCGAGTGACACTCAGTAGCCAGGCTGCGGCGGCACCTTGTAGTAAACGGCGACGCCCAGAATTATGATTTGAATCTGCCATGTAACTCCAAAGTCACTACCAAAATATGAATAAAAATCGAACAAAAAAAATTTACGAGGAAAAACTTTAACGAATCGATCCCACGCTGTCATCAGAAAAACATTTTTATGTTATTCAATTTATTAATACGCATGTGCCATACATATGCATTTAATAGCAATTTCTTGCTTGCCATCTTGATCAAAAAAGAATAAAAATACAAAAATACCGAATAAAAATTCAAAGAGGGCTTGCCGTGAAGGAACGTAGTACTGAACTGGTTCAGGGATTTCGCCACTCAGTTCCCTATATCAATGCGCACCGCGGCAAGACATTTGTTGTCATGCTAGGGGGCGAGGCGATTGAGCATGAAAATTTCTCTAATATCGTCAACGATATAGGTTTGCTGCATAGCTTGGGGATCCGGCTGGTCGTGGTATACGGCGCCCGCCCACAAATCGACGCCAATTTGGCACAGCACCACTACGAGCCGCTCTATCACAAACATACCCGAGTCACCGATGCCCGGACGCTAGAAATGGTGAAGCAGGCTGCGGGCTTATTGCAGCTGGATATCACGGCAAGATTATCAATGAGTTTGAATAATACCCCACTCCAAGGCGCGCATATCAATGTGGTCAGCGGCAACTTTATCATTGCCCAACCCTTGGGTGTCGATGATGGTGTTGATTATTGTCATAGTGGCCGTATTCGTCGAATCGATGAGGATGCTATTCATCGCCAATTAGACAATGGCGCTATTGTGCTGCTGGGGCCGGTTGCGGTGTCAGTCACTGGCGAGAGTTTTAATCTGACCTCTGAAGAAGTTGCTACTCAGTTAGCAATCAAACTGAAAGCGGAAAAAATGATCGGTTTCTGCTCATCCCAAGGGGTGACAGACAATGAAGGCAATATTATTTCAGAACTGTTCCCCAATGATGCGCAAAAGCGAATTGAAGATTTGGAGCAGGAAGGCGATTACAACTCGGGGACGGTACGTTTTCTGCGTGGTGCAGTAAAAGCTTGCCGCAGTGGTGTGCGCCGCAGCCATTTACTGAGTTATCAAGAAGATGGAGCGCTGGTGCAAGAACTGTTCTCCCGCGATGGGATTGGTACCCAGATTGTAATGGAGAGTGCAGAGCAAGTTCGCCGCGCCACCATCAATGATATTGGCGGCATATTGGAGCTAATTCGCCCGCTGGAGCAACAAGGTATTTTGGTGCGCCGCTCACGTGAGCAGCTTGAGATGGAAATCGACAAATTCACCATTATTGAACGGGATAATCTGACTATCGCATGCGCGGCACTTTATCCATTCCCCGAAGAGCAAATCGGCGAAATGGCCTGTGTTGCGGTGCACCCGGATTATCGCAGCTCATCCCGAGGCGAAATGCTGTTAAAGCGGGTCGCCAATCAAGCTCGGCAGATGGGTCTTAAAAAGCTGTTTGTATTAACTACCCGCAGTATTCACTGGTTCCAGGAGCGCGGATTTACACCCGCTGAAGTTGAGGTGTTACCGATTCAGAAGCAAGAATTGTATAACTATCAACGGCGTTCAAAAATTCTGCTGGCTGATTTGTAGCCACCGAGTGACACCAATGGGGCTAACTGCCCCTTGGGGTCATATCATTATCTCAGCGCATTCAAGCGGTCAACCAACCCGCTAACTCGCAGGGTGGGGGTGCGTATCGCATGGCCCAATACCGAATCGCTGCAATACAGTGTCAAACGCTGGCGGGCGCGAGTAATAGCGGTATAGACCAACTCTCGGGTTAATACCGGCATGAAATTATTAGGCAATACCAACGCGGTATGTTCAAACTCAGACCCTTGGGATTTATGGACTGTCATGGCGTAGGCTGTTTCATGGCTGGGAAGACGGCTCGGCTGCACAGATTTGATATTGCCGTCCGGCAGCTGGAAATGCACCCGCAACTCCCCCTCGCCATCATGCAAAGCAATGCCAATATCGCCATTGAAGAGGCCAAGAGCACTGTCATTAAGCTCAATCATCACCGGTCGTCCAACATACCAACGCCCTGATGGCCCTGGGGCGCGCTCAATTAACCGCTGGCGATGTAACAGCTGTTCAATTCGCTCATTTAAGCCGCTGACACCAAATGGCCCGGAGCGTAATGCACACAATAGTTGGTAGCGACCAAATGCTGCCAGCACATCAACAGCATCCGCACCTGCTGCCGCTAACTCCAGATAGTGCTGATAACCGGCAACACAATGTTCCAGCAGTACCTGATAGTCATCTGAATCGCCCAAAGAGAAACGTTCGATATCAGAATATGTTCCGTCTAAAATGGATAATGCCTCGCGATACCTTCCGGTATTCACGGCGAAAGCCAACTGCCCAATACCGGACTTTTCATCGAAACGATAGCTTTTACGCAGTAGACACAAACTATCACGAACATTGACGCTATCAGTCTGCACATCACCAATCGGGATACTTCCTGCCAATACACACCCCGTTAAGCGGGTTATTTGTTCAGCCCGCGGCTCGCTGTAACCTAACTCAGCAAAACGGCAGATATCCCCCAGAACAGCCCCAGCTTCCACCGAGGCCAATTGATCACGGTCACCGAGAAAAATCACCTGAGCTTTGGCGGGCAATGCGGCAATAAGTCGCGCCATCATCGGTAAATCCACCATTGATGCTTCATCGACCACCAGCACATCAAGATTTAACGGATTACCACGGTGATAGCGAAGGCGCTGACTATGGGGTTGCGCGCCCAACAAACGGTGCAATGTGGATGCTTGATCTGGAAATAGCCTGCGCTCATGGTCAGTCAGCGAAAGCTGGCGAGTCGCGTTACCCAATGATTCGGTCAAACGTGCGGCAGCTTTCCCCGTTGGAGCGGCCAGTTGGATACGTAAACGTTGCCCCTGACTAAGTTGTATCAGTGCCGTCAATAACTTAGCGACTGTCGTCGTTTTACCTGTTCCCGGCCCACCGGAAATCACGGAAATACGGCGGGTCGCCGCAACAGCGGCTGCGACTTTTTGCCAATCAACCCCAATGTCCGCCGGCCCAAATAGCCGGTCGAGTGTCTCTCTTAGCAAGATTTCGTTGACATCTCTGGCATCGTTGATAAGTGACACGGTGTTATCACTGGCAATAAAGCGCACCACATCCCCTTCGTATTGCCACATCCGCTGTAGATATAAACGGCCATTTTGCAAAACTAGCGGTGTGGGTTGTGAGCCATCGCTGACTGCTGAAGAGTGATTGAGTGCCTGCATCCACTGTAATTGATCCGGCGCACCTGCCGCCTGCCATAGCGCCTGTGATAACAGTGCTTGTCGCCCACCAAATAGCTGGTCGGGCTGCAAATAGCTCAGAGGCAAACACACATGCCCGGCCCCCGCCTCTGCACTGAGAACCGCTGCGGCCAATTGCAGCATTGGGGCGTTATCGCCGGCTATCATTCGTGAGAATTGAACATCCAACGGGCGTAGTAAGTGGTCACGAACCGCCTGCTCCAGTAATGTCATCATATTGATGCGCCCTCACCGGTGCTGGCGGTATTGCTTTTGTCACTCATATGCCGCGCTACCTCACAGCCACTGAATAAACAATCCATTCCCTCAATGAGCGCTTGTTCAGGCCGACAGCTAAAAATACCATTCCCCGGATGTTGCTTATCAACGCCGCGAAGGAAGAAATAAATCACGCCACCAAAATCGCGTTGATAGTCATAATTCGCTAACCGGTGGCGTAAATAACGGTGTAACGCCAGAGTATATAGCTGATATTGCAGGTCATAGCGATGCTCAGCCATGGCTTGGGTCATCGCCTCATCGGTATAGGCACTGCTGTCTTCACCTAGCCAATTTGATTTGTAATCCAATAAGTAATATTTCCCCTGCCAGCAAAAAACCAAGTCAATAAACCCTTTGAGCATCCCTTGTACTTGCTGAAAATCCAACTCCGGGCACTGGCGGGAAAGTGGGTCATAGCGCTTGATTAAGCTATCTAATTCTCTAGCTTGCAGCAGTTGGTCTATCGGTAAATAAAATTGTAACTCCGCCTGTTTGCTGTGTGGGGATAACTCCGCCAATCTCACCCCCGTTTCATTCAAGGGCGCTTGTACAATCGCCCTGAGCCATTGATACAGCATCGGCGACCACTGCTCGCCAAATCCTTGTTGCTGTAGTTGCTCTGTCAGCCAGTCTTGCTCAATAGGTTGGCTGAAATCCAGTGGTTCGAGTAAATCATGTAGGAACGTCCCCGGGGCGGCTCCTCGAGGGAAAGTATGAGGAGTTAACTGAGACTCAGTGATTAAGACTTGCTCACCCGCAGCATCAGTATCCAGTCGTGGTAACAGTTCCTGCAATGGCGTATTTAGTGCCTGCGATGTGCCACTTTTACCTGCACCATGTTGTTGTAGGCCGGAATAGCTGGTGACACGCCAAAAATCTTGTATTTGGCGGTTAAACTGACGCGCAGCCAGTGCGGGTAACTCTTCCGGCTGGGGCTGCCATGGCGTTTCGTCTAACTGCCCAGCTGGTGAAACAGAGATATCCCCACCAGCTAGCAGGGTTAGCTCTGCAAGGTTATCCGCCAGATACTGCGCATCACCCGCCTTCCCTCGCTGCACCAGATAACCTAGCGCACTCAGGTGCATGTCACTTTCACCCTGTTTTTTTCGCCCGCCTTTAATCAGCGGAGCAATCCCGACACTGCAATGATAAACCGCACGGGTGAGTGCTACATATAGCAGCCGTAGGTCTTCAGCCAGGCGCTCTTCTTCCGCCAAGGCCTGGCTCTCTTCATCAGCATTCAAATCCAGTAATGCCTCAAAGCTATGGCGGTCATGATAAAGCACGTCCTGCTGCTGTCGGAAATTACCAACAAAAGGTAGCCACACCAGCGGATACTCTAGCCCTTTCGATTTATGGATAGTAATGACCTGCACCAAATGGCGGTCACTTTCCAAACGTAATTGTTGATTATCAGACTGATGGTTGGGTTGTGCTATTTGTTGTGCGAGCCAACGGATTAGTGCGTGCTCACTATCAAGCTGAGATGCCGCTTCTTGCAATAGTTCACCCAAATGCAGCAAGTCGGTCAGTCGTCTTTCCCCACCCGGGGTTGCCAGCAGGTTTTCCGCTAAATGGCGGCGAGCCATAATCTCCCGCAGCATAGGGAGCACCCCGCGGCGCTGCCAATGTTGGCGGTAACCATCGAACTCATCAACCAAAGCATCCCAAGCCCGCTCATTGTGATTCAAATCATCCAGCATTCGTGCGTCCAACCCCAGCACGCCGGCGGCCATGGCGCTACGTAATGCCCGCTCCTGTTCTGGTGCCAGAACGGCTTGTAATAGCCACAGTAAATCCTTGGCCTCGGCAGTATCAAATACACTGTCACGATTAGATAAATAAACTGAGGGGATAGACAATGCACTGAGGGCATCGCGGACTAATGCCGCTTCTGCCCGGCTGCGCACTAAAATAGTGATATCAGATGCTTGAACCGGTCTTGAGTCGCTGGTTGTGACTAACTGAGCCAGCCCCTGCTGACCCGCAGTGAGCCAGTCGCGTATTTGAGCAGCACACTGGCGCGCCATTAATTGTTGGTACTCACTAACCCCAACACCCTCACCCGGCTGCAACCAGAAAGACAATGCAGGTTGTTTTTTCCCTTTTATTTCAAACGATAACCGCTTATTTTTTTCCGCAGGAGCAACATTGATAAATGGGATTTGTTTAAACAAGAAAGGAACATCAACTAAACCAAACAGCCGATTCACGGATTGCACCATCGGGAAGGATGAGCGCCAGTTAGTCTCTAATGTGTAGTGGGTACTTACTTCTGAGCGCGCACGGATATAAGTAAAGATGTCAGCGCCACGGAAAGCATAAATAGCCTGCTTGGGATCGCCAATCAACAATAAGCCGCACTCTCCCTGCCCACCATAGAGTGTGTGGAAAATACGATATTGTTGCGGGTCAGTGTCTTGAAACTCATCAATCATTGCGACGGGATAGCGAGAACGAATAGATTGAGCCAATAACTCTCCGCCCGGTTGCTGTAATGCCGCATCCAATTTACTGAGCAAATCATCAAACCCCAGTTCAGCACGCTGGCGTTTTTCTTGCTGCACTGAGGCACGTATCTCGCTGATAGCTCGGGATAAAATCAAGTCTCTGAGTGTCAAAGGTTGTTCATATATCCGGTCTATAGCACTGAATAAAGGGTGTTGTGGGGCCTCACCTTTTTTGGTTTTTTCCAATAATACTGATTGGCGAAATTTCTCTAACTCTTTGGGTAACTGATAATCACCCGTTTCTTGCTCCGCCCACAGCCCCACTTTTTCCAGCCAGTTAGGTAAATACCGGGCACTGTAACTGCGTTTATCAACCCCAGACCCGCTAATCAGCGCCTCCAACTCAAGCGCTGCAGCACGCCACTGCGCCTTAAGCTCATCAATTTTCACCACTATCTGCTGGTGCCGGCTGAGTATCGTTTCATTCTCTGCGGGCGCTTGGCGAAATTTAGGCGTTTCCCCCTGTAAATAAGCAGCGAGGTCTTTGAGTAGTGCTTCCGGGCCACTCCATTCTTGACTGACCGCGCGAGCAATTGCTAATGGCAGCGGATAGCAGTGACGCCGCCAAAAGTCAGCACAAGCTTGCCTGCGCAGTGGCAGTTCATCCTGCACCAAGGTTTGTTCAAACAAAATGCCCGATTCAAATGCATTGTTAGCAAGCATTCGCTGACAAAAGCCGTGAATAGTATAAATGGCAGCTTCATCCATCTGGCGCTCAGCCGCCAACAGCTGTGCCGCGGCCTCGCTCAAATCGGTGATTTCAGTTAATAAAGCCTGATGCATTGGGTCATCACTGACTCCCCGTACGCAGGCGATTCGCAACTGATGAATATTGTCACGAATTCGCCCTCTTAGCTCCTCAGTTGCTGCTTCGGTGAAAGTCACCACTAGGATTTCTTCAACCATTAAGGGGCAACTAAATGCAGCATTGCCCCCCAAACCAAGCAGCAATCTGAGATAAAGAACCCCGATGGTAAAAGTTTTACCCGTGCCCGCAGAGGCCTCAATCAGCCTCTCACCATACAAAGGGAGCGTTAGCGGCTCCAGCCGCTGAGGAGTCATTGATGTCATGGAGCCAATACCTTCTGCGGTAAGGTCGCTTGCAAGGCTGACGTTGTTGGATATGTCGTCCATCCTTTAAGCACCGCATAGCCACCCGTCGTTTGCCCCTGGCCTTTAACCTGAGAAAGTAGTGCCAAACCTTGTGGCTTGATAACCGCTTGCTGGAAGAAATCCGCCAATGTAATGTTCGTCAGCAGCTTCACCTGAGCAATCATTTTCTCACGGCTATCAAAGGCAAAATTATTACGATTAAAATCATTACTGTAGCGGCTGGCTTCTTCATCCAGCGTTTGTGGGCGTTGCAGTAATTGATTGATTAGCCCCTGCTTATATTGTTCAAAATCAGCTTGTTTCATTTCACGCAAACGTTTTTCAGCTTGTGGATAGAAAGCAAGATAGCGCTGATAAAGATAATCAGGTTGTTTGCTGTTACTTTGCAGCAGGAAACCCAAGCCCCATTGACGCCCAACCGACATCGGAAAAGCAAATACCGCATAACCGAGTTGCTCTGCTGTACGCAGTTGGTCATAGAACCAAGGCTGGACAATTTGCCCCAACAAGGCACTGCGCGCCATACCTTCAATTTCTGTATAACCGGTTGGAACGTAGACTGCGGCCAGCGCTGCATCAGAGCTACTGCCCAGTCTTTCCATATTGGCGAGCTGCGCTTTATCAACAATCACATCCTCGCCAGTCCACCAAGTTGTCCCAGCCAAACTGAGCTGTTTTTTCAATGATTCAGCTAAAGATGTTACTTGCGGGGCCGTCATATTACCGACTGCCAATACTTCCACCGCCGATTTTTTGAGCAAATCATCGCGATAAGTTACGATATCTTGCACACGAATAGTGTCCAGTAATTTGCGGCGTTCGCTGCGTTCTGAATAAGGAACATGAGACAGTAATTGAGCTGGCTGAATTGCCAGTTCATAAGCTTTGCCCTTCTCGGCGACTTCCAATTGCTCGCGATACCACGATTTGGCCTGCGCTAACCCCTCTTCTGTCGGTGTGAAACTGGAGTAATCTTCCACCAAAGACGTCAACAACTGCGGCATCCGTTGTGTAAAACCATTGGCACTAACATACAGACCATTATTCGGCGCGGTTGCAAAGCTTATCCCACCGATTGATGCCTGATAACTCAATTCATCCAGTGATAAGCCAGCCAAATAATCAGTCAGGGCAAAAAGAACTTGATGGCGGGCGGTGTCCAATGCATGCGGGTTGCGAAAAGCCACTGAGATATTGGCTTTCGGTTCGTCAGCAAAATACTGACTTGGCATGTAGAACACCCGTAACCCTGGCTGTTCCACAACTTTCTGCGGCCGGGTAATATTTTTATCTGCTTTGATTAACGAGAAGTTATCCGGAATATAAGGGTTAAGTGCCGGTAAACTCAGCGTGATGTCTTTCCCCAACTTCTGCCATTCCTGCATCTCTTGCGGGCTGATTCTATTGACCTGATAAGGGGCATCAACAAAATAAGCGACTTTGTTGTGAGGCTCTTCTGGGCTGACAAACCAAATACGGGCATTTTCTGGTGTCATTTCAGCCAGTCGGGCAGCAATGGCTTTCGCATCATATTGATCAGCCAGATAAGGGGCATCAAGCACATGGGCAACAGGCACCCGCAGCATCATGTCCACCAGCCACTCAATATAATCCATATCTCGCGTAATTGATGGATAGCGGAAATCCAGATTCAATACATGAGCGATTTCATCAAAATAGCTTTTTTTAATGCCATCTTTGTGCAGCATGTTGATGTAATCAAAAATGGCAGCTACCACGGTGTCACGATTAGCCAAACCTTTATCGGTGAGTGACACTGAAATGGAGAACACGCCGCCATTCCTGTCAACCATGGGATCCGCCCCAGCATTGATTGCATCTGCCAACCCTTGTTTTTGTAGCCAGTCAGACAAAGTATCTTTGCTGCGATTCCCTATCAAATAACTAATGTAGGTATCTGTTTTACTACGGAAATCTGCACTATTATTGTCAATGCGGAATTCTATTTTTAGCTGTTTACGGGGTTGAGCGGGAACATAGTGAATAATAATACCGGTTTGGTCCGGTGTGACCACAGGCACGGTAATCGGAGGGACTTTTGCATCCCGATTAGGAATTCGGCCAAAGGTATCCGCCGCTAATTGTGCTAATTGCGCCAAAGACTGATTGCTATAAAGCACCCCCACCATCAGGTTGGCTGAATAATAATGATGATAGAAGCTCAGCAGTTCGTCATGTAATTTACCATCCGGCTTATCTTTAAGTGTGTCTAGATTCCCGCCTGAAAAACGCGCACTTGGGTGAGCGGGATTAAGCGTTTCAGCATTCACCTGCGCCATACGCATACCATCGCGGGAACGAGCCATCGTCAATTCTGCATTCACCGCATTACGTTCACGGTCGGCATTAATCGGGTCTAGCAGTGGCTCTGCAATAGCATCTGCCAAACGATCAACCGCTGGGGCTAATGCATCATTTTCAATTTCAAGATAGAAAGCCGTGCGATAAGAAGCTGTGCTGGCATTATGGCTACCGCCATGTTTTTTCAAGAACTCAGAGAAACTGCCAGGCTCAGGGAAACGCTTAGAGCCCATCAGTAACATGTGCTCCAGATAATGCGCTAATCCAAGTTGGTTATTAGGATCTTCCAGTGACCCAACAGGTAACGCCAAGGCAGCCAAAGATTTTGGCGCTTGTGCATCAGAGACCAGCAACACCGTCATGCCATTAGGCAATTTTATCGCCTGATACTTACGCAGGTCATGTTCACTTTTGTGAATAGCTTCTGCCAGTGGTTGCCATGCCGGAGTATCCGCCCAACTCAGCGGAGCTAATAAACCTAATAAGAAAAATATGCCAATGATGCGGGCAAACTGTTTATGCATTCCGTTTCTCCCCTAACCCCTTAAGATTGCCGCTAAAACACCTATTCGGCTTCTGGTATTCAATATGTCCTAAAATCTGGTTTGCTAGCAGTTAGCTCGCTTTATTATGGCGGGCTATTGGTAATAAATAACGTTGAGTTTCGTGTAATATCATGTCGAGATGTTGGTTATCCATCAGGCGGAACACCCTTTGTATGTAGTGATCCTCGCACTCTCCAGCGATCCGTTGATCACCTTGCCAAACCTGTAATAGTTTCATTCGGGCCTTAGTTTGGGTTTCGTCATCCCATAAAATCTGGCCAGAATTACTATCAAAACACTGACTCAACCACGCCCAACCACTTTTACTCAACAGTAGCAGAGGTTCGCACATACCTTGCTGATATCCACTGATTAGCTGCTGAAAATATTGCCGTGCTTCGTCACATTCCAATGGGGCGTAGCGCCATTCCGTTCCTTTACGGCCATACATTCGGCTTTCACCCTTACCACCTGCGGCGCAATACACTAAATGTTCAATCCACAATAAAAGCCCATCGACTGCTGTTAATGCCGCAGGCCGCCAACGAATTAAACCATCCTCTTGAATCTGATGAATCCATCCCGTAAGAGTGATATCACCAAATTCAATATTGAGTTCAAGACTTTGATTTTCTTGACGCTCTGCACGGATCCGTTCAGCTAACGGCACCATTTCCTCTTGTTGGCTTTCCCAGTAAATCTCACCAAAAGAACCATATGGAAGATTGCCCGCAGCACGGGCGCGGGTGAATACCGTATTGATATCACTCTCTTCTATCAATGCATTCAATAGTTGAGTATTAAACTGATAACGATTGAGGTTATCTACGGTAAAAGGTTCTTCATCCGGTAACTCGGTTTCTTCAATAACAAAATTGACCCCAAGCCGTAATTGAAAGAATGCTCTCACCGGGTGGCGATAGAAGCGAATTAATTCATCAAGAGTAATTTCTGCCACCTGTTCAGGTGGTAAAGGCTGATTAAACTCGGGATGAGCCACCCCCTTGGACTCCGCTGAGGGTAGCCATTCAGCGGCGTAACTCTGTAACTCGCTATTAGGGATAAAGTTTTCCGCTGCAAACGGCATACGGGCATGCCAGCATAGCAAATGGTGTATGACCCGGTTGGCGCTGTCATCCGCACTGAGTTCCTCGTCGCCCGGTAAGTGATAACTTTGTGAAATGTATTCAATCAACTCACTCACCAGCACGGAGCAGTAGCGTTGACTGTTATCTTGGATTGAGCGCCCAATATAGCTGATGTAAAGCTGTTGCTGGGCGGAGAGTAATGCCTCCAAGAATAGATAACGGTCATCATCACGGCGGCTACGGTCACCACGGCGAACCTGCTTTGCCATTAAATCAAAGCCCAGTGGGGGCAAAGTTCGGGGATAAACACCGTCATTCATCCCCAACAAGCACACTACTTTAAATGGAATGGAACGCATTGGCATCAAGGTACAAAAATTAATAGACCCAGCCAGAAAGCGCTGGCTAATGCGCTCGTTATCTAAGCGCGAAGCCAGCTCATCGCGTAACAAATTAAGTGGCACGATATCCGGATATTGGGCAGCAAGGCCATAGCTGATAACTTTCTGCCATTGCTGTTCAATCAGCACCAATACCGCCTCCGTCTCATTATCTGGCTCAAAGAAGCTATCTAATAAGTGGCGGCATAATGGCAACCATTCGCTTAGTGTGCGAGCTTCACTTAATTGTTGTCGCCATTGGCTCAGTTGCATCAACATATCAGCCAATTGACCAGCAAGTTCAGCAGCTAAACCACTGGATTCATCATAAGGAAGTACCCCCTGCCAGTCACCGGCGCTACTGTCCATTGCATAGCCAAGTAACATTCGGGTGATACCAAAGTGCCAGGTATGCTGACCCGTCGCAGGCAAAGATAACTCCCGCACATTATCATCATCTAATCCCCAACGAATGCCAGACTCGCCCACCCATTGCCGTAAACGGCGCAATCCGTCTTCAGTAACACCAAATTTATTGGCTAGAGCAGGCACCTCCAGCAGAGCTAACACCTGTTCCGAAGTAAAGCGGCTCTGAGGTAAATCCAGTAGCGTAATAAAAGCTTGAAGTGCGGGATGAGCCTGGCTGGCTTTCCGGTCTGAAATCGCAAATGGCAAATAGCGAGCCCCGGTGGCATTGCCAAATGTGGCCTGAATATAGGGAGTGTAACTGTCAATGTCCGCGACCATCACAATAATGTCACGTGGGGTCAATTCCGGATCAGCCGCCAATAGCCTCAGAAGATTATCTTGTAAGACTTCAACTTCGCGTTGCGGGCTATGGCACACATGCAAGCTCAAAGAGCGGTCTGTTAGCGCCAATACACGCTTTTGATGGCTATGCGCTAAGGTTTCTGGTGTGGTGCCAATAACAGCGCCATCTTCCAGCTCCAACATGTCGTGCTGAATGCCATGTAAAAGGTTATCCGGCTCAATATCAACAAAAGCATGAACCTCTTGAATCTCATCAACCTGAGATAATAAATACATATGGTCACGCCCAAGCCGCCCCCATGAGGCTAACAGCGGATTACTGAGGTTTTGCTCACCATCAGCATTAAATAGCTGTTCTGCTTGTTCTGGGTGGCGAAACAGTTTTACTTCCGCCGACTCATGGCCCATCAATTCGCGGTAATGTCTGCGTTTACGGCTTTGCAATTTAGCCAGAAAAGCATAGTCCTGAATGTCACCCCAGAAATAACGGCATGGATTAGTAAACATCAGGTGAATATCAATATGTTTACCCAGCGCTTGCAATGCCTGTAAATAGATAGGGGGTAATGCGGATATACCACAAATAAAGACCCGTCTAGGCAACCCTGCTGGACAAACATCCGATTCGAGTAGTGTGTTAATAAAACGCTGATAAAGATTGGCGCGATGCCATTCCGGTTGTTCTAGCTGGCGGGTATAGCGCGCCAGTTCAACCCATAACAAAGCTTGCCACTGCTGGGCATCATCAAGATTATCAATCGGTTGACCACGCTCCCAACTCTCGAGCCATTCCGGGCGATATACCAGATATTGGTCAAAAAGGTCAGCTACCCGGGCAGCAAGTTGGTGAATTTTACGTTTATCACTATCGTCACTTAAATAGCGTTTCATGGCAGAGAATACCGGGTTTTCTAATAAGTCCGGCAGTAACCACATGAGTTTCCATGTCATGGCATCTTTGCTAAAAGCACTTTCTTTCGGGATCCCCGGTAATACTCGGGTAAACATATCCCAGATGAAAGTCGCAGGCAGTGGAAACTCAATATTAGCCGCAATGCTAAATTGTTGAGCCAATTGCATTTGGAGCCACTGGGCCATACCAGGGCTTTGAACTAGCACAATTTCTGGCTGGAAAGGGTTATCCAACGGTTCTCGTTCTATCAGCGCCGTCGTGAGCGCTTTGAGTAAATCCAATTGATTAGAATGATAAACCGTAAACATGATGACTCCCTTAAGGCACTATGGAGAATATCCATCAATGATTAAACCAACTGACTATCACTTGTGGATAAATCCTGAGATTTAATACTCTAACTTGATAATGAGTGAGCGCAATAGGTTATCTTCATTATCATATTTATACCTGCACGATTAACTCTCGATACTCCCCTTACAAAACCAACGACTTAATTCTGCCTGCTGCTTAGGGTGTATTCTTAGGGTAAATGTAAACTCTGCGCACTGCCCATCAGTTCGGCTTGTAATCTGATGATATTGCCAATTAGGCTTCACTCCCGAGATAAGTGTTTTTGCAGGTTCATTACTGCTGCTTTCAATGTGTTGGTGAAGTAAAGACCACGCCTGGCGTTGCTGCCACAAAGATGAGAACCCCTGCAAAAGAGCCTGATGGTATTGCAGCAATCCCAATAGAGAAACTGAGAAAAAAAGTGCCGCAATTAAGACCTCAGGTAGACTAAACCCCTGTTGAACAAGGGGATAGCCTATCTCTTTAGCGCGCTGTGATCTATTACAGCATCCTGTTAAGTACAAAATTTCTCCTCCTTATCCGGGCAAAAATCTAACCAGCCATGATCGACCTTAACCAGTTGGTGGGCTTCTTTACCACTCTTCTCTGAATGGAGTTTAACTCGTTGATAAAGCATTAGAGGTGGTTGACCGCCTAAAGATTGGCTCTCACCCCTGAGGATAAAAAAACCGGTCAGTGATGCCGGTTTAATACAGACCCTCAAACCAGATGGTGACTGTTCATGACAATGCCATGTTGAACCAAGGCCCCACGGCATACTAAATAGCCAATGCTGACTCATTCCCCAATTCAATGATGATGTTGCCTGATTAAAAGCCCGTAAATGATGTTGTTCCTCGGCGGTAATTTGCTGAATGTTATCTAATTGCCGATGTAAAGCTGACAGCAGAAATAAACCTAGGGCAAACAGAGTGGCGACAGCAGCCAAAGTACTTGAGCCCCGCTGTTTATCTGGTCTCATAAGTTATTCCCACGGATGCTATAACTCAGTTGATGATGTATTGCTGGATTACCGGTTTTTTGGCCCGCCAGTTGCACGCTATAAACCTGACCCGATGCTTGCTGTCGTATTCGGCTAACAGAAAAGTGCGTTATGGTGATATCTTGCGAATTAAACAGCTTTTCCCAACCTCTCCCTGAACAATTCAACTCACCACGCTGGCCTTCTAATGCTTTATTACGTAAGCGGTAACCAAAATATTCGGATTCCTGATGTTTCTCCCCCTCCCAGCGGCCATTGCGGTTAAGGTCATAAGCAACAATCAAACAAGAGTTTATAGCTTCCGTCGGATAGTGATGTATTGTCATCGCTTTTCCCTGACACTCTCCGTGACAAAATCCTGCCCGCCGCAGATCTTTTTCCAGCACCGCCATAATCTGGCTCATTGTTAACTCCAGATGATAATGCTGCTGCAATGTGGCTATTTGTTTGTGTAGTTGAGGAAAAGTCTTTGTGGCCGCCATAATAATCAAGCTGCCAATACTCAGTGCCAACATCATTTCTGGCAGAGTAAAACCTGTTATATATTTCTGTAAAAAATGGTCTGATATATCAGATCCCGACTTTGGTATTATTTCTTGCATAAATGAATACCTGATATTGATTGCTCCTCACTGCATAGCCTCATTCGCCCGCGACTGGAAAGAATTAACCGAATACGCCCTGCCGAATTATTAAGCATAATATTTCCTGCTTGTGCCGTATTTCTGGTACCAAAAAAACCTATTTCTTTTTTCAAGGAAATGGCGATAGCAACATCAGTATAGGGCGGAGTAAACACTGAATTTTCTAACAAAGCACAGGGAGTGACGGGTTTATCACCACTTCCTAAACACCCTTGTTGGCCTGGTTCTACCCACAATAAAACCGAGCTGTTATTGCGGTTAGCCTTGGCTTGCAAATGTGTTAAAAAGGCTAATAGCTGGCGAGCACTGTCCGCTAATCTCTCCCGCTGGCGATAATGATGCCAACTTTGTGTGCCCCAGGTGGCCATAACACCAGCTAAGGCAATGACCAAGAGCAATTCGATAAGACTAATGCCTTTTTGTTTTGTAAGAGTATCCCCTGGAATAACACGGGGTTTATTGAGCCGTAGGATAGTTTTCATGTCGCGAGTTTACGTCGTAAAAATTTGAGTTCCAGTCGTGCTTAACCAAGGCTGGAAGAGCTACGCAAAATGTTATTTATGACGACATGAATGCAGAAAATAGTGCGGTATAGTTCGCAATTTTATGAGCCGCGAGCAGAATAACAAAGTGAGGAGAATGACTATTTAGTGGGGATATTACCGGTTAATAGTGCAGATATAAAACCGGAGCCAAGCGGCTCCGGTAACAAGATTAGATAGCAACAGGGGCTTTAATGCCCGGATGAGGCTCGTAACCGTCAATTTCAAAATCATCAAATTGGTAATCAAACAATGAGTCAGGTTTGCGTTTGATAATCAGCTTCGGTAATGCCCGAGGTTCGCGGCTTAATTGCAGCTGTGTTTGCTCCATATGATTGCTGTATAGGTGTGTATCACCACCCGTCCAGACAAAATCACCGACTTCCAAGTCACATTGCTGCGCCATCATATGCACCAATAATGCATAGCTAGCAATATTAAATGGTAAGCCAAGGAACACATCGCAAGAACGTTGATATAGCTGACAAGATAACTTGCCATCAGCAACATAGAACTGGAAGAAAGCGTGGCACGGCGCTAAAGCCATTTGATCCAATTCACCCACATTCCATGCAGACACAATGATACGGCGCGAGTTTGGGTCTTGCTTCAGCTGTTGAACCACATGGCTCAGCTGGTCAATTTTGCGACCATCAGCCGCTCCCCAGGCGCGCCATTGCTTGCCATAAACCGGGCCAAGGTCACCGTTTTCATCCGCCCACTCATCCCAGATTGAGACGTTATTTTCTTTCAAATAGGCAATATTGGTATCGCCATTGAGGAACCATAACAGTTCATGGATGATTGAACGTAGATGGCAACGTTTGGTGGTCACCAGCGGGAAACCGTCTTGTAAATTGAAACGCATCTGATGCCCAAAAATCGACAGCGTCCCGGTACCGGTACGGTCATCTTTAGGAGTGCCTTCTTCCAGCACTTTTTTCATCAAATCCAGATACTGTTTCATGTTACCTCACGAAAGTTGTTGCGCAGGACGGCGATACGCCCAAATCATCATAATGATACCGGCCAGAATCATAGGCACAGACAGGATCTGCCCCATGCTGATCACGCCGTCGAACAAACCAAGTTGAGCATCTGGCTGGCGGAAACATTCCACAATAATCCGGAATGCTCCATAACCAATCAGGAACAGGCCTGAAACACTGCCCATCGGGCGCGGTTTGCGGATAAACAGATTTAGGATGATAAACAACACCACCCCCTCAAGAAGCATTTCATACAATTGCGAAGGATGACGTGGCAATACACCATATTGGTTAAAAATAGCCTGCCATTTAGCCGGGTCTGCAGCAACAATTGCAATATCTTCGCCCCGGGAAGTCGGGAACAACATAGCCCATGGAGTATCAGTTGTAACTCGGCCCCACAATTCACCATTAATAAAGTTACCAAGACGCCCAGCGCCTAAGCCAAATGGGATAAGTGGTGCAATAAAATCAGCAACCTGGAAGAAATGGCGTTTGGTACGGCGAGCGAACCACAGCATCACACAGATAACACCAATCAGACCACCGTGGAATGACATGCCGCCATCCCAGACCTTAAACAGGTACAGCGGATTATCGAGGAACATCGGTAGGTTATAGAAGAGGACATAACCGACGCGGCCACCGACAAACACCCCGAGGAACCCGGCATAAAGGAGGTTTTCGACTTCTTCTTTTGTCCAGCCGCTACCAGGCTTATTTGCCCGACGAACCGCCAGCCACATCGCGAAAACAAAGCCCACTAAATACATCAGGCCATACCAATGCAGGGAAACCGGGCCAATTGAGAAAATGACCGGATCAAACTTAGGAAACGCCAGATAGCTATTGATCATCTATCACCACGAAATATCTCTTGTTTTGAGAAGATTAATGTTCTGCCCAGTCAGGGCTACAGGTAGCGCATAATAGCATAGGCCAATGGCTGTCTGGGCGGCATCAAACAGAAAAGTTCTGTAAACCCGACATTCTATTTACCACCGCGAATCAAGCCTCCTAACCCTCGGCGCTCCATAAATGCGGCAGTTAAATGGCGTACATCAGTCGTCATTTGGGCCGTTAATACCCGCTCAGCCAATGCGGTTGCATCCACCAAATCAATATTACGCAGCAGATATTTAATTCGCGCCACACTGCGGCCATTCATACTGAGATTGCGATAACCCAACCCGACCAGCAACAATGCGCCCATCGGATCACCGGCCATTTCACCACACAAGCTCACTTGCAGGCCAGATTGAGTCGCCTGAGTCAAGATGTGGCTTAGCACTTGCAGCACCGCCGGGTGCAAGCTGTCATACAGTGAAGCTACACGGGTATTGTTACGATCCACCGCCAGCAAATATTGCGTCAGATCATTAGTGCCAATCGAGATAAAATCGACTCGTGATTTCAGATACGGCAACATAAAAATCATGGCTGGTACTTCAATCATCACACCCAATTTCGGTGGCGGCAACTCATAGCCCAGAACCTCCTGGACTTCACGCCCCGCACGATCAATTAGACGCTTTGCTTCATCAACCTCTTCTAAACTGGTGATCATCGGCAATAAAATACCCAGATTACCGGTTCCAGCATTGGCCCTAAGCATGGCTCTGACCTGGATCAAAAAGATCTCTGGCTGATCGAGAGTAACACGGATGCCGCGCCAGCCCAGGCAAGGGTTTTCTTCACTGATGGGCATGTAAGGCAGTTGTTTATCGGCACCAATATCCAGTGTTCGTAGCGTGACCGGTTTATTGGGGTAGAGCTGCAACATACCTTGATACTGCGCCACTTGCTCTTCCTCGGATGGGAAGCCGCTTTGTAGCATAAAAGGAATTTCGGTGCGGTACAGACCAACGCCATCAACTCGCCCACCCAGCAGTTGTTCATGCTCCGGGCTAAGGCCGGCGTTCAGCATCACCTGAACTCGCTCACCACTTTTCAGGGCCGCAGGCTGCTCGACGTCATCTTCCGCCAGTTTACTGAGCTCAATTTCTTCGCTGACCAGCCGTTGATACTCTTTGACCAGCACCGGCTCAGGATCAACCAGAACTTCACCACGATAACCATCAACAATCAGTAAACGCTGATTAAGTAACGCCGGTTGAATATCAGCGCCCATCACGGTCGGGATCCCCATGGCGCGCACCAAAATGGCGGCATGAGAGTTAGCGGCACCATCGCGCACCACGACACCGGCCAGACGATCCTGCGGCACTTCAGCCAACAGTGTGGCAGTTAGCTCGTCAGCCACCAGAATAAAGCGCTCAGGCCATTGGCTGGCCCCAGAGGTACTATCATCGAGATGGAACAGTAAGCGCTGGCCCAGAGCTCGCAAGTCACTGGCCCGCTCGCGCATATAGGTATCTTGCAGGCTGGCAAACTGCGCGGCAAATTGTTCAACCACTTGCTTAACCGCCCATTCAGCCACGGATCCTGCATCGATTTGCGCGAAAAGTTCGCGCTTTAAGCGAGCATCATTGAGCAAGTGAGAATAGAGGTCGAAAATCGCCGCGCTCTCTTTTTGTGAGCTGGCAGCAAAACGTTTACTGAAACGGCGGAATTCAGCCGCAGCCTCTTCTAGCGCCTGGGTTAGGCGCTCACGTTCTTGGGCCGTATCGAGGGTTGAGGCGGCATAAACCAAATCCAGGGAAGGCTGCGAAGTATCTTGCCAGCCTTCGGCAACCGCAACACCGGGAGCCGCCGCCAGCGCGCGGATCCGCGTTTGGCGGTATTGACCAAAAATCGCGTTAAGCTGGGATTGTGAAAGAATACCGGCCAGTTGAGTGGCCAGCGTGACCATAAACGACTCTTCGCTCTCGTCAAACTGACGATGTTCGCGTTGCTGAACCACCAGCACGCCGAGCAACTGGCGGCGATAAATAATAGGTACCCCGAGAAACGCTCGGAAGCGATCTTCTTTAACTTGAGGGACATATTTAAAACTGGGGTGACTTTGAGCATCCGCCAGGTTTATAGGTTCGGCCAAACGCCCAACCAGCCCGACTACCCCCTCGTCAAAGGCCAGCGTAATAATGCGACCGCGGGGTTTTTTCAACCCCCGCGTCGCCATTAGGTAATAACAACGGCGGTCATTGTCTGCCAGATAAATCGAGCAGACTTCCGTGTCCATCGCCAGACAAGTTTCATTGACCAACAGCTCTAACGCATCCGTTAGGCTGGTTGCCATCGCCACTTTCTCAACTATTTCTCGCAAACGCGTGAGCATGATCGGCTTAACTTAACCTCTTTTACGGCGATAAGCGGGTGGCACCCGTGGCGGAGCCGCCTCCTGCACAGGCATGACAATTGGCGCAAACTCTTTCATTACGCGACGATAAACATCCCGTTTAAAAGACACCACTTGGCGCACCGGATACCAATAACTGACCCATCGCCAGCCATCAAACTCCGGGGTGCTGCTGCGTTGCATGTTGATATCGGCTTCATTACACATTAACTGTAGTAGAAACCATCGCTGTTTTTGGCCGATGCATACCGGCTTTGTATCCCAACGCACCAAACGTTTGGGTAATTTGTAACGTAACCAGTTACGGGTTGAAGCCAGAATTCGGACATCCTTTTTGTTCAGCCCGACCTCTTCAAAAAGTTCGCGATACATGGCCTGCTCTGGTGTTTCTCCGGGGTTTATCCCCCCTTGCGGAAACTGCCAAGAGTGCTGACCGTAACGTCTGGCCCACAACACTTCTCCCTGCCGATTACAAATTACGATACCCACGTTCGGGCGGTAGCCATCATCATCGATCACCGGACTACCTCGATAAGCTTAAAACTCAAAGATGCTCTGATTGTTTCACACTAGCAACAGGCGGTAAACCACTGCTTATCTGCCAGTGAAACCTGATAACTCTGGGATAACTCACAGATATTGGCAAAGTTATAAACACCCTAGGGGTTACATCCCGCATTTTATTCACTTTTTCTGTGGATATAGGTGTGCAGAACTCTAGGGAAAAGCAGGTACAACTCATTTTAACGTAATTATACGTCAGAAATATCTAAAAAAATAAATGATTAATTTCAACAAAATAACAGGTTTCCCACAGGTATT
Organism: Yersinia hibernica; assembly: GCF_004124235.1. Lineage (NCBI taxonomy): Bacteria > Pseudomonadati > Pseudomonadota > Gammaproteobacteria > Enterobacterales > Yersiniaceae > Yersinia > Yersinia hibernica. The sequence goes on from NZ_CP032487.1 coordinate 3,673,366, forward strand.
CACAACACCAAAATGTGATCTATATCCGTTTTAGATCTGCGGCTGGCTAAAGATCCATCAATGTGGTTTTTATCCACAGATAATGCAGCAAAGTTAGGCAAAAAAGAGTAAAACTCGCAAAAAAACCTGCCGTCAAGGCTGTAAATTGAACCAGTGATCGTGATTTACTGCGGTTATCCAACAAATCTGTGGATAAATAGGTGTAAGATCCTGTTCATTATTGCTGTCAGTAGGTGTACAAGATAGCCCAAATAACAGTATTCAGCGCACACGAGGGCATAAAAATTCCTTTAAATCATGCTATTATTCACTTCTGCTGCGCTGGATAACAATACATCTACAGTCACTTTTATTTCAGCTTGTTTTTTAACCGACTTTAGCAGGTTGCCATTCTATGTCTGTTTATTCACTGCCCCCAGTCCCCCCCACTGATGAACATCAACTTTTTCAACGGGCTGAAGCATTAGCCGGTTTTACCCTGGGCGAATTGGCAATCAGGGCGGGTTGGCACATTCCTGCGGATTTAAAACGCATCAAAGGTTGGGTCGGTATGTTGCTGGAATTCTATCTGGGGGCGAGCGCCGGCAGTAAGCCTGAGCAAGATTTCGCCGATATCGGTATCGAGCTGAAGACCATTCCTGTCAGCGCTCAAGGTAAACCACTGGAAACCACTTTCGTCTGTGTCGCGCCACTCACGGGTAATAGCGGCATCACCTGGGAAAGTAGCCATGTGCGGCATAAGCTGGCCAGAGTATTGTGGGTGCCGGTCGAGGGGGAACGGCAAATTCCGTTAGCACAGCGCCGGGTCGGGACGCCATTATTGTGGAGCCCAAATGAGGAGGAAGAAGAGTTACTGCGCCGTGACTGGGAAGAATTAATGGATCTTATCGTTTTGGGGAAAGTTGAAACCATAACCGCCCGCCATGGCGAAGTATTACAGTTGCGGCCTAAAGCGGCCAACAGCCGTGCATTAACAGAGGCCATCGGCGAGCAAGGGCAACCCATCATGACGCTACCTCGTGGTTTTTATCTGAAAAAGACCTTTACTGGCCCGATGCTGGCTCGTCACTTTTTGCTTTAACGGATGAATCCTATTATTCCGATTAATCAATAAACGCGTATAATTGTATCTTTGTGTTTCCGTAAATTCAGTAAGGTGTAAGGCACAATGTTTGAATGGATTGCCGATCCAAATGCCTGGTTGGCGCTAGGCACACTGACTATCCTCGAGATTGTTCTCGGCATAGACAATATTATTTTCCTCTCTTTAGTGGTGGCAAAATTACCTAAAGCGCAGCAAAACAAAGCTCGCCGCATTGGTTTGGCCGGGGCAATGTTAATGCGTTTGGCATTACTTGCTTCCATTGCCTGGGTTATCCGCCTGACGGAGCCGTTGTTCACGCTGGCGGGCCATGGTATCTCCATGCGAGATCTCATTTTGCTGCTAGGGGGCTTATTCCTGATTTGGAAAGCCAGCAAAGAAATCCATGAAACCATTGAGGGCAGTGATACGGAGCACACCAGTAATGTCAGCTCTTTCTTTGCCGCCATCGTGCAAATCATGCTGTTGGACATCATTTTTAGTTTGGACTCAGTAATAACTGCGGTCGGGCTTTCAGACCACCTGTTCATTATGATGGCCGCCGTGGTCATCGCCGTGGGGGTAATGATGTTTGCTGCCCGGCCGATTGGTGAATTTGTGAACCGCCACCCATCAGTCAAAATGCTGGCTTTAGCTTTCCTGATTCTGGTCGGGTTTACACTGATGTTGGAAAGCTTCCAGATTCACATTCCGAAAGGTTACATATATTTCGCCATGTTCTTCTCTATGGGGGTTGAAACCCTGAATCTGATGCGCGGGAAAAAAAACAAGCCGGCGAAGTAAATCAACACCATTGCTCATGGGTGTGGTTAGCCACACCCATTTCATGCTTTTTTCTGCACTTTTACCTTACACACTTCCCCCTGCCGCAGTGCTTCGTTATAGTCGGATAAGGCGAGTTTGACTTATACCCACCATTATTGGCTCAACAATGTCAGTCACCAAGGGTATTAGCCTGATAATTTCAGACATTAAGGAAGGTCGGCAATGCAATATCATCGAATTCCCCACAGTTCATTAGAAGTAAGCCTGCTGGGCCTGGGCACCATGACTTTTGGTGAACAAAACAGTGAAGCCGATGCCCATGCTCAACTGGATTATGCCGTTGCAGCCGGTATTAACCTGATAGATACCGCAGAAATGTACCCAGTTCCCCCAAAACCAGAAACTCAGGGGTTAACTGAGCAATACATTGGCAGCTGGATAAAAGCACGCGGTAGCCGCGACAAAATCATTTTAGCCAGCAAAGTCTCCGGGCCATCCCGCGCAAACGATAAGCCCATTCGCCCCAACATGGCACTGGATCGAAAAAATATCCGTGTAGCATTGGAAGACAGCCTCCGACGCCTCAATACCGATTATCTTGATATTTATCAGCTACATTGGCCGCAACGAGAAACCAACTGCTTTGGTAAGTTGAATTATCGTTACAGTGAACAAACCGCCGTGGTCACCTTGCTCGAGACACTGGAAGCCCTGAACGAACAGGTGCGCGCCGGTAAAATCCGCTACATTGGCGTCTCTAATGAGACACCTTGGGGGGTTATGCGCTATCTGCAACTGGCAGAAAAGCATGATTTACCGCGTATTGTTTCGATTCAAAACCCCTACAGTTTGCTAAACCGCAGCTTTGAAGTCGGGTTGGCCGAGATAAGCCAACATGAGGGCGTAGAACTGCTGGCGTATTCCAGTCTGGCATTCGGCACCCTGAGCGGCAAATACCTTAACGGCGCACAACCCGCAGGGGCGCGTAATACCTTATTCAGTCGATTCACTCGCTATACCGGGCCACAAGCCCAGCGGGCCATTGCTGAATATGTGGCGCTGGCAAAACAACATGGGCTGGATCCGGCACAGATGGCATTAGCCTTCGTACGCCAGCAGCCGTTTGTGGCCAGCACATTGCTGGGTGCAACGACACTGGAGCAACTGAAAAGTAATATTGATAGCCAGAATGTGGTGCTGGGCCAAGAAGTCTTAAATGCATTGGAAGAGATTCATACCCGATTTACCTTCCCTGCCCCTTAATTTCTGCTCAGTTTAATCACAAAAAGGCCGCTAAAAGCGGCCTTTAGTTATTGAATTATTTAGCGGCCTTATGCCGCAATTGCCGCCACTGCCAGCCCCACAACAGCGCTATTGCTAGGGCGAAAATCACGCCAAAGCCAACCCCCACCGCCACCACTGGCACCCCGAGTTTCACCACCACCGAGAACAAGCCCAGCATCAGCAGCATCGCGGTGTTTTCACCGAGATTTTGCACCGCAATAGCATTACCGGCACCGACACTATTTTTACCGCGCTCCTGCAATAAAGCATTAAGCGGAACCACGAAGAAACCGCCTAAAATCCCGATAATAATCAATAGCAAATAGGCCATTGGCATACTGTGTTGCAGGGCGAAAATGGCGACCACAACACCAATCAACACTCCGGCGGGTAGGCAGCGTTTCACCGTTTTTAAGGTGACAAAACGGGCAGCAGCCCCCGCCCCCAGCACAATGCCAATAGCCACCATGGCATTGAGCAATGTTGGAGTGGCGTTATCGGCGATCCCCAGAGCGATTGGCACCCACAGCACCAGCAGGAAGCGCAATGTTACCCCCGCGCCCCAAAACAAACTGGTTCCTGCCAGTGAGAAGCGGGTTTCGCCATCGCGCCATAAAATGCGGCAAGCTGCGAAGAAACTGCCCGTCATAGCGCTTGGCCGCCATGAATGACCTGACCGGGCTGCGGCCAACTGTGGGATAAACAGATTCGCGATCACCGCAATAGCATAGACCAGCGCACATACGCCCAATGCCACGCCCAAGTGCCAATCCGCCAAAACACCGCCCGCCACCGACCCGAGTAAAATGGCGGCAATGGTTGACGCCTCCATCATGCCGTTGGCTTTCACCAACTGCTCGCCGGAGGTGATTTCCCCCAAAATGCCATATTTAGCTGGCGAATAAGCCGCAGCGCCGACCCCCACCAAGCTATACCCCAGAAACGGATTGAAGCCAAAACAGATAACCAGCGCGCCAGCCAGCTTCAAGCCATTTGCCACCATCATGACTCGCCCTTTGGCAAAACTATCGGCAAATTGCCCAACAAACGGCGCGAGAATGATATAAGTCGCGACAAACGCCATTTGCAATATTGGCTGGCTCCAGTCGGGATATAACTGCTGCTTAATGAGTGCCAGGGTGGCAAAAAGCAGCGCATTATCACCAAAAGCTGAGAAAAACTGCGCACAGAGGACGGCAATCATCCCCTTAGACAACAATGGCTTATCGACTAATTCTTGCTGACTCATGCGCTCATCTCCGGGTCTTGCGCCATCTTACTTAACGTCACAAAGTCAGGTTTGCCACTCCCCAGCAGAGGCAAGGCTTTCACCACGCGAATATCACGCGGCACTGACAATTCAGTGACCCCGCTTTCTCGTGCGGCTTTGACTAACTTTTCACGGGTCACTTCGCTGTCAGTGGTAAACAACACCAAAGCTTCCCCTTTGGCGCTATCTGCTTTCGTGGCTGCCGCATGCTGCCCTTGCGGGGAAACACGCAGTGCCAGCTGTTCGACACCCTCCAGTGATACCATTTCTCCGGCTAATTTAGCAAAGCGCTTCATTCGGCCACGAATAGCACAAAACCCTTGCGCATCAATAACCACAATATCGCCGGTGTCATACCAGCCCATTTCCTGCTCACCCTGAGCATTTTCAGCCGATGGCTGCTCCAGCACCCCCGGGTTTTCTACCCGCAAGTAGCCGCGCATAATATTAGGGCCACGTAATTGTAAACGCCCGCCCTGCTCAATACCCGGCACTTGAATCAGTCGGGATTGCATCCCTGGCAGAATGCGGCCCACCGTATTCACTCTTGCCGCCATCGGCACATTAATTGCCACGACGGGGGCACATTCAGTGACGCCATAACCCTCCAGAATACGAATACCAAACTTATCCTGCCAAATTTGTTTGGTGCTCTCCGCTAACTTTTCAGCCCCAGCCACCACATAGCGCAAGCGGGCGAAGTCATACGGATGGGCAAAGCGGGCATAATTGCCCAGGAAAGTGGAGGTGCCAAACAGGACGGTACAGTTACGGTCATACACCAGTTCAGGGACCACCCGATAATGTAGTGGGCTGGGGTAAAGAAATACACGGCTGCCAGTCATTAGCGGTGTGAATAATCCGACAGTCAGGCCAAAAGCATGAAACAGCGGTAGCGACGACATAAAACGGTCCCGCGGGGTGAAATCTGCAATGGTGCGGATCTGCTCGACGTTGGCTAATAAACTGGCGTGTGAATGCACCACACCTTTAGGGTTGCCCTCTGAACCGGAAGTAAACAAAATCAATGCGCTGTCATCTGCCTGTTGGGGCGTCATTGCCCGCCGCGGGCAGCATAAATGGAATAAAATCCATAACTTATCAGCTAACGTGACCGTGTCTTTTAAATCTTCCAGATAGACCCAATTGGCCTCTGAGACCTGTTCAGGCAGATGTGTCAGTTTGCCTTTTTCCAGAAACTGCCGCGAGGTAACAATAGTCTTTAATGAGGCCGCAGTCATGGCGCTTTTTAGGCCCTTAGCGCCCGATGTGTAATTAAGCAGCGCCGGGATTCGGCCTCGCAGTGTGGCACCGAAAATCGCCGCGGCCGTGATAGTGGCATTGGGCAGAAGCAGCCCAACATGCTCTCCCGGGGCCGTAAACCGTTGCAGGATACGGCTGACACCTAAGATTTTCTTTAGCAGCGTTTGATAGCAGTCTTCCTTAAAAGAAATATCTTCGATGCAGGGTTTAAAACTGCCATAGCGCGTTTGGGCTGATAATAGCGCTTCAAAGAGTGTTTCCCGCGGCACAATCGCCATGCGCGCGGCCATCATAATGGCGTGTAAGTGCTCACCCGCCAGCACTCGGCGGTCACGGGCTCGCGCGGCTTGCGGCATCGGTAAGGTGGTGGCGGGCAACACATGAATACTGATTTTCGGGAACCAGCGGACTTTGAGCACATCGCCCAGTCGGCCAAAACGGGTAAATTCCGGCCCTTCCAAACGGACAGGAACAACACAAGCCCCTGATTTTACTGCAACAAACGCCGCGCCATCATAGATTTTCATTAATGAGCCGGTCACGGTGATGCGCCCCTCGGGGAATATCACTACTGGCCTGCCCTGCTCGACCATCCTGACCAAGTGTTTGATTGCCATGGGTTTAGTGGGGTCAAGAGCGACAAAATCCACATAGGGCCGCAGCCAGCGCATATACCAGCTTTCAGTAAGGTTGGAATAGACAGCAAACACCGGTTTTATCGGCAGAAACAGCGCTAATAGAGCACCATCAAGGAAAGAGACATGATTGGGCGTGATAATCAGCTTTTGCTGTGAAAACTGGTCAGTGACACCATCAATGGTGACACGAAATAACCCGCGAAAAAGAGCACGCAGTATGCGATAACCCATGTCTATTTCCCTATAAGTCAATGAACAATGAATAAGAAAGGTGCAAAGAGGATACTATCATTCTGGCGGTTTTTTATGTAGGAGCGCACGGATAATTGGGCGGGGAGGGACAAATAAAAAAAAACCTACGCATCTGCGTAGGTCGGTGTAAATAAAAAACTGGCTTTAACACACAGCGTATGTTGATTATTCACCAATTAATACCTCTGGGATCACTACTGTATCCGTTTCTGTGAAACCTCAGCCAGCAAGCAATCGCAACATTTACGCGCAAAGTGTAACTAGGAGTGAACATTGTCAGTCAGCGGAAAAGGTTTGTAATTCATTGCGGTACATTAGTACAACGCCACCTCAACTAAACAGCTCATCGCATTCGGGCCTTGGGTCAAACGAGAAGTGCCAATATCCAATGTCAGCACGTTCGGATTACCAGATTGCTCCACTTGATGTTGTTTGCCACCAAAGCCGGGGTTAAACCAGGCTCCTGTTGCCATCAAAACCACCCCGCGGGTGACACCATCAGTAATACGCACCCCCGCCAAACAATTGCCGCGTAAATTACTCACTTTAACTTGGCTGCCCTCGGTAATTTCACGGCTGGCCGCATCCAGTGGATGCATCAAGAGTGTTTCGCGGCCCGCGGTTTTGTTCCCCTGAGCTAATGGTGCCGGATCAAGCTGGCTGTGCAGGCGATCCCCAGGCTGGATAGAGATCAAATGTAGCGGCCACTGCTCTGCCTGCGGGGCTCCCAGCCATTCAACCGGCGGCACCCACTGCGGATGTGGGGCAAAATCCTCATATTGATAGCTGGCGATTTTCTCACTGAATAACTCAATTTTGCCACTCGGTGTTTGCAGTGGACTTAGCTGAGGGTCAGCGCGGAAAGCATCAAAGAACACAAACTCCTTCTGCGGGGCGGGTAAATCCACATGGCCTCGCTGCCAGAAAGTATCAAAATCAGGCCACTCCACCCCATGAGGCAACTGTGCGACGCCGCATTCTTGATAAATATGCTTGATCCACGCCATTTCATCGCGCCCCTCAGTGAAGGTCGCGCGATAACCTAGCCGCTCGGCCAAATCGGCAAAAATATCAAAATCATGCCGCGCCTGATGCTGTGGTGCAATCGCCTGATGCATCGCTAATACATAACGATCCCGTGATGAGCCACCGATATCATTACGTTCCAGTGAACTGGTCACCGGCAACACGATATCGGCCATTTTAGCCGCGGGTGTCCACCAGATGTCCTGCACAATCACGGTATCCGGTTTTTGCCAGCCCTCCACCAGCCGGTTCAATTGCTGATGATGGTGAAAAGGATTCCCACCCGCCCAATGCACCAGATGAATATCCGGATAGGTATGGGTTTCCCCCTGAAATTGATATGGCTGCCCCGGTTGCAGCAGCATGTCACAAATACGCGCGACCGGAATAGCTAATCCTGATGGATTTTTCCCCACCGGCATGCTTGGCCCGGGGGTATCAATTCGTGGATTACCGACCCCATTCATTGAACCGTGACCAAAGGAGAAACCGCCACCAGGTAAGCCGACTTGCCCTAACATGGCTGATAACGCGATAACCATCCAGTAAGGTTGCTCACCGCGGTGTGCGCGCTGAACAGAATAAGAGCAGGTCATAAAGCTACGCACACCAATAAGTTGCTGCGCCAACTGACGAATTATTGCCGCCGGGATACCGGTAATTTCACTGGCCCAGTCGGATGTTTTCGCGATGCCGTCATTCACCCCGCGAATATAATCAGCCAATTGCTCATAACCCACACAGTGGCTAGCTAGAAAAGCCCTATCCTCAGCGCCAACTTGCTGAATTTCATACGCCAGCGCCAGCATTAATGCCACATCCGTGTTCGGGCGAATGGGGATCCACTGCGCATTAACAAAATCCGGGCAATCATCTCGCATTGGGCTGATGTTAATCACCGGCGTCCCTTTTTGCGCCAGTTTCTCCAGCCAAGGTTTCAATGAATGCTCCGCCGAGCCACCAGACGATACTTGCGCATTTTTCAGTGCCAGCCCACCAAATGCGATAAACAGTTCACAATGTTCAACCACACTTGGCCAGGAGGTTACTCGGCCAGTCAATGGGCTGAAGGTGCCTATCACATAGGGCAAGAAAAACTGCGCCGATCCCCAACTATAGTTACCGAGCTGGTCGACACCACCACCGCCAGTGAAATAAAAACGCCGGACTAATGAGCGGGCGTGATGTAAACGCCCGGCAGAAGACCAGCCATAGGAGCCGGTAAATAACCCTGAAGGGCCATATTTATCTCTAACACGGCGATTCTCCTCAGCGACTAAATCCAGCGCAACATCCCAGTCCACTTCAACAAAATCTTCCCGGCCGCGTAAAGTTCGATCACTTTTTTCCCGTTGCTGCAACCATGAGCGGCGCACCGCCGGTTTACGAATACGTTGGTCGGAATACACCATTGGCGCAATGGAATCCAATAGTGGCGAAGGGTTGGGATCATCAGCAAAAGGCTCGCAGCGGATTAATTTGCCATCTTCAACAACTGCGGTATAAGCGCCCCAGTGGGCAAGCTGGGGGTAACGGGTGATGGACATGGCTATCTCAGGCAATTAAATAGATCATAAAAGTAACATTTACCCGGCAGTATGCCCAAAGCACAATTTTGACTAAGCAGAATAGTTTTGGACTAAGCTGAAATGTTGTTTTGTAGTGGTGCTCCGGTGCTGCGGCTACCAGCCTCTGTGCAGCATCTCTCCCGGTCTGGCAACTTTATTTGTCGTCAGTCTAGATAATGTACCGAATTTCCTGTTCTGTGGTTTTTTCTCACCAAGTTGCGATCCCCCCCCCTTGCGGACCGCCACGTTTTCCGCAAAACTGAGTGATGTAAGCGATTACCCTGAAAATCTCTGGAAGAAAAATGGCCACTATTAAGGATGTTGCCAAGCTGGCGGGTGTTTCCGTCGCGACGGTATCTCGTGTTATCAATAATTCGCCCAAGGCCAGTGAAACATCAAGAAAGGCGGTCGGTGACGCCATGGAGCAGCTGCAATACCACCCGAATGCCAATGCTCGGGCGCTGGCGCAACAATCCACAGAAACCGTGGGCATGATTGTTTCTGATGTATCAGATCCCTTCTTCGGCTCTATGGTCAAAGCCGTCGAGCAAGTGGCTTATGCCACCGGCAATTTTCTGTTAATTGGTAACGGTTACCATGACGAGGAAAAAGAGCGGCAGGCTATCGAACAACTGATTCGTCATCGCTGCGCCGCATTGGTGGTTCATGCAAAAAAATTATCTGACGAAGAATTGACGTCATTGATGGAACAGATCCCCGGCATGGTATTGATTAATCGCACATTACCGGGCTTTGAAACGCGCTGTGTTGCCTTGGATGATCGTTATGGTGCTTGGCTGGCCACTCGCCATCTGATTCAACAAGGGCATAAGCGGATAGCTATTATTTGTTCCAACCATCAAATTTCTGATGCCATTGATCGCCTGCAAGGTTATCTGGATGCCCTTGAAGAATTTGGTCTCCCGGTTGACGACCGTTTAATTTCCTACGGCACACCAGATGAAATCGGCGGCGAGCAAGCAATGACCGACCTGTTGGGGCGCGGCAAACATTTCACGGCCGTCACCTGTTATAATGATTCAATGGCCGCAGGGGCATTGTCGGTACTCAGTGATAACAGTATTGACGTGCCGCAAGAGATCTCACTGATCGGTTTTGACGATGTGTTGATCTCACGTTATTTGCGCCCTCGCCTGACCACCATTCGCTACCCAGTGGTGGCGATGGCGACACAAGCGGCTCAATTGGCATTGGCGCTGGCCAATAACACCCCGCTGCCCGAAATCACCAATATGTTCAGCCCAACCTTGGTGCGACGCCACTCAGTCGCCAGCCCACAAGCGCCAACAGATGACTGAGGCGCTGGCCCTCCCGCATTAAACGTTCTCTAATGCGATAAGTTCTTCGATGGTTTGGCGGCGGCGGATTAAGCGCGGCTGCCCCTGCTCGAATAAGACTTCCGGTAATAGTGGGCGGCTATTATAGTTTGAAGACATGGATGCGCCATAAGCCCCAGTATCGTGGAAGACCAGATAATCGCCAATTTTACTGGCGGGCAATGCACGAGTTTCAAGCCCGCCGCCCGCTTCTTGAGTAAATACATCCCCTGACTCGCAAAGTGGGCCGGCAACCACAGTATCAATCAGTGGTTCAGCAGCAAGTGCGCGCCCATCAGCCGGCAAGAGCGAAATATGGTGATAACTGCCATACATAGCTGGCCGCATCAAATCATTAAAGCCCGCATCCACCAACACATAGTGGCGACGGCCCATATTTTTCACGGCCCGAACTTGTGCGATTAACACACCAGACTCCGCCACCAGGAAGCGGCCGGGTTCAATTTCAAGGCTAACAGGATGACCCAAATGTGCGGCAATTCTCTCGCGGGCGCGGTTCCATAAACCGTAATAATGCTCGGTATCAATCTCATCATCGCCAAATTGGTATGGAATAGACAGGCCGCCGCCGGCAGAAATAGCACTGATATCCTGCCCCAGCGCGATAACCTGCTGCACCATGGCATCACAGACCTGTTCCAGATGTTGGTAATCCACACCCGAGCCAATATGCATATGAATGCCCACCAGCACTAGGCCATATTGCTGAATTTTTTCAATAGCTTGTGGCAAATCTTCGTGCCAAATACCGTGCTTGCTGTTTTCACCGCCAGTATTGGTTTTCTGGCTATGCCCATGCCCGAAACCTGGATTGACGCGCAACCAAACCGGATGGCCGGGCGCATGTTGCCCTAATTGGTCAAGCATGTCGATGGAGCCCGCATTAACGGGAATATTTAATTCAGTCACCCGCAGTAATGTGGCCTGATCCAGTAAATCCGCGGTGAATACAATCTCAGCAGGTTCCTGTCCCGGCTGAAAACCGGCCTGCAGTGCGCGCTCAATCTCCCCCAACGACACCGAGTCGACTTTGACTCCTTGTGCGCGCATCAAACGCAAAATATGAATATTTGAACAGGCTTTCTGCGCAAAACGAATCACATCAAAATGACGTAATTGATTGATTTTTTGGCTAATGACATCACCATCATAAGCCCAAACCGGGCAGCCAAAACGCGCAGGTAAGGCCATTAGATTTTGGGCAGTCAGTGCCGTAGAGGTATCGTTAAGTGCGCGCGGCATAAGTCTTTCCTAATAATAAGCAACAATATAGGGGGCGAAAATATGGATTTCGCTGATGGGTTATTATTAACAACAGAATGCATGTTAGGAAAATATCTATTTACCCATAGTCTATTCATTTATGATATGGCATAGATGAGATTACCGCCACCGCAGGAGCATTGTGATGCCCGCTATTTCTTTACGACAAATAGAAATTTTTCATGGGGTTATGACCACCGGCAACCTGACTGAAGCGGCATTATTGCTCCAGACATCACAACCTACCGTCAGCCGTGAGTTGGCCCGCTTTGAGCAATTGGTCCAATTGAAACTGTTTGACCGCCTACGAGGGCGTCTTTATCCCACCGTACAAGGCTTGCGCTTATTTGAAGAAGTTCAGCGGTCTTATTACGGGCTTGATCAGATCAAACAAGCCGCCGAAGGGATCCGCCAATTTCAACATGCCCAGCTTTCTATTGCCTGCCTGCCGGTATTTTCACAATCACTGCTGCCCAGTGTGTGCAAACCCTTTATTGACCGCTATCCAGCCGTGAGTTTGAGTGTTATTCCGCAGGAATCGCCTTTATTAGAAGAATGGCTTTCCGCCCAGCGACATGACCTTGGCCTGACAGAAAACACCCAGACACCGGCGGGCACAGTGCGCCATGCATTGATGACGGTGAATGAGGTTTGTGTATTGCCCAGTGACCACCCATTACGGGAAAAAATGATTCTTACACCGCAAGATTTCCAGGGCGAGAATTTTATCAGTCTGTCAGTCACGGACAGCTATCGCCAGCTACTGGATAATCTCTTTGCGGAACAAGGTATTAATCGCAGATTAGTATTGGAAACTCACAGCGCAGCATCAGTTTGCGCGATGGTGCAGGAGGGGGTGGGGGTGTCAATTGTTAACCCATTAACTGCACTGGATTATATCGGTAAAAAAGGGGGAGACGGTGTTTGCGTACGGCCATTTAGTGTAGAAATTCCTTTTACTATCAGCCTAATACAACCAATCCACCGCCCATCATCAAGTTTGGTCGATACTTTTATCGAGCATTTGAAACAGCAGGCAATCACCTTCCAACAACGCCTAGCGGCGGTGATTGCCCAACAATATTAATTTGATATTTAAGCTGATGTGACCTTACTGGCGCTTGCGCGCGAAAAGGTAAACAGGCATAGCAGTAACCCCATCATCGCCAGTGCGGCGGCAGCCAGCGGGACTGCCGTCAATCCCAATCCTTGAGTAATCACCACGCCGCCGACCCATGCCCCCAGCGCATTGCCCACATTAAAGGCCGCAATGTTCAGTGTTGAGACCAAGTTAGGCGCTTTTTTGCCGTAAGTGACTACATTAATTTGCAAGGCAGGTACGGCAGAGAATGCCGCAGCAGACCATAAAAATAGTGTCACTTCCGCTGCTAATAATGAGTAGCTGGTCCAACTAAATAGGGCGGAAAATATTGCAATGAGTAAGAATGTCATCGTCAGACTCACAGATAAGCGCCAATCGGCCAGTCGCCCGCCAACAATATTCCCCAACGTCAGACCCACCCCCATCAACAATAATGTCCAGCTGACCCCGTGTTCAGAAACCTGAGTTACTTCAGTCAAAATTGGCGCGATATAAGTAAAGAGAGCAAACATGGCGGCGGCAAAAAAGACCGTCATCAGCAAAGATAACCAGATACCGCCACCGCGCAATGCTGCAATTTCCTTACGTAACTCGGTCGGGGCTTCCTCTTGAGCAGAGGGCAACTTGCGATAAAGTGCGGCCAATGAGAATAAGCCGATAACTGAAACAACCCAGAATGTCGAGCGCCAGCCAAAAGCTTGCCCCAAAGCGGTGCCCAAAGGTACGCCCAGCACATTGGCAAGTGTTAGGCCGGTAAACATCAACGCCACCGCAGATGCCCGTCGATTCGGAGCCACCAAATTCGCGGCAACCACGGCACCAATACCAAAAAAGGCCCCATGGCTCAACGCCGTAATAACCCGAGCTAACATCAGGAAGTCATAACTGTATGCCAGCGCACACATCAGGTTACCGACAATAAAAATCACCATTAATAACAACAGTGTCTTTTTACGCGGTAATTTGGCCGTCACAACAGCCATAATAGGTGCGCCGATAGCAACTCCCAGCGCATAGCCGCTGATTAGCCAACCCGCGGTTGGAATCGAGATGTGCAAATCACCCGCCACTTGGGGCAACAACCCCATAATGACAAACTCAGTGGTACCAATAGCGAAAGCACTCAGTGCTAATGCCAACAGCGCAACAGGCATATTAAAGCTCCCAGTCAGACAATATCTCCCCGTGGGGGACAACGGACAGATCAAATTATTGCCAGTCATAATGAATTAACCGGCACATGGTAGTGAGTAGCAAAGCAAAAATGGAGCAGATTGCCGAGTATTCCAGCAATAACCCTAAAGTTTATAATTAGTTAATTTCTTAACTTGCGATACCCATCGATTTCAATCTGACGAGTATAAATAGAAATAGCATGAGTTGATGAATAATGACTAGTAATGAACTAAGTTATAACTAGCCTGATAAGTAATTTCTCCTAATTTCTGGCGATAACCTAATGAAACAAAATATAAATTCGCGCCATCGCTGATGATAAAAATATGTTTGTGAATGTTACGGCACATCATTCTTACTCTCATGGTGCATATGCAAGCCGCTCACACGCGGTGGTGTCAAATAGGTAGCGGGTGGCTGGCAAACCACTCTACCAAAAAATCTAGCATCGACCTTAATGTGGCCGGCATTTGTCGGCGCGAAGTATAAATACCATAAATTCCCATCGCCTGTGGCTGATAATCTGGCAATAATCTTATTAACTCCCCACTGGCAATATAAGGTGCAGCGGAATAACTGGGCTGCAAAGTGACACCAGCTCCCTCTAATGCGCCACTGAGCAAAACGACTGATTCATTGGCGCTTAGATTTCCCCCTACCGCTACAGATGATTTAACGCCCTGCTGCTCAAAGTGCCATAAACTTTTACCAAAATAGGAGTAGGTCAGGCAGTTGTGGACGGCCAAGTCTTGCGGATGTTTTGGGACTCCCTTGGCGGATAAATAATCTGGCGCGGCACAAACAACTGAATAACAAGTCGAAAGCCGACGAGCAATTAAGTTGGGGTCTAAATCATTAGTAATGCGCAATGCCAAATCAATGCGCTCTTCCACCAAATTGACTGCCCGGTTATTCATTTGTAAGTCCACTGCAACTTGTGGATGACGGCGTAAATAGTCTGTGACGGCAATTACCAATGCACTTTGTCCGAGAGACTGAGAACAGCTCAGACGCAACAAACCGCGCAATTCATCATTTTCCTGCCCCGCAATTGAATCCATCTCCTTAGCAAATTCAAGCATATGCCGGCAACGTGCTAAGGTCGCCTCACCAGCATGAGTCAGACTCAATTTTCGGGTTGTCCGATGCAATAAACGCGCCCCTGCCCATTGCTCCATCTCGGCCAAGTAACGGGTCACCATTGCCCGCGACATCTCCAAGGCCTCGGCGGCGGCAATCATACTGCCCCGCTCGACAATGGCGACAAAAACCTCAGCTGCCGTGATCCTATCCATGATTAGCTCGATTTAAGCAACAAACAATTGCCTATTATCGGGTTTTTCTATCGAAATAAGCAATCTATTATCTACGCCATACCCAGTCACTCACAGGAAAATGAACATGCCAAATAAAACTCTATTGCCAGTGGCCTTTGCTAGCCTGACAGCTTTCGCTGCTATATCAACGGCTAATGCTGCTGAACAACTCAAAATGGAAGTCTATAACCCGGGAGAAAAAAGCATCTTCCCTGTTTCCTCTGAAATTATCAGCGGTAAAACGGAAGTCGCGCTGATTGATGCACAATTTCAGCGTAATGATGCCGAAGTGTTGGTAAAGAAAATTCAGCAAAGTGGCAAAAAACTGACCACGATTTATATCAGTCAGGCAGACCCAGATTTCTATTTCGGCTTGGATGTTATTACCAAGGCATTTCCACAAGCCAAGGTAATCGCAACACCGCAAACTATTGAAGAAATTAAAGCCACTAAAGACGGGAAAATAGCTTACTGGGGGCCAATTTTGAAAGAAAATGCCCCGACACAAATCATTGTGCCGCAAGCACTACGTGGTAATAGTTTTACGGTTGACGGGCAAAAAATTAATGTCGAGGGCTTAGATGGGCCATCACCCGAAAAAACCTTTGTCTGGATCCCATCATTAAAAGCCGTGGTCGGGGGAGTTGCCGTTTCAGGTAATATTCATTTATGGGTTGCAGATACTCAGACCGCCGAATCACGCCAGAACTGGCTGACAACACTGGAAAAAATCAAAGCCTTACAACCCGTCACTGTTGTTCCGGGGCATTATCTTGATAACGCACCACAAACATTAGAATCAGTGACCTTCACTCAACGCTATTTGACGACGTTAAATACAGAGATTCCTAAAGCAAAAGACTCTACAGCACTGATCGCCACGATGAAAAAACATTATCCTGAGCTGAAAGATGAATCCAGCCTGGAATTAAGCGCTAAGGTGCTTAAAAATGAAATGAAATGGCCGCAATAAAAGCCATTAATATTAATCGTCACTAAGTTTTTACATCATAAAGATAATCGAGGAAGAAATAATGACCGCCACAAAGTTACATTACATTTATGATCCACTCTGTGGCTGGTGTTACGGTGCTGCGCCACTGGTACAAGCCGCACAAAAAATTCCTAATCTTTTACTGGTATTACACGGCGGCGGAATGATGTCTGGCGAGAATCGTCGCCAGATAGATAGCCAATGGCGCGGTTATGTTATGCCTCATGACCTACGTATTGCACAGCTTACTGGGCAAACTTTTGGCGACAATTATTTTAATAATTTACTGAATGACACTTCGGCAATAATGGATTCCACTCCACCTATTGCCGCTATCCTGGCGGCCGACAAACTTGCCGCCCGAGGTGCAGAAATGCTGCATCGCATCCAGCACGCACATTATGTTGAAGGCCGCCGTATCGCTGAGGTACCGGTATTAACAGAACTCGCGACAGAAATGGGATTAGATAGTGACTCATTTATTAATGCCTACAGTACAGCTCTGGCGACATCCAGCCAACATATTGCTGAAAGCCGTACATTACTTGCTCAAGTACATGGCCACGGTTTCCCTACCTTTGCACTGGAAGACCAGCAGGGGAAAATAGTGCCCCTGCCTGCCAGCAAGTATTATGGAAACCCGTCTGGCTGGCGTGACTGGCTAAAAAGTATTATGGCACATTAAAAACTAACCTTGGCCTCATCATTAATATACTGAAGAGGCCATATAGCAACTGGTAAACAACAGCCGGCCACCTTAGTGATGATTAATATATCAATATTACTCGTCGAAGATGACAGATATACTTCAATCAATAGCATGCTTATCAATACGAGTCAGTAAACGTAAACTATTAACAGGATGCCCCTGAGATTGTTCCAGCAGCAGAGTATTATCATTTAAGCGGTAGAAAATAGGATGGCTTACAGCATAAGGTGTATTTAGGAAGTCACATAAATAGCGTTCTTTACCATTTTCAACAGATAAAGATAATACTTTACCGACAAAAATATTCTTCTTAGTATCTACTACATTAAAAACAATATTACGCCTGGCCTTAACACAATCATTCTCATCATATACATCCGCAGATGAATCTATTTTTCTTCTGATCACACTAACTCTTGAATGAACATGATAAATCTCCGGCACATTTTTAAAATCATAATTAACCTCCCAGTACCCCTCAATATCTTTCATTGGATGTATATAAGCATAAAAACATCCAAGTCCATATCCCCCACCCACCCCAAGGAAAATACCCAAGCACAATGTCTGTGTTATTTTTTTTCGCATGCTAGTACCCCAGTCTGGTATTTACAAGCAGTATATTCACCATTCTTTTGCTTTTTTAAAAAGACATAAGGATGTTTATTATAAGAAGATAAAAAATTCTTATCACTGATCTCACTTAAGTTCACTAGGATCGGTAGTTTTTTAACACTAATAATATTTACCTGATAGCTGTAAGATGTAATATAGAATGATACAAATAGACAAAGACAAAAAACTGTAAAAATAGCAATTTTCCCTAAAACGGGAATAGATCTAGAAGGTGATTTAATAATTCTATCTTTAGAACTATTTGAGATATTAACATTAGTTAGTTGCGAGTCTGTTGCTGTTACCTGAACCGTAAAATCAGGTTTAATACCAATACAATATCCTTTTTTGGGGATAGTAATAACTAGCTCATGCTCTTTATCATCCAGAGCATTGCGCAAATTACTAATGGTTTGTGTTAATGTATTATCGGTAAGGTAACTTCCCTTCCATACTTTCTCTTCAATATCCTCACGAGAAAGAGCAGTTGGGTAGTGAGAGCATAGCAAGGATAATATCTCTGATTCTTTATTTCTTATCTTGACTATCCTACCCATTTTACTAAGAGTTCTTTTCAATGGAGTAAAAATAATATCCCCTATAATTATTTCATTCATTCCATTACTCTCACTCAAAAATATAGCTTGAGAAACTAACAGAAATAACAACATGAGACCTTAACTTAAACGAATGAAAAAACAAAAAATAACAATTCCATCAAAAGTCAAAAGATAGAAAAAAACAAAATCACAAAATCTATCAATAAAAATCAAAAAATAATAAAAGCGTAACCCCAAAATATTTAATGGAAAATAAATCATTAATTATTGAAGCAATAAATTAATATACTCACCTAAAAAAAGATATCCAACTCCGGCTAAAGAGATATAAGGGCCAAAAGCTATATAATCTATTTTCTTATTAAGAAAAAAATTAGTAATAATGTATGCAGTAATACCAAAAAAAGAAGAAAAAAA
This sequence comes from Yersinia hibernica, assembly GCF_004124235.1. Taxonomy (NCBI): domain Bacteria; kingdom Pseudomonadati; phylum Pseudomonadota; class Gammaproteobacteria; order Enterobacterales; family Yersiniaceae; genus Yersinia; species Yersinia hibernica. The sequence goes on from NZ_CP032487.1 coordinate 3,692,044, forward strand.
GACTAAATAAGGTATGGAGGTTATGCCAAACCAAGCGCCTAAGGCTGCCATTAGCTTAAAGTCCCCATATCCCATCCCCTCAACATTCTTGAAAAATTTAAATATAAAATAGGGTAACCATAAGAATATATACCCCATTGCTGCCCCAAGGACAGAAAATGATAATGTTGAAAAAGTATTATTTATATTAAGGATGAGTCCACACCATAGCAATGCCAACGTAATACAATCGGGAAGAAGATAATGTTCTAAATCGATAAAGGTCAAAACAATAAGAGACCAAACTAATAATAGGCTGCAAAAAACTAAGTAAGTATCTTTCACAACAAAAACAGTAGTCAATGTTGAAATAGCCGTCAAGAGTTCGACACACACATATCGAGGGTTTATTTTCTGATGACAACATTCAGTCACACCACGCAAAAGCAACCAACCGAATAAAGGAATGTTGTATCTAAGCGGTAAATTTTTATAACAGTCCGGACAGAAAGATCTTGGAAAAAATAAATTAAACCTACTTTTTAAAATATGGGATTCTCTATTATTTACTCTATCCTTAGGATCGATATCAAGAATCATAATAGGAAGGCGATAAATAATAACATTTAAAAAGCTCCCAACACATAGCCCAACTACGGAGTAAAATAAAAAACAACTTAAATAATCCATATCAAAAATCATTATTTTATATACCTTACTATAGTTTTTTAAGTAGAATAATATTGCTATTAATATGATTACTATCTTTAATAAAACTTATATCAACATGACTGACTTCAATACCGACATCTTTTGAGAGCGCAAGAAAAACATCAAGCAATAGATTAAAATCTGCGTTTTCAATGCTAACTAAAATAGAATCGTGAGTTAATTCACTCATTTCAAACTCAGAAAAGTGCCCACTAAATAACGCTATCAAAGCGTCATTAATGCTTTCTTCAGAGTGTTGAGCGACACTAAAATCAGAAAATCTTTTCATTTTATTTATATCAGCAAAATATGAATAACTCATGAGATTATCATTTAACAAATAGTATTCTTCCGATAGTCTTCTGCTTTCAAAAAAATAAAAAACAGCTAAACTATAAAAGATAACAGTCATAATAAAAACAGTGGACACTGCCGCATTTCTAAATGTAAAGTAAATAGATATTTTTTTAAAATTCATAGACAGCATTCAAATATAACATTGCTAGTTCTATCGTCATTAGATGTTTCACTAACATTTAAATATTTATTTTCTTCATTTATTAAATTTAATAGCATCTCACCCCTATCAAACCCATCTATATTAAAAATTATTTTATTATGTTCATTATTAAAAGAAATACTATTGAGAATAACATCTAACTTGTCTACAGACATATTTGCAGCATGCAACAAACTAATAAATTCTGGTTTAACCATACTATTCTCTTGTGAGTAAACCCCATAATTAACATTATCGTTATTCATATAGTGATGTAATAATGGATACTGAGCATGGAAAATTTGCAACGCTTCATTTAGCATATAAATATCTCTTAATATATTACTTCTATCACACCAAGAATTTAAAAAAACAAATATAGATAATAAAAAACACAAATAAATGGTTCTGGAAAAAGAATAGGTTTTAATCATCTGTTTATTATGCCGATGATATCGGCCACTCAGTAAATTTGCATTACTATTTTCAATGTTTTCTACCATAATGCGTAATACATCGCAATAATTTGTAGAATGCGAATTTACTTCATCACTATAAGTGGGGTTAAATGTATTACCATCACCAGAGAAACAGGACGATAAACATAACCTTTTAAATATATTATCTCTGAGTACAAAACCTGAAACCTCACTGTCCCTTGTTAACCATTCGTTATCTAGTTTTATTGAGAAATAATTATCACCATCAAATGGTAGTGTTAATACATCTGGTATCATAATACTGGTATCTATACCGACATCCTCTAACCATCCCAACCAAAGACTCATTAATTCATGTTCGACTGCGGTTACATAACAAAAATAATTGTCCGATTTTAATACCACTATATGAAAGCCATCTATATTACTAACAATGGTTGGTTCCATAGAAAATGCAATTGAGCACTCTTTATTTAAAACTTCCTGACTTATTAACTTAATTTTCCTAAAAATAATAAAACTCGATGAAACTAGAATTTTTACATCATAATGGAAAAATGAAGAAATGCTGTTTAATTCCGCATGATTATCTATTCGGCCACATTCTCTATTCTTGCCCTCTTCCGTTGTTGTATACCAATAGATGGGATCACTTACATGACTGCCGAACCTAATAATTAGTGTCCCCTCAAGGAGGCCAATACTCTTGCTATTATTCATTAGAAATAAGCCTCCGACGTAACACGGTAATATTTTTCCCTTTCCCATGGAAAAAACTGATCAACTGGTAATTACCGTCTTCCTTAACTAATTTAAAGGTAGACATAAAGTAAAATTCATCGTGCGAAAAATTCAACATCCTATTTTCTAGTAATAGATTTACCTTATTGATATCGACTGCTGATTTTTTTACAATAAAATTAAAGAATAACTCAACTGTTTCCCATCCTTTATCAGGCTTAGATAATATTAACTTCGAAGTGTCACTTTCGTTAATGGTATTCATGAGAACCGCTTGTACTAACTTGCCGTGTGTAAATTCAAGCATATTTATATTAATTAGTAATGTATTATCTTGCCTAGAGCAAAATAACGGTGCTATTTTCAAAAAATCCACGTCATTAATATTGAGTAATTTATTAATTGAATTACTCAATTGCAGAGAATCCCCCATATAATTATGATCATACTCAATACTCATTAGGCTCGGATTAGCAGGGAGATGGTTATTTAATTTTTCTATTATCTCATTGAGTTCTGACGACGTTATCTTGTTTAACTGCAAGATGTTTCTTAGCACTAACCACGGGTAAAGTACATTATTATCAATACTATCGGAGTAGTAATTAAGAGTATTTACATTAAAACAGTTGGTCATATCAATTAGTCTATAACTTATCTCTTGGTCATCTAACCTGATAATATTCAGCGGATTTAATAACAGTTCAGCAAGATCAATAGAATACTCCTTAGTTGAGCTTTTCTTTAAGATAAAATTTAAAAGTATACTTTCCGCGCCGAGTAACAACTGTTTTTCAAATTGTCTCCTTTTACTTTTTTCACCTACCAAAATAGCATCGGATAGATAAAAATAAGTTGTAGAAAGCATTATACTTATCAGAAAAACAGTAGATAAAACCAGTAACAGAGCAATACCGCGTTGTTGCACTCTCTTATCCTTCATTAAAGGGAATGATTTAATAGCATAATAACTCTTTTTACTGTTCCAATATTTTCTAGCTCAATAACCAACTCAACCCCCTCCGGTAGATAGGCTGACTCATTCCACTCCTTTTGCCATCTATTTTTATGGTAAGCCTGAATACGAAATGCAGTAACACCATCAAGAATTTTAGAAACTTGAAGTTGTTTTCCATCTAAATTATACGACAGCTTTTCCAAGCTATTATTGATTAACCGATACCCTAATACTTGTGATTGTTCATAATAAATCATGTCAGTACTAATACCAATATCACATAAAAGTAAAACCCCAAAGTCATCACTCTCTAAGAGAAATCCATCTATTTTAATACCATTAATAATCATGTTATTAACTTGTGGGGTAGAATATATAATTGTATGTGAGATATCACGTTCTAACATGCCAATAACTCGCTGTAATCTATTTATTTGTTTTAATTTCTTATTAACGTTAATGCTTACTTTACTGGTAACCGCTATAGTCTGGTAAACAATTAAACTTATCAGAGTAAAAATCATTAGAGCCAATAAAACCTCCAACAATGTAAAACCTTGGATGAATTTTTTATTCATCAAGAGCACGATATCCTTGCAAGATATAATCAGGAGTACGGCTACCTTCCTGACTACGAACTTCGACTGTAATGATGCCAATAGATTGAGTCTTTATTTCTCGTGATTGCCAATACCATACTTTATTACTCATAACATCATGTCCACGTAGCCAATTTTCAGTTTGAGCTATCTTTGCTAAATTAATTTCCGCTATAATATTATCTGCAACCCAAGAGGCCATTACTTTATCTTCTAATGTTTTCACTCGTATTAGTTGTTCACTCATAACAACCATAATACCTATGCCAACAATAGAAAAAATAGCCAGTGAGAGTATAGACTCTAATAATGTAAAACCCGTGCAATATCGCAAGTAACTACCTATTTATAACTCGATAAAATTGTATGATTCATTAGCTATTATCCTTTTCCCTCGTCACTAACGATGTTAACCAATTTCCTATATCATCGTCAGTCCCGACTTCTCGATCTGGCCCGGCAGAGAATATATCAATATCCTCATGTCTACCGGGGTTAATCATTTGATAGGGATTACCCCATGGATCTTTGGGCAATCGCTTAATGTAACCACTCTTAGGATAAACTCGAGGTATGGGTAAATCTGTCGGCTTAGTAACTAACGAAACAAGGCCTTGTGACTCAGTGGGATAATAACCATTATCCAACTTGTACATATCTAATGTATTCTCTATCGCGACAATATCGATTAATGCTTTTTGCTGGTCAGCTCTATTCTTATTAGACATGACACTAGGGATTGTTAGGCTAGCAAGCAAACCTAATATAATAATAATCACCATCATTTCTAATAATGTAAAGCCGTACGACTTAATATTTACCATAGATATCCTTAAATGAAAATTATAAAATCATGCTATTCATTTCCAATATTGGCTGAAATATTGCCAAAACAATGAAAAGTATAAATACAGCCATGAACAATATTATTATAGGCTCTAACAATGTTACAAATATACTTATCTTATTAACGAGATCTTGTTCTTGCATATCTGTTATTTTTTCCAAAATGACATTTAGTTGACCGCTACGTTCACCGGATGCAACCATATGTAACACCATAGGAGAAAAAACATGACTATTAGCCAAAGATACTGACAAACTACTGCCCTCACTGACTAATCTCACCGAATTTTCGAGTTGTTTTTTTATATATAAATTAGTCACTATAGCACCACTAATCTCCATCGACTTTATCAAACTAACACTATTTGAACTCAAGACAGTCATCATCCGTAAGTAGCGAGATATATTTAAATCAAAGATTACCTTACCCAGAACTGGTAACTTCAAATAATAAAAACCGAAAAACATACTTATATTCTTTATCTTAGAGACTCCATATACCCCCAAGAAAAAAGCAACAAAAGCCGTCATTACAAATAAGACATTTTCTTCAAACCAATGGCTACTTACTATAAGAATACGAGTCGATAATGGCAGGAGTCTATCATGGTCAGCAAACTGTTCTATTATATTTGGAATTATTACCGATAGTAGTATGACTATAACACCGATAGATATTGAGACTAAAATTAGCGGATATATCAATGCCTGAATTATTTTATTTTTTATCTTATATACTTGCTCAATATGGTCTGCAAGATTAGATAATACCACATTTAACTGCCCGGAGACTTCGCCAGCTGCAATCATAGATCTGTAGGAAGAATTAAAAACAGTCGGAAATTGTGATAGTGAGTCTGAGAGTGAATGACCTTCAAGAATTTTTTTCCTTACCTCATAAATCGCTCTATTGATATAACTCTTCTCACTTTGTTTTTCAATTAATTCTAGAGCTTCACTCAATGGAATCGCTGCATTGACTAAAATAGAAAGCTTTCTGGTAATTAAAACAAGTTCAACACTACTTATTGTTTGAAAAATACGCATAAATCGAGCGCGTTGACTTGTATGTTTAATTTTTATATTTAGTAAATACAACTTTCTTTGATAGAGCATATGTCTAGCTGTTAATATATTATCAGCCTCGACTTTGCTTTTTATTTTCACCCCTTGACCATTGATGGCTATATAACTAAATACAGGCATGTTTATCTTCTAAACTGACTCTCATGACTTCCTCTATCGTCGTGAGACCAGCCATCACTTTATCAATCCCATCTTGTTCTAGGCTATGTATATATCCCTTAGCCAAGAGATTTAAATCAAGTTCACTTTTACCTTTATAAATACCCTCACGAAAATTGTTATCGATAATCAGTAATTCGTGCAGAGCTATTCGCCCACGGTAACCTGCTTTATTACATATATCGCAACCTACAGCATGGAACCCAGATCCCTCCACGGGGATTTGGTCATTAATACAAAATTCTTGTAATATTTCTTGTGGGTAGAGGTATTGTTGTCGGCATTCGGTACATAATCGACGAACCAGTCGCTGAGAGAGTACCGCCAATAATGAACTTGATAACATGAATGGTTCAACCCCCATATCTTTGAGTCTGGTTACGGCACCAATAGCACTGTTGGCGTGTAATGTTGATAAGACTAAATGTCCGGTTAAAGAGGCTTGTACCGCTATTTGCGCCGTTTCTACGTCTCGTATCTCGCCGACAAGAATAACATCAGGATCTTGGCGCAGTATTGCACGTAAACTACGTGAGAAAGTCATATTAATTTTCGTATTAACCTGAGTCTGAGAAATTCCTTCTATATCAAATTCAATGGGATCCTCCACTGTCATAATATTTCTCTCGCGTGCATTTATGCCCATTAAAGCAGCATAAAGTGTGGTGCTTTTACCTGCACCAGTGGGCCCAACAATCAATATAATGCCATGAGGTTTAAGGACTAATGATTGCATTAAATGACAGTTTTTTTGTGACATCCCTAAAGACTCCAGATTTAGTTTAAGACTATTCTTGTCTAGTAATCTCATAACCACGCGCTCACCATGATTTACGGGTAGTACAGAAACTCTCACATCCAAAGTTTTCCCAGCTAAACTTAGTGCAATGCGGCCATCCTGCGGGATCCGTTTCTCGGCAATATCTAACTTTGCCATTATTTTTATCCGTGACACTAATAATAACGCCACCCGTCGCTGTAGTTCTAATATGTTTTTTAATACACCATCAATACGAAATCGTATAATAATTTTCTCTTCGAAAGATTCCATATGGATATCTGATGCCAGCTCCTTAATCGCCTCAGCTAAAATGGTATTGATTAGTTTTATTACCGGCGCTTCATTATTACTATCGAGTAAATCTTCGCTAACAGGAAGCTCACCATCAAATGAGTAAATAGCTATTTCATCACTTATCGAATTCATTATTTTATGCGATTGTATCGAGTTATTTTGATATACAGTCGCAAGACGATTATCAAACTCATCATCACTTACAAAATGAAGCCCAGCAGGTCTTTTCCCGACTCTGTTACCTTCAAGTATTGCCTCAAGAGAAGCTGATTTACGGCAAATAAGTTGGTAGCCCTGCTCAGCGGGTGATAAAACCACCCCATTGTCCTTTGCCCAACTAAATGGTAATGGCAAGAATTCAGCTTTATCTTGAGTCATAATTTACTCCTACTCGTTGATAAAAATTTACTATGTCATTTTTAAGCGTATTAAAAGCATCATTATTTATTTTATTCGATACTATTTCAATTGGACGTGTTATGTCAGAATTAAGAGAGTTCAGGTTACTATGTTCTGTATATTTATCTGCTGTCACTTGGCTATAGTCACCTGTATCTCTAAGTATTGTTGGCCGAATAAAGAGAATTAGATTACTTTTTTCAACCTTTTCTTTACTTTGCCTAAATAAGCCACCGATCAAAGGGATATCGCCTAGAAATGGCAACTTATTTATTACCTTACTAATTTTCTTATCTAGCAACCCACCCACGACGACTGTTTCTCCACTTTTAACCAATACTGCATTATTAACAACTCTCTTATTAAAAACCGAACCCAGACTGTTAGCATTAACATCTGAACCATCGGCTACACTTGATACCTCTTGCCGAATTTCCAACAGGACGGAATCGCCTTTATTTATCTGTGGCTTAACCTTTAACATGACACCTACGGATTGTCTTGAAATAGAATTATATACCTTGTCTGTTGCTGTTGTTTGCGTCGAGGTTAATACGGGAACCTCTTGTCCAACATTAAATTCCGCCTCCATGTTATCTAACGTAACAATGCTCGGAGTTGCCAAAATATTGTTATTTGAATTAGTAGCCAATGCAGTAAATAGGCCATTCCAATTTCCTTTATAAAATCCTGCGGTTAATCCAGCAATCGCCATTGGTATCGAGTTTTTAATATTATCATTCTCGCTTCGACTATCTAATTTCTGAAGAAAATTAACGCTACCATGCAGTTTATTAGCCCACTGGATACCAAGATTTAGTCCCTCTCCATTATGGGTTTCTACTATAATTGCCTCCACTAATACCTGCGCACGTCTTATATCTAGCTTTTCAATAATCTGGTCTAACTCTTTCATTAGCTTTGGATGCGCTGTAATAACTAAAGCATTTGTTTGGGTCGTGCCGCAGATTTAGTGGTAATGGTTAATTGTCAGATACCATCCGATGATCTTATCGTGCATTTCTTCTGATTTTGAGAAGCAGATAGTCTTGCGGGCTAACCGTTTGAGATGGGTTCGCAAGTTCAGATTATGTCGCTCTATCCTCTGGGTGTATTTCTTGCTGATAACATGACTGGTTGAGGACAATAAAGTGCGGTATACCGGCCAGGCATCGGTCATGTAGAAGGCAATGCTAAACTGGCTCAGCAAAACCAGAAGACGCTTTAATGTCAAAGCATTTCGCGGGCCAAATACATGGGCGATAACGCGCTTTCGGATGCGGTCATAGGCATAAAACAGCCAGCGTTGATTGCCTTTACAGCGGACATATGACCACTGCTCATCGGCTTCACAGCAGATAACCACCTCTGCGCTAGGCTCTACGTTTTGCGCTACCTGGTGCGGCGTAAGTTTTTTAGATGACGCAGAACGGTATTGAGGCTTATCCGTAGAACCCGTGCTGTATCGCGGCATCCGGAGCCGTTCATCGCCATATCAACGATGGCCTGATGGGTTTCGGGTTTAGCTCCGTTGTAGCGATAGCTGAGCTGGAAGGTCTTCAGGCATTGGTTACAGCGATAGAGCTGCGCCCCTGAGCCGGAGTGGCCGTTTCGGATAACCCCATGAGTTTCAGAACAGCGAGGACAAACCACATCAATCTTTGCCATCAATCATCCAAAGGGTAAAGAGTACACCAACACTAAGTTTGCGTCACGACCAAGACGGCAACACTTATATCAGGATCAATAAAGACTATGTCATTAATCAGTCAGGTGAACCGTATGGAGAATTTTTTTTGCTTGTATTTTCTGGCCAAGAAGATGAAGCAAGAAGTTTTTTGATCACCTCACAGGATGTTTCAGATAATTTCGAGGAAAAAGAAGTTAAAGGGAAGATGATTTTACAGACCTCGGGAGAAAAGATACTGAATAATAAAAATTTTGAGATTTTAAATAAGAGTATGGCGCTTGATAAAATAGAACACGCTATTAAAAAATCAGACTTCAAGCGTAATCGTCTGTTCCTGGGGGCAACCAATTATATAAAACTATGCCCCGAGCAAATAGAACATGATTTTTTATTACCACTGGATAATGGGTATGCAGATCTGAAAAAGGAATTTTTCAAAAACAAGAAGCGCTTACAATCTACACTTTTTAATATCGAAGATGTTGTTGAAGGGATGAATAACATCCTAAAAACATCCGATCCCGAGGAGGCATTTGATATCTATGAAGATGTTATTAGTCAGCATATAGGGTCCTCCACAGGAACCTATATAAGCTTCGAAGTTGATTTTTTTAATGACGAAGATTTCTTAGCAGCAGTTAAAAATCATAAAGAAAGATTATCCGCTATTCGCGAACTGGGCCTGGAAAGTAGCTATTTTTCTCTTCTGAAATCATATGAAAAATCAGTGGCAAAGCAAACTGCAAACCTGCAATTAAGTCAAGGAGACAAAGTGGAGGTAACTATTAAATACGACGCGAAGACATTAGAAAACCCATCCATAATTGTTTCCAAAACAATTTATGAAGGGAAGTGCCCCTTTGTTGAAATCAGCACTTTGGGTCATCAGAAGCTATATTTTTGCCCATGGAACTGGATTTCATACGAGATCGGGAATGGAAAAGAGGTTTTCCCTGAAACTCCTAATGACTTCGAACGACAATATATTAGTTCTAGTTGGAAATATCGTAGACCATTTCAAGTTGCGATAGATAAACTTCTAATTGGAGAGGATTTAATCTCGCCTTGGATGAACTAAAACTAACAATTAGCTCCGCCTGACCACATACTGGCTGTACCTACCATTTTACGATAAGTAAAACGTTAACGTCTGCTCCTGGCACAAAGCGGACCGCCTGAAGCGTTGCGAAGTCTGCTATGAGCGAAAGGTGTACGCCCGCATAGCGTTAACAGGCGTCCGATATTTTAAAGTGGGCAGATTACTTAACACGCTTCCCCGTTTCGCCAATGACTTTCTCACCATCCTCTTTGTTAAATGCTCCTTTCTGACGTTCCGGAATGATATCCAGAACCAACTCCGAAGGACGGCAAAGTTTAGTTCCCAGTGGCGTCACTACAATCGGACGGTTAATCAGAATCGGATGTTGCAGCATAAAATCGATTAACTGGTCGTCAGTAAATTTATCTTCTGCAAGACCCAGTTCCTCAAACGGTTCGACGTTCTTACGCAACAAAGCACGGACGGAAATGCCCATATCTGCAATGAGTTTGACCAGCTCATCTCGTGAGGGTGGAGTCTCAAGGTAAAGAATAACGGTCGGCTCATTACCGCTGTTGCGGATCATCTCCAGCGTATTACGAGACGTGCCGCAGGCTGGGTTGTGATAAATGGTGATGTTGCTCATATCAGTATCTCATTACAAAGTGAAAGAGAGACGTAGCGCCAGCGCAGCCAGCGTTACAAACATCACAGGCAGAGTCATGACGATCCCGGTGCGAAAATAGTATCCCCAGGTGATGGTCATGTTCTTCTGTGAAAGGACATGCAGCCAGAGCAGCGTGGCCAGGCTACCAATAGGTGTAATTTTTGGTCCCAGATCGCAGCCAATCACGTTGGCATAAATCATCGCTTCTTTGATAACGCCTGTTGCGGTGCTGCCATCAATAGAGAGAGCGCCAACCAGTACAGTGGGCATGTTGTTCATGATGGAAGACAGGAAAGCCGTCAAGAAGCCAGTACCAAAGGTCGCGGCCCAAAGTCCTTTATCTGCCAGCAAGTTCAGCACATCGGAGAGATATTCTGTTAGACCGGCGTTACGCAGGCCATAGACCACCAGATACATCCCCAGCGAGAAGATGACGATCTGCCATGGCGCACCGTGAAGCACTTTGCCAGTGTTAATGGCATGGCCTCGTTTCGCCACCACAAACAAAATGACAGCCCCTACAGCAGCAATCGCGCTGACCGGGATACCCAACGGCTCAAGGACGAAAAAGCCAACCAGAAGAAGGATCAATACAATCCAGCCGGTTCTGAAGGTTGCCAGATCTTTAATCGCCTTTGCCGGTGCTTTAAGGAGAGCCAGGTCGTAAGTCGGTGGAATATCTTTGCGGAAGAACAGATGCAGCATCACCAGCGTGGCGATAATAGCGGCAATATCCACTGGCACCATTACCGACGCGTACTCAGTGAAACCCAGCCCAAAGAAGTCTGCAGAAACAATGTTAACCAGGTTGGACACTATAAGCGGCAGGCTGGCCGTATCGGCAATAAACCCGGCGGCCATGACAAATGCCAGTGTCGTGCCTTTGCTGAACCCCAATGCCAGTAGCATGGCGATGACAATTGGAGTCAGAATCAATGCCGCGCCATCGTTGGCAAACAATGCCGCCACCGCTGCGCCGAGCAAGACGATATAGGTAAACAGCAAACGCCCCCGACCGTTACCCCAACGAGAAACGTGCAGCGCCGCCCATTCGAAAAAACCGGATTCATCGAGCAGCAGGCTGATAATAATCACGGCAATAAAGGTCGCCGTCGCATTCCAGACGATATTCCACACAACAGGGATATCACCAAAATGGACTACGCCAGAGATCAACGCCAGTACTGCGCCCAATGTCGCACTCCAGCCGATCCCTAATCCCTTCGGTTGCCAGATAACCAACACGATGGTCAGGACAAAAATAGCGCCTGCCAGTAACATAAAACCTCCAGACAGGACGGCTCTGCCGCCCTGTGTATACAAAAAAATTAAACTGCCAGCTCTCTGAGTTTCTCGATGCCAGTGGGCTCTGATGCCAGTACGGGTACTAACGCTATGCGGCTTGCATGCTGGTTCTTCACAGCCTCGATTTGAGGAAGCTCTTGTCGGGCGCGCTGGCAAAGCAGTGGTGAATGCGTCTGTGCAATTGAAAGGCTGTTATTGATAATCCAGCCCCAGGGATGAATCCCCGCACGCTCAAGATCAGACTGCAGGTTTGCCGCTTCCAGCACCGGTGTGGTTTCAGGCAGAGTGACCAGCAGGACTTTGGTACGCTCCGGGTCCTGAAGCTGCATCATCGGAGTGGTAAAATGACCTTTATCCCCCATCTTCCTGGCAATCTCACGGTGATAAGCCCCGGTAGCATCAAGCAGTAATAACGTATGCCCGGTAGGTGCTGTATCCATGACCACAAACCGTTTACCCGCTTCACGAATCACCCTGGAAAAGGCCTGAAACACGGCAATTTCTTCAGTACAGGGAGAACGCAAATCCTCTTCCAGTAGCCGTTTCCCTGCTTCGTCCAGATCTCTTCCCTTCGTCTCAAGAACATGCTGGCGATAGCGTTCGGTTTCATCATGAGGGTTGATGCGGCTGACCTGAAGGTTTTTGAGGCTGCCGTTCAGCGTTGTACTCAGGTGCGCAGCAGGATCAGAGGTCGTGAGATGCACGTCAAATCCCATGTCTGCCAGCCTTACGGCGATGGCAGCAGCCATCGTGGTTTTCCCTACGCCACCTTTGCCCATCAGCATAATCAGGCCGTGTTCACTGCGAGCGATATCATTGACCAGGCCAGAGAGAGATAAGTTTTCAGGCGTGTACTGGATGTTCGTTACCGGGAGCGGTAATACCTCAGAACCGGTATCCAGCAGTCCCTTCAAGGCTGAAACACCAACCATATTGACTGGCTGTAGTAATAGGGTATCTGTCGGTAGCTCAGATAAATCGGCAGGAAGATTTGCCAGTGCCTCCTGCTCACGTTGCCATATCGCAGCGGCCAGGGCGTCATGTTCAGCTTCGGTTTTAGGCAGCACACCATTAATAACCAGGTACTGGTTTTTCAGGCCAATTGCAGCCAGTTCTTCATGGGTGCGGGCGACTTCCTGCAGCGTAGATTTTTGCAGTCGTGCAACCAGAACCAAGCGGGTACGTTCAGGATCGGATAACGCCTCTACCGCATGGGCATACTGCTCACGCTGCTTTTCCAGCCCGGCCATTGGGCCAAGACAGGAAGCACCATCCGGATTACTTTCAATGAAGCTACTCCATGCACCGGGAAGCTGGAGAAGGCGAATCGTGTGGCCCGTTGGCGCTGTATCAAAAATGATGTGATCGAAGAGGGTCAGCAGGGAAGTGTCTGTTAGCAAGCCAGTAAATTCATCGAACGCCGCAATCTCAGTCGTACAGGCTCCTGAAAGCTGCTCGCTGATACTGGTAACAACGTCATCAGGCAGAAGACCTTTGATAGGATCAACGATTCTGGCGCGGTATTGTTGAGCGGCTTCCTGCGGGTCAATCTCCAGAGCGGAAAGTCCAGGAACTACTGTCATAGGGCGAATGGTGTTACCGATAGCCTGGTCGAATACCTGTCCGACATTCGAGGCAGGATCGGTACTGACCAGCAAAACCCGCTTACCCTGTTCGGCAAGGCGGATAGCCGTCGCGCAGGAAATGGAAGTTTTTCCTACGCCTCCCTTACCGGTAAAAAACAGATAAGGCGGGATGTTCTGTAAGAATTTCATATGTCCTCCTGACATATCAGCAACAGGAAGTATTACCACCACAGCAACTGGTGGGAGCTAACCCTACCCTCTCCAGCGGTATACCAAACCAGCGAGCTATCTCAGCACGTTTTGGGTATCGCCCTGCCATCACCGTTTCACCATCCAACAGCAGTAGCGGAAGCCCTTCTGCTCCAGATGCTTCTAGGAATGCTTTCGCTTTCTCGTTCTGAACAAAGCTCATAGGCTGCTGTGCCAGATTGTAACGTTCAACCTGTACACCACGTCCTTTCAGCCACTGCACATCAGCAGAAAAATCAACCAGAACCTGATCGACATCTGAGCCACATACGCCGGTACTGCAGCACATTGCCGGGTCAAACACCGTTAACGTCTTCATTCTGAACACATCACATTCGTAAAATCATATATGTTCAGGCAAATTTTTTAGATGCAAACAGCCTTACCGCTACCAGAGCAGTTTGCCGATGCCAGCTTACGGGCGATGGCCTGTACATCGTCCTGTTGGCTTAACCAGGCCTGCTCAATCACCTGAGCGGCCCAGGAAGGAATATGCGGGGATAAGCGGTAGTGAACCCACTTGCCCTGTTTGCGATCCAGCAAAAGTCCACTTTCCCGGAGCATTGCCAGATGGCGTGAAATCTTGGGCTGAGACTGTTCTAGCGCAGCGCAAAGGTCGCACACGCACAGCTCTCCCATCTCTCTGAGCAGCAACACAATGCCCAAGCGGGTTTCATCGGAGAGATTTTTGAAGAGTTGTAAAGATGAGAGCGACATTATGACTCCTTTGCTGTAAAAACGTAGGGTACTCTTCACCCAAAAAAAATCAACCACACATCCGAAAAAACGAATGTGAACTCTCGGTGGAACAATCAATACTGTGTACTTCATTAATCAAACAACGATATGACCATCATTGATGTACGGAAATATCTACCGCCCAAAGCAAAGACGCCAATTTCATTCAACTTCATGAAGGGTTAGAAAACATCAGTTATCTGGTTCTTCCACTGATCCTCAGAGAGATATCGTGGCTTCCATTCCAGACCTTCCCAGCCACAAACTAAAAAGGAAATTGCAAATCGCTCATCATAATTTCCGATTAAGTTGGTTCCAACGTCAACCTTAACCACCAAACCAAGAGACTGAAGATACCCAATGGCTATCATTACTTCCTGGTAATTTATTGATAGTCTTGTTTTTATTGTTTTTAATGTTACAGAGGAATGCGAGCATCCGCGGGAACGCACCATGAGTAGGTACAAAAATAACCTCAGCGCATTAAGTTCGTGAAGGCTGCGGTTAGTCATAGACTCAAAGGCCGTGATTCTATTTTTTTCATCAATGACTCCTTTAAACGGTAGCTTACACCAGTGTCCATTGGCAGAGCTAAACCTGGCAACCCTTCGGACCCCATCTTTCCGTTCACAATTCAGCAAAATATACTTCTTCTTCCGATCACCAGAAACCTCAATAGCTTCAGAGTGTTCCAAGAAACGCAATCCATCGCTAACCAACTTTCTGCTCAATGAACAGAGTTGCGAAATCTGATCATAGGTGAGGTTAGCACTGTAAATACCATTTTCATCAATCTCAGATTTTAAGCAAATCAACATGAAGATTTTCAACGCCGATATACCTTGAGATATTTGGTTTTTTTTTAATTGTTTTAAGAGACCGCAATCTCTCATGATGTAGTAAGGCATTGGTTTCCATAGAAAATTCATATCACTTACCTACAACTATTGAGTAGACAAAAAGAAGGATGGCTATTGAGAGAGCCAACTTAGTGAGATCGTCAGAAATCACTGCTAACCTTTCAAGTAGTTTTACCATATTTTCCAATGACATACACACACCTCGCATCGAAATATTATCGCGTTTTTTCGAAGTATGCGCCGTTACTTAAAAGACTAAAAGTCTTTTAAGTAACATCTTTCTAGAAGAAAGCATAGAAATAAAAATATATTAATCAATTAGATAGTTCATTTTTATAGTTCACGAAGATACCATTACAGTTCATAAAGTACTGCTTTTTATAAATTGAGTATGATTCTACGGTAACTTGCCGGGGTATATTGCATCAGCTTCGAAGGTAGTGCGGAAACCCTTCATGAGGCAGCACCCTCTCTATGTGCGGATCTTTCCTTGAGCACAATCACAAACACATTTGTAATGGCATTGCACACATGGCAAAAAAACAATCTTCCTTTAGAAGGTTGCATCTGGATGATGAGAAATTGACGCCTCTATCTCATTCTGATTTGAAAATGCTTTTAAAAATTCATAAAACCATTACTATCAATAGGTTATTGAACAAACTTGGTGGTGTTATGTACCTGAAAATTTTGAAAGTATGGAATTTCCGAAAGTATGGCTCTTCGGAGGAGATTGATCTAAACAAACCAAATTTATGTTTGCACCTTAAAAAAGGCCTTAATGTTTTAATAGGTGAAAATGACTCAGGGAAGACAGCGATAATAGATGCTATTAAACTGGTTTTAAAAACACATAGTTTTGAATGGATCAAAGTTGACGAAAATGACTTTTATAAAAATACAGACCGACTTAGAATTGAATTAGTTTTTGACGACATGGAAAAAGAAGCCCATCATTTTAATGAATGGGTAGAATACCATCGTGACGGCGATAAGATACATCCTTCTTTGACGTTATCTTACGAAGTATATAAAAAGAATGGAAGGATAATACAATCAGATATAAATGCGGGAAGTTACAACCAAGGGAAAGCACTTAAAGCTGAAGCAAGAGAGTATTTAAAAACAACATATTTAAAACCACTTCGCGATGCTAACTTTGATTTAACTCCTAAACAAAACTCTAGACTATCACAAATACTTAAAACTCATGCAGCCTTTAATAACAAGGACAAAAACCATAGACTCCTTGATCTTTTTATAGAGTTCAACACTAACGTATCTCTTTATTTTGAAGGGAAAGATTCTCAAGGTAATATCATTCCAGATGACAGCAAAGGTAAGGAATTAAAAGATAAAATTGAGGGGTTCGCCAGGGATTTTATTGATGAATCTATATCGACTAATTTTGAAGTAACCCCAGCCAACATCAAATCGATTTTAGAAAAGTTAGCTCTGAAGATACAAGATGGCATTAACCCTGGCCTTGGGACATTAAACAAATTATTTATGGCTGCAGAGTTACTTCATTTAGAGGAGAGTGATTGGTCTGGATTAAAACTATGTTTAATTGAAGAACTAGAAGCACACTTACATCCCCAAGCTCAAATGAAAGTTATTGAATCATTACAAAAACATAATGACATACAAATATTAATTACATCACACAGTCCAAATCTCACATCTAAAGTTCACTTAGAAAACTTAATTCTTTGCCATTCTGGAAATGTTTTCCCTTTAGGGAAAGAGTATACAAAGCTAGATGTAGAAAATGGAGATTACCTGTATTTAGAGCGTTTTCTTGATGTCACAAAATCAAATTTATTCTTTGCCAAAGGGATATTAATGGTGGAAGGTTGGTCTGAAGAAATCCTCTTGCCAGCGATAGCAAAACTTCTAAAAAAACAAGGGGTAATTACGAAAGATTTTACTGATGCGGGCATAGCTGTTGTCAATGTTGCCAGCGCAGAATTCATACGTTTTAGTAAGATATTCATTAGGAATAAGGAACCGCTGATTCCAATACCCGTTGCAATAATCACAGATGTTGATGTTCGAGCCTTCGAAAGAAAAGTAATTAATGAGGATAAAGAAGATAAAGCAAAAAAAAATGAATATGATTATATAAAAATAGATGAGAAAATAATTGAAGAAGAATCAACAAGGAAAGTAATTGAAAAAGAGAATGAGTTCAATAGTCAAAATGTCAGAGTATTTGTAACAAAGCACTGGACTTTAGAATACAGTCTCCTAAAATCTCCAATTTTAGGCGAATACTCAAAAAAAGTCCTTTGCGATATGCACAAAAATATCAACAAAGATGATATTGAAAAAGAATTAGCAATAAAATTATTCAATAAAAGCCTATGTAAGACAGACTTTGCATATAAACTAGCTCAAATAATTGATCCATCCTCTGAAAAACACGATCATAGAATAGTCTTACAAGAAGATGACAGATATATCTCTTCGCTGATTGAAGGAGTAAAATATGTCTGTAATTAACATAAGTGATAATGATATTTTATATGCTGAATCCATTCTATTAAAAAATGGAGATCGTTTTGATCAAGAACGTAAAGATTTCATCAAAAATTTGCAAACGATAGATTTACAAGCAGTACCGGGCAGTGGGAAATCCACAGCGTTACTAGCAAAACTTCTTATACTAGAAAGATATATGCCATTTTCAGATGGCCGGGGTATTCTGGTAATTTCCCATACAAACGCTGCAATTGATGAACTTAAAAGTAGAATTGGAAAGTATTGTCCAAAACTTTTCACCTATCCTAATTTCATTGGAACTATACAAAGCTTCACAAATACTTATCTAGCAGGTCATTACCTGAAACTTAGATTTAATACTCAATTAAGAATAGTTGATGATCAACAATTCATTGACTCATTAATTAAATATTACACGAGAATCAAATGGGATGACAATTATGGAAAGTTAGCAAAGTTTTTTTACGGTAGAAATATCAAAGAAGCTAAACGACTCGGGAAAATCCTTGGTAATGAAGACAGTAAAAGTATAAATAAAATATGTGAACTTTTAATTGAAGAAAACATTAAAAAATTACACTTTGACTTTATAGAGAGAAAATTTGGTCGTGCCGCAGATTTAGTGGTAATGGTTAATTGTCAGATACCATCCGATGATCTTATCGTGCATTTCTTCTGATTTTGAGAAGCAGATAGTCTTGCGGGCTAACCGTTTGAGATGGGTTCGCAAGTTCAGATTATGTCGCTCTATCCTCTGGGTGTATTTCTTGCTGATAACATGACTGGTTGAGGACAATAAAGTGCGGTATACCGGCCAGGCATCGGTCATGTAGAAGGCAATGCTAAACTGGCTCAGCAAAACCAGAAGACGCTTTAATGTCAAAGCATTTCGCGGGCCAAATACATGGGCGATAACGCGCTTTCGGATGCGGTCATAGGCATAAAACAGCCAGCGTTGATTGCCTTTACAGCGGACATATGACCACTGCTCATCGGCTTCACAGCAGATAACCACCTCTGCGCTAGGCTCTACGTTTTGCGCTACCTGGTGCGGCGTAAGTTTTTTAGATGACGCAGAACGGTATTGAGGCTTATCCGTAGAACCCGTGCTGTATCGCGGCATCCGGAGCCGTTCATCGCCATATCAACGATGGCCTGATGGGTTTCGGGTTTAGCTCCGTTGTAGCGATAGCTGAGCTGGAAGGTCTTCAGGCATTGGTTACAGCGATAGAGCTGCGCCCCTGAGCCGGAGTGGCCGTTTCGGATAACCCCATGAGTTTCAGAACAGCGAGGACAAACCACATCAATCTTTGCCATCAATCATCCAAAGGGTAAAGAGTACACCAACACTAAGTTTGCGTCACGACCGAAAATTTCAAGTTTCAGGTGAATCAACCATTCTATTAAGTGACGAAAAAAACTTAAAGTTCAATGGATTAGAAATGTTATTCACTGATACATTCAAAAATGGAATTCTGTCTTACAGATACGCTTATCTCTTCGCCAATGAATTTATCACTACATATCCGAAAATAATTGATACCATTGGTAATAGATTTCAATATGCATTTGTAGATGAAATGCAAGATATGGACGCATTACAATATTCTCTTTTAGAGAATTGTCTTCATAATGGAAAAACAGTTTATCAACGCATAGGTGATAATAACCAAGCAATTTACAACACAGATAATGAAGAAAGTATAAACTGGGTTGGACGCCCCTCAACCTTAAATATTCAAGGCAGTCATAGACTTAGCTCACCCATTGCAAATGTTGTAAGTAAATTATCCCTTACACATGCCATAGTTATAGGAAATAATAATCAATCAAAAATAAAACCAATTATTCTATGTTATCGAAGTAAAGATATTAAAAAAGTCATACCAAAATTCAATGAGCTTTATGATTGTTATTTAAACTCAGGCCAAATCCCTAAGCTTGATAACCCGCTAAGAGCAAGCATTGCTTGGGTTGCAAAACCAAGGGAAGATGACAAACTATCTCTTGTAAACTTTATAAATATAGATAGTTTACCAGAACCAAAATCAAATGACTTAAATACATTGCATGACTATTTCCTTATATTATTAAGAAAAAGTAATGTGACAATAAGCGACATATGTGATTCATTAATAAATTCAACTCTATTTCTGCTGAAATCATATAGTATCAAAGATGCCAATGGTTATTTTCACACAAAAAAAACATTAATTGAATACATTAAAAAATTAGACGAAAAACATTATGAAAATTTAAAAAAACTTCTATATAGAGTAGCAAATAAGTTCATTCTGGGTGATGAAGTATATTTTGAAATGTCTAAAAAAACGATCATCTGGACATTCAAAAAGATTTCTGAAATTGATATTCAAGACGATAATTTCTTTCTGCAAGATGCAAAAAAAATAATAACCGCAACTCCTATCATTAAAGAAACACGTACTAAAAAAAATTCAGAACACTATACAGGTACAATTCACTCTGTTAAGGGACAGACACATTCCGCCACATTATACTTAGAAACTTATTACAAAAAAAACTATGAATCCTTTGTTCTAAAAGAGTTTTTTGAAGGCAAGAATTGTGTTGATATAACTAACAGCATTAAAGATGAGATTGATAAAATAGAGATTGAAATCACAAAATTAAAAAACGGACATGGAGAAAAAACAAGAAAAGCAAAAATAAAAACATTGCAAGCAAAAATAGTGTTAATTGAACGTTACGCAAAAATGATGTATGTAGGATTTTCAAGACCTCAGCACCTATTATGTTTTGCCATAGATGAGTCTAGGTTCAATCAATTAAAAATAGATACTGCATTATGGGATGTAATTAATGTATGAGTTTTATTTCTTAATACCCCCCCATGTATTTCATCAAAAAAACACATGTTTAGTAGGGCCGATTACGGCCCTGAGCTCTTGTAAACGCCCCTTAATCTATTTAAAAACTTAGATTGGAAGTAAAGATAGCTTGTAAAAATAATACACAATTAAAAAACCTCCTTTTATGAATGGTCCTTAGCCATTGCAATGGTGCGGTACTAGACAAGAAATAGTTATGGGGCACACTTTAAATTATTTTGCTATAAATTCCGCATACCACTGCATCATCTCCCTCCTACCCTCCAGATATTGAGCATGGTTATACGTTCCACGAATTGAGTTCTTATCGACGTGAGCCAGTTGTAGCTCGATCCAAGCTGAGTTAAATCCCTGCTCATGCAAAATGGTACTCATCGTGTGGCGGAATCCGTGCCCTGTAACGCGCCCTGCATAGCCGATGCGCCTTACCAACACAGTCAATGCCATATCACTCATCGGTTTCTTAGGATTATTACGTCCTGGGAACAGCAACGCTCCTGCTCCCGTCATGGGTTTAAGCTGATTAAGTAGGTCAATTGCCTGGCTTGATAATGGAACCAGATGAGGGCGGCGCATTTTCATTCGCTCTGCTGGTACGTTCCAAACCTTCCGCTCAAAATCAAACTCCTGCCACTCCGCTTGCCTCAATTCCCCAGGCCTTACTCCAGTCAAAATAAGTAATTGCATCGCTATTTTAACAAGTACACTACCTGCGTAGGTGTTCAGAGTTTGAAGAAACTCTGGCAATTCATCCTGGGTCAAAAATGCATAGTGCTCTTTCTCATGGGGAGCTACGGCGCTGGCTAGATCAGGTGCTGGATTGTACTCAGCTCTGCCAGTCACAACGGCATACTTCCAGACCTCTCCACAACGCTGGCGAACCTTACGGACCTTCTCAGTTGCTCCTCGAGCTTCTATCTTTGAAAGAACAGCAAGCAACTCCATCGGTTTGATACCTTTGATTGGTCGGTGGCCGATATAAGGAAATACATCCTTTTCAAAGGTTCTCAGCATTTCTTCGCGGTAGGAGACAGACCAGCGGTCATAGCGACGCTGATACCACTCCCGCGTGATAGCCTCAAATGAGTTTTCTGCGTCTTGTTGACGACTAAGTTTCTCAATTTTTCGTTCAAGAGAAGGATCGTTACCTGCGGCTAATGTCCTTTTAGCATCCTCACGCTTACTTCTGGCTTCAGCTAAAGAAACATCGGGGTAAACACCTATAGCGAGGAGTTTCTCTTTACCTAACGAGCGATATTTGAGACGCCAGTATCTTTTACCGTTCGGATTAACCAGTAGGTAAAGACCACCACCATCAGCCAGTTTGTAGGGCTTCTCTTTGGGTTTTGCAGTTTCAACCTGACGAGCTGTCAGCTTCATTGGGGGTACCTCTCAGCAGGGGGTACAATTATACCCCCATCCATACCCCCACATTGAGCTTGACCCTGGGGGAGTACAATTGAGTTCAATAGACTAATAGAATGCTATAACTGCTGATTTATCAAGGAAAAGTTGAGTTTGGTAGACTTCAGGGGAGTTGAGTTTGGAGCGGGCGAAGGGAATCGAACCCTCGTATAGAGCTTGGGAAGCTCTCGTTCTACCATTGAACTACACCCGCTTCGGTGTGCGGTTTGCATTATAACCGGTTCTTTGGCGTGGGCAAGCGAAGATCTAATCTAACCGCCGGTATTTTAAGCGATTAGATTAAACAAAGTATAATCACTGCTATTTTTACCAATAAAAAGGGCGCCGGAGCGCCCTAATAGATTCACTGTTGGCCGGAGTCTCTTATTTTACCGGACGCATTGCCGGGAACAGAATAACATCACGAATTGTATGACTATTAGTAAACAGCATCACCATACGATCGATACCAATGCCCAGACCTGCTGTTGGCGGCAAACCATGCTCCAGCGCAGTAACATAGTCCTCGTCGTAGAACATGGCTTCGTCATCGCCAGCTTCTTTAGCACTAACTTGATCAGCAAAACGCTGTGCTTGATCTTCAGCATCATTCAGCTCAGAGAAACCGTTACCAATCTCACGGCCACCAATAAAGAACTCGAAGCGGTCAGTGATAAACGGATTATCATCATTACGACGTGCCAGCGGAGAAACCTCAGCCGGATATTCAGTGATGAAAGTTGGCTGAATCAAATGGCTCTCGGCGGTCTCTTCGAAGATCTCGCATTGAACACGGCCCAAGCCCCAGCTCTTCTCAACCTTAACACCCAATGACTCGGCAATCGCCACCGCTTTGTCCATATCGTCTAAGTCAGCCACATTAGTTTCTGGGCGATATTTGCAAATGGCTTCTTTCATGGTCAATTTGGTAAACGGTTTACCAAAATCGAAGGTCTGATCGCCATACTGCACCACACTGCTACCCAATACTTTCTCAGTTAGAGTACGGAATAACTCTTCAGTCAATGCAATCAGGTCTTTGTAATCCGCATAAGCCATATAGAGTTCCATCATAGTGAACTCTGGGTTGTGACGCGGTGAAACCCCTTCATTACGGAAGTTACGGTTGATTTCGAACACACGTTCAAAACCACCAACAACCAAACGTTTCAGATACAATTCCGGCGCGATACGCAGATACATATCAATATCCAGCGCATTATGATGAGTCACAAATGGACGCGCTGAAGCACCACCAGGAATCACTTGCATCATAGGCGTTTCGACTTCCATGAAGCCTTTTTCCACCATGAAACTGCGAATACCTGACATTACTTGCGAACGAACTTTAAACGTATTGCGGGATTCGTCGTTAGCAATTAAATCCAGATAACGTTGGCGATAACGCGTTTCCTGATCAGCCAAACCGTGGAATTTATCCGGCAGCGGGCGCAGTGCTTTGGTCAACAAACGCAATTCACTACAGTGAATCGACAGCTCGCCAGTTTTGGTTTTGAACAGCTTACCGCGCGCACCCAGGATATCGCCCAGATCCCATTTTTTAAATTCTTCGTTATAAACGCCTTCCGGTAGGTCATCACGGGAAACATATAACTGAATGCGGCCACCAACATCTTGCAACGTCACAAAAGATGCTTTGCCCATGATACGGCGAGTCATCATACGGCCAGCAACAGTCACTTCAATATCCAGCGCTTCTAATTCTTCATTCTCTTTGCTGTCATACTCAGCATGCAGCTGGTCAGAGAGATGCTCACGGCGGAAATCATTAGGGAAAGCAATCCCTTTATCCCGCAGCGCAGCTAATTTTTCCCGACGAGCTTGTAACTCACTATTGAGTTCTTGCGCTTGCTCAGCGACTTGTGGTTTTTGCTCTGACATCTCAGTTCCTCATAGCCCGGCTTTCAAACTTGCTTCAATGAATTTGTCCAGATCACCGTCCAGTACCGCTTGCGTGTTGCGTGTTTCCACACCGGTACGCAAGTCTTTGATACGAGAGTCATCCAGTACATAAGAACGGATCTGGCTACCCCAACCAATGTCAGATTTATTGTCTTCTAGCACCTGTTTATCAGCATTTTTCTTTTGCATCTCAAACTCATACAGCTTCGCCTTCAGCTGTTTCATGGCTTGATCTTTGTTTTTATGCTGAGAACGGTCGTTCTGGCACTGAGTTACGATATTGGTCGGAATATGGGTAATTCGCACCGCAGATTCCGTTTTGTTGACGTGCTGACCACCGGCACCGGAGGCGCGGTAAACGTCAATACGCAAGTCAGCCGGGTTGATTTCGATATCAATATCGTCGTCAACTTCTGGATAGACAAAGGCAGAACTGAATGAAGTGTGACGACGCCCACCGGAGTCAAACGGGCTTTTACGTACCAGGCGATGCACGCCAGTTTCAGTACGTAACCAGCCAAACGCATAATCGCCGATGATCTTAATGGTGGCTGACTTTAAACCCGCGACATCGCCATCAGATTCTTCAATAATTTCGGTTTTGAAACCTTTCGCTTCAGCCCAACGCAGATACATGCGCAGCAACATGCTGGCCCAGTCCTGAGCTTCAGTGCCACCAGAACCCGCTTGCAGATCCAGATAACAGTTGGCGCTATCATATTCACCAGAGAACATCCGGCGGAATTCAAGTTGACCCAGCTTGCCATCAAGGACATCTAATTCGGCAACAGCTTCATTAAATGTCTCTTCATCGTCAGCTTCGATAGCCAACTCCAGCAAACCAGTCACGTCTTCCATGCCTTGATCCAGCTGATCAATAGTGGTGACAATCTCTTCCAGCGCAGAACGTTCTTTACCCAGAGCTTGAGCGCGCTCAGGTTCATTCCAGACGTCGGGCTGTTCCAGCTCGGCGTTTACTTCTTCCAGTCGCTCTTTCTTGGCATCATAGTCAAAGATACCCCCTGAGAACGGCGGTCCGATCAGACAGGTCCTGAATTCGGTTTTTTACCGGGTTTATTTCAAACATGGTTTAAAGTCTTACGTTAAGTCGTAGATGACGGAATGTCATTAGAACCGATAATTCTAACGGATCTGTACGACGGTTTATAGCAAGTTGACTGTATTTATAGCGCTATCTCGACGAATAGCGCTATAAGCCGCATTTAACCTGATACCAATTTATAGATTAATAAGGCCACAAGTGCTGAATCAGCAACTGGACACTGCGATTACCGCGATACTCATTAATATCGAGTTTATAAGCCAATTTTACTTCACGTATACTGCTGTCCGGCCACAGGGTGGTATCGATATTAAAAGCGATGCCATCGAGCAAAGGCCCGCCATTCAATGGCTCAATCATAAGCTTCAGATGGCGCTCCCCTACCAACCGCTGTTGCAAAATACGGAATTTGCCATCAAATATAGGTTCCGGGAAAGATTGCCCCCATGGGCCGCCATCTCGCAGCAACTCGGCGGTTCCCAGTGACAGCTCATTGCCTTTCAGTTCACCATCTGACCAGATAACGCCTTCTAACTGCGAAGCATCCATCCATTCACCGACTAAATCGGCAAAGCGCTGACGAAACTCATCGAATTTATCCTGCTCCAGCGATAACCCTGCCGCCATGGCATGGCCACCAAATTTTAGCATCAGCCCTGGGTTTAAGGTATCCAGTCGCTCCAAAGCATCCCGCATATGCAGGCCCGCGACACTGCGCCCAGAGCCTTTCAGCAAACCATCCCCCGCAGGAGCAAAGGCAATCACTGGTCGATGAAAACGCTCTTTAATACGGGAAGCTAGAATGCCAACGACGCCCTGATGCCACTCTGGGTGGTACATCGCAATGCCGTAAGGTAACTCAGTGCAGGTGCGCTCTAATTGGTCACACAGCTGCAACGCCTCAACCTGCATACCCTGCTCTATCTCGCGGCGCGTCTGGTTTAACGTATCGAGATCGATTGCCAGTGCCCTCGCCTGAGCAATATCATCACTGAGCAGCAATGCCACCCCAATGGACATATCATCCAGACGCCCGGCCGCATTGAGCCGTGGGCCGAGAGAGAAACCAAGATCATTGGCTGCCAATTGGCGAGCATCACGATTGGCAACTTCCAACAATGCACGAATACCTGGTCGGCATTTTCCCGCACGAATACGACTCAGGCCCTGATGCACCAAAATCCGGTTATTGGCATCCAGCGGCACCACATCCGCCACCGTTCCCAACGCCACAAGATCCAGTAATTCCGCCAGATTAGGCACCGCTAAAGCACGTTGTTCAAACCAGCCGCTGTCTCTAAGACGAGCGCGCAGCGCCAACATCAGGTAAAAGGTGACACCCACTCCGGCCAATGATTTGGAGAGAAAATCACATCCGGCCAAATTCGGATTAATGATAGCATCGGCTGCGGGCAAGGTTTCCCCGGGTAGATGGTGGTCAGTCACCACCACCTGAATACCCATGGCGTGGGCTAAATCCACCCCTGCATGAGAGGAAATGCCATTATCGACCGTAACAATCAGTTCTGCGCCCCGCGCAGCCACTTGCTCGACAACCTCGGGGCTCAGCCCATAGCCATCTTCAAAACGATTGGGTACCAGATAATCAACATTGCTGCCGCCCATGCTACGCAAAGCAAGGACGGCCAGTGCGGTGCTGGTAGCCCCATCGGCATCAAAATCACCCACAATGACGATACGCTGTCGAGAAGCCAATGCTTGCTGTAACAGAGTGACACCGGCATCAATGCCGTCGAGTTGCTGCCATGCAAGCAGGCCTTTTACACCGCGCTCCAGTTCTTCGGCACTTTTTACCCCACGGCTGGCATACAGGCGGCGCAACAATGGATGCAACTGCCCAGGCAGGTAGCTATCATCCGCCGCCTCACGACGACGAAGTTGAGTTTTCAATGTCACGGGCTATTAACCCGCGGCTTTTAAAGAAGCCTGATGCTTATTCAGCATCTGTAACATTTCTTTTGGCTCCAGATATCCCGGAACGATAGTGCCGTTTTGCAACACGATGGCCGGAGTGCCCTGAATACCGAACTGTACACCCAGCTTATAGTGCTCAGAAATATCGGTTTTACAGGTCGCAGGCGATATATCGACACCTTTCATTGCCTCATCGAAAGCTTTATTGCGATCAGCCGTACACCAGATAGAACGCATATCTTTTTCTGCTTGAGAGCTCAACCCCTGACGCGGGAATGCCAGATAACGCACGGTAATTCCCAACGCGTTATAGTCGCTCATCTGCTCATGCAACTTATGGCAGTAGCCACAGGTGATATCGGTAAACACGGTAACAACGTGTTTTTCCTGTGGGGCTTTATACACAATCATTTCGTTGCTCAATGCTTCCAACTTTTTCACCAGTATATGGTTGGTCACATTCACGGGTTGGCTGCCACTAACGTCATACAGCGGCCCCTGCAACAGATGTTTGCCATCAGCAGAGATATAAAGCACACCACTGTCAGTCATCACCGTGCTCAAACCAGGGATAGGTGATGGCTGGATGTCTGCTTTCTGAAGATCCAATTTCTTCAGCGTTTGTTGAATTGCGGCATCATCAGCATGAGCCAGGCTAGTGAGTGCGGTGATGATTATCGGCAGCAGTAATAAACTTTTTTTCATTTATAAATCCTATCTTTTTCCATACGGCATGGCTTTCATAAAACACAACTATGCACGCGGATGATGCTGTTGATGTAGCAACTTCAGACGTTCCGTCGCTACATGGGTATAAATCTGGGTCGTCGACAGATCACTGTGGCCCAATAACATTTGTACCACACGCAGGTCCGCACCATGATTCAACAGGTGGGTGGCAAAAGCATGCCGCAATACGTGGGGCGAAAGCCGTTCACTATCAATACCGGCAAGGATCGCATAGTGTTTGATTCGATGCCAGAAAGTCTGCCTCGTCATTTGCTGGCTGCGGTTACTCGGGAATAATACATCCAGCGATTGACCATTAATAAGCCACGGGCGGCCATGTTCCAGATAATTTTCTATCCAGTACACCGCTTCTTCGCCCAAGGGCACTAACCGCTCTTTGTTCCCTTTACCAATAACCCGCACTACCCCTTGGCGCAAACTAACATCGCTGATGCTCAGCCCCACTAACTCCGATACCCGCAGGCCAGTGGCGTACAGCACCTCCAGCATAGCCTTATCACGCAATTCCAGCGGGATATCGACATTGGGGCAGTTGAGTAGCGCATCCACTTGGGCCTCGCTTAAATCTTTCGGTAAGCGCTGTGGTAATTTGGGCGATGAAAGCAATGCTGTCGGGTCATCTTCGCGTAATTTTTCGCGGTATAAATATTGGAATAGCCGACGCATCGCACTGAGTAAGCGAGCAGAACTGGTGGCTTTATAGCCGCCCTCTATGCGCTCAGCAAGAAAGGACTGTAAGTCTTGCGAACCGGCGCGCAATAAATCACTGCCATGATGTTCTAACCATCCACTCAATGCATGTAAATCCAAACGGTATGAAGCCAGTGTATTCTCCGCCAGATTCCGCTCCAGCCACAGGGCATCAAGAAACTGTTCAATCAGCGGGTTATTTTGCTGTTGCATGCCTGTTTCTCTCTTTGATTGGATGGGTAGCCATTATGCCTGATGACGGGCCAAATCTGGTACACTCGATGCTATTCCTTATTAGTAATGCTATGGCTATACATTATGAAGATTGGTCTCTTTTACGGCTCCAGCACCTGCTATACCGAAATGGTGGCAGAAAAAATTCGTGATATCCTCGGTGAGGATCTGGTTGATTTACATAACTTAAAAGATGTCAGCCCCGGCCGGATGGAAGAGTATTCCATCTTAATTCTTGGGATTCCCACCTGGGATTTTGGTGAATTACAGGAGGATTGGGAAGCCATTTGGCCCCAATTAACTCAGCTTAATCTTAAGGGAAAAATTGTCGCCATGTATGGTATGGGCGATCAATTTGGTTATAGCGAATGGTTTCTGGATGCTCTTGGCATGCTGCACGACCATATTGCGCCGCTTGGGGTAAAGTTTATTGGCTTTTGGCCAACTGACGGGTTTGAATTTACCAGTCCGAAACCGCTCAGCGCTGACGGCAAACACTTTGTTGGCCTGGCATTAGATGAGGTTAATCAATACGACTTGAGTGAGGAGCGCATCGAACAGTGGTGTGAGCAAATTCTGCTCGAGATGGATGCCTTGCTTTGAGACCTTAAACGGGCACCTATTGTGCCCTTATTGATTTGATTTAGCTCGCTTACTTCCACAGCCGGAATGTATCTTGGCAGCCGCTTTCGGCCGTGACAACCTCGCTTGAAATCTCTTTGTCTTTCGTTTCACCGGCCATTGATTCAGGATTTTTCTGCCCGGTAAAACGTTGCGGGGAAGCAACTTGATACCAATCCAATCTTCGGGTCAGCAACATAACCGCCGCCAGAATAATAAACAGTAAGCCGGCGCCTAATAACAATGCATTGTCTTCTGATTGCAGTAAACCAAACAAAACGCCGTACAGTAGCAATAATCCACCGGCAAATAATGCACCGCGCAACCACCCGCCGAGCACCGCACTTAAATAGATAGCAATCAATAAGCTACAACTTAAGCTGGCGATGATATAAGCCAAAGTAAAACCAAGGTGTTCAGAGAATGCCAGTAACATCAGATAGAATAAAACCAATGCCGCCCCCACCAGCAGATACTGAATAGGATGCACCCGCAGCGACGTCAGGCTCTCAAACAAGAAGAAGCTGAAGAATGTTAAGCCAATAAATAGGATGGCATATTTAATGGCGCGCTCAGTGAGCTGATAGTGATCGACCGGTTCAATCAAGCTGGTGGTAAAGGCTGGTAATTCATTGAAATCAAAGCGTACATTGTCACCCGCAAAGTTAATATTCATGCTATTAGCCAGCCAGTTACTGCTCCAATGGGCGCGAAAACCTGTTTCATCAACTGTGCGTTGCAAGGGCAAAAACTCGCCAACAAAATTAGGGTGCGGCCAATTGCTTTGTAAAGTAAGTTCGCTGCTGCGCCCGACCGGCACGACCGCCAAGCTGTTGGTCCCCGCCAGTGTCAGTTTGAAATTAACATCGAACTTGCCCTGCCGAATCTGCTCTACAGTCAGCGGCGCATGTACCCCTTGCGCTGAGCGCCCCAGGAAGGCTCCCGGTTCGAAATTAATTTTTGTATTGCCCAAATTCAACGGCGAAATATGTTGAATACCCCGCGAGTCACTCAGTGCCAACACCAGCGACGGCATGCCAATAGTGACGCCCGCACGGTCCAAATCCTCTAATGAAGCGGGGTCAAACTGCCCATAAAAATAGAGTTCCCCTTGGTAGACTTGCGCTTTATAAATCCCCAACTGGCGCACTTCAACATCTGGCGCGCCGGTAACCGTCATCACCTCAGGCAATAAATAGCGATGGCGGTTAACTCGCTGCCCCTGTTTCTTGCCATCAACTTCGGTTTCAATCCATTCGCTGTAAGGCACCACAATCAGCGGGCCAAGGATTTTTTGTGCACGGCTGGTGCTGTCACTGACTTTATCAATCACACTTTGCCGATAACTGCTGCGCTCAGAGATAACATTCAGTAACATCTCTTTCGGGATCATCATCAACAGAATTAAGCCCAACAACGCGGCAATTTTCCAAAACAGGACAGATTTGAACATAATTTGCACTCCTTTTAAGGTCAGGGGAGCAGCTTAACTAAGTGAAGTGAAAGGAAAATGAGGCTATGTGAAGTGAAAGTGAAGTCTGCGATTTAAATCATCTCTAGCGGCAGAGTTAAACGAGCGCAAACTCCGTGTGGCGCATGGTTTTTAAGGCAAATGCTCCCTTGATGGATAGCGGCGACCTCACGCACAAAATTTAGCCCCAATCCGGTGCTTTTCGGGCTATTCGCCCTTGGCAACGAATAAAAGCGATCAAAAATCTTCTCTTGGGCATAGTCGGGAATACCGCTGCCCGAGTCTGCAACCGTTATCCGATATTCACTCGCGTGCTGCTCACCACTTAATGTCACCTCGCCGCCAGTTGAGGTAAAATCCAGTGCATTATCAATTAAATTAGTCAGCGCCTGACTCAGCAACAAAGCATCACCCGTTAATATCGCGCTATCGGCACGTATTAATCGCAAGCTAATGCCCCGACTGGCGGCTTGCGCTTCTTTGGCACTAATGGCTTGTTTGACAATATGATGTATTGCTAATGGCGACAGTTGCAAATCAACCCGGCTTTCCAGCCGTGCCTGTATCAGCATTTTGTCCACTAATTGCTGGATACGCGCACTTTGCTGCTCAATATTCATCAGAAAACGCTGCGCGGTGGCAGGTGGTGGAGATTCACGTAAGAGTTCCGCCGCCCCCGTAATCGCCGCCAGTGGGCTTTTTAACTCATGGGTCAAGGTATGCACATATTGTTCGATATAAGCTTTGCCATCTAATTTGAGCCGCATACTTTCCAGCGCACGAGCTAAATCATTCAGTTCACTGCTGCCCATTGCCGGTAACGCGGCGATTTGCCCCTCAGAAACCCGCTCGGCATATGCCACCAGCATGCCGATAGCGCGATTGATCCACCAGGCAAAACCCAATCCAATCAGTAGCGCAATCCCCAGCAAGATACCGCCAGCTAACAATATTTTACGTTCACTGCGCTTTATAACCGGGGCCATAGAAATATTGGGTTTGCCCACACTGAGCACACCAATAATTTTATTATCAACAATAACTGGCGCGGCCACATACATCACTGACGATTGTTCATCCTCAGGGTCTGTGCGGCTACTGCGGGCACCATACTCACCACGCAGTGTCAGCCACACATCATTCCAGCGCGAATAATCTTGCCCAACCGCTTTACCGGATGAATCAAAAATTACCTGCCCCGCGGCATTGGTCAGATAAACCCGGTATTCATTACGGTCTTTGCGGATACCCTCGATATTGGCGCCAATAGGCCGCAGATTTAATGAAGCGAAAGCTTGCGCTAACTGCCCCGCGGCGACGTTATCTTGCACCATATCTTGGCGAGCAAATTGCGCCAACAAAGTGGCGGTATCAACCAATGTCCCTTCAGTCGCGCGCCGCACGCCGGGCTTCACTTCCTGCACAAAAATACGAATGACAAAGTAACCGGCAATGGCGACTATCAAAAAATAACCCAGTAATAGACGCACGCCTATCTTCATCGCGGCTGGCTCATGTTCGGTATGTCAGGCTATAGCCCAGCCCGCGATGGGTGCGGATTGGCGATTCGTCATTGTGGGATATGCGCAGTTTTGAGCGCAAAGTTTTAATGTGGGTATCAACAGTGCGGTCTTGGCTCTCTTGCGCGTGAGCCCAGATAATATCCATCAGTTGCTGGCGTGAAAATACACGCTCAGGTGCCAACAATAAGGTTTTTAGTAGCAGATATTCGTAACGCGTCAGTGATAAAACCTGTTGATGATATGTGACTCTAGCCCCCGCTTCATCCAGGGTAAAATGGCCAAATTGATGCAGCGCAGTGGTGATAGCCGGTGTTTGTGATTTTTGTAAACGCCGTAGCACGGTGCGCACTCTGGCACTCACCTCGCGCGGTGAGAAAGGTTTGGCAATATAGTCATCGGCACCAATTTCCAGGCCGATAATCTTGTCTAGCTCGTCGCTACGGGCAGTTAAAAACACCACCGGCAGCTCCGGCACCAAAGCCAATATGCGGCGGCAAAGGTCAAACCCATTGATATCGGGTAAGCCCACATCAACTATCGCCAGCGCGGGTGGCCCACCGGTAAGAGCCGCAAGTGCAGGTTCCCCCCGGTCAAACCACCGGAGGGTAAAACCTTCACTTTCCAAGGTATAAATTAAGGTGTCGGCGATACTCGGCTCGTCTTCCACCAGCCAGATTAAGGGCTTCATTCATTGATACCTTTATCGACGCCAAATGAATGACGCAATAACAAGCATAGTTGCCGCCACTCTTCTTCAGACATACTGTCAGCCGCCAGCCATAAGCGCTTGCGGGTTGAGCGGCTGCTGGTCTGTTGTAAACTCAATAACACACCATAATGGGTGATCCAGGGCTGTTTAATGACAATCCATTCATGTCTTTTCCATAGCACCACCTTGCCGGGTTTCAGCCGGATTTCCCCCTGGCAAGACTTAATATTTTTCTGGCTGCGGATACACTCAAACACCACCAACGTCAGCAATACTAACCAAAGTGCCGTATAACCCTGAGGCCAAGGTGCCACTAGCGTGAGTATTACCAAGACGCCATGCGCTAATAAAGAGAAGAGTTGAGTGTGCCAGGATACCCGCAGGTCACATCGCCACTGGGCCACGGGCTTTATTTCGTGTTTGAATCAGTTTGACCATTTGACGCAGTTCGTTATCCTGCGGCTCCCCGTGATTCATCAGCCAGTTAAATAAGTCTGGATCATCGCATTCAAGTAAACGGATAAAGCTCTGTTTCTCGTTGTCACTCAAGCCATCATATTCATGTTCAAAAAACGGCATGATAGAGATATCCAGTTCGCGCATACCTCGACGGCACGCCCAGTGAATGCGGGCTTTATTATCAATTTCCATGTCCTGATTGACTCCTCAAAGAAAGATGCTGATGGGCTAAAGGCGCTGTAGTGCTGCTTTTTCAATCATATTCAGCACTCCGCCACAGAATCTGCAGCTATTGTACCTCAGATATCGCCGAATTCGGATATTGAATAATAATGGCTAATCTGTCGAATAACTGCTTGCAATGCTACCCGGCTATTTTACCATTGGGCATCGGTTCACTGTATCTTGCTGGCAGATGTACTTATCCGCAGATACTCTTTATTTTCAGGTAAACCATGGCTTATAACACTCCATTTACTGCACAACCACCGGTTGCCTCTTCCGCGCTGCCGTTAACCTTGATTTCACTTGAGGACTGGGCGCTAGTGACGTTAACTGGCACCGACCGTGTAAAGTATCTGCAAGGGCAAGTCACGGCGGATATTGATGCATTGCCCACTGACCAACATGTGCTTTGCGCCCATTGTGATGCTAAAGGCAAGATGTGGAGCGACCTGCGGTTATTCTATCGTGGCGAAGGTCTGGCTTTCATCGAGCGCCGTAGCGTGCTTGACAGTCAGTTAAGTGAACTGAAGAAATATGCCGTGTTCTCCAAAGTGGCAATTACCGCCCAACCTGATACCGTTCTGTTGGGTATCGCGGGTGCCGAGGCAAAAACGGCATTGGCGGAAATCTGGGCTGAATTGCCGAATGCCGAGCATCCGGTAATACAGCAGGGCCATAACACACTGCTGCATTTCTCACTGCCCGCCGAGCGTTTCTTGCTGGTGACCGATGCCGACCAAGCGCAGCAAGTGGTGGAAAAATTGTCTGGCCGCGCGCAACTCAATAGTAGTCAGCAGTGGCTGGCGCTGGATATCGAAGCGGGCTTCCCTATCATTGATAGCGAGAGTAGCGCACAATTTATTCCACAAGCGGCAAACATTCAGGCGTTGAATGGCATCAGTTTCAGCAAAGGCTGCTATACCGGGCAAGAGATGGTCGCCAGAGCAAAATATCGCGGTGCCAACAAGCGCGCGCTCTACTGGTTAGCCGGCCACGCCAGCCGTGTGCCCGCAGTGGGTGAAGATTTAGAATGGCAATTGGGCGAAAACTGGCGTCGTACTGGCAGTGTTTTAGCGGCGATTGCGCTCAGTGATGGCTCGGTATGGGTTCAGGCGGTGTTGAATAATGATCTGGCCGCAGACAGTGTGCTACGTGTGCGCGATGATGTCGAAAGTGTGCTCAGTATCCAGCCGCTGTCTTACTCGCTGGTGGAAGATAAATAATATTTAGCTTGAATGCGCAGAGGCCGGGTATTCGGCCTCTTAATATTAAAACCGCTAAACATAGAGATAAATTGCCATAAAGTGGCAGACACTGCCGCCCAACACAAAGCCGTGCCAAATAGCATGCGCAAAGCGAATCCGCTTAGAAGCATAGAAAACTACTCCCAAGGTATACAGCAAGCCGCCGACGGTCAGTAATGCCAGCCCGCCTATCTCCAGTTTTACCGCTAACTGATAAATCACAATTAAAGATAGCCAGCCCATGGTGAGGTAGGTAACCAGCGACAGCACTTCAAATCGGTGAGCAAAAGCCAGCTTGAATATCACGCCGAACAAGGCCAATCCCCAAATTACCGCCATTAAACCTCTGGCCAAGGGGGAATCTAACCCCACTAATAAAAATGGTGTATATGTCCCGGCAATTAATATGTAAATGGCACAATGGTCAAACTTTTGTAGCCAGAGTTTCGCCTGGCGATGTGGGATAGCGTGATACAACGTTGAGGCCAGAAACAGCAAAATAATACTGCCACCATACAAACTATAGCTGGTCAGCGCCTTAGTATCGGCTCCGTTATCTACTGCCTGCGCCAAAAGCAAAACCAAACCGATAATGCCGAATATCACCCCAATGCCATGGCTGATGCTATTGGCTATTTCCTCTGCCCATGGATAGGACGGTGTTATTGCGACCGTGGATGTGACCGAAGTCGGCGGCGGCGGTATCACTGATTTATTCTTCAATACTGGTTATCCTGAATAGTCATAGCGGCATAAGAGGACCGCGTTTAGGTTAACTGAGAATGATTCCAGTGTACACGTGTACGCTTAAATATTCTGTCAATACATGTAACCCGTCATGTCCACCGGATAAATCAGCAAAAAAACTAGGGCAATGGCTGATAATCAGTTAACTTTTGGCTGGTCTGTTCGTCATTTAAAATTGAGGCTTATTATGTCATTAGCAACCTTGAACTTTGGCCCACTGACAGAAACGATTCAGTTTCTGATGGAGATCGATAAGCTGAAAGACATCCAGCGGCGGACTAAAGTTATTGCGAGCTTGCGTCAGGAAAACTCGGCTGAGCACAGTTGGCATTTTGCTGTGGCGGCCATGAGTTTGGCCCCCTACGCAGGTCCGGATGTTGATATCAATCGCGTCATTAAAATGGCGCTATTGCACGATATCGTCGAGATAGATGCTGGTGATGTTATCGTCTATGACCTGGCGGCCAGAGCCGCCATTCATGAACAAGAAGTGGCTGCCGCCAAACGCTTATTTGGCATGTTGCCCCCAGCATTAGGCGCGCAATTTACCGAGCTGTGGGACGAGTATGAAGCGGAAGAGACGGCCAACGCGCGTTTTGCTACCGTGCTGGATCGCATTCTGCCCATGCTGATTAACCTGCATACTGAGGGGCAAAGTTGGATAGAAAATGGTATTCGGCTACAGCAAGTGTTGGATCGCAACCAACTGGTTGCTGAATATTACCCTGAAATTTGGCAGTGTTTACTGCCACAGTTGCAAGCAGCACAGCACAAAGGTTGGCTGAAGTAAGCCAATCCCCGCTTATTTCCCACCCGCTAAATCCAGCACACTGCCAGTGACATAAGAAGCATTATCTGACAGCAACCAGATAATTGCTTCTGCCACTTCATGTGGGTGCCCCCCACGTTTCATGGGCAACGAACTTTGTACCCGGTCAACTCGCCCCGGCTCCCCGCCACTGGCATGCATGTCGGTATAGATAAAACCGGGCCGAACCCCATTGACTCTAATGCCTTGAGCCGCCACCTCCAGTGATAACCCCGTGGTCAGTGTATCAATAGCCCCTTTGGAAGCGGCATAATCTAAATACTCCCCCGGCGCACCCAGGCGAGCAGCAGCAGAAGAGACATTCACAATCGCGCCACCATTGCCACCATGACGCAATGCCATGCGCTTAACTGCCTCACGACTACATAAAAAGTACCCGGTCACATTAGTGCTCAGCACTCGATTAATGCGTTCAGCCGTCAGTCCCTCGAGAGTCGTTTGCGGGAACAAAATACCGGCATTATTGACCAGTGCGGTGATCGGCCCTAGCTGTGCTTCAAGCTTTTCAAATAGCGCAATAACTTGAGATTCATCGGCAATATCGGCTTGTAGCGCCACTGCCAACCCACCGGCGGCGGCAATTTCAGCCACCACCTGACGGGCCGCTTGTTCATCATTGATATAATTTACCGCGACACGATAGCCGTGTTTAGCTAATAACAATGCCGTGGCACGACCAATTCCCCGGCTGCCCCCAGTCACTAATGCCACTTTTTTATGCATATTTTTGCCCCATTTCGATGTTAACTCTGCAAAGTAACACGCAACACCGCTCATTGTTATCGATTTTATACTGTGGGGCACATACCAATATTATCGGATTATTTATGCTGACTAAAATAAGCATCATGCTGTGCATTTAACTGCGGTTCCACACGATTAAGAACATGTTGTGGTGTTTCAGCCTCTAATAAACCCCATATTTTTTTAAGTTTAGTAATATAGGCTTCCAACGTATCGAAATCATCACCCGACTGTTCTGAAATCAAATAGATCAAGGTATCCAGTCGGACTTTAGTATGATCCACCACAGATTTACAAAAAGTGCAGCAAAATACATCTTTCACATGGGCGATAATACCCTCAGATGAGTAGTTGTATCGCCACGTGGATATATCAACTCGAATAATGGCATTATGCTCGATGACAATGAGATAAATATTTTGTTGTTTTTCACCGACTTGTTCATCACCCAATATACTAGATAAGCTCGTTTTAACCAGTTGTTTAAAGCCGTCGATGAGACCCTTTTCGCCAGTAAAGAAAGCATCCACAACTTTATTTATGGCGTCTGAAGCACCTGATTTTACATTACAGCGATATTCATCGTACCATCTGATTTCAGTATCAGGAATGACGCGAATTCTCTCTTCTGATGAAGGGTTTAAAAAAATCTTTTCCAGTTTTTCCTTCTGTTCGTTTAATTTTCCTTGCGCGGCGCTAACGAGAAATTGTAGTTGCTCCTTAATTGCCGCTTCATCGGACTGATCTAATAATTCACGAATCTTAGCCATACTAATAACCCTTTTAATTAAATAACAGATTAAAAGCATAGATGGAAAGAGTGAAATACGCCCAATTAATATAAAAATACTTTTCAATTAATAACAATCCAAATTAAATAACATTTAATAAATAAATTAAAATATAATAGTTAATTATTTTAAAAATCATTTAATAATATATTACAATCAAAAATACTTAGTGTTTCCTTCATTTCCCCCATCATAAAACGCAAAAAAAACCCCACAAAAGTGAGGTTTTTCAGTAACGCAGAAACCCAAAAGTGTTACCGGGTTGCCAATATCCAAACTATTCGTAATCAGCCATTGGCACACATGAGCAGAACAGATTACGGTCGCCATACACATCATCCAGACGTTTCACACTCGGCCAATATTTATTCTCCATCACCCCCGCGACCGGGAACACCGCCAGCTCACGACTGTAAGGATGCTGCCAGTCACCGACTAGCTCAGCTTGAGTGTGAGGCGCATTGACCAACGGGTTATCTGCCAGTGGCCATTGACCGCGGGCAACTTTCTCGATTTCCGCACGAATAGCCAGCATAGCATCGATAAAGCGGTCTAACTCGGCTTTACTTTCAGATTCTGTCGGCTCCACCATCAGGGTGCCAGCCACCGGGAATGACATGGTTGGCGCATGAAAACCGAAGTCAATCAAGCGCTTGGCAATGTCCATTTCACTGATGCCGGTCGCTTCTTTCAGTGGGCGGATATCCAGAATACATTCATGCGCTACCCGGCCATCATGACCAGTATAGAGCACCGGATAGGCTGCTTTTAGTCGAGTCGCAATGTAGTTGGCATTCAGAATGGCAACCTGGCTGGCTTGTTTTAGGCCATCGGCTCCCATCATACGGATGTACATCCAACTGATTGGCAAAATGGACGCGCTACCAAATGGTGCCGCTGAAACCGCGCCTTGTTGGGTCGTCATGCCATCAATTTGCACCACACTGTGGCCCGGAACAAATGGTGCCAAATGGGCTTTAACACCAATAGGCCCCATGCCGGGACCGCCGCCGCCATGGGGGATACAGAAGGTTTTGTGCAAGTTGAGATGTGAAACATCGGCCCCAATATAGCCCGGGGTGGTAATCCCCACTTGCGCATTCATGTTCGCGCCATCCAGATAAACTTGCCCGCCAAACTGATGAACTATCTGACAAACTTCACGGATAGTTTCTTCATACACGCCGTGGGTCGACGGGTAAGTCACCATAATGCAAGAGAGTTCATCCCCAGCTTCGCCCGCTTTTTGGCGCAAATCGTGTAAATCAATATTACCTTGTTTATCACAGGCCACCACCACCACTGACATACCGGCCATTTGTGCTGATGCCGGGTTAGTGCCGTGAGCAGAACTTGGGATCAAACAGATATGGCGGCTCGCCTGATTGCGACTTTCATGATAGCGGCGGATAGCCAGTAAACCGGCATATTCACCTTGCGCCCCTGAGTTCGGCTGCATACACACGGCATCATAACCGGTCAATTGCACCAACCATTGTGACAGTTGGCCAATCATTTGCTGATAACCCGCAGCTTGCTCCGGCGGGCAGAATGGGTGCAATTCGGCAAATTCCGGCCAGGTGATCGGGATCATTTCTGCCGCAGCATTCAACTTCATGGTGCAAGAACCCAGTGGGATCATCGCCTGATTCAGTGCTAAATCTTTGCGCTCCAAACGATGCATATAACGCATCATTTCGGTTTCACTGTGGTAACGGTTAAACACCGGGTGAGTCAAAATAGGATCTTTACGCAGCATAGACGGCTGAATTGACTGGCTATTTTGGCTGACCTGAGCATCAAGTTTATCAATATCCAGACCATGGTTATCACCGGCTAACAAGCTGAAAAGAGTCTGAATATCGTCGCGGGAGGTGGTTTCGTCCAGTGTAATACCCACAGCACCGTGAATATCAGTGCGCAAGTTAATACCGAAACTCAATGCGCGGGCCAATACGGCGGCTTTGTCTTTCACTTCAACAGTCAAGGTGTCAAACCAGTGCTGAAAACGCAGAGTTAGACCGGCTTGCTGCAAGCCCGCAGCCAGAATATCAGTCATGCGGTGAATACGGCCGGCGATGCGCTGCAAGCCCTGTGGGCCATGATAAACCGCATATAGGCTGGCGATATTGGCTAACAGCACCTGAGAAGTACAAATATTAGAGTTAGCTTTCTCGCGGCGAATATGTTGCTCACGAGTTTGCATCGCCATGCGCAATGCCGTATTACCGGCGGCATCACGCGAGACACCAATAATACGGCCCGGCATCGAGCGTTTAAACTCATCGCGACAAGCAAAGAAGGCGGCATGTGGGCCACCATAGCCCATCGGCACACCAAAGCGCTGAGCTGAGCCAAATACCACGTCAGCCCCCTGTTTGCCTGGTGCGGTCAATAGCACCAGGGCCATGATATCAGCGGCAACACTGGTCACTATTTTGCGTTTTTTCAGCTCAGACAGCAGCGCCGTGTAGTCATGCAATTCACCCGTGGTACCGACTTGTTGCAACAGCACCCCGAAAATACCTTCCAGCTCCAAAACTTTTTCGGCGCGGTCAACAATCACTTCAAAACCAAAGGTTTCCGCACGCGTGCGCACCACATCCAAAGTTTGTGGATGGACATCATCGGCAACGAAAAATCGATTAGCATCTTTGAGCTTACTGGCACGTTTTGCCAGCGCCATGGATTCTGCGGCGGCGGTAGCTTCATCCAGCAAAGAAGCGGAGGCCAGATCCAGACCGGTCAAATCTTGGGTCAGTTGCTGGAAATTCAGCAATGCTTCCAGACGCCCTTGTGAAACTTCAGGCTGATAAGGGGTGTAAGCGGTGTACCAACCCGGATTTTCCAGCATATTACGCAGGATAACTGGCGGTGTCAGCACTGGGCTATAGCCCATGCCAATATAAGATTTATAGCGCTGATTCTGGCTGGCAATCCCTTTAAGTTCGGCCAGCGCCTGATGTTCTGTCGCAGCATCACCCACCGGTGGCGGGCTGGGCAATTGGATATCTTTAGGCACAATCTGCTGGATCAAGGTACTTAACGAGCTGGCGCCAACGGCGGCCAACATCTGTTGCTGTTGCTCAGCGGAGGAGCCAATATGGCGCTGAATAAAAGCATCGTTATGTTCAAGCTGGCTGAGATTCTGAGTCATTTGCTACAAATTCCTGAATAGGGCATGGGACGGGAAATATTTAATATTCTTTATTAACCGCGCCTTGGAGAGGTTTTAGAAATACCCACAAAGCCGAATGAAGGGGAAACACGCCGTCTGGATGGTAGCGGTGTAAGCCACCGGAGTGCCCGTAGACGTGCTCTACCCCTAGCTCATTGCACTGATAGTTCACCTCAGGGCACTCACCTCAGGCTTTTTTCATTTATTCGTCGATAGTCGCCTGATAAGCCTCGGCATCTAACAAACTCGCCAACTCAGCTTCATCTGAAGCCTTGATGCTAAACAGCCAACCATCAGTGTATGGGGCGCTGTTCACCAGTTCTGGGGAGCTTTCCAGCTCAGTATTCACGGCAATGATTTCACCGCTGATTGGAGCATAAATATCGGAAGCGGCTTTAACTGACTCTGCAACCGCGCAATCGCTACCGGCGGACACTTCACTGCCCACCTCTGGCAAATCAACAAACACCATGTCGCCCAGAAGCTCTTGCGCATGCTCAGTGATGCCGACGCTATAAACACCATCGCCATCGGCACGAACCCACTCATGAGATGACGCAT
Source organism: Yersinia hibernica (assembly GCF_004124235.1). Taxonomy (NCBI): domain Bacteria; kingdom Pseudomonadati; phylum Pseudomonadota; class Gammaproteobacteria; order Enterobacterales; family Yersiniaceae; genus Yersinia; species Yersinia hibernica. Next base: position 3,734,146 of record NZ_CP032487.1, read on the forward strand.
ATTTCAAATCTGCTGGTACATTGCTCATTGCTGCTCCTTAAAAAGCGTAGAGCCAAAATATGTGGCTCGTAGAATTCGGAATAATGACAAATAAATTTACAGCGCGACCGGCTTACCCGCTCGCACAAAACCCGGTTTTGTGACCCGCACCGGCATTTCACGGTTACGGATTTGTACTACAGCACTGTCACCAATCCCGGCGGGAACTCGGGCCAGAGCAATACTAAAACCCAATGTGGGCGAGAATGAACCACTGGTGATGACCCCAACATGCTGGTTACCTGAAGCATCAGAAAAATGCACTGGCAACTCATTACGCAATACGCCTTTTTCAGTCATGATCAAGCCGACTAACTGTTCAGTGCCATTAGCCCGTTGCTGCTCCAATGCTTCACGGCCGATAAACTGGCGATCTTCTGGCAACCAAGCCACTGTCCAGCCCATGTTGGCCGCGAGCGGCGAAACACCCTCGTCCATTTCCTGGCCGTAAAGGTTCATACCGGCTTCCAAACGCAGTGTATCGCGCGCGCCCAGACCGGCAGGTTTTACCCCCGCGGCCAGCAGCTGTTGCCAGAATTCAACCACCCGCTCTTTGGGTAGCGCGATCTCATAACCTGCTTCCCCGGTATAACCCGTGGTAGCAACAAACAAATCATCAACCTGAATACCAAAGAATGGTTTCATTCCTGCAATAGTTTGCTGCTGCTCAGGGGTGAGTAAACTGGCGACTTTCTGTTGCGCGGTTGGGCCTTGCACCGCCACCAGAGCTAAGTCATCACGTACAGTGACCGCCACCTGATACGGCTCAGCATGCTGAGTTATCCACTCCAGATCTTTATCGCGGGTGGCGGAGTTAACCACCAGACGGAAATAGTCTTCGCGCAGGAAGTAGACAATTAAATCATCGATAACACCGCCGGAGGCATTCAGCATCCCGGTGTAAAGGGCTTTGCCCGGTTGGGTCAATTTGGCAACGTCATTGGCTAATAGATAACGCAGGAATTCGCGGGTACGAACGCCGTGTAAGTCGACAATGGTCATGTGCGAGACATCAAACATCCCAGCATCTTGGCGCACAATATGGTGTTCGTCGATTTGGGAACCATAATGCAACGGCATCATCCAGCCATGAAAATCTACCATGCGCGCACCGCACGCCACGTGTTGGTCATACAGCGGGGTCTGCTTAGCCATCTACTCTCCCTCAAACAGTTTCATGCAATGAGTGTTTGATACGCCAAAACTCACCATAAACAGGCATATACCCTGAATAATTCAGGTTGCAAGAGAGCGGCAACTCAGTGAGTCCCCTGGAGCTTACATCAGTAAGTGACTGGGGCGAACGAAGGCGGCCAACACACATGCAACATGAAATATGACGGGTCTACGCAAACGATACCTTTTGCCCCACGTTATCACCGAACTCATCAGGTAACCATAAGCTAAAATAGGCGATAGCAGGCATTAAGATGGCAAAAGACTAGGGGATTGTGCAGAGTTTTCCACTAAAAAACTGCGCACGGAGGCACAGAATTAACAATTAAACCGTAAAAACAGCGACTTTATATAACTAAATAACCCAAACCCTGTCAGATTCAACTTATCAGGCTTTAGTTATAAGTGAAAAAAACTAATGCGAAAAGTAGACTGGAATTAGATTATTTCAACTGAGGGGAGGCCATCTTAGTCATCACTCCCCCAATCGGGGTCATTGTTGCAGGCAGTGTGGATTTCGAGCACTGCCCCGATTCAAAATGACAAATAAAATAACCTTATTGGGGGAGTTCTAGCCAATCGGGTAAATCATTTAGCCCCATCGCCTGGCGCACTAACTGCGGCTTCACTCCCGGCAAGTTATCAGCCAGTGTTAACCCAATGTCACGCAACAACTTTTTAGCCGGATTACTGCCAGCAAACAGATCTCGGAACCCCTGCATACTGGCCAGCATCACTGCGGCACTGTGCTTACGGCGGCGTTCATAACGGCGTAGGTAAAGATGCTGCCCGATATCTTTCCCTTGACGCTGCAAGCGCCGCAGTTCAGAAACCAACTCAGCAGCATCCATAAAGCCCAGATTCACCCCCTGCCCGGCCAACGGATGCACGGTATGCGCAGCATCCCCCACCAGAGCCAGCCGGTGGGCGGCAAAACTGCGCGCATAACGCCCAGTTAATGGGAAGGTCTGGCGCTGGCTTTCAAGCTGGCATGGCCCCAAGCGCATATCAAAAACCATACCCAACTCACGGTTAAATTGTTCTGCCGGCAATGCCGCCAGCTCAACAGCACGTTCAGGAGGCACTGACCACACGATCGAACTAAGGTGGGGGTCACTAAATGGCAAAAATGCCAGAATACCGTCACCATGAAACACTTGGCGCGCGACCGCTTGGTGGGCTTCTTCAGTGCGGATGGTTGCCACCAGTGCATGATGAGCATAATCCCAAAATGTCAGTGGAATATCAGCATGTTGGCGTAACCAAGAATGAGCACCATCAGCCCCGATGACCAGTTTAGCACTGAGCATCCGCTCATCTGCCAGAGTGATAAATGCTTCACTTTCCCCCCAAGCGACCTGTTTGAGGCTGGCGGGAGCCAATAAAGTGATATCCGATAATTGGCTGGCTCGTTGCCATAATGCCTGCTGAATCACTTGGTTTTCAATAATATGCCCGAGATGGCTGAAACCATATTCATCAGCACGGAAAGCAATTTTGCCAAAACTGTCTTGGTCCCACACTTCCATACCGCTATAGGGGCTGGCGCGCAGTGCCAGGATGCTCTGCCATACGCCAATTTTTTGCAGTAAGCGCTCACTGGCTGCATTGATCGCCGAGACCCGAAGCGCCCACTCCCCTGTCACGGGCGCCGCTAGCGGCTCGGGTACTGGCTGATGCTCCAGAACAGCTACGCGCAGGCCGCTGCCTTGTAAGCCACAAGCCAGTGCCAAGCCGACCATTCCGCCACCGGCGATTACTACGTCATATGATTGCATACCGAGATATACCCCATGGAAATATGAACTTTATTTACCCGATAGATTTCTCGATGCATGAAAGCAGCAAGCGAGATAATCCCGATGAGTTTGCATCGGCCAGTCAGTCGGGTGATTAAGCGCAGCCAATACCGCGGCAACCTGAAAGATGACGAGCAAAGCTAGCGCTTAACCCATCCTAATGTCCGCCGCGCGAAAGTATCACGCAGGGTGGGCATCTGTTCCATCGACATGAGAGCAAGATTGCGCCCAACCACCAGCGGCCCATAGCGGTTGGCAAACAGGCGGATTAACCCATCTGTCACGCCGATAGTAGCCTGCTGGTCCTGCTGTCGCCGCTGTTGGTATTGACTGAGTACTGCATAATCGCCAGGATCACTGCCCGCTTGTGCAATGGTTTCAGCCAATGACATCACATCGCGCAGACCAAGGTTAAAGCCCTGACCGGCAATCGGATGCAATGTTTGGGCAGCATTACCCACTAATGCCAGACGATGGCTGACATGGCGCGAGGCCGTCAGTAATTGCAGCGGATAGCTATGGCGTTTACCTGCATGCAGGATTTTCCCCAAACGCCAACCGAACGCTCGCTGTAATTCTGCCAGAAAACGGGCCTCATCCCAGCTATCGACCTGCGGCTTATCTTCTTTGGCATGACACCAAACCAACGAACTGCGCCCCTGAGACATTGGGAGTAAAGCCAATGGCCCATGACGAGTAAAACGCTCAAAGGCACGCCCACGGGGTAATTCGGCGGTGGTGACATTGGCAATTACCGCAATTTGTTGATAATCCTGCCGCTGCCACTGAATATGGCAAGCATCCGCTAATGCCGAATGAGAGCCATCTGCCGCCACCAATAATTTAGCGCTGAGGTGTTGACCATTATCTAATGTCACGGTGGCCGATTCAGCCGTGCGGGCAACATCAACCACTTTGGCCGGGCAATGTAAAGTCACGCCCGGCGCTTTTTGTAACAAGGTAAATAGCCGCTTACCGGCATCAAACAGCTCAATAACCTGGCCCAACGCCGGAACGCGATAATCTTGCGCCCGCAGGTTCACAAAACCAGAATGGCCACTATCGCTGACGTGAACATGTTCGATGGCGGTCGCGCAATCGGCCAATGCCGACCAAAGGCCGATGCTATCCAGTTGCTGACACGTCCCCTGTGCCAGTGCAATCGCTCTGGCATCAAACCCTGGGTGCTGACGGCTTTCAGGAAGCTGGGCTTCGACCAATGCCACCGGCATCTTCCCTTGAGTAAGGGATGAAATCGCGAGCGCCAGTGTTGCACCGGCCATACCGCCACCGACAATTATCACGCTCATGAGTTATCTCGCCGCCGCCAAAAGGGCTTCAATGTCATCGGGATCTTTCACCACACTGGCGGTCAGATTTTCGTTACCATCGGCGGTAATCACGATGTCATCTTCGATTCGGATACCAATACCGCGATATTGCGGGGGAACATCCGCATCTGGCGCAATATACAAGCCCGGCTCGATAGTCAGCACCATGCCCGGCTCCAGAATGCGCCCGCGATCACTGTTGGTGTAGTCGCCAACATCATGCACATCCAGCCCCAACCAGTGGCTCAAGCCGTGCATGAAGAATGGCCGGTGCGCCTGCTCAGCAATTAACTGCTCGACATTACCTTGCAGGATGCCCAGCTTGACTAAGCCAGTAACCATAATCCGTACCACCTGCTCGGTCACTTCACGGATACTGGTGCCTGGCCGATATAATTCCAGTGCTTTGTTGATGGATGCCAGTACAATGTCGTAAATCTCTCGCTGTGCGGGGGTGAACTTGCCATTAACCGGGAAAGTGCGTGTGATATCACCGGCATAGCCCTGATATTCACAGCCCGCATCAATCAGAACCAAATCACCATCCCGCAGTTCACACTCATTTTCGGTGTAATGTAAAATACAGCCGTTCTCACCGCCGCCGACGATAGTGTTATACGCCGGATAACGCGCGCCATGGCGAGTAAATTCGTGCAGAATCTCCCCCTCCAATTGGTACTCGAACATCCCCGGCCGACAGCGTTCCATCGCGCGGGTATGTGCTAATGCGCTGATTTCACCGGCACGACGCATCACGGCAATTTCTTCCGCTGACTTAAACAGTCGCATTTCATGTAACCAAGGCCGCCAGTCAGTTAAGGTAGCCGGGGCGCGCAGATTCTTACGAAAACCGTTGCGCAATCTTTCCAGTGCAGCAAACACAATTTTATCCGCATAATCATATTGCCCCTGCGCGTGATAAATCACATCCAGGCGATTAAGCAGCAAATAAAGTTGTTCGTTGATATCATCAAAAGGTAGCGCCCGATCAACTGCCAGCTTAGTGGGGGCGGCCTCTTGCCCTAAACGACGGCCAAACCAGATTTCGGCAGTTAAATCACGCACCCGGTTAAACAGCACGCTGTGATTATGAGTCTCATCGCTTTTCACCAGAATCAGCACTGCTTGCGGCTCATTAAAGCCGGTCAGATAGCTAAAATCGCTATTCTGCCGATAAGGATATTCAGAATCCGCACTGCGCGTGGCCTCTGGTGCGGCAAAAATAATGGCGGCACTGCCCGGGGCCATCTTCGCCAACAGTGCCTGACGGCGATTCTGGTATTCTTGCTGAGTCATCACACCCTCCTGAAATATCCGGTTTTCATCATGCAACGCACCATATGGTGTGTTTTAGTGTAAGGTCGGCTTGCTCACTTGCGGGGCAGTCGGTTTCTCTTGAGTAAATTCGATATGGCACAAGATAGCCGCGACACGGACATACTCGATGACCTCTTCCAGTGATTGGGCCAGCTCTTCCTGATCCTCATCTTCGTCATATCCTAACTGAGCAATATTACGCAAATCATCAATGGCCTCGCCCACTTCATCTTTCACTTGCGCCAACTTCGGTTGCAGCATACCAAGCCCAAGGAGAAAATGGTTCACCCAGCCGGATAATGCATCAGCCCGGTCAAAAACAGTCACATCTTCCCCTTCAGGCAGCAGCAATTGGAACATAAAACCTTCGTTTTCCAGTGCTTCTTGTGTTGCTTCATGTAACTGTTGTAACGGCAAACTCAGGGTTTGTGAAAAGGCCGCCCCCTCATTGGTCAAGTCATGCACCATTGCGCGCCAGCCATCGTCTTTACTGCCTCCACACAGCATGCCGCTGATCAGGCCATGCATTTCAGCAGGGGTTAATGCCACTGCTTGCTGGTTCAAAGCCAAGGCAAGTGATTGGTAAGTTGGTAATGTATTCTCTATAGACATGCGTATTGGTCATCGTTGGCAGGATAAGTTCGTGTTATGCTACCACCAAGAAAGGTCGCTATACCAGAAAACGCAGCGCGCTATACCTATAGATTTCAAGATGCCGGAAGGCAGTAAGCAACCGCGGGTACATATTCGGGGCTTGAAAGATGTCAGGGATTAGGGGTTGAATCTTGGTATCGAGATATATATAGTGACGCCCGCTTTGCAGCTACGAGCAATTTGCCTCTGGTTTTCAGGGCTGGCGCGAAATTAGTCAGGAAGGTCGCATGTCTGCACAACCGGTAGATATTCAAATTTTTGGTCGCTCGTTAAGAGTTAATTGTCCGCCAGAACAACAAGATGCGTTGAACATGGCCGCAGAAGATCTTAACCAACGGTTGCAAGATCTGAAAGTTCGCACTAGAGTCACCAATACTGAGCAGTTAGTTTTCATCGCGGCATTGAATGTGTGTCACGAATTAGCTCAGGAAAGATTGAAAACCCGTGACTATGCATCCAATATGGAGCAACGTATTCGGATGTTACAACAGACCATTGAGCAGGCATTGCTTGAACAGGGTCGCATCTCTGAACGTCAGGATGCACAGTTTGAATAAATCTCTGTTGAATGATAGATTCAACAGTGAGTAAAGAATTTCTCTGAGGTGTTTGTCAGCGGGCCAGTCCCCTGAGCCGATATTTAATACCAACAGAATGTAGTGACTCCGTAACTGGTGCGCATGCTCGGTCCGCCGAGAAGCCTTAAGGTTGCGACGCTGCGTTCACCTTGAACCATGGGTTCAAGGGTTACAGTCTGCGACGGCATCTCGGAGATCCCTTTCTTATCGTGTAACTGGCACTTACCGGTTACTACGTTTGTAGTACAGGCAATTCTCTCCTTACTTAGTTAACAACTTGTTTTTTAAGTTAATAAAATGCCTTTAAATCCGCAATATGCCCTTGAGCGGCAAAAAATCCGTAGTGAAATTCGTGAGCGCCGGCGTCTATTGACACCCGAGCAACAACAGCAATCTGCTCACCTCGCCGCTAAACAAATCGCTTCGCACCATAAAATTCAGCAAGCCAATACTGTGGCAGTCTTTCTCTCTTTTGATGGCGAACTGGATACCGGCCCGCTTATCGAGTTGCTGTGGCAGCAGAAAAAGCAGGTTTATCTCCCTGTTCTGCATCCTTTTAGCCCCGGTCATCTGTTATTTCTCAACTATCACCCCGATAGTCTGCTTATTCGTAATCGCCTGAAAATCCTTGAACCTCAATTAGATGTGCGCGATGTTCTGCCGTTAAATCAATTAGATGTGGTGGTAACCCCACTAGTGGCGTTTGATAGTCAAGGGCAGCGTTTAGGTATGGGCGGGGGTTTTTATGACCGTACACTGCAAGACTGGCAGCAGGGTGGCCCCTATCCCATTGGCCTAGCGCATGATTGCCAGCGTGTTGAGCACTTGCCGAATGAACATTGGGATGTGCCGTTGCCGGAGATTGTGACGCCGGAAAAGGTATGGCGGTGGTGAGCGGGAATTTTCGACATAAAAAAACACCCGAAATCTCGCGATAGCGAATGTTCAGCCATTTATTAATAACTTAGATACCACAAATCCATACCCAAAAACCGTGACGTTGCAGCTAGGCAGCAAACAACGCTGCAACGCCAAAGACGAGGGTATATCAGTAGAGCAAACGCGCGCGAATAGTCCCTGGAATCGCCTTCATTGCCTGCAAGGCTTTTTCTGCATTTTCTGCATCATCAGTCTCAACATCAATGACGACATAGCCGATGTCAGCGCTGGTTTGCAAATACTGCGCGGCAATATTGACGTTTTGCTCAGCAAAGATTTTGTTGATGCTGGTCAGAATACCGGGGCGGTTCTCGTGGATGTGCAACAAGCGGCGCGTGTTATCACCATGAGCAGGCAAAGAAACTTCCGGGAAGTTAACCGCTGACAGCGTCGAGCCATTATCGGAATACTTCGCCAGTTTGCCCGCCACTTCATCACCGATATTTTCCTGAGCTTCCTGAGTGGAACCACCAATATGCGGAGTCAATAACACATTATCAAATTCGCATAATGGTGAATTGAACGGGTCTTTATTGGTAGCCGGTTCTTCTGGGAAAACATCAATTGCTGCGCCAGCTAAATGATTACTGCCCAATGCATCACACAGCGCAGGAATATCAACCACAGTCCCGCGTGAAGCATTAATCAGCAGCGCGCCCGGTTTCATCAGTGCCAACTGCTCTGGGCCAATCATATTCTTGGTAGAGTGATTTTCTGGCACATGCAAGCTAATCACATCACTCATATTCAGCAAATCAGACAAATGACGAACCTGCTGCGCATTCCCCAACGACAGTTTATTTTCAATATCGTAGAAGAATACTTTCATACCAACACTTTCAGCCAAAATACCCAACTGAGTACCAATATGGCCGTAACCAATAATACCCAGTTTTTTGCCGCGGGCCTCATAGGAGCCAACAGCCAGCTTATTCCACTCGCCACGATGTGCTTTGGCATTAGCAGACGGAATACCTCGGAACATCAACAGTAACTCGCCCAGTACCATTTCGGCTACCGAGCGGGTATTGGAGAAAGGTGCATTGAATACCGGCACACCACGTTTGGTGGCCGCATTTAAATCAACCTGATTAGTACCGATACAGAAACAACCTACTGCAACCAATTTTTCTGCTGCAGCAAAAACTTCTTCGGACAGATGCGTACGCGATCGGATCCCGATGAAATGAGCATCACGAATAGATTCTTTCAGTGATTCGGTGTCTAAGGCACCTTTATGATATTCAATATTGCTATAACCGGCCGCACGCAGATTATCAACCGTGCTCTGGTGCACCCCTTCCACTAACAGAAATTTAATTCTGTCCTTCTCCAGTGATACTTTTGCCATGTCCCCGACCCTATTTTCAGACTTCAGATGTGGCTGCCGATATCGAATGAATCCGGTCAGCACCCAGTCAACATAACAAATATTTCGTAGGCAGCAATACAAACGATTGCCTACCTGTCAGCATAACAACCAGCGCAAATGTTAATTTATGGAATAAAAAACTGGCGAAAAGTGAGTTAATGGCAGGTTAAGAAAATGAAATGATTAAATGTGATATATATCACCAAATTTAACCATTTTAAGAAAAGATATTTAAAGACAAAAATTATCAGGGTGCAGCCAATAAACCACACCCCGACCAAGGTTTAATGCATCACTTAAGCACGACCGTCTTAACACCGTCGGCGGTGCCAATCAGTGCCACATCCGCACCTCGGTTAGCAAATAACCCGACAGTGACTACCCCGGCTATCCCATTAATTTTATTCTCTAGCGCAATGGCATCCAAAATTGTCAGATTATGGACATCTAAAATAATGTTGCCATTATCAGTCACTACATTCTGACGATATTCCGGTAATCCACCCAATTTAACCAGCTCGCGCGCCACATAAGAACGCGCCATTGGGATAACTTCGACCGGCAGTGGGAATTTACCCAGCACACCAACCTGCTTGGAAGCATCGGCAATGCAGATAAACTGACGCGCAATCGCCGCGATGATTTTCTCGCGGGTCAGTGCTGCACCACCGCCTTTTATCATCTGCATTTGGCTGTTAATTTCATCAGCGCCATCGACATAGATATCCAATACATCGACTTCGTTGCAATCAAACACTTGAATGCCATAACTTTTTAGCTTAGCGGTAGAAGCATCTGAGCTAGAAACGGCCCCCTCAATTTGATTTTTGATAGAGCCAAGGGCATCAATAAAATGTGCCGCAGTAGAGCCGGTGCCGACCCCCACGATAGTGCCGGGTTTGACATAATCTAATGCTGCCCAGCCCACTGCTTTTTTAAGTTCATCCTGAGTCATGGTAAGTTCACGCCTTGATGTGAAAGAAAACCTAGCGTCATTATAGAGCATATACAGCAGAAATCGTTGCGATAAAGTCCAGTTAGAATCCGGTTAATTTTAGCTGGATCACAGTTATGTCGGTTTATTTGTGGCGAGCCCTGCGGTATTCCAGCATAGAAAAATGATCAAAATGTGGCATAGTGCGGTATTAACTTAAATATTTGGAGAGATGACTCCGATGAAACGCCCAGACTACCGTACGCTACAAGCGCTGGACGCGGTGATCCGTGAACGCGGTTTTGAACGCGCGGCACAAAAGCTCTGTATCACCCAATCGGCGGTATCTCAGCGCATTAAGCAGTTGGAAAACCTGTTCGGCCAGCCGCTGTTAGTGCGCACTGTGCCCCCCCGGCCAACGGAGCAAGGGCAGAAATTGCTCGCGTTACTGCATCAGGTTGAATTACTGGAAGAAGAGTGGCTCGGCAATGATAACGGCGGGGATACCCCACTGCTGTTGTCATTGGCGGTCAACGCCGACAGTTTGGCAACCTGGCTGCTGCCAGCTTTAAAACCGGTGCTGGCAGACTCCCCGATTCGGCTCAATTTACAAGTCGAAGATGAAACCCGAACCCAAGAGCGGCTACGTCGCGGCGAAGTGGTGGGTGCCGTCAGTATCCAGCCACAACCGCTACCCAGTTGTTTAGTCGATCAACTCGGCGCATTGGATTATCTGTTTGTGGCGTCCAAGCCCTTTGCCGAGCGGTATTTTCCCAATGGAGTGACTCGCTCGGCATTGCTGAAAGCCCCTGCCGTGGCTTTTGACCATTTAGATGATATGCATCAGGCATTTTTGCAGCAGAATTTCGATTTATCGCCAGGGAGTGTGCCCTGCCATATCGTGAATTCGTCAGAAGCGTTTGTACAGTTGGCCAGACAAGGCACCACCTGCTGTATGATCCCGCATCTGCAAATCGAAAAAGAGTTGGCATCCGGCGAACTGATTAATCTGACTCCGGGGTTATTGCAACGACGAATGTTGTTCTGGCATCGATTCGCGCCAGAAAGCCGGACAATGAGAAAAGTGACTGACGCCCTGTTATCTTACGGGCGTCAGGTATTACGGCAAGACTAGCTTATTTGGCTGCGGTTGTGGGCGTGTTAGCGCTGGTTTTCAGTTCAAACACCACATCAACTTGATCGTCGAAATGAATAGTTTGTTGCTCATAAGTTTGAGCAGCATCAGTGGCAGGTGCGGCTTCAGCACTCTTGAACATGCGCGCTACCGGCATCGGCTGGTAGTTAGCGACATGGTAACGAATGCTGTATACCGGCCCTAATTTAACCTTAAATCCGTCAGCTAATGCCCCCGCCTGGCTAATGGCATTTTCAATGGCTTTTTTACGGGCCTGTTCGCGGTAAGTCTCCGGGTTAGCGACCCCCAGTTTCACAGCACGAATCTCATTGAGGCCCGATTTTAGCGCCCCGTCCAGTAGCTCATTCAACTTATCCAGTTGGCGCAGTGTCACCTGAACCTGGCGTACTGCACGGTAGCCTTTCAGTACCGCCTCACCGGTTTTCTGGTAATCATATTCAGGTTGAGTGCGAATATTGGCCGCATTGATATCTTTTTTCTCAATGCCACTCTTGCGCAAGAAATCAAAATATTGCGCGACGCGAGTATCCGCCTGTTTTTTGGCATCTGCGGCATCTTTGGCAGATACACTGACTTCAATGGCGATAGTGGCGATATCTGGCGTCGCATCAACACTGGCGGTGCCGGAGGTGACAACATGCGGCCCTTCTGGCACTTCGGCAGCTTGAACTTGTAGCGCCAAAGGTAACGTCCCTAATCCCATCATTGCGGCCAAAGCCAATGTCTTCAACTTCACGGAGCCTCCTAATATATGCATGGCAAATTATTTATGCCCTGTCAGTCTGTGGTAGCGAGATAATCAGTGAATTCAATTAATCACAAACACATTTGCAGTTAATTACACTCACTAGCATCTCATTGACAAGGTGATTCATTTGCCGTCGGTAATGTGATTAACACATCAACCGTAGCATATCTTACAAAGTATGGGATTCAGATTAGTGATAAAAACTCACAGGTTTAAGCCCTGTTGCGCTAGCTGAAAAGCAATAAACCACATCACGCCGCCCACCAGCAAATTGATGACTCGCTGTGAGGTGGGGCGATTAAGCCATGGTGATAACCACGCCGCCAGCAATGCCAGACAAAAAAACCAGGCAACTGAGGCACTTACAGCGCCAAAAGCAAACCAAGGCCGGACATCCGGTAATAACTGCCCGCCCAAACTCCCCAGCACCACAAAGGTATCCAGATACACATGCGGGTTAAGCCAGGTTACCGCCAAGAGTGTCACCAGAATACGCCAGCGCCCTTGTGCCCCGGCAGCCACTGCGGTTGACGAACTGTCACCACGCCATGCAGACGTCAATGCGCCCCAGCCATACCAGAGCAGAAATGCCACCCCACCCCAGGTGACCAGCGCCAATAGCAATGGTGAGCGGTTTAATAAAGCGCTGCCACCAAAAATACCGGCGCAAATCAAGATAATGTCGCTCAGAGCACACAGCCCGGCACTCATTAAATGGTGTTGCCGCTTAATTCCCTGATTCATCACAAAAGCATTTTGCGGCCCCAGAGGCAAAATCATGGCAGCACTGAGAGCAAAACCCTGCAAAAAAACAGCTAACATACTGTTACCTTTAAATAATACTCAGAATCAACTGAGGGAATGGGAGTGGAGTTAGCAGCATATTACGGGGAGAAAGCCATCAGAGGAAATTGATATTTCTTATCAACTATAAGTAAAACTAATAATAGCTATTCTACCGCGCGCGTGAGCAAGAAGGGAAGAAAAACGGGCCAAATAGCCCGTATTGACTGAATTTATCGCGCCGCGGCTTTAAGCCGACGGGGTAGATTGCGCATTATCAACCTGATGCAAATGCACGTCCATCTGCGGATAGGGAATGCCAATTTTGTGCGCATCTAGCGCGCGTTTGAAGTTTTCCATCAAATCCCAATACACATCCATGGCATCGCCATTGGTCGTCCAAACACGCACGGTAAAGTTCAATGATGACGCCGCCATCTCATTCAGGCGGATGGTCACACCCTTGTCATGCATAATGCGTGCATCGGCTGCGATGATGTCACCCAGCACTTTCTTCACCACATCAATATCAGCATTATAGGCAACACCGATAACCATATCAGTGCGGCGATTCGGTTCACGGCTGGTATTGATGATGTTGTTCGCAATAATTTTACCATTCGGCACCACGATGATTTTGTCATCAACGGTACGCAAAGTGGTTGAGAAAATCTGCACCTGCACCACAGTACCGGCAACACCGCCCAGATCAACATACTCACCGGCCTTAAATGGACGGAAAGCGACCAGCAACACACCGGCGGCAAAGTTGGACAGGGAGCCTTGTAGCGCCAAACCCACAGCTAAACCGGCAGCACCGATGACCGCAATCACCGAGGCGGTTTGCACCCCAAGACGGCCCAGCACGGCAACAATGGTAAAGGCCAGAATGCTGTAGCGCACCATGGCCGCCAGAAAATCCGCCACAGTGGCATCAATGCCACGTAACTTCATGACCCGGCCCAACATGCGAGAAACCACCTTGGCAATGATGGAACCAACAATCAGGATCAACAGCGCCGCGACAAGATTCACGGCATATTGAATCAGCAAATCCTGATTATTGATAAACCACGAACTGGCCTCATTAATACTATCAACTACGTTTAACTCTTCCATTTTAACCATCCTACAAAAACTCCCTGCGGGAGAAATTACGAAAAAATTGCCGCCAATTGCTGGGCAACATGGCAGTCATGCTTATTTAGGGTAACCAACAATGGAATGTGTTGCCAATGTTGAGAGTAATAAATAAATATCAAAAACCTTGTTTGAAGTTTTATCTGCCGGTTTTCAACTCATAATAAAAATAGAGTATTTATAGAATAAACAGTAACTGGTGAGATTTAGTATGAGGGGTAAGCGTCATCCTTTTCATTCACTGCGAGAGAAATCCATGCCTAGAGTTAGACCCACCCTCACTCCCCTCAACCTGAGTCCTATTAAAAATAATCAGCCGCAAACAGACGTCGAAAAGCTACTAGAGTCAATTGAAAAACATAAGCAGATTTTAATATTGGCAAAAGACAGCAATGAAAATATAGCGCTTAAATATCAAAGATATAGTGATATCAACACACCGGAAGCAACCGCTATCATGGCACCCAACAATATTGATCTACCCGCCAACCATATACGGCTAGGAACAGATAAGGGGGTGATACGCAGCCAGTACCCTACGGTTGAAGGATTGACGGCTTTTAAGGCTATGTTAGCAGAGAAACGCATCACTATAGTGGTGGTTATTGCTGACAGTAATATGCTAGATCATTCGCAAGGCAAGTATCGAACAGAGCATCCCGCTTATTTTGCTAATAAAGAGAATCTGAAAAATTATGTTAGTCCGCCAGTCAATAATATTGAGATTGATTGTTATCAGATGCCACTAAAGGACGGTAATAACAAAACTATCCCTATAAATTTTGCACATATAAAAAATTGGCAAGATCGTACCGCTTTCGGGAAAAATGAAATTAGGGAGCTGGCTGAAATTGTTACAACCCTACACCAACGAGCACTTAATAATTTTCAAAAACAGGGCAGTCAGGCCGTTAAAGCTGATGTTAAAACACTACCTGTCATTCATTGTAGCGCAGGGGTTGGCCGTACTGGGCAATTGATAGCGGCTATGGAGTTAATCAATCCAGATTCAAGGCTAAGCTTAGAGTCCATTATTAAAACACTACGTGAAGAAGGTAACCCAAATATGGTTCAGACCTCCGCGCAACTGGATGTATTAATTGATTTAGCTGAAGACTTAAAAAAACCGCTATTGGCTAAATATGAATAACGCTCTAGGAGATAACCAGCATCAACCTCGCATCCAGTAAATTTTATTTAAGGCGTGCAACCCACAAAAAAGGCCCCGTAGGGCCTTTTAGATCTTCAAAGCTAAGCTAAATTACAGTACGTCGATAGCATTCAGTTCTTTGAATGCCAGTTCCAGACGGGCAATCATTGAAACCTGTGCTGCACGCAGCCATACACGTGGATCGTAATGTTTTTTGTTTGGCTTATCAGCACCTTCTGGGTTACCCAGTTGGCCTTGCAGATAGCCTTCATTCTTTTTGTAGTAGTTCAGAATACCTTCCCACGTTGCCCATTGGGTATCGGTGTCGATATTCATTTTCACAACGCCATAGCTGACCGCTTCTTTGATTTCAGCAGCAGTAGAACCTGAACCGCCATGGAACACGAAGTCCAAGCTGTTGTGCGGCAGATTATGTTTCTTAGACACATAATCCTGAGAATCACGCAGAATAGTTGGGGTCAATTTCACATTACCGGGTTTGTAAACACCGTGTACGTTACCGAAAGAAGCAGCGATAGTGAAACGCGGGCTGATAGCGTTCAGTTTTTCGTAAGCGTAATCAACATCTTGCGGCTGAGTATACAGAGAAGATGCATCCATATGGCTATTGTCTACGCCATCTTCTTCACCACCGGTACAACCCAGTTCGATTTCCAGCGTCATACCCAGTTTTGACATGCGAGTCAGGTACTTGCTACAGATTTCGATGTTTTCTTCCAAGGACTCTTCAGACAGGTCAATCATGTGAGAAGAGAACAGAGGTTTGCCGGTGGCAGCAAAGTGTTTCTCACCTGCATCCAACAAGCCGTCTAACCATGGCAGCAATTTCTTAGCACAATGGTCGGTATGCAGAATAACTGGAACACCGTAGTGCTCAGCCATCTGATGCACATGGTGCGCACCAGAGATAGCGCCCAGGATTGCGGCACCTTGCGGCACATCAGTTTTCACGCCTTTACCTGCGATAAATGCTGCACCACCGTTAGAGAACTGCACGATGACTGGCGCACGCACTTTGGCTGCTGTTTCCAGCACTGCGTTGATAGAGTCGGTGCCGACACAGTTAACTGCTGGCAGAGCAAAATTATTCTCTTTTGCCACGGCAAACACTTTCTGCACGTCATCACCTGTGATGACACCTGGTTTTACGAAATCAAAAATTTTAGACATGTAAGTTGTCCTGTTTCGTCGACTGAAGATAGCAGCTATCCGGGAGGATAGGCCCTAAATGTAAATCGGTTTTCGTACCACTCAAAGCCCGCAGACGATGAGCTAAAAGCGAAACGGGCGGCTCTCGCCCCCCGTTATCTAAATTACTGCTTAGCGCGCTCTTCCAACATCACAACCGCTGGCAGTTTTTTCCCTTCTACGAACTCAAGGAAAGCACCGCCGCCAGTGGAGATGTAAGAGATTTGGTCGGCAATACCGAACAAGTCGATTGCTGCCAGAGTGTCACCGCCGCCGGCGATAGAGAATGCTTCGCTCTCTGCGATGGCGCGAGCCACAATTTCAGTCCCTTTACGGAAGTTAGGGAACTCGAACACACCAACCGGGCCATTCCACAGAATGGTTTTGGCGTTTTTCAGGATTTCAGCCAGACGTTGTGCAGACACGTCGCCCAAATCCAGAATTTGCTCGTCATCTTTGATTTGGTTCGCAGGTTTCAATGTTGCGGTAGCTGTTTCAGAGAACTCGGTCGCAACACGCACATCGGTAGGAACCGGGATATCGCAAGTTTCCAGCAGGCGTTTTGCTTCTGGAATCAGGTCTGCTTCATACAGCGATTTGCCCACATTGTTGCCTTGAGCAGCAACGAAGGTATTGGCGATACCGCCACCAACAATCAGTTGGTCTGCAATTTTAGACAGCGCACCCAGCACCGTCAGCTTGGTCGAAACTTTAGAGCCACCAACGATGGCTACCATTGGACGCGCTGGGTTACCCAGTGCTTTACCTAATGCTTCCAACTCGGCAGATAACAACGGGCCGGCACAGGCGATAGGGGCAAATTTACCTACGCCGTGAGTCGAAGCTTGTGCACGGTGGGCAGTACCAAACGCATCCATGACATACACATCACACAGTGCGGCATATTTTTTGGATAGTGTTTCGTCGTCTTTCTTTTCGCCTTTGTTAAAGCGAACGTTTTCCAGAACCACCAACTCACCCGCTGCAATTTCAACGCCGTCCAGATAATCTTTCGCCAGACGTACCGGAGCAGACAATTTGTCTTTCAGGTAATTAACCACTGGCAACAAGGAGAACTCTTCGTTGTACTCGCCTTCGGTCGGACGACCCAAGTGAGAAGTAACCATTACCTTAGCGCCTTGCTTCAGTGCCGTCTCAATGGTCGGCAGAGATGCACGGATACGCGCATCAGAAGTCACTTTGCCATCTTTTACCGGAACATTGAGATCCGCACGGATCAGCACACGCTTACCAGCCAGATCCAGATCGGTCATCTTAATTACAGACATGGTGAATCCTCTTGTTGATTCTCTTTAAAGTTGCATAAGCTACACACCAACCTTGATGCAAACCGCAATAAATCACGGAGAAACAATATGTTAGCATGCCATACTAGAAACCACTTTTGGCCATCGCCAATGTCGTATCCAACATTCTATTGGCGAAACCCCATTCGTTATCGCACCATACCAACGTCTTAATCAGGTGCTGCCCACTGACTCGCGTCTGAGTGCAATCAACAATCGCACTGTGCGGATCATGGTTAAAATCCGTCGACACCAATGGTAATTCCGTATAGTCAACTATACCACGAAATGAACCTCTTGCTGCCTTTTGCAAAAGCTGGTTAACCTCAGCCACCCCAACCGGGCTTGTCACACTGACACTGAGATCAATGGCCGTGACGTTGATAGTTGGCACCCGCACCGAGATGGCCTCAAACCGGTCACAAAACTTCGGAAAAATACGGGTAATCCCTGCTGCTAATTTAGTATCAACCGGAATAATTGACTGGCTTGCTGCTCGGGTACGACGTAAATCCTGATGATAAGCATCAATAACCGGCTGGTCATTCATTGATGAATGAATGGTGGTGACAGTGCCGGACTCGATGCCATAAGCCACATCCAACAGCTGAATAATAGGAATAATGCAGTTCGTGGTACAGGACGCGTTGGAAACAATTCGGTGATCTGCCTGTAAATCCTGATGGTTAACACCATAAACCACCGTAGCATCCAAATCATGGCCACCGGGATGGGCAAACAGCACCTTTTTGGCACCGGAGGTTAAATGCGCCTCGCCATCGGCGCGGCTGCCATACACACCGCTACAATCCAGAACCACATCAATTCCTAGCTCACCCCAGGGTAACTGCTCAACTTCTGACTGATGTATCAGCCGAATAATATCGTCCCCGACGTATAATTTGTCACATTCCTGACGAACATCCCAGGCAAAGCGGCCATGGCTTGAGTCATACTTCAACAGATGGGCCATCCCTTCTGCGTTAGCCAACTCATTAATCGCAACAACAGAAATCTCTGCCCGGCGACCTGATTCATACAATGCGCGTAAAACGCTACGGCCAATGCGGCCAAAGCCATTTATCGCTATGCGGATTGTCATGTTACTCCCTGTTTCTGGTTATTATCATGCAACCCCATAGCGTACTTCAGCGCACCCTAAGATGTTAATCGTCTTATCACAATTCGGCCAGAATACTCCCGGTTTTTTCCTCAGCGAAATAAGCTTTAATAGAAATTGAATTATGACTGAAACGCTTCAGCCAGAATAAACCAAACTTATCATAAAAGGAATATCTGCCTGATAAAGGGCACAATTCATCCATCAATTGGCGAAAAAAAAGACCGCCGCAGCGGTCTTTTAACAGGTCAGTCACCGGGATTATCATCACCGTTCACAGTGATTCATCGCATTAGTAACGTCAGACTGCTTAACAACAATTATTTCAACAGCGCCTGAGCTTGCGCCACCACGTTTTCGACGGTGAAACCAAACTCTTTGAACAGCAATTCCGCTGGAGCAGACTCACCAAAGGTGTGCATCCCCACCACTGCGCCATTCAGGCCGACGTATTTGTACCAGTAATCTGCAATACCGGCTTCAACCGCAACACGCGCGCTAACCGCAGATGGCAATACCGACTCGCGGTAAGCGGCATCTTGTTTGTCGAATGCATCCGTTGATGGCATAGACACAACGCGCACTTTACGGCCAGCAGCAGTCAGTTGGTCAGCAGCAGCAACCGCCAGTTCAACTTCAGAACCGGTGGCAATGAAGATCAATTCTGGCTGACCCGCGCAATCTTTCAGCACATAAGCGCCTTTAGAAATGTTCGCTAACTGCTCAGCGGTACGCGGCTGTTGTGCCAAGTTTTGGCGGGAGAAGATAAGCGCACTTGGGCCGTCTTTACGTTCCAAGGCATACTGCCATGCCACCGCTGACTCAACTTGGTCACATGGACGCCAAGTGCTCATATTGGGTGTCACGCGCAAGCTGGCCATCTGCTCAACGGGCTGATGGGTTGGGCCATCTTCACCTAAGCCGATAGAGTCATGGGTGTAAACAAAGATGCTACGGATTTTCATCAGTGCTGCCATGCGCACTGCGTTACGGGCATATTCCACAAACATCAGGAAAGTTGCGCCGTAAGGAATGAAGCCGCCGTGCAGCGCAATACCATTCATGATGGCAGACATACCAAACTCACGCACACCGTAATGAATGTAGTTACCCGCCAGATCATCACTCAGTGATTTAGAGCCAGACCAGATAGTCAGGTTACTTGGTGCCAAGTCAGCAGAGCCGCCCAGGAATTCAGGCAATACCTTACCGAAAGCTTCCAGCGCATTTTGTGATGCTTTGCGGCTGGCAATTTTAGCAGGATTGGCTTGTAACTCTTCGATGAATTTCTTGGATTCAGCCGCCCAGTTAGCGGGCAGTTCACCACTGACACGACGTTTGAATTCAGCAGCCAGTTCTGGATATGCTTTAGCATAAGCGGCAAACTTCTCATTCCAAGCCGCTTCTTTCGCCTGGCCCGCTTCTTTGGCATCCCACGCGGCATAGATATCCTGTGGAATCTCGAATGCCGGGTATTTCCAGCCCAATGCTTCACGGGTCGCGGCAACTTCATCAGCACCTAATGGTGCGCCGTGCGAATCATGGGTACCGGCTTTCTTCGGTGAACCAAAACCGATAATGGTTTTGCACATCAACAGGGAGGGTTTGTCGGTCACTTTGTGGGCTTGTTCGATGGCCGCTTTTATCGAATCAGCATTATGACCATCAACACCACGAACAACATGCCAGCCGTAAGCTTCGAAGCGGGCAGCGGTATCATCAGTGAACCAACCTTCAACGTGGCCATCGATGGAGATACCGTTGTCATCATAGAACGCGGTCAGTTTGCCCAGCTTCATGGTGCCCGCCAGAGAACAAACTTCATGGGAAATGCCTTCCATCATGCAGCCATCACCCATAAAGGCATAGGTGTGGTGATCGACGATGTCATGGCCTGGGCGGTTAAACTGCGCGCCCAGAGTGCGTTCTGCAATCGCAAAACCCACAGCATTGGCAATACCCTGCCCCAACGGGCCGGTGGTGGTTTCTACACCCGCGGTATAACCATATTCAGGATGACCTGGCGTTTTAGAGTGTAATTGGCGGAAATTTTTCAGTTCTTCCATCGGCAGATCATAGCCAGTGAGATGCAGCAAGCTATAGATCAACATAGAGCCGTGACCATTCGACAAGACGAAACGGTCGCGATCAGCCCAGTGTGGATTGGTTGGATTATGGTTCAGGTAATCACGCCACAGAACTTCGGCAATATCTGCCATACCCATAGGGGCGCCGGGGTGGCCGGAATTCGCTTTTTGCACTGCGTCCATGCTTAGTGCGCGGATCGCGTTGGCAAGCTCTTTACGAGAGGACATGTTTTACTCCAGGTCGGATTAAAAAAAGCGTTCAAGAATACCATTTTCTCAGACTCAGCATTGAAACGGCAATCACTAAAACCAAATGAGCTATAACTTCCATATTTACGGCTAATGGAATCTGCTGATTTTCAGAATAAAGCTATAGCTGTAACGCCCAAGGCACGTTAACCTCGCTGCGTTTTTGGCCACACAATGAGTCAGCCGGGCACGTGGCGGGCTGAAACGTTCATCAATTTTGGGCAAGACCTATTGCAGACAGAGTAGAACAACTACCCCCGATTCAACAGCTATTAATGCAATAGTTAATAAGAATGTGATAGTCGTTGTTGGCAGCTACCCATAAATAGATAATTGCCTCTAATGCGTTATCGTCACACATAGAACTGACCTATTCACTGATAAAAATGGCATAACCACAGGAAGAAAGTGTTATGAAAATTCGTACCTCAATGATTGCCCTGAGCCTTACGGCATTACTTAGCGGCTGCCAGAATATGAATACCGATGGCTTGATGAAGTCCGGCGCTCAAGCTTTTCAAGCGGCCACCCTGAGTGATGCTGATGTGAAAAACCTCAGTGAGAAATCTTGTGCGGAAATGGATCAAAAGGCCCAAATAGCCTCCGCAGACAGCGCCTATGGTAAACGCCTGGCAAAAATTTCGGCGGCATTAGGCGATAACATCAATGGTACGCCAGCTAACTATAAGGTTTACGTCACTAAAGAGGTGAATGCTTGGGCGATGGCAAATGGTTGCATCCGTGTTTACAGCGGCTTGATGGACATGATGACGGACAATGAAGTCGAAGGGGTTCTCGGCCATGAGATGGGGCATGTCGCATTAGGGCATACTCGCAAGGCCATGCAAGTCGCTTATGGCACCACCGCGCTGCGCACGGCGGCAGCCTCCGCCGGTGGTGTTGCCGGGCAACTTTCCCAGTCCCAGTTAGCCGATATTGGCGAGAAATTGGTTAACGCCCAATTCTCACAAAAACAAGAAAGTGAAGCCGATGATTATTCATTCGATTTGCTGAAAAAGCAGGGTATTGATCCCAACGGTTTGGTCACCAGCTTCGAAAAATTGGCCACCATGGAAGCTGGCCGCAGCAGTAGCATGTTTGATGACCACCCGTCTTCACAAGCGCGAGCGGACCATATCCGCCAGCGTATCGCAACAGAGAAATAACACTCACCACCAATTTCATCTATGCAGCAAAACGCCCCTCTGTTGGGGCGTTAGCGCTATAGCTCAACGTGATGCTAGCCACTACTCACTGTTGCCAGCCAAATTAACTTCAATCTGATCACCATTGATCCGCACCGGATAGGTGCTTAAATCCCGATCTCCAGGTTCCCGCAAGCATTGCCCGGTTCGGATATCAAACAGCGCGCCATGCAAAGGGCACTCGACCGTTTCTCCCTCAATAAATCCCTGACTTAATAAGGCATTGGCATGGGGACAAATATCCTCCATCGCAAAATATTCCCCATCAACCAGATAAATACCAATCCTTTTTCCCTCAGCTTGGGCCGAGAAAGGAAAATCCGGTTTCACGTAATTGACTTTACAGACACTTATCCAACCCATTTCATTGCTCCCACATACCAACATGGTCAAGATAAAAGTCACCAATATTAGTGTGGTTGATATTGGCTTAATCGCCAATGGAAACGAGATATAAACAAAAGGACAAACCTGAGTTTGCCCTTTAAAGTGAAATGCTCCCGCAGTTAATACTTACTCATCTTCGAGATAAGTATAACCATACAAGCCAGATTCAAACTCTTCCATAAACTGAGCTTGTAACTCAGTGTCCAGATCGGTTTCTTTCACTTGATCAGAGAACTGTTTTAGCAACTTTTCAGGGTTCAACTGCACATATTCCAGCATATCCGCGACGGTATCGCCTTCGTCAGTCTGTTCAAACTCAACCGTACCATCAGGGAAGACATACACATCAACCGCGGCAGTATCGCCAAACAGATTGTGCATGTTGCCCAGAATTTCCTGGTAGGCTCCGACCATAAAGAAGCCCAGCAGCGGTGGATTCTCAGCATCATACGGCGGCATTGGCATGGTGGTTGCCACCCCATCGCCATCAATATAGTGGTCAATGGTGCCATCTGAATCACAGGTAATATCCAGCAAGACCGCACGGCGCTCCGGTGGCTTATCTAACCCCTCCAATGGCAAGACTGGGAAGAGTTGGTCGATACCCCATGCATCCGGCATTGACTGGAACAGCGAGAAATTAACATACAGCTTATCGGCCATACGTTCTTGCAGCTCGTCAATGATTGGGCGGTGTGCTCGGTTGCTTGGATCCAGCTGTTTTTGGATATCATTGCAAATGCTCAGATACAGCTCTTCCGCCCAAGCACGTTGGGTCAGTTCCAACATGCCATGCGCATACTGAGTGTGAACATCGTGCAAGTCCATTTGGCTATCGTGCAGCCATTCGCGCAGCGAGCGGCGATTCTCTGGCTCTTGCATTTCTAGCCAAGTGTCCCACAAGCTTTCCAGCGCACGTGGTGCATCAGCCGCCGGGGGTTGCGGTTCGCTGAACTCATTGCGCTCTACGCCGATAACATTGGAAACCAGCACCGTATGGTGGGCGGTAACTGCCCGGCCTGACTCAGTAATGACCGTGGGATGCGGCAAACCGTGCTCATTACAAGCATCACCAATTCCCCAAATAACGTTGTTGGCGTATTCATTCAGGCCATAGTTAACTGAACAATCTGATTGGGAACGTGTCCCTTCGTAATCGACCCCCAAGCCGCCACCCACATCAAAGCACTGGATATTCACGCCCAGTTTGTGCAGCTCCACATAGAAACGGGCTGATTCGCGCACGCCGGTGGAGATATCACGGATGTTGGACAGCTGAGAACCTAAATGGAAATGCAATAATTGCAGGCTTGCCAGACTGTTGGCTTCACGCAGCATGTCCACCAACTGCAATACCTGAGTCGCAGACAAACCAAATTTGGATTTTTCGCCGCCGCTGGCCTGCCATTTACCCGACCCCTGCGATGCCAGACGGGCACGGACACCTAAACGCGGCACAACATTCAGGCGCTCGGCTTCTTCCAGTACCATTTTGATTTCTGACATCTTTTCGATAACCAGATAAACCTTATGGCCTAATTTCTCGCCGATCAATGCCAGACGGATATATTCACGGTCTTTATAGCCGTTACAGACAATAACTGAGCGAGTCATCCCGGCATGCGCCAAAACGGCCATCATTTCCGCTTTGGAACCGGCCTCCAGCCCCAAAGGTTCACCGGAATTGACCAGCGACTCAATAACCCGACGATGCTGGTTCACTTTAATCGGGTAAACCAGGAAATAATCACCTTCATAGCCAAATGACTCACGCGCACGTTTAAATGCACCATTAATTGAGCGCAGGCGATGCTGTAAAATTTGTGGGAAACAGAATAACGCCGGCAAACGTTGCCCCTGCTCAAGCTGCATTCCTTTGACCAGTTCTGCCAGATCAACTCGTGCCTCACGAACATCTGGATCAGGGCAAACACTGATATGACCCAGTTCATTGACGTCATAATAGTTGCCACCCCAGTAGGCGACGTTATACGTGCTCAGCATCTTGCTGGCATTACGGTCATTCATGGCAACCTCCTGCATGGAGCGTAAAGAAACATGTGCGCCCGCAGCTGACGGACGGCCAATCAAGTTATCATCAGACATAATTCGCCTCTATTGCGATACTGACGATAAAGTCAGCCACTATCGCAGCTACAACCAGCAAGGACAACCCGCGTGAAGGCCAAATTGGCAGAATATTACGCTAAAAAGCATGCCTCACGAGCGGTTTATCACCCAGTTATTCATTACCCAATAGGGTAAAACACGTTTAAATGTAAAATACGTTTGACTGTAATGACGTATTGAGATTTTGTGAATCGGATTAGCCGCAAAGTCGTCAGGCCAGCCGGATTCAGTGCTGCAGGCAGTGATTAACCCGCCCGCGAATCCTGAGTCGCACCCATATGGGTATAACATCGGGTTGATGGCGTACAAGAAAGGAAGGTTGCAAGGGGAGATTGAACGTCAGAACGACGCAGCTGTTGATGTGCAGCAACCAGTAGACAACGGATCATTAATCCAACCACCTCCACGCATGCCGCTCATGATGAACGGACAAGACTCAATATAATAGACAATGTAGATAACAGTACGGTGACGCCGCCATTTTAGTGCTGATCACAAAGTGCAAAACACTAAAAACCTAACAATGAGCTAATGTCATCTTCTGCCATCTTCATCATTGCGTATCAAATAAGCTGCGCGCGCAGTTTATACCTATAACGCGAGCAAAATGCAAAATGAAAATAGCGTGTAACTGTATCAAGCGGTAAATAAATCAACTGGCAACTAATGAGAGAAATATCTTGATGCAAAAAGGGCTAGCATTAATAGCAAAAGCTGACCTAAAATAGACGTCCAGATGTTAATACATCCATCCATTTTAATTGCTAGAATGTCTGTTGCGCTCTAAGTATGGCGGACTTCTAAAGGGATAGACTGCTAAAGGCTTTGCCTAAAGGAGCGTTGTAAAGCGCAATGCAACAAAAAGCCCATCCTAATAGCGGCTCTAGTTGCTTGACTTCAATGCTATGCAGTGACTTTTCACTTGTATTCAAGGTAAAGAAAACAATGGCTAAACACCTATTTACGTCGGAATCTGTTTCTGAAGGGCATCCGGATAAAATTGCTGACCAGATTTCAGACGCAGTACTTGACGCAATTCTTGAGCAAGATCCAAAAGCACGTGTTGCCTGCGAGACCTATGTCAAAACGGGTATGGTATTGGTTGGTGGCGAAGTCACCACTAACGCATGGGTAGATATCGAAGAGATAACCCGCCGTACTGTGCGCGAAATTGGTTATGTTAATTCTGAAATGGGTTTTGACGCTAACTCCTGCGCCGTTTTAAGTGCGATTGGTAAACAGTCTCCTGATATCAACCAAGGTGTTGACCGCGCGAACCCACTGGAGCAAGGTGCCGGCGACCAAGGGTTGATGTTCGGTTACGCCACCAACGAAACCAGTGTGTTAATGCCAGCACCGATTACTTATGCTCACCGTTTGGTTGCACGTCAGGCCGCAGTGCGTAAGAATGGCACCTTGCCATGGCTGCGCCCGGATGCAAAAAGCCAGGTTACCTTCCAATATGACGACGGCAAAATTGTCGGTATTGATGCGGTAGTTCTGTCAACTCAGCATGCCGAAGACATTAGTCAGAAAGAGTTGCATGAAGCAGTGATGGAAGAAATCATCAAGCCAGTGCTGCCAGCCGAGTGGATAACCGCTAACACCAAATACTTTATTAACCCAACAGGCCGTTTCGTTATCGGTGGCCCCATGGGCGACTGCGGTCTGACCGGCCGTAAGATTATCGTGGATACCTACGGCGGCATGGCGCGTCATGGCGGTGGGGCATTCTCAGGTAAAGATCCCTCTAAAGTTGACCGCTCTGCGGCCTATGCAGCCCGTTATGTTGCTAAAAACATCGTCGCTGCTGGTCTGGCTGACCGCTGTGAAATTCAGGTGTCTTACGCCATTGGGGTTGCAGAACCCACTTCTATCATGGTGGAAGCCTTTGGTACTGAGAAGATCCCAGCGGATCAACTGACGGCGCTGGTGCGTGAATTCTTCGACTTGCGCCCGTATGGCTTGATTGAAATGCTGGATCTGTTGCACCCGATCTATCGCAAAACCGCCGCTTATGGTCACTTTGGTCGTGAAGAATTCCCGTGGGAAAAAACCGACAAAGCCGCCCAATTGCGTGATGCTGCTGGCCTGAAATAAGTTTCCGCCGGTCAAGTCTGAATAGCAAAAACCCCGCTAAGCGGGGTTTTTTTATACTTTTCTTTTTTCGGGCTGCCGATAGTGCTCAATAAAACTAAATATTGCCATGCCTGCCACCATGGCGGCGACAAAGATAACGCCTTTGTACATCCCTGCTCCCAGCAGCACCAAAGCTGGCCCAGGGCAAATTCCCGCCAAACCCCAGCCGATACCAAATAATAGGCTGCCACCCATTAATCGCCGATCAAGACGAGTGGAAGTGGGTAATTGGAGAGGTTTTCCCAGCAAGCTGGTTTGGCGTTTTTTAGC
The DNA here is from genome assembly GCF_004124235.1 of Yersinia hibernica. Classification (NCBI taxonomy): domain Bacteria; kingdom Pseudomonadati; phylum Pseudomonadota; class Gammaproteobacteria; order Enterobacterales; family Yersiniaceae; genus Yersinia; species Yersinia hibernica. The sequence goes on from NZ_CP032487.1 coordinate 3,761,365, forward strand.
CCAACCAAAGCCTATCGCGGCTACCGCCACCGCCGCCGCCATCACCAATGCCAGCGAAGGATCCCACAGGCCATCAATATCAAGAAAACCAAGCACCTTGGCCGGATTCGCCATGCCAGCCACTATCAGGCCCAACCCGAAAACTAACCCAGCCAACAACGCAAAAAGTAAATTCATATTGCCTTCCTATCGGCTAAACGAATAGATGACGAACAAGCCATACAGTGGCAAAGCCGGTAAACATAAAACTCAGTGTCGCGACCAATGAACGCGGTGAAAAACGAGCTAAACCACAGACACCATGCCCGCTGGTGCAACCTGCGCCATAGCGAGTCCCCAGGCCCACTAACAATCCCGCGATGATCAGCACAGGTAAATCAGCATCAATCTGAATCATCGGCAAAGCAGCAAAGAGGGAGTAAATCAACGGAGCAATGACCAGGCCGATAATAAAGGCTACGCGCCACCAGATATCGCCTGTTTTTGGCGGCAATAATCCGCCTAAAATACCGCTAATGCCGGCAATACGCCCATTCCAAAGCCATAAAATGGTCACTGCGATGCCCAATAGTGCCCCACCTGCCAAGGCACTGTAGGGTGTGAAATTGGCCCAATCTATTGTCATACTCCCCCCTCTTGCGGGCAATAAAGTTGATATAGCACCTCAAGCAGCGCCAATACTTTGTCATCAGCGATGGAGTAAAATATTCGCTTGCCCTCTCGGCGGGTGTTTACCAGCCCATCACTGCGCAGCACCCCAAGTTGTTGTGAAAGGGTCGGCTGGTGAATGCCTAGTGCATCCTCCAGTTCACCGACCGCCTTTTCACCTTGGCTCAATTGGCACAGCAACAGGAGCCGATCCTCATTAGCTAATATTCGCAGCACGTCACAAGCTTGCCCTGCCGCGCGCCTCATCAGCTCCATACTGATCGTGTTGTCGCTATTCATATGCATCTCTGACATTAGAATTTCATTATATAACTTTATATTATATATTATTATATAATAATCCACTAAAAATAGCCGATGTACTGGCTTGCATCTGAATATCTGCCGTTTTATTCTTGCGCAGTATGAGTTCATTAAGAATCCCTATTGCGCTCCAGCAAGCTGTTATGCGCTGTCTGCGTCATAAATTACAGCTGGCGAATCAGCATCTTGGCACCCATTATTCGGAGCCAAAAATCAACTATCATCAACGTGGTACTAGCGCGGGTAGCGCGTATCTGCAATCCTTCGAAATTCGCCTCAATCCAATATTATTGTTGGAAAATCAGCAGCTTTTTATTGATGAAGTGGTGCCGCACGAACTGGCGCATTTGCTGGTCTATCGTCAATTTGGTCAGGTGGCACCGCACGGCCAAGAATGGCGCTGGATGATGGAACAGGTGCTGCAAGTTCCGGCCAGCCGCACTCATCAGTTTGAAGTGGCCTCGGTGCGCAGTAAGACTTTCAATTATCAGTGTAAATGCCAGCAGCACGCCTTAACTATTCGCCGTCACAATAAAGTGCAACGTGGCGAGAGTGAGTACCGCTGCCGCGAATGTGGCGAAAAACTGCAATTTGTAACAGTAAAAAACAGTTAGAGCCCCTTTTTACTTGTTATAAAACAGCAAGTTAATTTGCCATTCACAGCTATTATCTATAACCTGCCAGCTTTTCATCATCAGGCTGTTTTGAGATATGCTACGCAAGCTTCTGTTTCTGTTGGTTTTGTCCTTCCCGCTGTTTTCGCTGTCCGGTTACAGTCAAAGCATTAATAACTTTTCTCAAGCCAAAGTCGTGGCGGCAAAAATCAATCAAGATGCGCCCGGTAGTTTTTATTGTGGCTGCAAGATTGACTGGCAAGGTAAAAAAGGGATTCCAGACCTGGGGAGTTGCGGCTATCAACCACGTAAAAATGCCCAACGCGCCGCAAGAATTGAGTGGGAGCATGTCGTCCCGGCCTGGCAATTTGGCCACCAGCGCCAATGTTGGCAACAAGGCGGGCGCAAAAATTGTGCTAAAGACCCGGTCTATCGTCAGATAGAGACTGATTTGCATAACCTACAACCCGCTATTGGCGAGGTGAATGGTGATCGCAATAACTTTATGTATTCCCAATGGAACGGTGGCAACGGCCAATACGGCCAGTGTGACATGAAAGTCGACTTCAAAAATAAGCGGGCAGAACCCCCAGCACGCGCACGGGGGGCTATAGCACGGACTTACTTTTATATGCGCGACCAATATCAACTGCGGCTTTCCAGTCAACAAAGCAAGTTGTTCGAGGTGTGGAATCGCCAGTACCCAGTGACAAACTGGGAATGTCTGCGTGATGAGCGGGTGGCAAAAGCACAAGGGAATCATAACCCTTATGTACAACGGGCTTGCCAGCAGCAAAAAGGCTAATCTAGTATACTGGTCAATGTTTTCGTTTCAGGGCTCAAAATAACTTATGCGCATCCCCCGCATTTACCATCCACAACCTTTGCAGGCCAATACCACACTGGCGCTCAGTGATGAAGCCGCCAATCATGTCGGCCGCGTACTGCGGATGACGTCAGGGCAAAGCTTGCAATTATTTGATGGCAGTAATCAGGTGTTCGCGGCTGAAATCATCCGAGTCGATAAAAAAGGCCTGATTGTTCAACTGGCACAAGGGCAGCTAGAAGACCGCGAATCCCCCTTGAATCTGCATTTGGGCCAGGTGATTTCCCGTGGGGAAAAAATGGAGTTTACTGTCCAGAAATCCATTGAACTGGGGGTTAATGTGATTACTCCGCTGTTTTCTGAGCGCTGCGGCGTTAAGCTGGATGGCGAGCGCCTGGCGAAGAAAATTCAACAATGGCAAAAAATTGCGATTGCGGCTTGTGAGCAGTGCGGGCGCAATAAGATCCCAGAGATCCGTGCGGCAATGCCGCTATCTGAATGGTGTGCTGAACAAGATGACAGTTTGAAGTTGAATCTGCATCCCCGCGCCAGTCACAGCATCAATACCCTTCCCGCATCACTCAACAAAGTGCGGTTGTTGATAGGCCCGGAAGGCGGCCTTTCTGCCGATGAAATTGCCATGACAGCAAGCCTAGGATTTACTGATATCCTGCTAGGGCCGCGAGTCCTGCGTACCGAAACTACAGCCCTGACCGCCATCACTGCTTTGCAGGTGCGGTTTGGTGATCTGGGATAAAATTCGTTCCCATTAGGAGAGAAGAATGATCAAGCTCGGCATCGTAATGGACCCAATCTCGTCCATTAATATCAAGAAAGACTCCAGTTTCGCTATGCTGTTGGAAGCACAGCGCCGTGGTTGGGAACTGCATTATATGGAGATGGGCGACCTTTACTTGCGCGGGGGAGATGGCCGTGCCCGCACCCGCCTGCTGAGTGTGAAACAGGACCAAGACAACTGGTTCAGTTTTGGTGCAGAGCAAGACCTGCCACTGCATGACCTTGATGTTATTCTGATGCGCAAAGACCCGCCATTTGATACTGAATTCATTTACGCCACCTATATCCTGGAGCGCGCAGAAGATAAAGGGACGCTGGTGGTGAATAAACCGCAGAGCTTGCGCGACTGCAACGAAAAGCTGTTTACGGCATGGTTCCCAGAGCTAACCCCGGATACACTGGTCAGTCGCAGTAAAGAACATATCCGTAAATTCCATCAGGAACATGGCGATATCATTCTGAAACCCTTAGATGGGATGGGCGGCACCTCAATATTCCGCGTGAAGCAGGATGACCCTAACTTGTCCGTTATCATTGAAACTCTGACCGAACTGGGGAACCGCTTCTGTATGGCGCAGAACTTCCTGCCGGCCATTAAAGAGGGTGATAAACGTGTATTGGTGGTGGATGGTGAACCCGTACCTTACTGCCTAGCGCGTATTCCGGCACAGGGCGAAACGCGAGGTAATCTGGCGGCCGGTGGCCGTGGTGAAGCTCGCCCACTTAGCGAAAGTGACTGGAAAATTGCCCGTGCAGTTGCACCTGTACTGAAACAAAAAGGTTTAATTTTTGTTGGGTTAGATATCATCGGCGATCGCCTAACAGAAATTAATGTTACCAGCCCAACCTGTATACGCGAAATTGAAGCCGCTTTCCCGGATGTCTCGATTACTGGCATGCTGATGGATGCAATTGAAGTGCGCCTGGCGACTAAATAAACCGGTTGCTCACTCCAAAAAACTTGAAACCGCAGCCAACACCCTGCGGCTTCAAGGATAAAGTATCCCCACAGTCATTGGAGTTGCAGGTAGGCGGCAAGAGAATAAATCCCGATGAGCTTACTCAAGTCAGTGATTCGGGTGCGTGAGCGCAGCCAACAACCCTGCGGCTTCAAGGACAAAGGGGATCCGTGACTTTATCTGCATTTATCCGCATACTGACATGAGTTTCTCCCTTAACTCAGCGAATCCCCTATATAATATAATGAATTTACAGCATCATTTTCTTATCGCTATGCCTTCACTTCAGGACCCGCAATTTATGCGTTCAGTTATCTATATCTGTGAGCATAATAAAGAGGGTGCTATGGGTTTGGTGATTAACAAGCCTGTAGAGCAGTTCACGGTCGAAACTGTATTGAAAAAACTGAAAATCAGCCCCACGCCACGTGATCCCTCAATCAGACTGGATAAACCGGTGTTGGCAGGTGGCCCACTGGCGGAAGATCGCGGGTTTATCCTGCATTCGCCACAGGAGGGTTTCAGCTCCAGTATCCCTATCTCGCCAGATACCATGATAACCACCTCCAAAGATGTACTGGAGACATTAGGAACCCCGGAACAACCTAAAAATCTGCTGGTAGCGCTGGGCTATGCGGGCTGGCAACAGGGGCAATTAGAGCAGGAATTACTGGATAATGTCTGGCTGACCATTGAGGCGGATGCAAATATCCTGTTTCACACCCCGATTTCTGAACGCTGGCAAGCTGCGGCCAATAAGTTGGGTATCAATATCTTTAATATTGCGCCACAAGCGGGGCATGCCTGATGGCTAATCGCACAATTATCGCTTTTGATTTTGGTACCAAAAGTATCGGTGTTGCTATTGGCCAAGAAGTCACTGGCACCGCCAGAGCCCTGACCTCCTTTAAAGCCCAAGATGGCACTCCGGACTGGCAGAAAGTCGAAAAACTGCTGAAAGAGTGGCAACCTGATTTAGTTGTCATTGGGTTGCCCCTGAATATGGATGGCACCGAGCAACCGCTGACAGCCCGCGCACGCCGGTTTGCTAACCGCCTGCATGGCCGCTTTGGTGTACAGATTGCCTTACAGGATGAACGCCTCAGTACCGTCGAGGCCCGCGCTAATTTGTTTGACAGTGGCGGCTATCGTGCTCTGGACAAAGGCAGTGTCGATGCCGCTTCTGCGGTTATTATTCTGGAAAGTTGGTTTGATGAGCAGGCGGGCTAAGTTCCCTGCTTTGCGTTTTCCACTGGCTATTTCTACATTCTGTTTCCGCAATCTGGCCCCGCACTCCCAGCACAGCATGGCACCCATGCCTGCACAATTGTATACTGGGATTATGCCAATCAGCGGCTCAAAATATTGCACACCCTTTGCGGGTGTTTTTTACATTTATTGAGGTTTTCTCATGACAAAAGTAACTGTTGCTGCGACTCAAATGGCCTGTTCCTGGGATCTGCCTAAGAACATTGAAAATGCCGAGAAACTGGTACGTCAGGCGCATGCCAAAGGCGCACAAATCATCCTGATTCAGGAGCTATTTGCCGCCCCTTATTTCTGTATTGATCAAAGCCCGGAACACTATGCACTAGCCCAAGAGCTAGACAACAGCCCGCTTATCCAACATTTTTCCAAGTTGGCACGTGACCTGGCAGTCGTATTGCCCCTGAGTTTCTTTGAGAAAGCCAATAACGCGTATTACAACTCGCTGGTCATGATTGATGCCGATGGTTCAGTTTTGGATGTGTATCGCAAAACTCACATTCCTAATGGCCCGGCATATCAAGAAAAACAGTTCTTTATCCCAGGTGATACCGGCTTTAAAGTCTGGCAAACACGCTACGCCAAAATCGGTGTTGGTATCTGTTGGGATCAGTGGTTCCCGGAAACCGCCCGTAGCCTGGCATTGCTGGGTGCAGAAATCATTTTCTACCCAACGGCCATTGGTTCTGAACCTGCCTATCCTGAGATTGACAGTCAGCCGCACTGGACTCGGGTCCAGCAAGGTCACGCCGCAGCAAATCTGGTACCCGTAATTGCTTCTAACCGCATTGGTACCGAGAAAAGCAAATATATTGATGGCTTGGAAATGACGTTCTACGGCTCTTCATTTATTGCTGACCAAACCGGTGCGCTGTTGGCTCAAGCTAACAAAACCGACGAAGCTGTTTTAGTGCATGAGTTCGATTTGCAGGAAATCGCCGCGCAACGTGCGTCATGGGGGTTGTTCCGCGATCGCCGCCCAGAAATGTATCAAACTCTCGCCACTTCTGACGGCAAAACCCGGAGATAATTTATGTCTGCTCAAGACACTGTGTTACCAAAATCTTCGTCACCAGCCCTGGCGCGAACACCGCGGCAGGATGGCTTCTATATGCCAGCCGAATGGGCAAAACAAGATGCCGTCTGGATGTTGTGGCCATATCGTCAGGATAACTGGCGTGGCAAGGGCATCCCGGCACAACAGACGTTTGCCAAAGTCGCGGAAGCCATTAGCCGTACAACGCCGGTCTTTATGGGCGTGCCAGCTGAGTTTATGGCATCCGCCAAGGCCACTCTCCCTGCCAATATCACCTTGGTCGAAATGGAAAGTGACGATGCCTGGATGCGCGATACCGGCCCGACCATGGTCATCAATGGTGCCGGTGAACGCCGCGCGATTGACTGGCAATTTAACGCCTGGGGCGGGCTCAACGGCGGCTTATATGCCAATTGGCAGCAAGATGAGAAAGTTGCCGTTCAAGTGAGCGACTTCCTAAACAATGACCATTACAGCGCCCCGTTGGTGCTGGAAGGTGGCTCTATTCATACTGATGGTGAGGGCACCTTACTGACCACCGCGGAATGTTTGCTCAATCCAAACCGTAACCCGCACTTGAATCAGGCTCAGATTGAACAACTACTGAGCGAATACCTTGGTGTCACACATTTCATCTGGTTACAAGACGGCGTCTATAACGATGAAACTGACGGCCACATCGACAACATGTGCTGCTTCGTTCGCCCAGGTGAAGTTGCACTGCATTGGACTGACGATAAGCAGGATCCGCAATATGCGCGATCTGCTGCCGCCTTTGACGTTCTATCCAATGCGGTAGATGCCAAAGGTCGTAAGCTGAAAATCTGGAAGCTCCCCGCGCCGGGCCCACTGTATAACACAGAAGCCGAGACTTGCGATGTGCTGTCCAGCGACGCGGTGCCGCGCAGCGCTGGTGAACGACTGGCAGGGTCGTACGTCAACTTCCTTATCAGCAATCAACAGATTATTTATCCGCTGTTGGATAATCGCACCGATGGCCTGGCACATGACCTGTTGCAGCAGATGTTCCCAGACTATGCAATTGTCGGCGTTCCTGCACGCGAGATCCTGCTCGGGGGCGGCAATATCCATTGCATTACTCAGCAGATCCCTGCGGCCTAGTTACCCTTCATACCCAGAGCCGCAGCAGTGTGCGCGGCTCTATGTCAATTGACTATTATGATGTTCTGCCAATATCCCCTGTTTTTGCCGCCACGCGATACCCTGCTCAAAAGTTTGCATCCCCCATTGCGCTCCGGTCTGGATTACTGAGGGAAGTTGGTAAGTTTTACCTTCACGAATCAAATGACTGGCTGCCGTAGTCTGTGTCAGGATTTCAAATATGGCGGTACGCCCGCCGCCCACTTTATGACACAATTTTTGAGCAATCACGGCGCGTAAACTGGCTGCCAATTGCGCCTGAATCACTGTTTTTTCTGCCGCTGGGAAAACATCCACCAGCCGATCAATGGCTTGAGTCGCACTGCGGGTATGTAATGTGGCTAATACCAAATGCCCCGTTTCAGCAGCAGTTAGCGCTAAACGAATGGTTTCTTGATCCCGCAATTCCCCGAGCAAGATGATGTCGGGATCCTGACGTAGTGCCCCACTTAGAGCACTACTGAAAGAATGAGTATGACAGCCCAGCTCCCGCTGCTGGATCAAACATGATTGACTGCTATGAATAAATTCAATCGGATCTTCCAGTGTGATGATATGGCGCGATTGTCTCTGATTCATTGCACTTATCATCGCGCTCAATGTGGTGGTTTTCCCGCTACCTGTTGCCCCCGTCACGAGAATCAAACCATTCTCTTTCTCGATAAGTTGGCTAATTACTGGCGGGGCATCCAATTCATCCAGTGATGGGTTGGTTGCCGAAATGACACGAAAAGCTATCGAACGGCCCTGTTGTTGCTGAAAAATATTCGCCCGCAATCTTTGCCCGGCACTGGTGGTATAAGCGCAATCAACTTGCCCACTTTGCTGTAATTGCCTTTGTTGTACCTCATTCAATAAGTGCTGGCTGAGGCTATTTAGCCACCCCGCATGGATACGTGGCCAGTGAGTGAAGGTTTTCAATTCACCATCAATGCGTAATACCGGATGATAACCGGTACAAAGGTGCAGATCCGATGCATTATGATTTACACTAGCCGCCACCTTATTGGCAAAATCTTGTTCATCGAAGCCACTGTCGGCATGTTCAGGGTTTTCTAACTTAATGTATTTGGTGGAAATACGACTGAATACAGGGTTATCCGAATCTGTATCTTCGTCATTCAGACAGGTGAAATCCATATCAAACTCCTGGGTCCATATGAGCACAATTGAGCAGAATCTACAGGATGTCAGAGCGCAAATCGCAGCCGTGGCCCGCAATTGCGGGCGCTCTCCAGAAGAAATAGCCTTGCTTGCAGTCAGTAAAACCAAGCCTGTGACCGCTATCGAAGAAGCTATTACCGCTGGGCAATATGCTTTTGGTGAAAACTATGTGCAGGAAGGGGTGGATAAAATCCACTATTTTGCTGATAACGCCCCCACAACCAATCTTGAATGGCACTTTATCGGCCCGCTGCAATCCAATAAAAGCCGATTAGTGGCAGAAAATTTTGCCTGGTGCCATACCGTCGATAGACTCAAGATTGCACAACGTCTTAGTGCCCAGCGCCCGTCAGAAATGCCCGCGCTGAACATACTGATTCAGGTCAATATCAGTGATGAGCAGAGTAAATCCGGTATCGCACTGTCAGAATTGCCCGCTTTAGCAGCCAGTATCAGTGAACTGCCAAACCTGAATTTACGCGGGTTAATGGCTATTCCAGCACCTGAAACTGACTATCAGCGGCAATTGGCGGTGTTTAAGCAAATGAATCAGGCTTTCTTGACTTTAAAAGCCCGCTACCCTCAGATGGATACACTTTCCATGGGGATGACGGATGATATGGCCGCCGCTATTGCCGCCGGCAGTACTTTAGTGCGTATTGGCACCGCCATTTTTGGCTCCCGCGCTTAACCAGGTGGTTTCGAATCCCAAGGGGAATGAGGAGAATTCATTTAATGCAATATCGTAATATTACATTCATTGGTGCGGGCAATATGGCGCGCGCAATTATCGCAGGTTTAGTCGCTGGCGGTTATCCCGCTGAAATGATTAGTGTTTGTGCGCCATCGGCTAAAAATCGTGATGCTCTGGCCGCTGAATTTGGTGTCATTAGCACTGATGACAACATTGCGGCGGCGCAAAAAGCCGAGGTGGTGGTCTTGGCCGTCAAGCCTCAATTAATGGCTGCGGTCTGCTTGCCATTGCGGGAAGGTGTTGATTTTACGGGTAAATTGGTGTTGTCGATTGCCGCAGGTGTTCAGGTAGCGCGCTTTTATTCACTCTTGGGCGATAATCTCAGTTTGGTGCGAATTATGCCCAATACACCAGCATTGGTAGGAAAAGGGATGAGCGGCCTTTATGCCCCAGTGCAAGTCTCGCAGGGTGATCGTGATTTCACGACTTCACTGATGAGTTCGGTGGGTAAGGTTTGTTGGGTGAATGATGAGGACGGTATTAACCATGTTATTGCCGCCGCAGGTAGTGCGCCAGCTTATTTCTTCCTGTTTATGGAAGCCATGCAACAAGAAGCCGAGCAGTTAGGTTTTGACAGTGAAACCGCTCGTTTGTTGGTGCAACAAGCAGCCTCGGGCGCTACCGCATTAGTGGAAGCTAACCCTCAATTACCTCTTTCAACGCTACGTGAGCAGGTAACATCTAAAGGGGGCACGACCGCTGAAGCTATTCGAGTATTTAATGAACAGCACTTACCACAAATCGTTGCCAATGCCATGCAAGCTGCTATCGTGCGAGCAAAAGAGATGGAAAAGCTGTTCTAGCGGCAGCAAAAATTTACAAAATCCGACACTGCCCCTGTCACTTTATCGTTAAGATAGGGGTCTATAAGTATGCGAATACATTTTCATTTATACGTATACCCAAAAAATATTAAGGATAAGGACGAAAGCAACTCATGCTAACGCTGACTTTTCTGGCCAAAACGGTCATTGACCTGTATGTGATGGTACTGCTGTTGCGCATCTGGATGCAGTGGGTTCACAGCGATTTTTATAACCCATTCTCACAATTTGTGGTGAAAATAACCCAACCCATCGTTGGCCCATTGCGGCGGGTTATTCCCTCACTGGGGCCTATCGACAGCGCATCCCTGCTGTTGGCATTCCTGCTGATGACCATCAAGTATCCCCTGCTGGTGCTGATTCAGAGCGGTTCGATGTCACTCAGCCTGTACAACTTGCTGTTTGGTATTATTTCGTTGGTGAAAGCTGCCGGTTACCTGATTTTCTGGGTGATGATTATTCGTGCGCTGATGAGTTGGGTTAGTCAGGGCCGTAGCCCAATGGACTACCTGCTGTATCAGTTAACTGAACCCCTAATGGCACCGATTCGTCGCATTTTGCCTGCTATGGGCGGTATCGACTTCTCGGCAATGGTGGTCATTCTTATTCTGTATCTGATCAATTACTTAGGTATGGATTTACTCGGCGAGCTTTGGTTTGTGCTGTGAGTGCAGTCACCACTTTGCTCGATGGGCTGGCTCTCAGGCTCTATATTCAGCCGAAAGCCAGCCGTGATCAGATAGTCGGTTTACATGGCGATGAACTTAAAGTCGCCATTACCGCCCCACCCGTTGATGGTCAAGCTAATGCCCATTTGGTCAAGTTTATCGCTAAACAGTTTCGGGTCGCAAAAAGCCAAGTGATTATCGAAAAGGGCGAACTGGGGCGGCATAAGCAGATCAAAATTGTTAACCCGCAACAGATCCCGCCCGAAATTGCGGCACTGCTCGATTAATAAATACTTCCCACGAGAATTGGATGATTTATTATCAGCCCAAATAAAATTCAGGACTCTCCATGCAAAAAATAGTATTAGCCACCGGTAACCCCGGCAAAGTGCGTGAACTGGCCAACTTATTGGCCGATTTTGGCTTGGATGTCGTCGCGCAAACCGAGCTGGGTGTTGAATCTGCTGAAGAGACTGGCTTAACTTTTATCGAAAATGCCCTATTAAAAGCACGTCATGCGGCGCAAACTACCGGTTTGCCCGCGATTGCTGACGATTCCGGCTTAGCCGTTGATGCTTTGGCTGGCGCTCCTGGGATTTATTCCGCGCGCTATGCGGGTGCAGATGCCAGTGATCAACAAAACCTTGAGCAGCTACTGGTTGCATTGAAAGATGTTCCTGATGAGCAGCGCGGCGCTCAATTCCACTGTGTGCTGGTTTACATGCGCCATGCAACAGACCCAACCCCACTGGTATTCCATGGGCAATGGCCGGGTGTGATTGCTCACCAACCTGCCGGTGCAGCGGGATTTGGTTATGATCCCATTTTCTATGTTCCGGAGCTGGGTAAAACCGCCGCAGAGCTGACTCGCGAAGAAAAACAGGCGGTTTCCCATCGTGGTCAAGCACTGAAACTGATGTTGGATGCTCTGCGCAATGCTTAAATTACCGCCGCTCAGTCTCTATATCCACATTCCCTGGTGTGTGCAGAAATGCCCTTACTGTGATTTTAATTCCCATGCACTGAAAGGCGATGTCCCCCATCAGGAATATGTCGAGCACTTGCTAGCCGACCTTGATGCCGATGTGGCGCTGGTCAGTGGCCGCGAGATAAGCACTATTTTTATTGGTGGCGGCACGCCAAGTTTGCTCAGCGCCGAAGCTATGCAACAGTTACTCGATGGCGTTCGCGCCCGGTTGCCACTGGCCATCGAGGCTGAAATAACCATGGAAGCCAACCCCGGCGCGGTTGAAGCTGAGCGCTTTAGCGGCTATCAACGCGCGGGTATCAATCGCATTTCTATTGGTGTGCAAAGCTTTAGCGCCCAGAAATTAACGCGCTTGGGGCGTATCCACGGACCGGAAGAGGCTAAACGGGCTGCACAACTGGCAACGTCACTGCAACTGCGCAGTTTTAATCTGGACTTAATGCACGGCCTGCCGGATCAATCGCTGGAAGAAGCTCTGGACGATTTGCGCCAGGCTATTGCATTGAATCCCCCGCATTTGTCTTGGTACCAGCTGACCATTGAGCCCAATACCGGTTTCAGCTCACGCCCCCCCAAGCTGCCAGATGATGACGCACTGTGGAACATTTTCCAGCAAGGCCATCAGTTACTCAGTGCCGCCGGATATCAGCAATATGAAACCTCGGCCTATGCCAAACCAGGTTACCAGTGCCAGCACAATATCAACTACTGGCGCTTTGGCGATTATCTGGGGATTGGTTGCGGTGCCCACGGTAAAATCACTTTTCGTGATGGGCGAATCTTACGCACCATAAAAACTAAGCATCCCCGTGGCTTTATGCAGGGTAAATATCTGGATAAGCAATATGAAGTGGAGGCCGCTGACCGGCCTTTTGAGTTCTTTATGAACCGCTTTCGTTTGCTAGAAGCGGCACCGCGCGCGGATTTCACCCATTTTACCGGATTAGCTGAAAGCACTATTCGCCCGCAGTTAGATGCCGCATTAGCCAAAGGATATTTAGTCGAAACAGAGCAATACTGGCAGATTACCGAGAAAGGGAAATTATTCCTTAACTCACTGTTAGAACTGTTTTTATAAATCTGAGAAGCAAAATAACAGGTTCAGGCACTCTTTTAGACCTGAACCTGTTATCACCACAGCATTAGACTAATTTAATGCTTTCAGTAAATCCTTACGCTGCTGTTCCAAGGCCGTCACCCGCCCACAGACCTCGCGCCCGAACTGCTGAAAATCCTGTTCCTGATTGTTCCATTCATTTTGGATAGCTTGCTGTAAGCCGCCGAGATTGCCCATAATGGCTTGCAAAGGGTTATTGCCGCCACTACCACTGGTTGCCTGCTTAACCCCCATCTCATTCAAACTGTCTTGCAGCACGCCGCCCATGCTTTGTTGCACAATCTGGCGACCATCTTTTTCAACCTGATCAATAGCTTGATGATGGAAAGTTAACCCGTCACTGCGTTTCTCGATAATTCGGCTCATTTGTTGCTTAAGCTGGTCATTAAGGGTCGTCAGGCGGTTGCGGACATTACTGCTGCTGCCCAGCTGCTGAACAATCACTTTATCCAGTGAAATCCGTGCTTTTTCCAGACGTTGCTGTGCGCCATTGTCTATCCAAGGTAGGTCCTTGCGCAAGGCGGTCTGATAGCGAAAAGCCTGTTGGCGCTGTGCATCGCTCAAAGTTAATATCTTGCCATTACGGGTGATATCACCATCGGGCGAGATCTGTAAATTACCGCTGGCACCCACCACTTGCACAGATTGTGGGCTGATAATGACATCATCCTGCGGTTTGACACTGCACTGGTAATTCGCTTGCGCCTGCCAAGTGGTCAGCATCAATACCGCCAGACCTGCCGCTCGTAATGCTTTCATTTTAAGTAACATAAGACTCCTGAAAAGCTGTGCCATGTAATATTTCTATGGCGCTATCGCTATTTATAACCTGCTAACCCCTACCCTGCCAGAATTTACTTAGGGCCTGAAGGGGAGCTGTCCTAAAAAATAGAGCGGCCAATCCGCTGTGCCAGTAGCTCTAAGGCAGCAGTTCCGGCAAGAGAGTTCCCCGCGGGGTCTAATTCAGGTGACCAAACTGCAATACATAACTCCTCGGGCACAATGGCAATAATCCCACCACCGACCCCCGATTTACCTGGCATACCGACGCGAAAGGCAAATTCACCGGCTCCATCATACATACCACTGGTAATCATCAGAGCATTGATTTGCCGTGCTTGCATCGGGGTAAGCAACGATTCATGTCCGCTAATACTGCGTCCCTGATTTGCCAGATACACAAAGCAGCGGGCCAGCTCGACACAACTCAGGCGCATGGCGCAATAGTGAAAATAGGTCTGAAGCACCGTCAGCACATCATTGTGGAAATTACCGAAAGACTTCATCAGATAGGCGATTGCCGCATTACGGTCTGAATGCTCAAATTCCGATCGTGCCACACGAGAATCATAGCTAATGCTGTCATCATTCACGAGTTGGCGCACCACTTCTAGCATCCGTTGTTTGGGCGCACTGAGGCGGCTTTGCAGCATATCGCACACCACCAATGCCCCAGGATTAATAAAGGGATTGCGCGGTTTTCCCTGTTCTAACTCCAACTGTACCAGTGAGTTAAACGGTTGGCCCGATGGCTCTTTGCCAACCCGCTGCCAGACATCCTGTTCACCATAACGGGATAGTGCCAGAGTCAGGCTTAACACTTTTGAAATCGATTGGATAGAAAAGCGCTCATCGGCATCCCCCGCCTGATATATCGTGCCATCCAGCATACAGACCGCGATGGCCAATTTGTCAGCCGACACTTCGGCGAGTGCCGGAATATAATCAGCCACTTTCCCCTGACCAATCAGCGGGCGAACCTGCTGCAAGATATCCTCCAGCAAGGCATTATCTAAAGCTGCTGTCACAACAATGCTCCCAATAACTCTTCGGTAACCGTTTCCGCTAACTGCAACTAATAAAAACAAAGGCGCCTGCTTAGGCGCCCTTATTGATTATCTACCGCTAAAACGGAAGATCAATCCCACCAGATATCAAACAGCTCTGTGGTTTCTACATTTTTCAATTTACGATCTTCCAGCCATTTCGTCACCAGCGCACGGTGCTCATCAGTGCAATGACCAATCTCTTGCAGGCAAATCAGGCCTTCCCACTGCAAATAGCCGCTGCCATCAAATGCCAGCCCATTTGCTTCAATGACTTCATCGATAAATGCATCGACAGTTTTATCAATCACATCAACATCGGTACCTTCAGGGAAGGTCCACTGTACAGAAAAACCTAACTCCTGAAACTCGTCGATATGCATTTTTTTGCGTAAACGGCGACTGCGATTCTTAGCCATTATAATATCCTATTTGATTTTAATGGTATTTTTGAGTGTCTTAACTAAAATCTTAATTTTAACCTACACTTTAATAACCATCTGATTTTCAGTAGCTTATCAATATCACGAGTTTAGCAGATACGAGCAGCATGCGCCTAGCTTATCCTCACTCACTTGAGGTTTCATGCAGATGCTGCCAAAGCAGCCCGCGGTCGCTGAGACGGAACACCACGGTGGAATGGCGCACGGTGGCTGGCTGCCCGGGCAAACTTTGCTTTTCACTGTAGCTAATGACCGCACCTTCAGGCCACTGTGCCACGGTTTCAATATGGCTTAATTCAATTTTCAACCCTTGTTTTCCCGCTTTTTGTCCTTGAAAAAAGGCACTCAGCTCGGCAAAGCCCAACTTGGCACCGCCGATGGTTACCATGGAAAACGTTGGAGCAAAGTGTGCCAGCAAGGCTTGGATATCGCCTTCACCTTTTCCCAGCCAGTGCTCAATGGCG
Organism: Yersinia hibernica; assembly: GCF_004124235.1. Classification (NCBI taxonomy): domain Bacteria; kingdom Pseudomonadati; phylum Pseudomonadota; class Gammaproteobacteria; order Enterobacterales; family Yersiniaceae; genus Yersinia; species Yersinia hibernica. Next base: position 3,777,245 of record NZ_CP032487.1, read on the forward strand.
ACATGGGCGGTAATGACTTCGTTAACAAACGGGTTCATATTGATTCCTGTTGTGCGTTGAGTTGACGCACGATAGCGTGATTATTAAAACGCAGACATAGCACGGCGGGTATCAGCGTACTGGCGGCGGCGAAGTAAAAACAGCCCGCGTAAGCACTGGCGGCGGGCAACACCTCTAGCAGCTTATTGAGCAGCAGGCTCATGATGGCGACCCCCAGGCAGAAACTTAACTGACGGTTGATGTTCCATAACGCGCTGGCCTGCGCAAGCTGTGTATTGTTCACCGCCAGAAATGCGCTGCTCTGAGCGGTACTGCTGCATAAACTACCGCCCAACCCCATCATAGCAAAGGCTGCCAGCAGTAAAGAAAACTGCTCCGCGCTGTGGATCCGGGTCAGTAGCAATATCCCCAATCCCTGAAGCAGACATCCCACAATCAGTAGCGGACGCGGGCCAATACGGTTGAACTGCTTACCGGTAACAGTGATGGCCAGCAGAGATGCAATCGACCATGGAATCATCAGGCTGCCGACGAGTATCGCGCGCATGCCCAGCTGATTTTGCAGCCAGAGCATCGTGACCAGACTCACTCCGATAAACATTCCCGGAATGCACTGATAAATTATCATCGCATAACGAAAGAGAGGCTCCTGAACCAGGCGCAGATTAAGCAGCGGTTGATGGTGGCGCAGGCTGTGGCGAACATAACCAGCAAACAGCAGCAGACCGCCGGTGAGCAGAGTCATACCTGATAACAGCTTGCTGTTCTCGGCAAGGTACGTTAAACCGAGCAATATCAGCAACAATGCCCCACAGCTACTCAGTAAACCGATGAAGTCGAGTTTAGTGTGGGAGGCGATAAGTGGTTCTTTACGCAGCCAAACTGCGGCGAGTATCAGAGCGAGCAAAGCCAGCGGCAGATTAGCGAAAAAGACCCAGCGCCAACTAAGACTCTCCACTATCAATCCACCCAGCGCAGGGGAAAGGGCCGGAGCCAAAAGACCGACCACCATGATGGCCGCAGTGAGTCTGGCGCGTTCGTGGGGACGGTAGAGCTGATAAGCCAGCGTTTGCCCTACTGGAATCAGCAGCCCGCCGCCCAGCCCCTGAATGGCCCGCCAACCGATCAATTGGCCGATAGACTGTGAGCTGCCTGCGCCGAGCGTCGCCAACAAAAACAAGCCAAGTGACAGCAACAACACTTGGCGCTCGCCGACGCGCTGGGCCAGCCAGGCACTCAGAGGGATAACAAGTGTTAGCCCGAGAATATAGCTATTGCTCACCCAGGCAAGTTCGCTAACCGACGCGCTCAGCCCATGAGCAATGGCGGGATAAGCCACGTTAGCGATAAACATATTGATTAAATCGACGAAAAAACCTAGCAGATAGACAGCGGAAACTTTGTTGCGATAGGACATGAAACCTCCGGTTAGAGGTCACAAGTGTAGCGGCATCTAAACTACGGGATAAGTCACCGCCGAAGCATTATACTGTCAAAATTATTTTGACAGTATAAGACATGACTCATGCTAAATCTGCAACGCCTGATGATCTTCGCCGCTGTAGTAGAAGCCGGAAGTTTCACCGCGGCCGCCACCGCCCTTGGGCTGACCAAGGCTGTTGTCAGTTTTAATATCAAACAGCTTGAAATCGACCTTGGCGTTTCGCTACTCGTGCGCAACACCCGGCGGCTGTCGCTGACTGATACCGGAGAACGATTTTATCCGCGCTGCCTGCGGCTGCTGGAAGAAGCGGAGAATATGCTGGAAAGCGTGCAGCAGGACCACGCCGGACTGAGCGGCATATTACGTATTACCAGCACGTCGGAGTTCGGTGCGTTGGTTGTCGTGCCCGCACTGGCGGCGTTTTCTCGCCAACACCCGCAACTGCGAATCCAGTATGTTTCGTCTTCTTATCATGCTGATTTGATTGCCGAGCGTTTTGACATCGCCATTCGCCTGGGTCAGCTTGCTGATTCCAGCCTGCGCGCCGCCCCCATCGACAGTTTCGCTATTTTGCCTGTGGCTGCGCCCGAGTGGCTGGCTGAGCACCCAATAAAGAACCTGGCCCAATTAGCACAGGCTGCCTGGCTTGCCCACAGTCGACTTAGCGCACCGCTAAGCTGGCAAGTGATGACGCCTGAACAGGGGCCAGTGTTATTTAAGGTGGAAAGCCCCCCGGTAATCATGGCGGATAGCGCTACTGCACTACTCGCTTTTGCGCTGCAAGGCTCCGGAGTGGCGCTGTTGCCGGACTGGTTGGTTCGCCCAGCCCTAGAGCGCGGCGAACTTTCAGTATTATTGCCTGACCACCAGTTCCCAAACCAGAGTATTTACGCGCTGTATCCAAATACGCGACGAGTGCCGGAGAAAGTGCGTGTGTTTATCGATTTTCTGCAGGCGCGGGTCGCCAATAACAGTTAACTCAGCCCGGCACCGCGTAACCACACACCTTAGCTTTCATCACACAGCCGTTATTCTGTCCTCTCAAACATCAAATCCCAAACACCATGTCCCAAACGCTGGCCACGTAATTCAAATTTTGTCAGCGGGCGCGAGTCTGGGCGGGGAACATAATCATTCTGTTCTGAAAGGTTACGATACCCGCTGGCACCGGACATCACTTCTAGCATATGTTCTGCATAATGCTGCCAGTCGGTCGCCATATGAAACACGCCACCCACTTTTAATTTACTTTTGACTAACTCGACAAAAGGCACTTGGACGATACGACGTTTGTTATGGCGTGCTTTGTGCCATGGGTCAGGGAAAAACAACTGAACCATGTCCAGGGATGCATCCGGGATCATATTTTCCAGCACTTCAACCGCGTCATGGCACATAACCCGCAGGTTATTCAGGCCCGCGTCATGCGCTGAACCCAAGCAGGCCCCCACACCGGGAGAGTGAACTTCTATCCCCAAGAAATTTTGCTGTGGATTACTAGCGGCCATAGTCACCAGCGAAGTGCCCATACCAAAGCCTATTTCCAATACCACAGGGGCTTCACGGCCAAACAAGGCCGTTAAATCAATAGGGGTTGGCTGATATTCTACGCCCATCACCGGCCAATAGTTATCGAGCGCCAGTTGCTGGCCTTTGGTCAGCCGCCCCTGACGGCGGACAAAACTACGAATACGGCGCATGGCTCGACCGTTTTCATCAAATTCCGGAGATATGACATCATTTATCATGGTGCTTTCTGTCTGTTAGTTGCGCATACGAACGCGCATTATGCAAAGATACGCCAGTTTATCAACTCTGACGGCTATAAGTACAAAATTAAGCTGTAAATAACCCAAACTGGCTAATTGAATGCTGCTAACACCGCAGTCGCGTCAAGGGTCAAGATTCCCCCCAAAATCATTGGCTTTACAGCAAGGCAGCAAGTGAACAAATCCCAATGAGCTTACAATAAGTAAGTGATTTGGGTGCGGGAACGTAGCTAACACCGCAGTCGCGTCAAGGATGAAGGGGGGTTTACAGTGTGATAACTCTATGCTGCAATCCAGCCCTAACTTATTTCTCTGCTGGATATCGATACCTGCTTATGATGCAAGCGCAACAATTCGCGCACGTGGTACTTGAGTGGTACCAACGCTTTGGCCGCAAAACATTGCCATGGCAATTGGATAAAACACCTTATCAGGTCTGGTTGTCGGAAGTGATGTTGCAACAGACACAGGTTGCGACTGTCATTCCTTATTTCCAGCGTTTTATGCAGCACTTCCCTGATATCCGTGCGTTGGCTGCTGCCCCGTTGGACGAAGTGTTGCATTTATGGACTGGGCTCGGTTACTACGCCCGCGCCAGAAACCTGCATAAAGCCGCTCAAGTAGTGGTTGAACGCCATCAGGGGGAATTCCCCACAACTTTTGACGAGATACTCGCGCTACCCGGTATCGGCCGCTCTACTGCTGGTGCTATTTTATCGCTCTCATTAGGGCAACATTTTCCGATTTTAGATGGGAATGTTAAGCGAGTTCTCGCCCGTTGCTATGCCGTTGAAGGATGGCCGGGTAAAAAAGAGGTCGAAGGACGGCTGTGGCAAATCAGTGAAGATGTTACTCCGGCCAAGGGAGTTGGCCAGTTTAATCAGGCGATGATGGACTTGGGCGCGATAGCTTGCACCCGCTCAAAACCCAAATGCGAGCTTTGCCCACTGAATATGGGATGTCTGGCTTATGCTAACCACAGTTGGACACGCTACCCGGGTAAAAAACCCAAGCAGACAATACCGGAAAAAACAGCCTATTTTCTGTTGCTGCAAAACGGTGCCCAAGTGTGGCTCGAACAGCGGCCTCCCGTGGGGTTATGGGGCGGGTTGTTTTGTTTTCCACAATTTGCGGAACAAGAAAACCTAGACAGTTGGTTGCAACAGCGTGGCCTGGCTAGCAGTAAGTTGCAGCAATTGACTGCTTTTCGTCATACCTTCAGCCACTTCCATCTGGATATTGTTCCCATGTGGCTGGATACTGCATCAGGACGTGGATGCATGGATGATGGGGCGGGTCTCTGGTATAACTTAGCACAGCCACCATCGGTAGGATTGGCAGCCCCAGTTGAGCGCTTATTGCATATGTTGGCAAAAACAGAGTTAGCAAAACAATAACGGGCAACACCAACTTCTAGCCAAATAGTTTTATTTGGCTATGTCGCCATAACAGAGGATTTAGCATGAGCAGAACGATTTTTTGCACGTTTTTAAAGAAGGATGCTGAAGGGCAAGATTTTCAGTTATATCCGGGTGAAATCGGCAAACGCATCTATAACGAAATATCAAAAGAAGCCTGGTCACAATGGATAACTAAACAAACCATGCTGATTAATGAGAAAAAGCTCAGCATGATGAATGTAGAAGACCGCAAATTGCTGGAACAGGAAATGGTCAATTTCCTGTTTGAAGGACAGGATGTTCATATTGAAGGTTACACGCCTCCGAGCCAGTAACCACTTGGGGTCTATTGACCCCACTGTTATCTCCTAACTCATTCAAATTGTAAGCAGGCTGGCAACTTGAAGTATGACGGGGATATTTTTCATCAATATATGGCTTGTAAGATGAAGAAAATTTTAGCTTTGCTGGTAATTGCACCTTTGTTAGTGTCTTGCTCGGGCAATAAAAATCAGGCAGAAAACGAAGCCTTTATCAAAGACACTAATGGTTTTGAGATTTTAATGGGCCAGTTTGCCCATAACATTGAAAATATTTGGGGATTAAAAGAAGTCTTAATCGCGGGCCCAAAAGATTATGTTAAATATACCGATCAATATCAAACCCGCAGCCACATCAACTTTGATGCCGGTACTATTACGGTTGAAACCATTGCCACGAACGATCCGGCGGCTCACTTACGTCAGGCGATCATTACCACCTTATTAATGGGCGATGATCCTGGCTCTATCGATCTCTATTCTGATGCTAACGATATCCAGATCAGTAAAGAGCCATTCCTCTATGGGCAAGTACTCGATAATAATGGCCAAGCTATTCGTTGGGAATGGCGTGCTGCGCATTTTGCCGACTATTTACTGCAAACTAAAATGCAAAAACGCACGTCTGGTTTGCATGTTATCTGGTCGGTAACCTTGCAATTAGTTCCTAACCATCTGGATAAACGTGCTCATAAATATCTGCCGCTGGTACGGCAATCGGCTGAAAGATATGGCGTTGAAGAATCATTAATTCTGGCAATTATGCAGACAGAATCGAGTTTCAACCCATATGCCGTAAGTGGCTCGGATGCATTGGGTCTGATGCAGGTTGTTCAGCATACAGCTGGGCGCGACGTGTTCAAAATGAAAGGTAAGAGTGGTCAACCGAGCCGAAGCTATCTATTTGATCCTGCAAATAATATCGATGCAGGTACAGCTTATCTGGCTATCTTGCAAAACACCTATTTAGGCGGTATTCAAAATACCACTTCGCGGCGTTATGCCGTTATTACCTCCTATAATGGCGGAGCAGGCAGCGTACTGCGGGTCTTCTCCAGTGATAAAAATCAGGCTGTGAATATTATTAATAATATGGCGCCAGGCGATGTATTCCAAACACTAACCACTAAACACCCATCCGGTGAATCTCGCCGTTATTTAGTGAAAGTGAATAGCGCACAGAAGAGCTACCGCCGCCGTTAACACCGCTGTAACTTCAAATATGAGGGATATAAATGGCACAGTTCACTGTGCCATTTTTTATGCCTAAAATTGTGATCAGCTAATAAATGTGCATACTTGAATAGCAACCATTCTCAATAATACGTTTATAGTATTATGCACTCCTCTACTCCCCACCACGGGCAGACTGAACAAATGGACTTTGGGCTTACCGCTTTCGAAATGATGGCAATCTTCTCCACCATGGTCATCGCCTATATTATTTTTGGCATCACCGGCTTTGGTTCGGCCTTAATTGCCAGCCCAGTTTTAGCACTATTTATTCCCGTCGCTAAAATTGTCCCATTGCTGGCCATTGTCGATATGTTTGCTGCGATTACCAATGTGGCACGTCATAGCCGCCATGCGGATATAGCTGAACTTAAGCGGCTGGTGCCCTTGATGATTATAGGGAGCCTCATTGGCGCAACAGTATTGCTACGCACCCGCCCAGATATTTTGCTATTGGCACTGGGCATGTTTGTTATTTTATATGCGATATATTCTCTCAGCCGACGTAAACCGCAGGGGCAATTCAAACCCATCGCCGCGATTCCTTTCGGCCTCATCGGCGGCATCTTTAGTGCATTATTTGGTAGTGGCGGGTTCATCTACGCTATTTACTTATCCGGGCGGATAGTCAGTAAAGACAATTTACGAATTACACAAACAACACTTATCGGTCTGAGCACTCTCACCAGAGTGATTTTATTTGCTCTGGCTGGCGTCTATATGGATTTGTCGATTTTATGGTTGGTCTTGCTGTTGGCACCGGGGATGTTAGTCGGATTGGCAATTGCGAATAAAATCAGCTTAGGAATCAGCCGAGAACAACTGATTAGAATAATAAATATCTTATTACTGATTTCAGGTACTGTTTTACTGGTGCGCTATTTCGGTTACTAATCCTCCCACATCAGACAGCCGACATCATTATCGGCTGTCTCCAATGCTCAGATCATTGAGTAATGACATAACCAAAAATACGCCGCCATTCCACATCGCCTTTTTCAATATAAACACCCTGTAATTCGGGTGAAAAACCCGGCAATAAATTGATGCCCTCTTCCAGCGCCAAGAAATAACGCTGCACTGCCCCTCCCCATATTTCACCCGGCACAACACACAATACGCCCGGAGGGTAAGGTAATGCACCTTCAGCAGCAATACGTCCCTCAGCTTCAGCAATAGGGATCAACTCAATATTATCGCGAACAAACTGGATATTGGCATCCTGCGGATTCATCACGATCTGGGGGAAACTGGCTTTGCGGAACATCTCTTTTTGCAGCTGTTTAACATCATAGCTGACATACAAGTCATGCATCTCCTGACATAACTGACGCAGCGTATAACCACGATAGCGCGTTTCATTCTTGCGATATATCGTCGGTAATACATCACACAACAATGCATCTTGCTCAATATAGCGCTCAAACTGTACCAACATTTCAACCAGATGTGCCATCTTGGCTGGGTTTTCGGCTGGAGTGAGCAGAAATAGAATTGAGTTGAGATCACATTTTTCCGGCACAATACCATTTTCACGCAAGAAAGTAGCCAATATTGCTGCAGGCACACCAAACTGGCTATATTGGCCACTACTGGCGTCAATGCCCGGGGTGGTCAGCAGCAGTTTACAAGGATCAACCAGATACTGATCTTGGTTATAGCCTGTAAATCCATGCCAACTTTCATCAGGTACAAAATTAAAGAAACGCGCATCATTGGCAATAATATCCGTGTCGTAATCCTGCCAATTCTTACCACCAACCGTCGGTGGAATAAATGGCCGTAATAGTGAGCAGCGCTCTAATAATAACTTACGGGTATCAATACCGAGCTTTACACAATCCATCCACATGCGGCGACCACTCTCACCGGAATGTATTTTGGCATTCACATCTAGTGCTGCGAATAAGGGATAAAACGGGCTGGTTGATGCATGCAACATAAATGCATTGTTAAAACGCTTATGATTACAGTGGCGTTTTTGCCCTTTGATGTGATTATCTTTTTTATGCACTTGTGAGGTTTGGGAAAACCCTGCCTGCTGCTTATGCACCGACTGAGTCACAATAATCCCAGGGTCGTTTTCGTTTAATTCCAGTAACAGTGGCGAGAAATCTTTCATCATTGGAATAAATTGCTCGTAGCCTACCCACGCCGAATCAAACAAAATGTAATCACACAAATGACCAATACTATCCACCACCTGACGTGCGTTATAGACCGTACCGTCATAAGTGCCTAATTGAATAATAGCTAATCTGAACGGCCGAACATCATCAGCACGTTCGGGAGCAACCTCATTCAATTGCTGACGTAAATAGCGCTCATCGAAACAGTGCGCATCAATACCGCCAATAAAACCAAATGGGTTACGGGCAGTTTCTAAATAAATGGGCGTTGCCCCTGCTTGAATCAGCGCTCCATGGTGGTTGGATTTATGGTTATTGCGATCGAACAATACCAAATCACCACGAGTCAATAAGGCATTAGTGACCACTTTATTGGCCGCCGAAGTGCCATTCAGCACAAAATAGGTTTTATCCGCGTTAAACACCTGCGCCGCATATTTTTGTGCATCTTTTGCCGCACCTTCGTGGATAAGCAAATCACCCAGTTTGACATCAGCATTACACATATCTGAACGAAAAATCGTCTCACCATAGAATTCAAAAAATTGACGACCCGCGGGATGTTTACGGAAAAACTCACCGCCTTGGTGCCCTGGGCACGCAAAGGTTGAATTGTTCATCTCAACATATTTCTTTAATGTTGAGAAAAAAGGTGGTAGCAGATTTTTTTGATATTCACTGGCGGCGACTTCTACCTGAGCATTGTAAAACGCTTTATTTGCCTCACCGAGTGTGATGACGCCTTTAATAAGAGGTAAATAATCCGCAGAAACCGTCTGTTCTGCCATGACAGCAACAAAAATAGGCATTGCAAAGCCCAAATCGTGAAGCTTTGACAATATACCGGCATTCGCATCTTCAACCGACATCACCACGGCGGCAACATCGGTAAAATCGGTTTGATTGAGGTATACCACTCCCCGCTGGCTTTCTACATAAGAAGCCAGACGAGCACTTGTTGCTATTTTTAACTGTGTCATGTCACTTACTCTCAAACGGTCAGGTATGAGGCTGCCACTTTGGCATATAGATGACACCACATTGAGAAACTTATGTGATGCCGGCAAGTTGATATCTATAAAGCACACTTATTCTGGCAGAAGTAAAAGCCCGAATGGTGAATAAATTGGTCTCAGCATCGACCAATAGACATCAGTAAAATCAGAGGGTTGGCTCTATCTTTAATAATGTCTAACAGTGAGCAACACATAGCCTTACCGCATGGAAGGGATAAGAGACTTAACAGAAGTGAAACAGAGGAAGTGGCACCTGAGGCGTTGAATATGCATTAAATCGTGTAAAACTGCCATAACCGCCCCCTGCTTAAATTCTCAAAATAGTATGGACTAGCGAAATGAATACTAACGTTAAATTCGCGCAATAATTGCATGTTTTAAGGGGTGATTCAATCTTTGTTACTCAATAAAAATGCATATTTTATGAATATCTAAGCTATTGTTTTTTAACGAACTGAAAAATAAAAAATCTATATATCAAGCAGATGAAATAGGTGTTAGTGATGAAAAAATCATCAACCCACTATTTTTTTAGCTATTTTCGCATAAAAAGAGAGCAACCGATCGCCAATATATGAGAAACTCATTGACGATTTGGTGCCAATACGGTTTAATGCGCCCCGTTGCCCGGATAGCTCAGTCGGTAGAGCAGGGGATTGAAAATCCCCGTGTCCTTGGTTCGATTCCGAGTCCGGGCACCAATTTCAGAGCCTGTTCGTTAAGAGTTGAGATCCTTAACGGGCATGACATAAGTACCCGAAACAGCGTCGTGTGATAAATATACTTATCGCATCGATTGTTGAACACTCGGGACTAAGAAGCCGGAGAGTGTTTAGACCACTCTCTGGCTTTTCTCGTCCTTCCGATAAGAATTCTTACAGTTTCTGACCGGTAGTGTCAATCTTATGTAAAGGAAAGCAGCATTTTTTTGCTTTCAATCACTTAGATTTGACTTAAGATTAATCTTGTCCGCCAAAAACCTCCTCTAACGCTATACGTAAACTGTCCATATTGCCTTCAACATACTCCAGCGTCACAGCCACACTTGAATGTCCCAACAGTGTTTGAACCACTTTCAGGTTACGGTCCGGGGATTTCATCATGTCAGTAGCAATGGTATGTCGGAAACGGTGTGGAGTGATGGTGCACTGACACTCCGTTGAGAGCCGGCGGAAAAAACCGCGCAGGGGTTGATAAGCCATCACATCTGTTAAGATATTTTTTCGCCCATCAAACCGGCTTGCGTTAAACAACATATCACCGTGCGTAGCACCACGCTCTGTGGCAGACAAAACTAGCCGTTCCAGTCTTGGCCGCAGTAATCGGGTTATAGGTACCCGGTGTTCCCGGTGATTTTTTGAGGCTTCCGGCCGTAAATTTATCCATCCCCCCTCTAGATGCACATCCTCAAGACGAATATTGAGCAGCTGATTCTGTCTCATTCCCGTGTAGCGAAGCGTATCTACCACACTGAGCCAGAACCAGGCTGGTCGCAGAGCTGAGCGAAACTTTCCAATCACACCTAAGCTTTCCTCTCTTTCCCTCGCTTCCAGCAGCAAATAGATTTTTTTTATCTCTGTCTGAGTGAGCGTTTTTTTCCGTTTAATATCGGGTCTGGCAATCACGCCATTAAAGGGATTGTCTTTTAGGGAAATAAATTCTTGCAGCAGCGCATGATTATAAATTGCACGCATATGAGCCACTTTGTTATTCCATGTTATCGATGACAGTCCCTGTTCACTTAAGACATGCCGCCGCCAGTTTAATACGGTCAGCCTGTTGACCTGACCAGGTGAAACCTTATCGCCTGTGTAACGTCTGAATGAATTAACAACCTTCCTGTAACTCCACTCTGTAGCGGGCCTCAATGTTTTGCTGAAAAAATAATCCTGCAGAATATCGTCATAATTAGTTGAATCCATTTCATTCTCCCTATTACTTAATTAAATAAGCCCTAATGCTATTTATTGGGTGACAACCACCGGCTGTCTGCGAGCACGACACCTGGTTTAAAGAGTTGTGAGGCCAAAATCATATAGCCTGACATTCGGGTAAATCGCCCTTCCCTGCTCTCACTCTCATATTTCCTGTAGATATATATCCCCTTACCACTCCTCGAATAATGCTTATTCAGTGCTTCAAAGCTTTTTTGGGTCTCATCTTTATCTCCCGCCATATTTTCCTGCGCGGCCAGGTACCGGTAAAAACAATCCGGTGTCTGAATAAAGACGTACTGCGCCATAGCATGCAGCAGGCTGTCCTGCCCATTCACACTTAAAGCGCCCTCCTCAATAGCATCAATCAGCCAACGCCAGAAATGTTCCCCCAGTGTGAGCGGCCCGGCAGGAGCAGGCTGCACCGGTACCGCCACCGGAAGACCATCAGCAGGACAGGCCTCATCCACGAGTCCCCCACCGGTCATTTTATCCAGCAACGTCAGCAACTCCCCCGGCGTACCGCCACCATGTTGCGACACCTCCCCCGGTTCAGCATCCTCATCACTCATCCCGGACTGGCTGATGGCAGAAACCAGCTCTGGCATGACCGAAATGACAGCCTCACCGCCCAGCAACTGAGTCTTATTATCATCGGTTACAGCAGAAACAATGGGACTGACAGCAGATTCAATTGAGGGATGTTCGGCAAAGTCTTGAGGCGCGCTCCCGCGTAAAGGTTCCGTATTTTCTGCTACCAATTTGAGTGAAGGTTGTAGAGATGTGCGCAGTGAAAGCAGCCCGCATTTTTCGCGGGCCTCGCTCACAGCAGCATGAAGAATGGCACCCGCAGGTTTATCACCCGACAGGTAACCCAGTAACGCGTCCGTCAGTGCCGGCCAGCGGGCTGCCCACCGTAAGCCCTCATAAGGTAGTAGGCGATAAGCCGATGCGGCAGCCCTCACTGTTGAATTCGTGGTCTGCTCACAAAATCTGACCCGCCAGGGCGCATCCGGTACCTCGAGCCCCGCATACCACCGGCGACCGTCTTCATGAAACACCGCCATTTGTTCAAGACTGCCCAGGTCATGCAGCAGTGCTGACCAAAAAATCGCCGTACACCACGCAGCACCCTGCTCAGCCTGTTCTTCCGGGGCAGCTCCCGGTGGCAGCATCCATCCCCGGGATAATCTGACGGCGCAAACGGCCACCTCCAGCGCCTCATCCAGCATGCCCCCCTCACGGGCATAGGGACCCGTGGATGATGCCGGTAATTGCTGGAGTCTGACCGCCAGTTGCTTAACAGGCTCCAGCCAGAACGCTTCCCAAACAGGCCTCGAGAAAGGACTGTTGTCCCACAGCTGTTGCAGCGCCTGCTGTCGGGCCGACGTGCCAAGAAGTATTTCAGCGCTTTGCGGTGAAAACCAGCCGCCAGTGCTGCGGTGATCCAGCACCTCCGCGCCCTGAGCCGAAGCCCCCTTTACCTGGTTATGTAACTTGCCTGCAATCCACTTTAGCATTGACGTCCCCCCTGCCAATCATCAGTAAAGGGGCATTACGCTATGCTTTGCCACTGTCCTGGCAAGCGGGAACTCTTTATTCATTATCTGCATTAATCCCTTGATCTTTATTTTTAGAAACTGCAGGAAGAGTTTCTGCAGGTCAGGAATAAAGGGATGTGCATAAATGTGGTTTTTCTTGTCACCGGGAAAGCACACACATGAAATCAGACACCGCCTGCCTGGCCCTCATTGTGGTCGGCTGGTTTTTTATCTGCGTCGTTATCACTACCACCATGACAAAGGGGACCCTCAGCCCGGACAGACTGGTTATGCTGGGCACCCTGTTTTTTACGCCTGCATTGCTCAAGCCGTTATCACGGTGCATGCTGTTATTCAGAAAGCCCCCGTTTGTCCTAATGAAAAAACAGCACAGGACCTGGCTGCACCTAAACCCCTGGCTCTCCACCGGTCAGCCGGGCCTCAGGGATATCAACCGGTATTGGCGGGCATTAACAGACACACTCAGCGCCGGGCTGGCACAACCCGAGTACACGATTATCCTGTCATCACACCTTCTCAGTTCCCGGCGCACAGCCCGGTTGTTACGACACTTTCCCGCCAAACAATACCGGTACCACGCGCTGAGCAGGCCAGTCAGCCGTGCAGAACGGTCAGGTTTGCAGCTTGAAACGCTGCTGAAAGAATGGCGTTGGTATTCCCCTTCCCTGTACTGCGGTGTCCTGATTATCCGCAAAAAAGACCGGAGGTGCTGACATGCTGTCCTGGAAACTCATGATGGCCACCGAACGCGCCTGTCGAAACGTCTGCGAGGGGGAAGAAGCCGCCGCGCATGACAATGACATACTGAGTATTTGTGATCGCATGGCTCTCTGGAGTGAGGGATTTATCGCCGGATGGCGTGAGGAAAATGCATGCATAACGCTCTCAGAACGGTTTCGTCAGAAGGTCAATCGATGGAGGCGATAACAGGAAAGGTCCCGAATGGAGTGAAGCCAGTAAAACCCTGACTGTACATGCTGATGTCGATACCACCGCATATGGCAGTTGCTGCGCCGCGAAGGGCTTCATGTTAATCACAAGCGCGTGTACCGCCTTTATCATCTCAGTGGCCTGGACGTAAAACGCAGAAGACGTCGTAAAGGGCTAGCAAAAGAACGTCTGCCGCTGCTCCGCCCGACAGCCCTCAATCTGACCTGGTCGATGGATTTCGTCATGGACGCGCTAACAAGCGGTCGCAGGATCAAGTGCCTGACTTGCATGGACGACTTCACGAAGGAGTGCCTGACGGTAGCCGCACCGCCTCTAAACCTTGAACCTCCGTGTATTCTTGTGCCTCGACATTGGTTGAATTGGAGTGCGTATTATTTAAATTCATAATGATTAAAAATTGTAAAAAACGGAGCGCTTTATTAATGCGCTCTGTTTGCCCTATGAGCCTAATTTTTGTTGTTCAAGATAGTTGAAACCATATCGTTACAGAATTTTTCTATTTGCCAAGATTCCAGGCTAATTATGGATTGATTGGCAGCATTAGCTGGGAATGAAGATATTGTGTGAGATATTTTATTGGCCTCACTAGGCATGTCATTTTTCCAGGCATTTCTTGCATATAAAAGGAAGTAAAGGTTTGCAGGGTTGTTTGGCATTGTTACAGTGAAAATATCACTTAGCCACTTCGAGGCATATCCGATATTATGCAAATCATGATAACTTAAATTACCATTTATAAAAGTCTGATAAGACTTGCAAACTAATTTCAAAGCCTTTTTATACTCTTTTAGTAATAGATAGCATTTCCCGATGTTTCCATAATGAGTAGAAAAAGTCATATCAATATCATCATTAGTTAGCTCGTCTAGAGACTTTCCTTCACAAAAATAATCAAGAGCTATCAATATGTTAGATTCAATACCTGAATCCCTTAAGGCAAGGTGGTATCGATGTTTTCCTGACCAACTATCTTTTTGCCCCAGAAGGTCTATAAGGTCTGCAGCACTTTTTCCAAAAGTTATCGACTTATCGAAATCTCCTTCAACCCAATATCTATGACACTTTGACGATTTGATAAGAATTTGATTTGAATCTGCGACCTGAAAAACGGATAAATATTTTTCGATATACTTGTCAAAAATATCATAACGACCGAACTCAGCAGATCTGGTGAAAAACGTGTCCATAAATTCATGAAAGCCAAGTATTTTGGTAATAAAGCTATGCGTCCATGAGACTCTATCCATAACTAGATCACATAGTCTTAAGAATTCTTCGCAATAACCTGATATCAGAAGTGAATCACATGTTAGTCTTATTTCATCGACAGCATTTTGCAATCGTCCTGCACTAATTAGCACTTCAACTTTCTTTATTAAAAAATCAATATCATCATGAGGCAATACTTTTCCGAATTTATTTTTTAAGAGAACGATATAGCCATCAAGATAACTCATATAAAGAGCAATATAACTTTCTTGGTCTCGTGTATCGTATTTACCCTTGATAAATTCCCTAACAAGGGGATGTAATTCTAAATACCCCTCACCTTCTTTTTCAACTATTAAATTTAATGATTTTAGAGATCGCAAACCTTTTGAGAATTGATTGTAATTAATTTTCTTAGCTACAATCTTAGATAACTCTTCTTGGGATTCCGCAATGTTACATATAGATAAAGTTCGAAGGATTATCTTTTCCCTCTCCTTTAAACCATCCCATAAATCTTCAAGTACGGTGGCAGAAACTATTGTGGAGAAGTTAGTATCATCTTTAGATAAATCTCTTTTTTCAATTTTCCCTAAAACCACATCTATTTGATTAAAGTTAACTCGCGACTGAGCTAATATCAACCCCATCCATAACGGATGCCCTTGAGTGTTCTGGTATAGTCTATAAGCTAAATGACTTAGTTCATTGCTTTTAATATTTTTATGATATTTTGATATCAACTCTGCAACTTCAGTTAATTTCAATCCCTCCAAACGTATTTGATAGGAACCTACCCCAGCGAAATGTATAAATGGGCGGCACGTAAAAATAAATCTCGAGTTATGTGGTGAAGAAAGAACATAGTCGAAAAACTTCTTCATATCACCAGTTGGCGTGAAACTCTGCAAATCAATATATTTATCTATATTATCAAAAACAAATATTCCTTTCCTCGTGCCTAGCAAATTGAAAAACTTATCGACCAAAAGATCCGTTTCTAGGCCAATAAGTGAATTAACTTTGATTTGGTTGTTAGAAACTAACTCTATTAGCTGATATAACTTTGTTTGGAAATTTAATTCTTCTTCTTTAAAATCCCTCCAGTCACAATAAACATACTCATTACGGTCAACATCTGTTAAAAATTTAGATGCTAAGGCTGATTTACCTTGACCACCTATTCCTGTTATAAAACAGGCCTTATGCGACAATTTTAATGCATTTAATTCATCAACTCTACCAGCCCAGTTCTCAATCACTGGAGGAGTATCATGACCCAGCGTCAACTGAAAGCCTTCATCATCATGTGATGATAATTCAGTAGTGTTAGAATGCAAATTGGGGTCAGTATTATTACTTACCGTATTCTTTTCTTCTATTATTGCAATCAAAGAGTCGATGTACTCAGGAAATAATTTGTAACTCCCAAGTTTTATAGTTTCAACAAAATCATGATTCACATCTTCAGTGGTAATAATGAAATGCTCACGACCAATGCCATTATACATTTTATTCAGGGAGTCAAATAGTTCGACGAGATAACTATCACTAAGACTATATCCGATGAATAAACAACTGTGTGTAGATAAAATCTTGTTCAACTGAAAATTTGCCAAACCTCCAGTTGAGGACCCTTTATATAAAGTATCATAATCAGATGTGAATATTATGGCATTATCTATCGCACTTGCACAACCATGTATTTTTAAAACAAAAGAATCTTCCTGATCTAACTTTTGAAGATTATAATTACTTGAGGTATCAACTTTATAGATACCAGTATTATACTCAATTAAGTAATCGTAATTTGTAGTGATAAATTTTTTACTCAATTTACTTAATTTATTATAAATTGGCGCTAATTTTTTTTCTGATACAGCTTTTTCGAAATTAATGTATACATCTCTTTTGTTCTTCTCTTTAATTTTATCCAATACTTCTAATGGAGAAAGGATTCCAACTTCGAGCGCATCTTTAAAAGCAGATCCTTTTTCAACATTTGGACTGTTCAATGTATCAAGAACAATTTTTTTCCATGTTGGCAATCCGGAGGAGAATGATAAGCCTGCACCTACGAAAATTATTAATTTATTATCTACTATGGCTTCTATTAATTGATTTGGAATCTTATTATCCATTATAACCCCATGAAGTATTATGTTTTTTAGCATTTGCATTTTAACTCTTAGTTAATTTTTTTTATAGTGTTTTGCTAACAAATTATGATGCTCAACTTTATAGAGTATGTTAATGCATATTGAATCGCCACAACTTTAGTAGCCATCTTTAAAGTGGTTAGTTATGACCATTAATCATAAGACGCAACTTCCGCTTCTCCTCATATCTGTCGGTCAAATACCCCACATTCAACATGAGAGGCGACAGTCTCTCAGTGTTGGACAGAAAAACCTGAGTATCCAGGTGAGGCAGGGAATTACGCAAGCGGGCGGAATGCCAACAATGGACGGGATCGTTCTGAGTGAATCGGGCACGCCCCCAAAATCCTGCGCCAATCAGAAACAGAAGGCGGCTGATGTTTCGGAAACTGAAAGCATAAGTGGAAGATGTGTTTGCAACTCCTTAACCATACAGTCAAACCGGCCACCAAATGATATCCAGCCCAGATGCGGGCTGGATATTAGCTTTTCCGCCAATCAGTTATCGCAATGGCCTGGCACGGCTAATTTAGCGTAAATATTAATCCCGTTCGATTTGAAAGCCGCACTTTCATCAAAAACAATCGCAACACTTTTAACAGGTCTAGTCAGGCCGACATACAATTTTGCGCGCGTATCATTGGTGAGAGCAGCAGAGTTATCCTGAAACCACTGAAGCATGGGTTTGGTCGGATAGATGACCACACGTTCAAATGTCAGGCCTTTAGATGTTCCAAAGGTAAAGACCGGATAACGTTCATCTACAGATCGTCTCTTATCCCAGCGAAGCTGAATGGGAGTAAACGCTTCCAGATAATGGTTCAGGAGCTTTTCAGGCAGCAGAAAAATGCCATCATGTCCAGAAAGGCCCCGTACGTTAGAGATTGATGGTGTGAAGTATGGATAAAGTTTGTTGGCAAAATCATTGATTTCATGGAAGCACCGAAAGTTCTCATTCAGCATTTTTCCATCGACCGTGACCCCTGCCGCCTTGTCATCAAAGAAATTCACGATGGCCGCTTTTTTGTACTTCGCATTTTTTTCGGTATTGACGGTGCTGTAAGTCGCCTGCCGCGGATCCCCGACCAGTGTAATTTTAATGGGTGACCTGAACAGTTTTTGAAGAATTTCAAGATCGTAACCGGCCAGGTCCTGAACCTCATCCACATAAATCTCATCAAAACATGCAGCCAGCCGGGCGATGACCTTTCCGCCTGACTTTTCATCACAGCGAAGAGAGAGCTTGGCCATTTTATCGGAGTAAACCTTAAAATCAGCGCTGAAATAGTGCAGTCTGAAATCTTTCTCCCCCCAGTAGATGGTTCTCCCAGCTACCTTATAAGGCCTTTCACCGGATTTGCTGCTGCAAAGGATCATGCCTTTGACATCATAGTCAAATAAACATCCCTGATAAGGTTTGATCCAGTGTTTAATCAGAAAGGAAAACCAGGTGATGACATATAAATTAGGCGGAACACATCCATTCTCTTTAGTGATTTTGACATTGATCTCATCCCGGCAGGCTTCGGTGAACGTGGTAATCAACACACGCTTTCCCGAGGTAACCATCTTTAATGCTTCACGGACCACAAAGGTGCTTTTACCTGCTCCTGCAGAAGCGATGATGACTTTGTTCATTTGATCGCATCCAGAATGTACTGCGGATACTGAACGCTGAGTGCCGCCGTATTAGTATAGTTAAATATTTTCAGCGCGCACTCTGTCTTGTTCGCACGCATGTAAATGTGCAATTCATCATCAGAAGCGTGTGCTGTCGCTAATATGGTATTGAGATTTACTCTACTGTTCACCTTCAGCAATTTAGGCTCGAGCGTGTTGTAATTGTATTTTTTTGTACCGACCATCAGCGTACCGGCATCAATAGTTGGGTCAAAACAGATGTCAATGTGCGGTTTTTTGTTCCCACCTAGATAGGCGTCATATTTTTTTTGAATCGCAGCAATATCGCCGTCATTATCCGTAACAACGCGGGTGGGTTTACCGATAATCGCGGCAATTTCCAGAAATCTCAGAAATGAGATCCCCACTGAAATGACTTCAATTCCGTCCTCAACGGGCAGACGGCCCTGATTCGCATCCATGTAGGCTTTCTGAACCACCAGTTCGTCCGAATCGCCTTCAACCAGAATCGCGCCCTTACACAGAACCATTCGCAGCGTGTCGTAACCCGCAATCTTTTCGAAAAATTCCTTTGTGCCCGGTGTAAGTGAAGCCAGCTTGGTCGTCTTGCGGTTTGAGAGAAAAATCAGATCGCCAAGGCCGAGTTTATTCGCAACGAAACTACTGTGAGTCGTAATGATGATTTGTTTACCTGCGCAGTTATCTTTAATGGTCTTAATGAGCAGATTCAGCTTGGTGTGCGACAGGTTATTTTCAGGCTCTTCAATCAGAATGACATTCGACTCTTTCGCTTTATTATGCGAGAGCGCCAGATTTGTCTTCACGATGCTTTGCTCGCCCTTCCCTATGTAGCTAAACGGAACATCATCTAGGCAGGTGATCAGGCTGGACTCCCATGCCTTTTGGGAAGAAAGCTCAACCGAGATGGTGACTTTTTTACTGGTAATTTTGCTCGCTGTGATGATTTTATTATTGATGGTTTCGATAGACTTGTCTGTTATGAAGGCCTCTTTCATTTTACGGTGCGATTGAGAAACACTGATAACCTCATCATCAGTCAGTAGGTCTTTAATTATTCTGCTGATGTAGACATCTGACCCGTTATTGCCTCTGGCCGAAGACGAGTCAATAAACGCTGATTTAAGAGGGATGTTGCGGGATAAAAGTGCGTCTCTGTTGAAACCTTTCCACTCAATATCGTAATACTCGATGGGCAGCGTCCTGATATCACCCGCTTTTAACAACGCCTCATAGGCTGCATTGTAGTCCTCGTTAAACTTGATTTTGAACACGACGCCAACCGAGGCAGATTTCAGGCAGTTACCGTCTCCTTCGAGGAAGACGGTGTCCGGTCCTTTTTTAAAGTGAAGCTCAACGAACAGTGCCGGAGGTGGCAGTTTAGCCGCTGTTGTGAGACTGGCCAGATAGTCCTTCACTAATTGATCGTTAAACAGATACTGACTGATGTTGTTCTTAACTGGTTTTCCCGCGTATAAACCCGTCAGCCCCAGATTAATCGCCTCAAGGATTGTGCTTTTCCCTGCTTCATTATCGCCAACGATGATGTTCACTGACTCATTGAACTCGATGGAGAATCGGTCTTTAAAACCTTTGAAACCCTCAATAATTAGCTTTGTGATAACCATCAACATCTCCATTACATATTATTCAGAATCAGTTCAGGAAAATTTTCCTGATGAAAAGTGGATAGGGATTTATGGCGGCAAGTTCAATGACAACCTAACTATTGACCTATTCTCCTTAAATTAAAAATACGGCAATTTTAGTAATGCCTCTATCGATTATGGAGGCAATTGTGAGCTTCCGCTCTTCGCTCTTGAGGGGCAACCATTGTGTCGCTCCGGCACAGAGCCGACTGAATGAAGACCTACATAAGTCGTCGTGGCGCAAAACGGAATTATGCTGAGAGTAATACGGTTAAATTTCTTATTCACTGGTTACCTCCTGCGGAACTGTCATGTCAGCATAGGCCGGCTTTTAAGCGCATGCTGCAGTTCCTCAGGCAGGGGCTGTTCAGAAACATATGACACATTTGATACCTTACAAGCAGACACTCATAAACGCTGCGGCTGGCAGAGTGAGCACAGGCAAAATGTGTGGCGAAATACAGATCGGTCGGCCTGGCGGGAAACAAAGCTACAACGTCATAATCATTTCGTGCCAGGCCATACCGCCGTGATCTGAAGCAGAAGGTCTAATATAGATGTAGCCAAATTTCTTATAGAACTCGATATGATGCGTTTTGCACATGAGATGAATGGATTTCTTGCCTTTCTCTTTCATCATATTAACGAACTCACGCATCATTAGGCCGGCGTAGACTTTATCCGAACTACGACAAACTGCTTCGGATGAAATAGCACTAGTTTATCCTTATAAAAAGGATCTTCTTGAGATCCTTTTTTTACGCCTTAATGTTGTTGACGCTGTCTGGCCTAGAACAATGCATCAAACAGGCTGTGTTCAGGAAAGGCAGCAACGTCAATGTGATCTCGTATGCCGATGACTTTGTGGTCACCAGCACATCGAGGGAACTGCTGGACGAAACGATAAAACCGCTCATCGTGACGTTTCTGAAGGAACGAGGGCTGGAACTCTCACCCGAGAAGACCGTCATCACGTCAGTCAGCGAGGGATTTGATTTTCTGGGTTTTAATATTCGCAAATACAGGAATAAATTGCTGATCAAACCCAGCAAGTCCAATGTACTGGCGTTTATCAGAAATATCAGGGCTGTCATCAAATCTCACCCAACAATGGTAACGGGCGAACTGATCCGTATTCTCAATCCCAAGTTACGAGGATGGGGAAACTATTACAAACACAGTGTCGCCAAACAGACCTTTGAGTATGTAGATAGTGAGATATTCAAGGCATTACGCCGTTGGTCAACGCGAAGACATCCGAATAAAGGTACGAAATGGGTAGTGAGAAAGTACTTTTTGCCGGAAAACTCGTGTCAGTGGCGTTTTCAAGGTGTGTGGCACGTTAATGGCCTCACGACGCGGGAATATCTGAGTCAGTTAGCCCAAATTCCTATCAGACGACATATCAAAATCAGAAGCGAAGCCACCCCTTATGATCCAGTGTATGCAGATTACTGGCAGTCACGCAAAGAAAATCAGGGGAGAAGCCGCAACAGTTGGTATGCAACGATAGAAACTGCATTATGAGAGGTATCACCGGGTAACGATAAATGCCTTTGAGAGGCTTGAGCGGAGTGCAGTGAAAGTTGCACGCTCCGTTCTTAGGAGCGCGCGGTCTGGTAACAGGCTGCGCTTATCCGACATATCAAGGGAAAAATCACCCCAGGGGATGATCTCCCCCCCAGGGCTAAGTTCACGAGACAGTCAATAAAGCAAGAAGTTACCCGTCATGCACGGCAACCCCCTTTAACACCTCGCCACAGCAGTCAAAGTGAATCAGTGAGACATCGAACCGTCTCATCAGCACGTAGACAAGCTTGCGTGCACTTTTGGAAAACCCACGCTTCTTCAGCACAAGCAGCGGAAAACTGTAGGCACTTAACCGCACCAAATAGCCGGTGCCGGTCAGATGTATCCACTCAGCATCCCCCCACTCACATCGCTGATGGCCAAGGCGACAGAATAACGCCGCATCCTGTTCAGTCAGATGTGCGGTGCTGCAAACGACGTACCGGTAAAGTTCCGCAGGTTGCACGTCTTCCACCGCGTTTGGGTTGAAGGCATCATTGTCACTAGCCATTTTACGCATCCTTCGCTAATGGCAAATCGGTCTGTACGTTCACCGGCAATGCATCTTCCGGGAAAGCCATCAACTGAGTCGAAAATGGCCCTACCCCATACTTACCGCTGTCAACATGGTCGCCGCGGTCATAGCAGTCATAACCCCGTATACCGTGCACCGGCTCCAGGTACCAGTGGCGGACCTCACAGTCGAAGACGGCTGAAAGCTCCCCCATTAATTCACTGGAAGGCGGGTACGAAGGTGAATCAAACTCCAGCCGTAAACTGTTTATACGGTTACGATGCCAGAGAACGTTATGACCACAGGGCCATTCCATCCCGTGGATCCGACTGTAAAGGCTGCCCGTACCGGACATCCCCACCAACAGACGGCTGTTGCCGTTAATCTCCGCGGCAAGCCGGGAAGGGATAATCATCAACATGTCGCAATGGCAGGCACGATCAGGCCTTTTCCCCAGTTTCTCCCAGCACGTCTCGCCGTCAATATGAAATGACCAGGTGGCCACACCAAACCAGTCAGCGTATTGCCGGGTCATCAGTTGCGTCATGACCTGGCGAGCGGCCGGAGGGATCGCCTCCCATCTGACAGCACCCAACCCTGACTGCGTCCAGATACGGTCAATCTGTCTGACAGTATCTGGATGGAGTACAGCATCTTTCTGCAGTAACTCCAGCCAGTGCTGAAAAGCCAGGTTTGAGGCGATGGCAGTGCCGGTTCCGTGAGATACCAGTCCTGGGAAAGGGGGGTATTCCACCGATTTGACCGGTTTAAGTATCCCTGCCGCACCGGCCAGAAACAGCTGAATGCTCTGCTGTACGGCGTGACGGTAAAGGGGAACTTCATCACCGGTGACCCACTGCAGCATGACGTCGATAAAGACTGAACGGCCGGTAATTTCCAGACGGTTTTTGCACCATTCAAACATGGTTAATTCTCCTCTTTTGAACATGAAAAGAGGGAGCCTCCCACAGGGGGAAGGTCTCCCCCGATGGGTAATGAAACGTTAAAAATGGGTCAGCCCCGAACTACGGGTGACTGATTACCCCGAGTGTTGCACCAGCCTCGAGGCTGGCAATCAGCTCATCGGACGCATTCAGATAAGGTGAACGTGGCCGGTAAGCAGAATCGTTGAGATGCGTCAGGTGGTACTTATCCACCAGGTCATTGATCGCCTCAAAAGGTTTGATACCCGCATTTTGCAATGCCTCAACGCAGGCTTCATCGCAGAAATCGGTATCGTTCAACATCAGTCCATAGTGCCTGACCAGCAGTACCGATGCAGTGGCCTGCCAGAGTTGTGGTGTCTGCATCAGGGTCTCCTTCACGCTACTTTTGAGTCGGTTAATGCGGCTTCAGTGCCGGGCTTCAGGTTTAACAAAAACTCTGAAGCCTCCCGCGCCTGCCGGCATGCCCGGAACAGCGCTCTTTTGTCTTCTTTAAGGGCTTTCAACCAACCACTGACGTAGCTGTCATGTTGCACCTCACCGTAAACGCCGAGCTCTGCACAAAGAAAGGCGCTGCCCATTTCCGCCACGAGTTCTTCAAACGCGTAAACCGGATCCCCAAACGTTCGGGTCGAAGAGGTTATCCCTTCGCGGTTCAGTCGCTTTTGATGACCACTGGCATGCACCAGTTCGTGAAGCAAGGTAGACCAGTAATCGGCCTCCGTAAAAAACTGCCCGGATGTCGGCATCACTATCTGATCCGCCACCGACCGATAATAGGCCCGATTTTGGTTCAGAAAATTAACGGTCACGCCGCTGGTATTGAATATGTCAATGACACGGCTCATCACCGGAGCGGAAACCGTCTGTGCCTCTTCCTCCGTCAGGAGAGAGGCCGATTCATCAGAAAGCGCTGCCGGCAGACCATCGCATTGCTGCGTGTTAAACAGTTGCAAGGGTCTGAGCAGGGTGCGAGACTCCATCACGGGCTTTCCGTCAGCATCGGTTAGCTTGATGCCCTGCTCATCTTCAGCCTGAACCTCAAACGGTTTGAAAATCACCGCCAGGCTACAGCTTTCTCCCGAACGGACGTGTCCTCCGGCAATTTGTGCCTGCCGAAAGGTGAGCCAGCGGTCGGAGATAAACCCCCTCTCCTCCGCGGCCATCCATAGCAAGGGAATATTGACCCCACTGTATGCCTTACCTGTTGTGGCATTCACCGGCAATGCACTGCCGACGGGCTTTTGGGCCGCACGCCAAGGTTTACGCCAGGGCGGCGTTCCGTTCTCCAGGGCGGCAACAATTTTGTCGGTTACCTGCTGATAAAGATCAGCACGTTCCTTTTTCGGTGCCCTGAGGGCAGAAGTCGTTTTTTTCATGGGATAAACCTCAAAAAAAGGCGTATCCCGGCCAGTGGCGGAATACGCCACGGTGAGTGGATAAAAAATTAGCGAAGTCACACCGGGAGAATGATTTCACCCTCAGGACTGACCGTATTAATGCGGTCTTTGAGTCGGGAGAACGCGCGCCTAAATTGTTCTAGGTCAGCCGCTTTTGCACGTTTGCAATCAGTGCGGATAACGTCATCGAGCACATACAATGCTGACAGGCGCCACGTCGCTTTTTCCCGATGGCCTACGCAGGCAAGAAAGTGTTTATGCGACTGATCAAACATCCGTTCAATACCGTTACGGAACTCTGCCACCGGGACAAACACTTTCTGAGGCGGCCGGGTTTCGTTATGCACTGTGTTGTTCAACGGTGTAATAAAGAAATCATGATGATCATTAAGGATCGCATTCCTCACACTTTGGGGTATAAAAAAGCTGAAGGAATAATCAATACCGGGAAGCAGGTCAACGACCCTGTCTTCCCAGCCTTCGTCACTCCGAGGGTCGAAACCCTCGGCATAAGCCATGTGCATATACCCCTGCTGTCGGTCATCTTCACCCCGGAGATAAAGGCCATAGCCATTTTCCAGCGTGAGTGTTTTGTGAAAGCCGGACGAGTGAGTTAAGACCTGACGCAAAGAAGCGGAAGTAAAACGAAACATCAGTGACCCCCTGTGGTTAACAGGAGAAACTTCCCGGGAGGAAGTCTCTCCGGGAAGTTTGGTCAGAAAAGTGGGTATCACACCCTGTTAAACGCGCCATCGCTATAACGATAACGGTACAGTGCCAGATCACGCGCCATTCTACGTGCGGCTTTCATGGCCTGGCGAGCAGAGCGCCAGTGACCACACATGCCAAAACTCTGCACCTGCCAGTCACGGGAACTGCACCCCCGACGACAGGCAACCAAGGCGGTAAATTGTCCGTTCCCGGTGGGGAGGACTTCGGGACGAAAACTGAGCTGCCCCGTCCGGTTGGTGAACCAGTCGTTGTCATGCTGCCCCAGCACATTTGAAAAATGCTCCAGGGTGACGGCCGCTTTATGTAAAAAAGAAATGAAGGTTTTCATGGGTGTTTCTCCAGCAGTGAAGCGGAGAAACCTTCGCCACTTGCGGGGGAAGTTTTCCCCGCATGGGTGATAAGCAATAAGATTTATTAAAAAATTAATCAGTAACCGATGGTGACGTTGAGGGATGAATTTCCATCAATGTTCCTCGTTCACTCTTCCCATAAACTCTCTTGGGCAATGTTTACGCCAGACTTAAAACCGTATGTCCAGGAGCCTTCATCGACTTCATGTCCAAGACGAATGAGATCGAGGGCGTAACGCTGAAACAGGCAATCTGGTATCAGTTTCAACTCGCACGCCTGCCCGAACTGTTCAGCCATCCAGACTATCTGCACAGCGCGAGATGGAAATCCATCGTCATCAATGTCATCGGGTACGCCACAGCGAGTCAGTGCACGTAGAGTGAGTAGCGCCGTCTCCATTTCTGAAACCAGCACGACAAACGCAACAGCAGACTGGGCACAGGTGCGAATTCGCCCGACGGTAATATCGTATGCAGACATAGCAAGGTCCTCAGTGTAAAGACGGCACCCAGCCCAATGGGAGCAAAGTCCCTATAGGGTAAGAAAACACGATGGCGAAGCGCCATGAGGTAATAGGTACGAAGAGTAAAACGCGTGAAGTGAGCCTTAACCCGAAGGTCTCTGTTTTCAAAGGTTAAACAGATTTAACACAACCGCCCGAAAGCGCCATCTCTCAGGTCATGATGGCATTGGCATGTGATTACCCGAAGGCGTCCCTCTCAAATCACCGGAACATTGGCAGTTGTCGGAGACAACGTGAGCAAATTTATCGTACACAATCGGTGCATCCTCAGCAATACCGTCAACACAAAGATTTTTCCATACGGTGTGATAAACCCAGGCCATAAACTCGTCGGAAGAAGCGCCTGAGATCCCAATCACACGTTGTTTAAATAAACCGTTTTCAACATCAACATGGTCAATAAACTTGTCTGTTATCTGGGTCTGATACTCCCGCCAGTCAGCACATAAAATAATGGCTGATGATATATCGGTAGTCAGGTCAATGGAGTCTGGCATGTTGACACCACCTTCATAAGTATAATCCCAGTACACCCGACCAATAATAGGATATTCTGCGAATACCACGACTCTTTGTTTTTATTCATCAGAGAACTCAATCAAAGAAATATTGCACCCCATCATCACAGTCAAGCCGGTAACGTTCCGCCCTCACCCTTTCAGTAAGATATTCAAGGTGAAATCTCCGAGCGTTAAATTATCAAAATAATCAGCGATAGATTCAATCGTACCCGTCAAATTAACCGGACTTTCATATTTAAATAAAATGATACACCCTGTCGTGAAATAAGCACTTCATAATATTGGCCATACTGGATGCCTCCTAATAATACTCTGAGCCAGATTAAATTCGTTAATATCATTCACCCCCAGAATCATTGTGCCGATAGTAAACTTGTTTAATATATCTTCCCCGCCCATCCCCATGTCCTAAATCCATTGAAACCATTGCCAAGACTTCACTATCATTGAAACCTTTCTCTTTGTGATATATTGAAAGTTCTCGGGCAAAATTATAACGCATACTGTGAGGTGCTTTCTCGCCATTCAAACCAGCCTTACGGAGAAAATAACGATACCGGTTAATAGCCTGATGAATGCTCGGTTTATCAATGAATTTACCCTTGCGCTCTGTGGCTTCTTTTTCAGCATAGCGAATTGCCCGACGGACTTCATCACGGTCTATAATAGTTGTATCCCGAGGACGGCCACCTTTAGTGCCAAATACAACACGAATAGATTTATCACCCCGTTCGACAGCTTGTTTCCAGGTTGATAACGATTTACAGGCTTCCACGGCTTCTTTTGTTCGTAAACCAAACACATAAGCCAGTCGCATCGTAGCCGCCACGCCGCGATCTTTTTTTTCAATTTCCGCAAATGCTTTTAAAAATTCATCCCGGGTTAATGCTGTTTTTGTGCCATCACGATTGACCCCGGAAATACCGAGAACCTGATTACTCAGTCGTTCATTTTTCGGATCGGCAAGACGATGTTTACCTGCAGCGTGGAGTATTCCTCTTAATACTGACATTTCATTTTGCAAAGTACGATTGCTCAGATTTAAACTCTTCCGATATTCCATATAACTTTCAACGTAACGAACTTTCAGCGCGTCCACACTGCGTAATTTGATGCCTGTATTTTTAAGATGGTCAAGAAAGTAACGTCCAATACGCTGACGATCTGCAATCGTGGCATATCCCCCAGCCCCCTTTCTGGCAAGCGATATGAACTCTTTCCGGAAACCCTCTATTTTGGAACGGGTACTTTTTTGTGCCATGACTTCCCCCTGCTCGGTATTCAAACAAAGCCTCTCTGCCCGGAACCACTCGTGAGTAGTCCCGGGCAGAAAGACTCACAACCATGACCAGTGCGTTGGTCAGCCGTCCATGCGTGTCGGTTAATTTGCCGTCCTGGCCGTCAGATACTGTGTAGCATGGCGAGGCTGTGTTGAGTTGTTGCAGGAGCCCGTTAAGCACTCTGTGCGACGGTTTAATGCTCCCCGTTCACCCGGTTACGGTGAACGCCTCAGTACCTGGACGATTTCCTCCTTTTTTCATGTGGTTAAGACTCTTAAAAAGTCATTGGTTGAAGTTTAGGTTTTGCGGACGTCCGTGAAAACGGACGCAAAACAGTGATGTAATGACAGAGACGATTTGGTGATTCTCGTGAAAACACCCTTAAAATCGCTTTTGAAGCCACGTATTACGTGGTGTTGACGTTGGCCGCCTGGCGGCGTCACTTGGTACTCGTTTCACTCGAACCCAAGTGACGCCGCGCTCCTCTGCTCTCAATGCGTACGTGGAAGATGCCAAATTTTCAAATTGGCATACCCACAGTCCACAAAGTTTGCAACCGGTCGTTGACGTCAAAGCATCAAATCAAAACGAGTAAACACTCGCAAAAAGGAGCTGCGAAGGGGAGTTCTGCGCTATACAGAAAATAGTGAAATGGGCCTTAATCGTTAAAAACGATCCTCGTTTTCAAAGGTTAAACGAGTTTACCGCCCGAAGGCGCCACCTCTCAGATTATGGTGACATTGGCATGTGATTACCCGAAGGCGCCCCTCTCAAATCACCAGGACATTGGCATGTTGCAGAAAGCAACGGTACAACACGGTGATGTTAATACTTTGAGGAGGAGCTATGCAAGGACCAAAACAACAAACTGATCCATCACTTCGGAGATCTTTGTTGGTTTTGAAGAAAAGGGTTATGTTCGTCGAGACTATGGCAGGGATGAGAAAGGAAGCGGGTTATATGGAGGAGGATGATATATGTAAACGCAATGAAAAAGAGCTGATAGACGCAGGGTTAATTCCCCCTAAAATAATAATTGAAGTTGTGCCGATATAATTTATATCATGTCATGTGTTTATCACTCTTTAATGCCATTATTATCATACAAAAAACCATAGCTTTATTCTTAATTTATTTACTGACAAAAAAAAGCCCGAAGATATTATTAGCGCTGGCACTTTCGTCTAGAACGGGGAGTTGCATGGAAATTCACTTCAAACCTCATAAACAAGCACAACTACTATAAAAGACAGTATCAATAACAATTAACTTACTGCACAAAAAACCAAGATACATCTATCGTTTCCCATATTATTCATATTGGCAAAAGACTAACTGAAACTCTGTAAATATGGTCAACCTCGACATTCTGTAAAAACGATTAAGGTCGCTAAGTTAGATTATTCAAGCAAACACACTCAGTATTCTGGATAGATATCCAGGTACGTTTTTAATACGGAGGCAAACGTTTCTATTTTCCCTTTGATAGCGCAATTTAGCATTTTTCTGTAATCTAGATGGCGAACCAGAAAAGGCTGAGCTGACTCGTAGTTTATACAACGGCCACTGTCCAATGCATTACAGGAACGACTGGTTCGGTGCGAAAAGAGGAAATAGCAGGAATGATACCCAATAACGGCAAATAATCTGTAAGCCGGATCGTCAATGCCCTTTCGTGGCCTGATTTCAAACGACTGGCGCTGACCGCCACCATCAGTAATGTGATCCCACAAGATGACCATATCAGCCACACCTATTTTTGAAATATTATAAAGGGTATTTCCTGCAAGTTTTTTTGTCTTTAGCCCCAAAAATCCAAACAGTACGTCCTGTTCGACACCACTAAGGGGTAATAACGTTCTGTAGTTATTCTTTTTTATTTTATTTAAAATATCGGGGTAATTATTATTACCGAACCTGCCAGTGAGCTCTCGCGCAACCCCGTCAAACTGTGATTCAAGGCACTGCAGCGCAATCAGCATCTCTTTCTGCCAGATGGCCGATGCAGCCTCTTCTTCCTGCAAAATTTCGCTGTTATTAACAGCGAACCCGTAACTAAAAGGTTCTGCTCTGGCCGGATACCAGACAACTGAATTCAACTCGACATCATTAGACGAGGCTACCCTGAGGAGGTTTTCTTTAACCAAAAAATCGTCGTTCACAGGAGGCATTGTCGGGAGTTCAGGCCGAAAATCATTCGGATAAATCTCGGCTATGACTTTCCTCACTGCAGGTGACAAATGACCTCTTAGGCTGGTATGGGATGCCTCTTTAGCATTCAAAACATTCAGTTGCAGAGGCCAGGGCTCCCTGCTATTCGGAACGGAGGCTGGTGTAGCCTCCCTGTACGTAAAAATATGCGGGTAACGCTGATGATATCTGACCGTTGAGGAAAACTTTTTATCTCCGGATGCAGAATACCGGTACATAATCCCCTCTTTGTCCAACCATTCGAAAAATACGGTATCCAGGCAATCTTCAAGTCGCCGATCAATGACCAACACATTCGGTTTTCCCGATATCCCCCCCGCATACTCATTTGAGTAATGTTGGGACCAGAAATCGCAAAGAAATTCGCCTGCTGAAAAATAAGTTTCCGTGAAAAAAAACTGGCGATAATAGAGAGGCAAGTGCTCAACAGAAATACCCGCGACATACACCTTACTAAGACCGTATTCATGCGCGTTCGCGATCATGTCACCAAAGCGTACAATTCCGTAATCTGGGCTCATAAAGACACGTTTGCATTCCTGCACAGTGAAATAGTGAACTCTCTGCGTGGCTGACATCGTAGTTTCTCTTTAATTATTCTAAATCCCGCTTATTACGGTGCAGTTTATCGCTTCGGTTAGCTCAGGGTGACATAGGGTGCGGTGAGTTACTTAGATTCATCTCCATCTGAACCTGTGATGCGACACGAAGCGGTTATCCTGATGGAGCCCATGCCAATAAAGACGCAATCTGCTTCAGTTTCCCCCGTTACGCTCGTGGGATAACGGTAGGTGTAGGTAAACCATCAATGAGGCGACAAACTGCACCTGTCGCAGATCAGCGCGGTGAAAGTGAGCCAACCCCATTGTTGCCACGCTGATTATAATCATGGCAAACATCCCGCCGTAAAGAGTTTCCAGAGTTTTGTCGGAGAAGATATCTCCGTCATCTCATCCAAATTAGACCAGTACACAGGCAGCCCCGCATAAACCCATTTCACCGTATTTACCGACTCGTTTTTTTACCACAACTAAAATACGTGATATGCCCTCCACGGATACTTCTACAGTCCGTATTGTAACGACAGGTAGCATGATGCCAAGCGACGCGACGCGACGCTGTTGTGCACTTGATTACGCAGGATACTCGCATCCAAGAAAGACGCTGACTCACCTAGTATATACCGTCACAATAGCAGGTGAGTAGTATGCCATGGCCACAACTGTGGATACTCATGAAGAAAAGATCATTTTCTTAACCAGACAGAAGGCATATATTTTCATCAACGAAGTTAACTCAATAACATACATTGAGGACTCCCCGAAAACGTACCAACATTAACGGTATGAAAAATGTGTTTCGCGTAATGTTAAAAGCAACCGTGGAAATCAAAACCCTCAGCGACTTTTTTAGACTAACGACTTATGCAAACCAAGACTTTCAGTAGTAATAACTATTACGTTTGTTCAGATAATAAATGATCACGTACCCGATAATGTTTATCACCATAAAAATGCCAAACTGCCACAAAGCCGTTCCGTACCACGAAATATCCATCTTGATCGGAAAATCTTCGCGGATACCCGCTTTGTAATCAAGAACAGGGAACAAACTGCACCAAAAAAAACTCACTATCAACGGCGTAGTATTCTTTATCACGTTAAATTCTGCGTAAAAATGCCATGCGATCAGTGCTGCAACGACTAAGCCCCAGACAAGCAGTCTCAGAGACGTACTCGATGCAGCGGCAAAACTGACGTCGAATGTCTTCATGATCCAGACACCAAACCCAACGAGAAGCAAAACGCCTAATGTAGCAAATATCATTTCAATATTGTTGTCATCTGAACGACTCATTTATGCTTTCCTTTTTTATTTAAAAAAACTCAATCGACTGTCTGCTCACTACTGGAGTTGAGCATAAATAACACGCAGTTACTGACCCATTGTCTTAGCTGCAAGATAAAACTATTTATCCTCTTTAAATCACGGGCATGTTGATGGGATACATATTTCAGACGCGTATATATCACTCTGATATTTCGCCGTTTCCGGCATCTGTTGCGCTGCCTAAACATGAATAAGTTGTTGGTTCCCTGCCCCAAATGTGGACAGTTTTACCCATTCTAACAGGCAATACGCTTGCCCGATTTATCATCCAGAAAATACTCTGGTTCATCAGGGATAATTCCATAACAATATCGGGGAGCTTCCCAGAGCAGACCGCTTAACACATTGTGGCCAGAATCTCTTTGCCGGCGGTTTGTTTTCGCCATACACGCAACATAAATTTATGTCCGCAGGCTAGACAACAAATATAGGGATTATCCAGGGGCATGACCGTTATCCCTTCCGTTATCAACTGTGTCGACTGGCAATTGATGCAATGAACACCTTGCTGTCCCGGGGTAAAACCCAGCAAATTACGGGGGTAAGGTGTTACCGGCGTATCACCGAACTCGGCCAGCAGAGGCCCCAGCCTTTTATGGTAAATCAAAAAAGCGCTTACTGAACGTAGTCCACACAACGCAAAAACCTGTGTCGGTCGCCACTGCGTCCATAACATAACCAATACCGCATACAGCCGCCGAAAATGCTCCGGGCGCATCCGGGAAAATAGGGTACCGGTGGTGGCTGTAAAGGGATTATCGCAGGCCGGGCAATAATACCCTTCAATAGACGAGACTGTTTTACGGGGACGAATGTGCTTATTCTGGCAGTAAGGGCAGGCATATACCGCACCCTGTTCGGGGTTTTGCGCATCCAGCCGCTCCACAGCATCTCTCAGCACCGGCTCCCGTTGCCAGACCTCCCGTAAATGTTGGTATTGCGCCTGGGTCGCATGAGCGAACAATCGGCTAAACCACTGGGGGAGCAGGATATCATTCTGTGGTGTGTTAATGGCAAACGGATCAACGCCCTTCGGTATGTCGGGATACATTACAAAATCAGCCTGGCAAACCTGACAGTGCACTTCAGGATTACCGACAGGCATCGTTTCACCATAGGCCAATTGCGTGGCGTTACAGGCAGGGCAATGTAGCCCTTGCTGCCCCGGGGTAAATCCCCGTAAATAACGCGGTTGCGGGGTTACCGAACGATGGCCGAGCAACGCCAGAATCGGCTTAAGCCGTTGACAGTACTGTTTCCATATCTGTTTGGATTTACAGTCACTTAACCAGGCGGCATCTTCTTCCCGCCAGGTCCCCCAGAGAGTCACCAATACTGCATAAAGTCGCGAGTGCCGAACATGATGTAAATCGAAGAATGGCGTATGGGTATACGGAGAACTGCACCGCAGGCACGCCCGGCAACGATATTCCTCCGGGCGGGTACTGGGGCTGATGTCGGTACAGTGACAATGTGGACATTGGGTTTGAATGATAAGCCCTGGATTACGCTTATCCAGCTCGACTGCCATCTCACGCAGTATCGGTTCGCTTTGCCACAATTGAGCCACACTGGCGTACTCCACCGCATCCAGATGCGAAAAAGCAACCGGATACCAGTCCGGCAAAGAGAGTTGACCAGAGGGGTTCTTATTTCCATTCACCTGATTATCTTCCGTAATAAATGAAGGTTTACTGAGTGTTAGAGGATGAGGCCAGCAACGCATACCGGTTCAGCAGTTGACTAAACCGGCTGTCTATCTGTTGGCGCAGTGCCGATGGCGGGGTCTGCCCTGACTCAGACTGTACCTGATACTGACGCAGCAACTCTTCCAGCGGTAAGGTTTTTGCCAGCGGCTGCTGTATCGCAAACACCACCGTTTTCAGCTCCGAAACCGTCATATAGCGTCCCTTCTTTTCATCCAATCCATTCAGTCGCTCTGCCAGTTGCCGCAAACGCTCTTGTGCCAAGGCATAGTGTTGCAACTCCACCAACGGCGCAGCACCGGCTTCTCGCTGTTGTTGCCATAATGCACTCAGTCGGTTGACCTCTTGACTGGCGGGCCACAGTTGCTGCGCTTGTGATAACACCCCATCCCCCCGCATTTGTGCCCATAACGGCGGTAACTGTGTCAGTTGTTCCAACTGTGTGCCACTGCCTTGCAGCACGGGGCCTGCCAATCGTGCCAACTCAGCATCTGAGGTTTGTTTTCTCAGTTCATCGATTGATTTGGCTGCCAGTGGCGCAGGCAATGGCGCGACGCTGGTCAGCAATGCCTCGCGCAATTGATTAGATGACAGCGACTGCCAGATAAAGAAACTCCCTGCCATCAGCACGGCCATCAGTGATAACCCGGCGACAAAACCGTGGCCCGCCTTCCAACGTGGTGGGGGTGGCGAAGGCGTCGACAATTCAACCTGAACACGCGTTGGGGCGGGTTCGTTGACAAGATAAACCAGTGGTTCACTGACCGCAGCCGACGAGAATGCCGGTTGTGGCTGTCGTTGTGGTTCAGAGACACCGGCATGCCGTACCGGAATACTCAATCGGTCTGGCGTATCAGCGGCGGCCTCGGCGCTCTCCAGACGTAGTGCGGCGTTATGCAACATCAGGCGCACCCCATCCAATTTACTCAGATGTTTGAGCTCCAGCGTTTGCAACTGCGTGCACAACTGTTCCAACGCACGCTCTGCCCGGTACACCTGAGCCAGGTCACCGTAGCATAACGTCATGGTGCGCCAAACTTGCTGCAACCGGTCACTCAACCAGGCCAATAACGCCACCCGCGCATGGGTTTGCGGTGGCCACAAGGCGCTCCATTGATGAGAGATTAATCCCGCCAACAGTTCCAGCCCCTCACACAACCCGGCAAGACCAGCAATGTGCGTGCGTGCCAGGGTAAAATCGACCGTGGTCTGCAATTCCACTCCGTTCTGGCGAAACAGCGCTAAACAAAGCTGCTCAACCCGCGCCCAATCAACATCCGGCCGAGCGGGATGATGTAACTTGCCCATTTCGTTACGTAACGCGCTGCATTCAGCCAAGTGGCGAGGATCTGTACCCGTTTTCAGGTGGTGTTCAGGTAAGAGTGTCATGGTAATAACTCAAGAAAGGTAAAAGTATCCGATGGTCAGTACAATGCCACTCGGGGATCACGATACTCTGGTTATCTGGGGTATCGAAGTCATGTCCAGCCTAGTATCTGTCGATTATATTCAGTGAGTCATTTCTCTTCCTGTAGACCTGTCCAAGCATCGCTCTGTAACAGGTTCCCAATACGCATTGAGATCCTTACTGTTTGCGCATTGTGTCCTCACATCCGGTGGTGGAGAGACCGCAGGTAATACAGGACTGTTGGCCTTTGGTTCGTTCACCGATCTCCCACTTTCCGCCGTTCTTGTTCCGTTCTCTTTTTTCTCAGAACGTGACTTTGCTTTTTTAACCGGGGTTGGCGTTGCATCCTGGCCAACATAATCAACCTGCCGACTTTGACCACCATGACAGTGATACTCACCCGTTTTACGGTTATTATGGCAGCCCTCGGCGTTGGTTCGCCCGGAATGTGCCATTGATGGCGTGTTGATAATGACACTGAGCAGTAGCGCCAGCCTAATGCCGGTGTGCAATTTCATCGAAATATCCTTATCAAAAACAGAAATAAAGAGTGAGGACGCCAGAGTCCAGAATCCGATAATGCACTTCAGACTCCCATTGTTTTATCAAGATACTGCTGTTTAAGATGACGAATCAACACCCGCCCTTCTGGCATAAATGCCGTGCCGTAACGCACCAATCCCAGCCCTTTTAGTTCCGCCTCAATGGCGTACTCCAGATGGCCGGGGGCGGTCTGCGGTAACAGCAGCACCTGCAAGCTTTTCAGACGCGGCTCGTATTTCAGCAATGCAGTGGATAGCGTGGTTAACAGCGCGTGTGCGCTGCCCGGCAATCCCTGTAGGATCTCGCTCATATCCGGCAGACCATAATCGGGCAGATGACTGAGTGTTCCCGCCCGGCAATTGAGAATGCGCTGCATATTATCCAGCACCGAGAGAATGACCTGATTAGCTTCACTGACCTGATGTAGTTCAAGCCCGCCAGTGAAATTGCCCAGCAATTGCTCATACAGTGACGGCGAGGAGGCGTCCGGCATTACTTTGTCTCCGCCCGCAATGTCAGGCTGTTATTACCCAACTCAAGGGTCCGAGGCTTATCGGGATGCAGGTCGTCCAGCGTCAGAATCAGACGCCAGTGGTCTTTGGCCATATCTGGATGGCGGAACAGCGCCACCACCGCCACAAACCGGGTATCTTTTTCCATCGGCATATCCAAGGTTACCGCACCGCCCGGTTTCACCACCACACTGCGGCTGGCCAGCAGGTCATCTTTAAGTGTCGCCTCCCCGTCGCTCGCCAGCTGTTGATACACCGTTTTTAAGAAGGTTTTATCATCACGTAACTGATAAATCCGCACCATCACCGGTTCCGATGATGAGTTCGCTTCGTGCTCATCGGTATTCAGAGCTTCACGGGCGGTAAAATCCAAATGCAGTATCTTTATCTGCTTATAAAACAGTGATTTTGTGGCAGACACGGTGCCATCAGTCACGGCTTGCGTCAGCCCACAGCCACTGAGCAATAAAACCAATGCTGAGATGCAGATTTTATTTTTCCAGGCGGCCCAAGTTT
Organism: Yersinia hibernica; assembly: GCF_004124235.1. Classification (NCBI taxonomy): domain Bacteria; kingdom Pseudomonadati; phylum Pseudomonadota; class Gammaproteobacteria; order Enterobacterales; family Yersiniaceae; genus Yersinia; species Yersinia hibernica. The sequence goes on from NZ_CP032487.1 coordinate 3,814,299, forward strand.
TATTTTTCGAAGTACAGATTTTATTTTTCGAAGTCGTAGCTAACACGTCGGTTTCCTTCTTGGTATTTCTGTGGAGTCAGTCCACTGTAGTGTCCCAGCTCCACGGTATAGTATTCAGGTATATCGTCTGACAGCGTATCGTCATCCAGCCCCAGCACCCCGGTCAGTCCCAACCTGACCGGCGTCTCATCCAACACCAACACCGGCAGCAACCGTGTTGCGACAGTCAGTTGAATACAGGCTCGATAGCGCCAGCCCAGATACACCCGCAACAGCACCAGAAAGTCGGTATACAATGGACCATCCGGTAACCAGTCACCGGCCTCGTCGCGATCTTCCGTCTGCAGAGAAATCAATAACTGACTGTTGGCATCGATGGCCTCATCGCCCAGTACGGTGTAACCGTCCAGCCAGTTGCCCCCTTCGTCGGCAAATGTCATCTGTGAGGTCAGGCGAACTGTGCGCAGGCAATGGGGCGTCACATCAGCCTGTGTAAAGGGGGCCAGCAGTCGCACCAGTGCCTGTACCCCTTCGGCAGTTCGCCCCGGTTGACGCATCACCCCCAGCAGGGCCAGAAAGCGTGATGTCGGGGTGGCAAAATGCTGCTGCGAACCTGGAATACCCATGCCAATCAGCCCCAACAGGCTTTGGGAGGTGTTATCTTTGCCGCCCGACTCAAAAGTGGCCGGATAGGAATATTTGCGCCAAATACGATAAAACTGCGTCATAAAACGATGGTTGAAAATATCGAGGAACCCTTCCAGCGCCTCATGCCCTTCGCGCTGCTGGGTGATATCGTCGATATAGGCTGTCGGCAGTGGCGAATCCACACCGTACAACCCCATAAAGGTGGTGCGCGCCGTCAGTGGTGCCTCAGGCTGCTCCGGGTCAGTTTCTAGCGCCTTCAGCTCACTGACCGGGAACCCCATGCCCGGATGCGGACGAAAACGCACCGGGTCATCCGCCGGGCTGTTGGTACTCCCCAGCGGCAAGGTTCCCGGTTGTTGCTCCAGCAACTGACAGAAACGGTAAAAATTGATCTGGCCGATATCTCGCTTAAGCCGGGTGATTAGCCGGGAATGCGGGTCGTGTGATTCTCTTCCCATTCCAAACGTTCTCCTGTCGGTTGCAGTATCAGAGTCAGGCGATTAAACAGATGAATATCGGTATACAGGGCAAAGAAGCGACTGAGCATTTCCCCGAACAGACAAATATCCCCGGTACCGGTAAAGCCGTTACTGTCGAGGGTGATTTCAATGTGTACCCCGCGCAGCAAGTAACCCCGTTCAAAGCGTTCAATCTCGCTGTGTTTGACCTCAGCGATAGCCTCCAGCCGACGGCGGTTCATTTCGTTGTCCGTCCAGTCATACAGCGCCAGCGTGCCGCGCAGCACTTCAGCGTTATCCATCATCCACAGAAAACTGCTGCCCAGATGGCTCAGCACCCGCCAGTGAAAACGGTCGCGGTTGGGTGGGTAACACGGCAATGACGGCGCCGACAGATTACGCACCCGCACCTGAGCCCCGGTGGATTTCACCGCGGTATCCAGTACCGTGCTTTGTAGCGCTTTACGCGGTAACTGCCCATTGGTGCCGGTCAGGCTCAGCGACAAGTTTTCATTATCCGGTACGCTGTGGTTATCAAACGCCTCGCCCCCCAGCACCAGCCAGGTATCGTGCAGCCCCGAAGGCCCGCGTTTGACTCGCGTATGGTAGTAATACTCCGGCGCATCATGGCGCAGCATCCCGCCCTTGTGGCGGAAACTGGTGAACGGGACATACACCTGATGCCCGCTATGGCGCGAGGATATCACCGAGTCCACCGAATAAATTTCGGTATAGCCGTCCTGAATGCGCATCGGGCGCAGCTGATATTCGGTCTGTAATGAAGAGAGCGACAGCGGGTCCGATTCCAGCGGGAACAGGTTAATCACCGGCACACAATGCAGCCGCAGGTTCTTTTCGGAGAATGAAAAATCATGTTCCCAGCGTTTTTCCAGCACCACATCAATCTCAAACCAGGGCAGTTCTGCTGGCAGTTCGACTCCCTCCAACCCCTTCAACGCAACAAACATAAACTTTTCGCGGAAGGTGAAGTACTCCAGCAGGAGCTGATAACCACTGAACGCACTGTCGGCCTTCGGCCACAAGGTATCCTGCTCACCGAACCCCAGCGGGGCAAAATAGCCGTCCAGCGGCTGGCGATCAGCCTGCCCCGGCAGACGGATCCAGAGTTTGGCAGTATTCAGGGTCAGCGCCTCATGCAGGGCGCAAGCCAGTGGCGCATCGGCATCAAAATAGAGCGGCAGGCGGCTCAGGTTGATACGGCTCCAGTCGGCCAGTGCGCTGCAATCAAAGCGCAGCCGGATAACCGATCGGCCATCGGGTTCGCTGTCCAATTCGGCACGGCGTAGTGTCAGCGGGAGCAAGTCCATATCCTGCGTGGTGGTGTAGCGGCAACGGGTTTCACGCTCCCCAATGGGGCGGGAAAGCACTTCAAAACCTTTGCTCACCCCCATGCGCTCTTTCATCCCCTGCCATTGTGGGGTGAACTCCACAATGGCAAGCGACGGAATGGTACGCAGGTAGTGCGGCCACAGCAGGCTGACCAACCCTTCAGTCAGCTCCGGCAGGTCATCATCCAATTTCTCCCGCAGTCGGCCCATCAGGAAGGCAAAGCCTTCAAACAGACGTTCCACATAGGGGTCACGCGCCCCGGCTTTATCCAGATTTAATTCGGCAGCCCGATCAGGGTGCGCACGAGCAAACTCTTCGCCCGCTTCGCGCAGGTAGCGCATTTCGGCGTCAAAATAACGCAGGGTTAAGTCGTCCATAATGATATTTTTCATTGTGCTAATGGAAAGGGTGAAATACAGGAAAACAGTGTTTCAGAAACAGCGTGGAACAAGGAAAAACACGTTTTTTATGCAATATTTTTCTTTTCGGTTATCCGCATAATACGGCCGCACGGGCCGGGTCGAGGGCCATAAGCCCACTGAGCAAGCTTTCCATTTCGATATGCAGGCGGGTTTTTTCACTGTCGCTGCGTTGTGCTTTCATCCGCAGCAGCTTCAGACTTCGGGCTTTGACTTCAAACGCCAGCCCCGGCTCCCACTGCGGCAAGGTTAGCAATGCGCCGCGGCTATCAAGCTCACTCAGCAGATGCAGTGCCATATCATTCTTGCCGTACTGCTCCGCCACGCGGGCCATCACCAAACGCAGCAGCCACTGATGGCGGGCAGTGGTAATACCCGGACGGGATTGCAACCAGTTAAGTGCGGCTTCAATCCCTTCACTGTCCGCCTGAGCCAGAGCTTCTGACTCCAGCAACAGAATGCCATCTTCACCGGATGACACCACGGCAGCAGGCTCGCTGCCCCAGCCCGACACCGACTCCAGCACCTGCTGGTTTATCCACCCCAGCGTCACCTCATCAGCAAACGGCGTGCCGTCACTCCAGCATAGCCCTTCCAGCCCCGGCTGCCGGGTCAGTAACAGACGTAAATCCTGGGTGATACAAGCTGCCCAGCCATCGAATGGGGCTCCCGCTTTACTGAGTGCCTGATGCAGATACCACTGCACATCGAGCCAGAAATGGTTGACCCCTTCGGCAAATATCGATTCCGCCTGTTCCAACAACTCCAGCCAGTTTTGTTGCAGATAAAGACGCTTGAGCAGCGCGCGATATTCCGGGCGCGGCGGTACCAGTCGGGTTCGTCCACTCACATCCAACGGCGGTGACTGGTGTACCGTATCCCAGCGCACGCTCTTGATAAGATGATGCCCGGAGAGCCATCCCTGCGGCTGGTTACGCAGGTATTTTGCTAACGTTTTAGCCTGGTCGAGCAGGTCACGCCCCGACTGGACTGGCCGCAACTCCGGTGAAACCATAGCAGTCTGGCCCTGACTCCCTGCCGATGATGACCCGCTGCTGTTTTGTGGCACCACCGCATTCGGTCCACCGGACTGCGCCAGACGATGTTCCAAGGCAAGATACAATCCACCAAACTGCGGACGGGATGCGTCATCCCAGCAGCTAAGGCTCTGTTCGATTAACGCCAGTGCGCCAACGATGCGTTCAAAATCCGCATTATCCACTTCAGGATAGAGCGACAAACTGTCCAGCACGCGAGAACTCGATAGCCATTCCAGCGCAGTTTTTCGACTGGCTGCGCGCAACGGATGCAGGGTTTCACCAAAACGGCTGATAAGCCCGGCCAGCAGTGCCAGTCCATCCGCCAGCCCAGCCTCGCCATCACGGTGTAAACGCGCCCAAATGTAATAGGTTGCCACCCGCACATCTTTGCCATGCAGGGTTAACAGTTTTTCTGCCAGCTCGCTGGCTAACGTAGTATCAGCACCTGAGAGTTTATTGACCTCTTCACGCATCTGCTGGAAGTCGTCATTGTAACTGAGGTCTTCTCCGCTGTGCTGGTCAGTCGTCACCGGCTGTAACCAGCGCTCCCAAAGTGTAACCTGTTGTTCTGCCTTTAATAACAGTGAATCAGGGGCCGCGGCACAGGCAGTGATCAGGGTATTTAACGTCGCCATCATGGCTCCTGTTGGTCAATATCAGGGGGTGACAAAAGAGATTAATCCTCTGTCATATCCTCATCATCGATCCGATCAGATGCCGCTGGGGGGGCGTTCTGTATCAGAAAAATTTGCGCAGGCAGGGTGAAGTTACGCAGTTGCAGTAGACCTAATGGGCCTTTGCCCAGCTCGGTGCGTAATATCCATTGCAGTGATTGGTTATCTGTGGTGGTGAAGGTCAGTTGATAACGCCCTTCATCCAGCTTTTTCTGTTTTGCCTGTTCCAGCCAGCGGATCAATCCCCATGTCCCCTGATAATCACCGTATAAACGGGCCCCGGAATTCACGCCAGTCCAGGTCAATAGCGTACCGGGTTTGTAGGTATCACCCGGCCAGCGGAAACTCTGCCAACTTTCCATCTGGTTGAAATAATGCAATTTCTGTCCATCAATCGCTAAATTGGTTTCCACCACATTCGGAACCGGACGTGCCAGTAGCTCAAAGCGCAGCCCCTGACTGCCGTCAGTGAACAGAATATCGGAGACTTGACTCAGTTGATTAATGGCCGCCAGAAAGTCCGGGTTAAACGTCAGCCCCTGGCTGTTCACTTTACTCGGAACCCAGCGTGTCCCTTCTTTATGCAGCACGCCACCCAGCTCACGGGTCAGGAAGCTGTCGATACGCCCGCTATCCTTACGAATAAATTCGGCCAGCATCGGCAGTGAAGCATCGCTTTTACTGGCGGCAAACGGGTAACGCCCGTCAAAGGCTGATTTCCAATTGGCCACCACCGCGTTTTTCCACTGGTCGTTAAGGCTGGCCGACGAAGGTTGCAACACGGTCTCCCACGCCTGCGTCAGCGGCTGAACAAACATCGTCTGCCCAAAACTGCTCCATTCCTCTCCCAGACTGGCGGCAATCAGGCTGCCGTACTCCTGCGTGTCCGTCAGGTCGACACTTTTCCCTTGGAAAACGGTCTGGGCCAGCACCTGCGTCATCTCTTGTGGGTTCGAGGCATTAACCACTTGCTGGAGCTTAAGCCGTACCCTAGTCACGCGGGTGAGTAACGTTTGCAGGCTCAGCGAGCTGTCGGACGACATCCTGTTTTGTGTATCGCCTTTACCCATCAATGCCAGCAGCGGGCCAAAGGTCTCGTCCAGCGGGCCTACTGGCCCATCGGCACTCTGGTCAATGGCCGGGGTCTGGTCTTTATGCATCAGTGCTTTGGCGGACTTCACCAGAGAATCCGATAACGCCTGATTCTGCTGCCCGGTCTGTCCTTGCCACGCCAGCGTGTTCATCAGCGCAATCAGCGGCGACTGGCGCACATCACTCATCAGCGTCAGTTGGTCAATCACATCCGACAAGTTATGCGCCTCATTCCAGTGCAAACTGTTGAGAAAACTCAGCCAACTCCCAGCAAAATCGGTGAAATAACGTTCCGTCAGCCGCTTTTTCAACGCTTCCGGTGAAATGTCTTCTGATATCGCACGGCGGTTATCACTCAATACCCAGTCAATTTCTTCGCGACGGGAGGCCACCGTTTTATCTATTGCCTGCTGAATTTGCTCATCCCAGGCCTTGCGGGTAAACATACCGGGCACAGATTCCGAGGTCTGGAACAGACGCTGAGCATCAGTGTCGCCGGTCATGTCCATCAGCGTCATGTCGGCATAGTTGCGACGCACCGATAGCAGCATGTTTTCATACAGCGTACTTTCTGCATTGCGCTGACCAATCTGCCCCAGCAAGACCTGCCGTACCTGGCTTACCAACCCGGTATCCAGTTTAATTTTCCAGTCCGGCTGAGCAGGCAGATTTTGCGCATAAAATTGCCATAAGTCTGGGGCCAGACTCTGCCACAGACCAGGAGACACACCGGCACGCGCAGGCTCGGTGGTCTGCATCACCTGTGCATAAAATGCAGCATCGGCTTTTTCCGGGCGTGACATCATCAAATAGGCCTTTAACTGGTCATAGCCTGTTTTTGCCAGTGCCGCACGTTGCGGGCTGTTAGCCGGCAGTTCCGCCAGTTCACTGAGTTTCTGATGCAGGCTTTGCGCGGTGGCATCCCTAAGAATGCGGTTGTTGGCCTGGCCATACCACGGCATCAGGACCTCAAGCAGCGGCGCATTATGATCCAGGCCAAAGCGCTGATACCAAGGTGCCCCCTGCGCCACGCGAGATTGTAAGCGCCCGATATCATTGCGCAGGGCTTGTAGGGCCATGAGTTGCTGGTCAGAGACCGCTTGCGACTGCGCCAGTTGCTGTGCCTGCTGCGCGGCAGAGACCATTTGGTGACGGTTGACCGCAAATGACACCACACTGCCCACGCCCCACAGCACTATCAGTGCCAGCAAGCTGTAGCACAATGTCTGCTCCCACGGCAGCCCGACACGGCGTCCACGGGCAGAACGACAGTCATCCAGTACCCCCTGCCAGCGGTCAGATGCAGTCCAGTTTTTCTCGTGCACATGCGCCGCCGATGTTGATACCGCCGGCAAACTGAACATCAACCCACGCAGGGGAATACGAGAGGCATACTCGGTAAACCACGGCGTCAGGCGCTGCCGCCAGCGGGTGGCGTCACCCTGCTCCAGCGACTGCGCCAGGCGCAACAAAAAATCGTGGTGTGGTTCGACAGAGAGCTGCTGCATCCCCTGCTCACGTAACTGAGGCAACAGAGCGCGCAGTTGAAGCTCAACCGCCTCTGGCGTGGCTTTCGCCGGGAACACCACCCCGACTGGCTGCTCCACCCGCGTATCCTGAGCCCACTCGCTGTCGCAGACCTGCCACAGATATACCGGTGGTTGATAACGCAAGGTTGCACCCATTTTTTCCAGGGTTCGCAAGCCGTTGTCCATCCACTGCGGAGTGCCACTTTGCGCGGCGGTTATCGCCCAAACAATGCCATCAAACGGGCGGCCACGGCGCAGTTTACGCCACTCACTCAGCCCGGTTTCATCGGCCGGATTTTGCACGCTACCACCGTGAACCAGCACCGTACGCTGCCCTTCCAACCAGCCCTGTTCCGCCAGTTGCGGTGCCAATGCGGCGATTTCGTCAGGTTCACCCACCACCATCAGCAGCCGGACTTTGTAGCGCCAGAACAGACCGTAACGGCGGCGCAGACGGGTTTTCAGCTTAATGGATTCAGAGTAGGGTGTTTTCTGTCGAGTGGCTTTAAGGGTACGTTTGGGGCCCTGAACTTTATCTTTGATGAGCTGACGGGCGGCAATAAAACCTAATGTCAGTACGCTCAGCGAGATAATCCAGATAAAGAGACATATCATCACCAGATTGCGCACTACATTCCAGTCGGTGGATTTTTGCTCCCCCCAGAACCACCATATCAGCCCTCCCAGAAAGATGACCAGCGTCAGCGTAGTGATAAAGATAACAACGGTAAGGGCCACTGATATTTCAGCAGGCTTATTTTCCTGATCCATAGGGTTTAACAATTCCAAGCGCGAGTGTGTGATTAGGATCGCGAGCCAGCCAGCCACAAGGCATTGCATGGTGTTCCGCGAAGAAGGCGGCAAGCGTTTGAGCCACCATCGATTCAATCTCAGCAAGCTCACCCCAGTTGAGATCCTGAACATGCTGAGTCACATTCCACCCCGTTTCGTTCAGGTCAGGAATAGGGGGTTGTGAAAATAAAAAGCTGGTATCGGGGGGCTGAGTTAATTCACTTTGATCTAATGCTCGCTGGGCAACAGCGACGATACTCTCATCAGGGGAAAGGTTAAAAACCTCTCCACGCGAGAATTGCACTTTACCTGTCTGACCCAGTCGCCACAAAACAGCGGCTTCCCCAGCCGGTAATCGGCTTTCATGTGAAGCCGGGAGTGAGCAGCATCCCGCACAGAGAAAGAAAGACTCAGGTGCCGAATGCGTAAACTCATCAATGATTTCTGTCATGCTTTCCTCACCTCGCCACACGACAGGATGCGCGGGTAACACGACGTCGGGAAAAGACAAGGCCATTTGCGTGGAAAAAACTAACCAGGACGCCGCTGAACCTGACCAGTAACAACGCAGCGGCGTTATTGCCAGTGGCCCCTGATGCTGCTCGCGCCATTGTAATACCAGGGTTTTCGCCAGATGCTTTTCTCTTTCCGTGATATCGACGGCAAACGAGTGCAGTAAGCGCAGTGCCTTGCCACCGGACTCAATACGGACGTCCGGTTGACGGTGATCGCGGTTAATCAGCCGTTGCCACTGGGTTAACGTTGTTCCGGCCGGCCCGATTAAGACCGCCTCGGTCAACGCAATATGCTGGCAGTGCCGCGCCCACCATTGCTGCTGAACCTGTTTCACTTCATGGTGATATAACTGCGCGTTATGCGTCGCAATGCGATAAAACAGGACGCGTAGCCCCCAGACCAACGCACTTAGCACGGTAATAAAGCCAATCACCATGACCACCTGGCCGTACCCTGCTTCCGGGTGACGTAGCAGTGCAGCGATACCGCCGGTCAGCAATAACACGGTTGCCCCGGCAGCCAGCCAGCGTTTACCTGTCGGCGGTCGGGCATGGCGGTAAGCGGGAAAGGTTGGCTGGGGTCTCATTGCTCTATCCCGACATCGGGGAAAGAACTCACCAGCGTGCAGCCACAGGCGCAGCGGTGCCCGTGTAACGCGACAGGCTGCCCGTCAACCTCTGAGATGGCACTGCCTTCCACAATGCGGGTCATACCATGGCGATGACACAGGGCTGCATCTCCTTTGCAGGCGATACCTTTACCAAAGCACTGGTAATGCCCCCCCAACACTTTGCCACCGTATTCCCGCAGGCTATCGCCCTGTCGTATGATATTTTTCATGGTTTAACTCCTGACTACGACGTCAGTAATGACTCCGCCTGTGCCCAGCGCGAGGCAATCATTGTTTTTGCCTGTTCGAGCTGTTGTTCACCGAGGAGTTCTTTCTGCAGACTGGCCACGGCACCAGGTGCCTGCGTGAATGCCGTCAACAGATCGGCTTCCGGCAACATGGGGAGTGGCTCTCCGGTAATTAAATCCAGCGCTTTGGCTTCCAGTGCCATCACACCCGCGGTACCTGCCAGTCCTGACAATTTTCCCGCCAGTTTTTTCTGTTTAAAGCTAAAGACAACTCCGCCTACCAGCGTGGCCACACCCACCACATTGCCCGCAATGGTCAGCAGTGACAGTTCTTTATTGCAGTTGTCGCCGAAGTAGACCATTCGGTCGCGGAAATAGCCGCCCCAGGGCTCGCGGCTACCAAAGGTGGCGTGCAGGAACCACGCACGGGAGTCATGAACTTGCTCGTCATATAAGTCACGAAGTAAGCCACTGGGTTGCTCGGCATTGCTCGCTTCGCCCTGCGGCGGGAACAGCACCTTGACATGCGCGTCGCCATCGGCTTTCATCCGTTTGAATTCTGCCCGCTCGTCATCGGTATTGATCAGGAAAATGGCCGTTTGTGGGATTTTATCCAGCACCAACTGCCAGGCACTGGTCAGGCTGCGTGATTCACCACGATAGTCATGACCAAATTCCTGAGCGGCCTGATAGAGCTGGGTTTTGGCGATATCTGGGTCAAAATCCTTCACCCCCGGTGGTAGGAGTGGGGCTGGGTCACCTGGGCGATGTTCAGCCAGTAATTTTTTCCTTTCTTTTTCCACATCCGCCTGTTTGGCATCGCGCGCATCTTTGGAAGCTTTGAGTTGCAAAGCGGTACCATCTTTATCATTTATTTGCTGATAAAACGGGGTGTTAAGCAGAGTAGCCCCAGCATAGCGATTAATACGCCAGGCAGTGATCCACCCCATCTGGTTATTCACCGCTTTTTCAAGCGTGACGCTGGCACGCACCGGTTCAAACTGTGCGGCCTGTTCAGCGGTTAACTCTTGTGGGGCTGGCGGCAAATTCAGTGTAACTTCACGCCAGGCGTTGAAACGGTTGATGAGATCCTTTGAAATGAAAAACTCTCTACCCACATCAAATGACATTTTACGCCATTCATCATGTGCCAACGCTGGAGATAAACTATCCTCTGGTACTTTAAGTGGCGCTCCGATAGCAAATGCAGCAGCATACATTTCATGTAATGCAATCTGCGATAACAAAAAACCATCATGTTTTGCATTTGCCTTGCCCTGATCGCCGGGAGGATAACCACCACCTAAATCAGAATGCATGCCCGGATAAACCACTTCCACGCTGTTGGATGGGTATTTGCCGTCGGTATGGCGGATAGAGTCCAGCGGGAAGCATAACCGCTGTTCATTAGACGAAATCAGATGCACACAACGTTTGATAAATCCGCCATAGGTGGCCTCATCGGGCAGTTCCTGAGTACCGTCGGCCCAGGCCATATGCCCTTCGGCAACCGGTGCCACATGGGCAATACCCACCGAGGCCACCGTATCCAGCAGCCCGAGGAACTCGACACTCAGTGGGATTTTTAAATCATTTATCGCCAAACATTGTTCCGGCTGTAGGCCTTCGGCTTCTGGTTTTGGCAACAACTCACTCAGCCAGCGGACAAAGGCGCGTGCCTCGGCGGCGCCGCGGGAAAAACCATATACATAGAGTTTGATGCCCAGCAGTTTCGGCTTGCCCGGCTCGGCCGGCGTCAGCGCGGTACGCAGCTTCGATTCAAGCTGTTTGAGCTGCTTACTGAACTCTTCATAGCGGTTATGTGACCCGCCGAATCCCAGGGATGCCCAGGAGGTATTCATGCCTTTTATCGCCGACAAGCAGGCGCTATTACTCAGTTCTTTCATGCCCATAGTAAGCATCAGAGCATCAATTAGCCGCAACAACCCCCAGTTTATCCGGTCTTCACCAAAGCGTGCCCCCGCCAGCCCGGTCATGCTGTATTCAAGGTCATTAATCTCGGGGAACGGGGTACCGACGCCGGGAATGTAGTATTTGAAATATTTTTTGCTGATGCTATCGCTGCTATCCAACGGTTCTTTTTCTGCGCCCCCGGCATAACCGGTGCCGATGGTGGCACGGAACAGCCGGGCAATATTGGTTGGGTGCTTAGGGTCGGACAAATACTGATCGTTGTTAAGGTTATTACCGGTGCCGTCGAAAAACAGGCTGATATGTAAAGTGTTACAGCATGGCGGTTCAACCCGCCGGTCTGCGGCCAAACACAGTTCCTGCCGGTAAGCGCGTTCCTGACTGTCCTGCTGATGGCAGTTTTTTCCCACCAGTGCCGCCTGAGTCGGTAACCGCCCTTGCGCCGGAAATTGCGCCGGATACCAGGCAATATCCTTTTCTGTGCTTATTTCGGACATACTTTTGGCTCCGGCATCTTCAGCGGTTCTTTAATTGGGTGATTAGGGCTGTTGTAGATGTAACAGGAGGTGGTAACTTTTACCTCATCACAAGGCATAAAATGTACTGTGATACCGCAGGTTTCTTGCCCGGTATAGTCCGGCACAGGTACCACTTTGCTATGCTGCCGGTTATTGGCACTCATTTTTTTTTCCCATGCCAAATACTTAGCATCATCACCGAACCCTGGAAATCCCTTCATACTGCTTTCACCACTTTCCCAGTCAATTCTGACTGTCATTCCCGGTCGTTCTTTAACCGGGTCAATTGGCCATCGGGCTGTTGTAGATGGCCCAGTGGGTGTGGTTGATGGCTTTGATGACACCCCCGCCGCCCTGTGCTTCTGCGCCGGGCTGGGTACACGCTGAGAGCAGAAAAAGCCCTGCCAGCAGGCTGAATTTGTTGAGTTTCATGTCACTGTTCCTTCCGTTGAGGTAAGACTGATGAATAACACGTGGCTTAGGATTTACCGCTCACCAATAAATCAGGAAATCATAAGCTTTTTGTTATCAGTGGGTTAAGCGTTCGAGAGACTTATTTCGGACATACTTTAGGCTCCGGCATCTTCAACGGTTCTTTTATCGGGTAATTAGGGCTGTTGTAGGTGGCACAGGAAGTGGTGACTTTTACCTCATCACAAGGCATAAAGTGTACCGTGATACCGCAGGTTTTTTGTCCGGTGTAATCAGGTACGGGTACCACTTTGCTATGCTGCCGCTTTTGAGCGTTTATTTCTTTTTTCCAGGCTTTATATTTAACTCTGTCAGCAAACCCTGGAAATCCGTCCATTTCACCGACACCACTCTCCCAATCAACTCTGACTGTCATCCCCGGGCGCCATGCCCCCGAGACGCCATAGCAGCAACCGCCGCCGCCGCCCTGATAAGGGCCGATAGCATCTATACCCGACTGGCCATCGATGCTGAAGTTATTGATAGCCCAATGAGTGTGGTTGATGGCTTCGATGCTGCCGCCACCACCTTGCGCTTCTGCGCCAGATTGGGTACAAGCCGAAAGCAGAAAAAGCCCCGCCAGCAGGCTGAATTTGTTGAGTTTCATGTCACTGTTCCCAAGAGGCGTTGCTTGACGAAATCGTCCCTTTCGTCATCCATCAATAACCCTGCCTCCGTGGCCGCCATCATTCCCTCGTAACAAACAGAGAACACTGTTTCCTGCCCCATTATTAAGGTATCTGGAACAGTGAGGTGTCTGAGTAATAGATTCACGTCACAGACACACATTAAATTTTCCAGTTGCCTGTCGTCGAGGATCAGCATAGATATCTCCTCCTCACGTTTGAGCAATGCGCCATTCCCTGCGATTTGACGGGGTTGGTTATCTCTGTCCAGCCAGCTCCAAAAAATAGCCGGGCGCAGAAGATGAGCTTGCTGGTTGGCATCGAGAATATGCGAAAATAGCAAAGGAAAAATTCGGGAGTCATAGAACCGAAAAATCCCCTCCTGGCTGCCACAGACCACGTTAGTACAGCGAGTTAAGTAATCAGCGAGACTGGCGAAGGGCCAGACCGAACAGAGCATTAATAATTGCCCTGTCCCGGCTAACTGCATGGCCAATTCAATCATCCATTGCCGCTGTAGCGTATTGTCGAGATCGATACGGATCAACAACGGCGCATCCTCCAAAAGTATTTCTTCAGGAAGGTCTTTAAACAAAGAGTCCCATTGAATGGCAGTTTCAAAGTTTGTGAGTGTCGGGAGCAACGAAAAGTCACTTCCCGCCTGATCGATAATCATATCGATGTGTTTTATTTTTAAATCGCTACAGGATGACTCAATTAATTCAACCCACTTAATAACCTGCTCGTTATTCATTGTTATGCGCTCCTTGGCACAAAGCCTTGCGCGAGTGCCTGTGCCTTTTTAAGGCACTCTTTACACACCGAATTGGGTAATTCTGGCAATGGGAAATCCTGGCTCGCCGGGGACTCCATTTTATGCATCCCTTTGAGGCTTAATAGTCCTGGCCCGTGGATCTCAATTTCACCCTGTGGTGTTAAACGGATATATGCCCCACCGCACCCCAGTGTAATGCCGTTCTTGGCGGTCAATTGCAGATGCCCTTGAGTTGACTGGACAGTGACATCTTTTAATGCCGTCAGGGAAAGTACATCGCCGTGTGACTCAACTTCTAATGGCCCTTTGCCTGAGACCAGCCGCATCCCTTCCTGTTGTGAAAGCAGAGAGACCGCTTGGGAGGCATTTGCCGAAAATCGCTGAGAGCTGGTCAGGTTTATTTCCCCCTGACTTTGCAGATACATTGCTTTGCCACTTTGCAGCAACAGACTTTCTGGCGTAACCGCACCAATACCCTGTGGCGCACTCATCAACAGGACAGGGCCTTTAAGCTGGGTTGAGTCAGTCAAAAGCTGCTTCAAACTGCTGTTCTCTGGCGGGAAATTATGATGCGTCTGAGTAATGCTTCCCCATTCCGTCATCTGGTTTAGCGCACCTTTCATCAAACTGATAGGTTGCGCCATCTCCAGCACCTGCCCCTGGGCTTTGGCCTGACCGTCGGCACTGATAAAGAGGCCCTTTTCTGCACGCAATGCACCAAAACTGTCGGTACGCAGCTCAAAACCTTCACCCCGAGGCTGTTTCTCGTTATCAACTAAATGCCCCAGGTTCAGTTGGCTTTTGCCGCCGTATTCGGTGCTGAGCTTGATGTGCTCTTTACCTCGTTCATCTTCAAGGCGCAGTTTATTATTCGACGGAGTGCGCAGTACGTTGCGTTTGTAATTACTGATGGTGACATGGTCGCCGTGCGCCGAGTCGTGCAACACAGAGGCAATATACGGCCGGTCCGGGTTGCCATCCTCAAACGCAATCGCCACTTCGGTGCCCGCCAGCAGCGGCAGGTGCAGGCCGTAGGTGTCACCCGCATACGGTCGAGCCTGACGAACCCACAAGCTTTCGTAACCCGGCTCCCAACTGTCACGGTCGAACATCAGATTGACACGGTAGCGCCCGTCTTTGTCGATATGACCATAAGTGTCGTTCGCAGTGGTGCTGGTCACCCGCGCCGGCAAGGTCCCGGCCATGGTCGGCTTGCGGATAAGTGCTGGACGGAAGCAATAATCTTCGGAGTAAGGGATGGCCTCAAAATGCACTTCATAGCTGCGGTCACGGCGGGCATAGCTGGTGATGCGGGTGATGACCACCCCTTTACCAAACTGTGCCGGTACATCGTTTCCGGTGACTTTCAGTTCCTGACCCGGCCCCAATGTCGCCGCATTGGCCACCCCCGAAAAACGCGCCTGATTATTGAGGTAACGTTCATGGCGCAGGCGGGCATAAAATGCCCCACTTTCACTTTCCGGCTCACGCCCCTCGCTGCCTGCGGTCAGGTAGTTATCGGCGTAATGATAAGCTTCGCCGTAGGTGGTGGTATCACCCCGAGTGATGTCTGCCCCGGCCGTCATATCGGCAGTCGCGATGCGGTAGTTGTAATCGCCGGTACTGACCGATTTTTCAACCACCTGATGAGCACTGGACAAGTCCCAGACCGACTCCACGGCGCTGTCGTGCATTCCCGAAGGTGGCACCGCTTGTAGCGTCAGCCCTGGCGGGTAAAAACGTTGGTCGTCGTAAAACTCCACCACATCAATATTAAGCTTGGGGTCAGCGGTAAAACGAAACCAGATCCCCACTTCCGCCAGCAGGCGGCTGATAAAGGTCAGGTCATCTTCGCCGTACTGCATCACCTGCTCGCGGCGCGGATATTCACGGGCCAGCGTGAAGACAAAATCCTGGCCGCGCATGTCATGGCGCTCACGCAGAATTTTTTCCACAATCTGCGGCACCGACATGTCCTGATAAATCCCGTTCTGATGGCTACGCGACAACAAAGCCAAACGCGGTTGCAGGCTCAGTTCGTAACGGCATTCATCTTTTGAAGCAGACAGGCGTTTAAATCCGGTCACCACGCCGTGGATCACTCGCTGAGTTTGCTGAAGCATCACGCCAAAGGCTTCGGCCACTGGGGCCGCCAATGTCAGTGACGCGTCCTGCATCAGCATCGTGGCCGGGTCAATCGCCTTGTCTGTGCTGGTGAATTGAATGTCGTAACAGAACGGCTGGCTTAAACTTTCGTGACCTTCAAAGCCCAGTACATCAACAGAGGCCGTGCTGTCGCGTACCACCAGTTTGTGGTGGCTATGATCAAACCGAATAGCAGGGAGAGAGGTATTCATTTTTCGCCTCCTTCAAATTCAAGGGTAATGCCGTCGGCTTCATCCCAGCCCAACGTCAGCGAGGTGGTGCGCTGTTGCTCGCTCATACGGCTCAGCAGTTGCTGGCTCAATACCGGCAAGATCTGCTGATTCAGCAGGCTGTCGATGTTGCGCGCACCGGTGTCCGGCAACAGGCAGGCGGCGACCAGCTGGTCGTACAGGCTTTCTTCAATCGTGCAGTGCAGGCCGTAATGTTTGTTCAGACGCTTGGCGACCTGCGCCAGTTTCATCTCGACGATGGTACGCAACGCGGTGGCATCCAGTGGCCGGTAGATCAGGGTCTGGAAGCGGGCTAATAGCGCGGGCTGGAAATGGTCGCGCAGGATCGGGCGCAGCAGCTCGTGTAAATCACTGTGCGTCGCTTCCGGTTGTTCATCCAGTAACTGCATCAGATGATCACTGCCTAAATTGGCAGTCATTAGGATCACGCTGTTACGAAAATCAATTTCGCGCCCTTCGCCGTCGCGCATAAAGCCACGGTCAAATACCTGATAGAACAGGTTAATGACATCGGCGTGCGCTTTCTCAACTTCATCGAGCAGCACCACGCTGTACGGGCGCTTGCGCACCGCCTCTGTCAGAATACCGCCCTGACCATAACCGACATAGCCCGGCGGCGAACCTTTGAGTTGGGAGACGGTGTGCGCTTCCTGATATTCGGACATGTTGATGGTGATCAGCGATTTCTCACCACCGAACAGTGTGTCGGCCAGTGCCAGCGCAGTCTCGGTTTTGCCCACCCCACTGGGGCCAACCAGCAGGAACACCCCCAGCGGGCCATTTTCGGACGTCAGGCCGGTTTTGGCGGCGCGCAGGCGTTGTGCCATCTCAACCAGTGCCGCATCCTGACCGACCACCCGGTTCGCGAGGTGGTTTTCCAGTTGCAACAAATCGGTCTGTTCGTCTTTCAGCAGGCTGCTCAACGGCACGCCGGTCCAGTCAGCGATAACCGTGGCGACGGTGCGGACATCAACATCCAGCGACAGCAGCGGCGCATTACCCTGAATCTGACTTAACTCTTCCTGCAACCTGGCCAGATGTGCCGCGTTGGCGATATCCTGACGCGCGTCGATAATCAGGGTGGTCAGCCGTTGCTCTGCTTCATATTGCTGTTCAAGCTGCTGCTGTCCAACCAGCAGTTCTGCGCGGCGTTGCTCTATCTCAGATAAGCGCGTTGAACCGATGTTCGGCAGCAGGAGCAAGTCCTGTTCGATGGCCTGTTGCTCCATCGCCAGCGCGGCCAGTTCGGCGTTAATTTCCATCAGCGCGACCGGTAGCGTGTCGATGCTCATGCGCACCCGGGCACCGGCCGTGTCGAGCAGGTCAACCGCTTTATCCGGTAGTTGGCGGCCGGTCAGGAAGCGCCGCGACAAGGTAACCGCCGCAGTGATAGCAGAATCCAGAATATGCACGCCGTGATGCTGGGCGTAGCGGCCCTTTAAGCCGCGCAGCATCAGGCTGGCTTTGGCGTCGTCCGGCTCGTCAACTTTCACCATCTGGAAGCGGCGTTCCAGTGCGGCATCGCGCTCAAAATACTGCTTGTACTCCGACCATGTGGTGGCAGCGATGGTGCGCAACTCGCCACGCGCCAGTGCCGGTTTCAGCAGGTTGGCCGCATCTGCGCCACCGGCCTGATTACCGGCACCGATGATGGTGTGGGCTTCGTCGATAAACAGCAACACCGGTGTTGGCGATTGTTGTACCGCCTCGATAACATTTTTCAGCCGCTGCTCGAACTCACCTTTGACCCCAGCCCCGGCTTGCAACAGGCCCAA
Source organism: Yersinia hibernica (assembly GCF_004124235.1). NCBI lineage: Bacteria > Pseudomonadati > Pseudomonadota > Gammaproteobacteria > Enterobacterales > Yersiniaceae > Yersinia > Yersinia hibernica. The sequence goes on from NZ_CP032487.1 coordinate 3,832,168, forward strand.
GTCCAAGGTGCGCACACTGACGGTTTTTAAGCTATCCGGCACGTTACCTTCGGCAATACGCAGTGCCAGCCCTTCAACCAGCGCGGTTTTCCCCACACCCGGTTCACCGACCAGAATCGGGTTGTTTTTACGGCGGCGCGACAGGATATCAATCATCTGGCGGATCTCGCTGTCGCGACCAAAAATCGGGTCAATCTGCCCGGTTTTCGCTTTAGCAGTCACATCGAGGGTAAATTTATCCAGCGCCGCTTGCAGGGCGTCATTGAGTTGTGGCTGGCCGCTGGCAGAGGGAGTAGTCGCTGCCTCATTGGTCAGATTGACCGGGCCGTCTGCCAGTGCCGCAGCCTGCTGAACTTCAGGGCGCTCGTCGGATTGGCTGTCCAGCAGCGGTAACAGACGGTGTAACTGGGTAGTACTCAGGCTGAGCAACGGCCAGGCGGCATCGGCGGCCAGTAATGATGGCGAATTTATCAGAGCAGATAACAGATGAACGGAACGCACCGCATCGGCATCTTCCTGTAGCGACGCATCCAGCCAGGCACTTTTAATCAGTTGCTGTAACGCGGCTGACAACTGAGGTTTGCCCTGCACGGTGCGCGGCAACGTATCCAGATGGGCCAGCAACCCCTGCCACAGGCTGTCCATGTCCCACTCATAACGCCGGGCAATCACCGTGATATCGCCTTCACCCTGTTCCAGCAGTTTCAACAACCAATGTTCAACGGTTATCTCGGCATGGGCACGGGTCTGGCACAGGGTTGCAGCACCGGCCAGTGCCTGCGCACAATAGGGATTTAACCGACGTAATAAGTGTGCTGAATGCGTTGTCATAAATTCTCTTCCTTGTGTGTCATTTACCCTGTCAGGCACGCTACCGCCCATAGCCATAAACCAAGGCCCATAAGGTCATCTGATAAAATATCAATGCGTTTAGCGGAATACCGATGAGTCGATGCTTAGCTAAAAACACAAAAAAAGCAGACGGCGAACCGTCTGCTGGGTGTTATTACGCCGTAGCGCGTTCGTTCCAGGAATCGGAATGAATGATGTTGCCGTCTTTGAAGGTCCAGGTGATTTTTTCGTAGCGCAATTCCACCAGTTCCAGGTGATTGTGCTTCTCTTTAGCCGGATCTTTGACGTCGTGCATTTTCGGCGCGACTTTGACTACTTTGACGTTTTCCAGTTTGGTGTTGAAATATTCAACTTCCTGGCCTGCGTCATCAATGCGGTACCATTTGAACTCGGCGGTTTTCAGCGTCTGACCGGTGGTCACCGCTTTGTACAGATACGGGGTGGACGCATCGATTTCTTTGGTGAATACGAACGGGGTATGGATACGGGTACCGGTCAGTTTGCCGGTATTGTTATCGGTTGGGATGTACAGGTTATGGTCCTGTGCCACAATCTCAATGCTGCCTTCACGGCTTTGCACATCAACAGAACCCTTGATGTCCGCACCGCCGTCGTCTTTCAGCCACAGATAGACTGGAATTGCCATGTAAAACTCCTTGTTACTTACTGAGTGAGGCCGCGTGTTCCTGCGACCGGGTTACTGTTTCTGGCACCTGGCAGGCATCAGCCTGCGGTACCAGACTGATTTCGACCCGACGGTTGGCCGCACGGCCTTCCGCCGTATCGTTAGTCGCGACCGGGCGTGTCGCCCCGTAGCCTTGCACCGCAAAGCAGGTCGGCGAGACGTCGCTGGTTGACAGCATCCAATCGCGTAATGCTTCGGCGCGCTTAAGCGACAGAATTTGGTTGGCCGGTGCATCACCGGTAATGTCGGTATGCCCGGCGACCACAATCAACCAGCCCGGTTTGGCTCTGATATTCATCAATGCATCAACCAGCATCTTGATGCTGCCGGGCTTGAGTTGAAATTTGCCCACATCAAACAGTGACAGGCTATCAAGGCGGACTGTAGTGGGTGTTTCTTTACCTATCGCAGCCGGTGGTGGCACATAAGTTTTCACTGCGGCCAGTAAAGGCAGTCGCAGACGCCATCCTTGATACAAACCCAGTCCCAGACGCAGTGGCTCACCATTGCGGAACCCGTTATCAAGTTCCGCCGCATCCGCCCGTAATACCGCAACGGCCTGCGCTTTAGGGGCGTGATCGGTCATGGCAACACTGTAGTAATGGCGGATATCAAAGGTCACCCGCTGCAACAGTTGCCGGTTTTGCCAGGCACTGCTGCACAAAGCCACCATCACCGCCAGCGTCAGTAAGGTGACACCATGGCGCAGCACCCGACGACGTGACGACACGCCACTGCCAAGGGGAAGCGCTGAAAAGACAAAATCCGGCAAAGGTAATCCGCCATGTGCGGCCGCTGGCGGTGGATGCCAACCGGACACCTGTGTCAGCGAGGTATGGGCGGTTAGCCAATGTTGCCAGAGGGAGCTTTGCTCTATATCTGGCAGACCAGCAACCTGCTGCTGAATAATCTGCTGCACAGCGACCGGCGCCACATCCTCATTGCGCACTTGCAACACTGAAAACACCTGCATCTTCAACCAGCCATGATGGCTGCTGAACAACACCGCCTGTTTCAGTCGTTCCGCCTGTACTACACTGCTTTGTGCGCGTTGCCAGTCGGCCAGAGATCCCGGCGTCGAGACGGTTGACCAGAGCGTCAGCGGCGGTGTCTGCTGCTGTGACAGCCAAACCACATCACTGGCAACCGAAGTGGCCACCGTGCTGCTCACCAGTAAGGGAATGTGATGGCGGCTATCGCTACGCAGTTGCATCAGTTGCCAGCGCAGCTCTTGCAGATCGGTGGCCAGCAGGCGCTCATCGCTGCGTTGCTGCGGGTTCACCACCACCATCACCGCCAACTGAGCGGCCCATTCAGGCCGCTGCCACAGAAGCTGTCGGGTAAACAGTTGTAGGCTGTTTATCTCATCCACTCGCAGCCAGCAGCCTTGTGCCGTCTGCAGCATCCTCTCGGTGCCAAATAATGATGCCAGACCATCACCACAGACCAGCACCACCGGTAAACGGTGGTTTTCAGGGGGTAGCCCGGAGAACGGGGGTTTAGAGAGTGCCCTGTTCGGTTGACGTCTAGCCCGCCCTATCCCCACCAGACAAATAAGGGCAACCGGCAACAACATAAGCCAGCCGACTAACGGGGAGAAAGGCAAGAACGCCAGACACAATATGCCCGCCAGAAGACCCGCCCATAGCCATAACCCATATCGCCACAGCGGACTCATCACATTGGCCCCGGTAACAGTGTCGGTAACAAACCAGATAGCCAGTGGTCAAGACCCCACCACAGCAGCGCGACCATCAGCGCAGCCAACCCCAGTCGCACTGGCCAGTAACGCAGCCAGACCCCAAGACGGTTACGGGATGAGGCAGTTGCCAAGATCCCACGTGATGGTGAAAAGCTGAACGCCGGTACCCGTGCGGTCAGTTGGCTGACCAGTTGTTCCCGTTCAGGTACCGCAATAGAGCGATATCCCCCGAGGAACCCCAACATCAACACCCGGTGAAAACAGGTCAGTACTGCACTATCTGGTGCGGGCTCACGCAACACGGTGCGCATCTGCTCATAAAGCTGGTTACCGGCATCTAGAGTGTTGAAAAAATGCGCCTGCAAGGGCGAGTGACACCACACAAAGTAGGCATCATCCTGTACACCGCGGCCTTTCACAGTTTCATCCAGCAGAGCACATTGTGCGTACCTGATGTGCTGGCAACTTTGTTCGCTGTGGCCGGCGTCTTTCAGCGCCTGATGGACACGTTCAATGTCTGCAACACAGCGTTGCCAAAATGCCTGCCCTTCACCTTCGGAGCAGGCCATTCCCTGACGCAGGCTGATCACCTGCAGCCAGGTATCCTGTAGTAATGCATCAATATTCCCCGTAGGGGAGTGTTCAGTTATTTGATGGTTCATGCGCGCAACACCGCAAACAATTCCAGTTGGATCTCACCCAGCGTACCAGGCACATAGAACACACAAGCCCCTGCCTCCATCATCTGCTTCGCAGCAGGGTGGCTGAGATCAAGGGAGAAATACTGATTTTCCAGGCGCAAGGGGATGGCGGCAGGGACATGGCTCAGGGGACGCAGCGGGATCCCGCTCAGTGCAACATTCACCACATTACCGACATCATCCGGCGCGCCGGCTTTACACAACTGCGGGAACTGGGTTTGTAACTGCGCTGAAGACAGAGTGGAACGTACCGACAGATAGAAATCGGCCCCCTCACGCAAGCGAGGATCACGCAGGGTCGCTCGCCACTGATTGATACGCGGTTCATGCTCCAGCTCAATCGCCACCACCCGTGAAGGGAGGCTGGCTTCCAGCAGAATATTCAGCAAAGCAAATAAGGGAGGAAAGACGCGGGTCAGGTGTTCATGCTGATAGGCTGGGATCGCTGTCACCTCGTGTTCAAGGGAAAACGTCAGCAAACTGCCCGCCAGTCTTGCCAGTTCCTGATACAGCCGTTCTGGGTGGATCTGTGGATAACGCTGAAAATTCCCCAGCACCGGCTCAGCGCTGTTAAGGGCGTTGAGCAGCCAGAACAGCGACACATCCGCGACAGCAAAATCAGCCATTCGTGCATTGCTTTCCCGGCGCATGCCCATCAGACGCTGTAAACGCGCCCGAAGCTGCACCATCAGTAATTCCAGCTGTTCGCCACACCAGGCACTGGCCTGCAAGCTCAGCATAGGCGGGATAAAACGTGGATCCAGTGTCCAGCGACCTTGCGCATCCCGCAGCAAACGCGCCACCGGACAGACCTGATAATCGCCGTTTTCCTGACTGTCCAACCGCAGGGTCAGTTGGTGGTACATCACCGCGACCTGCTTTTTATCATCCCCATACTGATTTTGTACATCGCGCCAAGCCTGACGATGACGCACGGGCCGTTCGCCCCGCTCATCGGGTTGCAGGCAGTTACCCCCGTTGGCATACAGTTGTGGCATCGCCAGCATAACCGTGGCTTCGGTGGCCTCCGGCGGCAGATTCGCGGCCAGTGTCAGTGTCGGGGGCAACACATCAGCACAATCAGTGTCCACCAGGACACCGTCCTGAAAACGAAGGTGCAAACGTTCTGCTTTCAGGCGGCCTTGAGCCAATGCATCTAATGCAAAAGTGGCCTGAAGGACTCCCCAGGGATGCATGACGCCCATTTGTGCGATGCATTCATTGGTCCAGGCCTCCCAAGAAGCCTGTTGTTGAAATTGCTGCGGGGAAATCAGAACTCCGCGAGTCCACAGAGGACGTTCAATCTTCATGGGTACTTCCTTGCGTACAATCATGCCCGATGAATTTCAAATTACGGCAAGGGCATTCACCCCCGTCATTGACTGGGGTGAATGGGCATAGCCAACAATGCTGCAGTTTGAAAAATGATGACAATCAGGCTTTCGCCTTCGGCATCTGGGAAACCAATGACAGATTCACGTCCATACCTTCAACCTGGAAGTGCGGCACCGCATACAGCTTGACGCGGAAGAAGCCAGGGTTGTCTTCGATATCTTCCACCGTGACTTTTGCATCACGCAGTGGATGGGAAGCCTGCAAATCATCACCCGGATCAGTCATTTCCGTCACCAACCCACGGATCCAGTTATTCAGTTCCAGCTCCAACAGACGGCGGTCTTTGGTGGTGCCGATGTTCTCACGCTGAATCAACTTCAGGTAATGGGCAATGCGTGACAGCAAGAAGATGTAGGGCAAGCGGGCATTAATACGGCTGTTGGCGGTCGCATCAGCCGTATCATACAACGCCGGCTTCTGGGCAGAGTTGGCCGAGAAGAAGCACGAGTAATCACGGTTTTTGTAGTACGACAGCGGGATAAAGCCCAGATTGGCAAACTCAAATTCGCGCGTTTCCGGGATCATCACTTCTGACGGGATTTTGACCTGATTACCGGTACCCAAATCGTACAGGTGAATAGGCAGGTTGGTCACCGCGCCACCGGCCTGCGGGCCACGGATCTGCACACACCAGCCGTTTTTGATGAAGCTTTTCACCATATTGGCGGCAAAGGCAAACGAGGCGTTGGTCCACAGATAACGGTCATGGTCCGGCCCTTTCACCTGCTCTACGTAGTTAAAGCTGCGTACCGGCACCGTGTCCGGGCCGTAAGGCAAGCGCCCCAGCACGCGCGGCATGGTCAGGCCGATATAGCGGGAATCATCTGAGTCGCGGAAGGCTTTCCACTTGATGTATTCGGCACGGTCAAAGTAGTTACCGATATCTTTGATGGCGGCCACTTCTTCCATGTTCTCTTTACCAAAGAACTCTGGACCCACTGAGCCAATAAACGGCATATGGGCTGCTGCCGCGACCTTGGAGATATTGCGCAATAACGCGATATCTTGCGGGCTACGGTCAAACTCGTAGTTGGAGATAGCGGCGGCAATCGGCTCGCCACCGGGGGTGTCGTATTCCTGAATGTAAGTCTGGGTGTAGAGACCGCTTTGCACGATTTCAGGGGCGTCTTCAAAATCCTGCACCAGATGATCTTTACTGATATCCAGTAGTTCAATGCGTACGTTTTGACGGAAATCGGTTTGATCGATAAGGGATTTCACGCCATGCCAGGTCGACTCCACCCGTTGGAAATCAGGGTGATGCATCACCGCATCCAACTGGCGACTGATTTGGTCATCCAGTGCCGCAATGTGGCCATCCAGCAAGGTTTTATCCAGCTTTTCCACTTTTTTGGACGATTGCTTCAGCAAATCTAAAAAGACACTGACGGCGGCAGTAACACGCTCATCAGTGGTGGCATCGGCCATGGTATCGTTGTTCTGGAAAGCATCCAGCCCCGTCAATGAGGAGACCGGGCTCAGGTTGATTTTTTCAAATAAAGCGGCATAAACCCCCTGGGCTACGGGACGGTTTTTCTCTAATACGGTCGTCGCAGTACCCTGCGCAGCATTTTCCTGTACAGACATCAGCATATTCCTTTTCTTCTTTCTACAAGCAGCCAATCCGGCGATTAACAGTCTTTGGGGGCCAATGCCGCCAGTTCAGCACGCAGCTCATCGCTCAATGCTTCGTCTTTGAGGATATTTTCCAGTTCACGGCGGAAGGTGGCGTTGTCCAGCAAATTGGACTTGAGATCACGCAGCAGATTGCGCATTGCCAGCAAGGCACGCAGTTGTGGGATTTGACGGGCGACGCTTTCCGGTTCGAAATCTTTCATCTCGCGGAAAGTCAGGGCAACGGCGGTATCAGTGTTATCGCCTGCTAGCGTGTCAGGCACCGCCAGTTTCAGGCTCGGTTGGAATTCAGCCAAAACACTGTTGAAATTGTTTTTATTGATGTTAAGCTTTTCACGTTCGGACAGTGGGCGTTGTTCCTGACCGTTGCTGTAATCACCCATCACCAACAACTTCAAAGGCAGCTCCATTTTCTTTTGAGCGCCGCCTGTATGCAGGTCTAATTTAATATTAATGCGTGCTTTAGGTATCTCATTTTGGAAGCTTGAAGAGGACATCGACTTTCCTTATTAAGGGAAGGAAACTTAAAAAGCCACCACTGAGAAAATGAATAGAAATAATCTACATTATCCGGCACAGCATTCACTGCCCACTGATTAACTCGGTGTGCATTAAAGTAAAAAAACACTTTAGTAGATATCCCTATCCATTCATCGGATGGCATGAAACAGTATCAGACAGGTATTTTTCACACGCATTAGCATATCAATTAAATACCAGTGCGCGCAGTGTAGAAACATTAGCCATCTAACACCAACGAGTTAAATGTAACAAAAAGTAAATTTTAAATATTCATAAAAAACAGATCATCACCATGATGTGTAAGACATTTCTCACAACAGCAAGGTAAACCTCTACGAACAAAGAGATTAATAAACATCATAAAAATTAAACTGGGCGTTTATGAGAATCATTGTAGGAATATGCCTATAGATATTTTTTCCAGAAATGTGATGTGTATTCGGAGGATTTTAGAACCCGATAGGTTCACAAGAGGCTTATCTATTATTGCCGTGAATCAATTAACCTCTAATAACGTAAAAATGACTTATCGATGGGCAACGTCATTGTGAATTACAATGAGTCTACAAAAAGATATGAGTGGCAAACTTATGCAAATGAGCCCCCATTAACGTTGAGAAATACATTCGCCAACATGTAATGAGTACAAGCATAATATCCTGTTTGAGTATAGCCCCGTCTGCGCAGGACTCACCTTTCCCCGTGTTAGCACCCGTAAGAATACGGTCAGAAAATGAGTCTATGAAATCGATTATGCAGATCAATCAGTCGATATTGATCAGTTAATCTGATCAACTCAATATCGTTGTCATTCGTCATAGACAAGATAAGTGATTTTTTTATGCGTGATGGCTTCATCCCCTTCCAAAAAGCCAATCTGCAGATTTTAACGGTTACATTTGAAAGCATAAAATGGTGTGGACAAGTCATCGGCTCCCATATCGCGATAGATAATGGAACGCAATTATCATCAACCGATTATCCCGCGTTTTTATACTCCGTAATAGGTCTATAAGGATTTTACAGTCCAACTGAAATTCCAAAAATCGTCGAAAATTAATGAGATACACTTGATAGTGAGATACAGGCGATTTTTCGTAAAAAGATCGATAAAAGACGGGGCTCGTTCGAAACACCTACCCCGATAAAACATAAGTTGTCTGGTGTCGAAAAATGCTACAAAATGAAACTGCGCTCAAATGGCTTCAGACTCGCCTTTACCAGGCCATCGATACATCTGAAGGTCAATATGATGTCATTACCACAGTTATCACCCTATATCGCCGAGAAGACACCGACTATGCGCTTAAGACAAAACAGTCTAAAGAGTAGAAACTGTGAATCAAAAGAGGGCTGTTGCTATGAGCATTGAAAATGGCTTTGATCCGAAAGACCTGGAAGATATCTGCTCCAGGAAGCGAATCAAATTTAAAATGAAGAAAGCCGATTATAAAGAGCTAGGGTGTAATCTGCTTTTAGGGTCTGTAGATGTTTCTATTGGTTGCTTAGGTGCGGCAGCAATTGTTGCTGGCACTGTTGCTGACTTAAAAAACTCGTCAAAACATGCAAACCAAAACCACGAACTAAAAGATGGATTTCGTGATGGCCATAGTGGTGATGGTTATTATTTTGGTGACATAAAAAACGATGGCTAGCTATTCCCATGATAAGAATAGCTAGTTCATGTCACTCGACTAGTTAATTCGCTCCTTTGGTTACGGCTTTAGTTACTGCATCTTTAACCATGCCCCCACCTTGCTGCCCGGCATCTTGTGGCATGCTCCCACCTTTAGACATTGCCTGAGCTAACTCCCCAGCTTTAAAACCAATCCAGCCCAGCATCCCGATCCAGAACATCGGAAATACGATATACATCATTCCTAGTACCAAATTCATGATCCAGCCATCAGCGGTTGAGCTCACAAATTCGGCAAAAGGTACACTGCTGTTCGAAATGCCCTGCGCTGACATGCTGTCATACAAGATGGTGATCATCCTGTCATCAAGCCAGCCCGCCAGTTCCCACCAGAACGTGATAAACATCAGCGCAAACAGCGCGAACGAAATAGTCACTACGGTTTTCGGCTCATAAGCACTGAACATCATCAGCACTGGGATAACGATAATAATCATCATCTCCAGCAGCGCCTGTATCATCGGCAATGCCTGCTTCAGCGCATCAAAACCCGGCAAGGCTTCCGTTTGCTTAATCCCTACACCAATAGTCGAAACAAGCCGGGTAACGTTACCGGCTAACCCCGAGGTCGTATCACTGCTACCCACGGCATAAGTTTCCCCGCTCCCGCCTGATAATCCCACATTACGCGGACTCACCAGCCAGCGCAGGGCCATTTCCTCCCATTCAGCAGAACTAAACTTTCGCTTTAGCGCATTTTTTGTTGAATCATCAATATTGGCCAGCGCGCGGGCCTTCAGGCCGTTAGTACCGTCAGACCACCACTGTTTGCAAGTGGGATAGCCTCCTTTGCCGACATCGGGATAGCCGCTGTCTCGCGCATTGTCATACGGCCACTGGCTGCGGGGGCTGGTCGAGGTGTAATAGTCATAGTACCCGCCAGTATTGAGAAAATAGCGGCTCCCAATCCATCCAACAGCGTTGATGGTGGCGTCACTGAGCTGACTGTTGCTGTTTTTGAGCTTAAAGTACGACCGGGAATAGCACTGGTCGGCGAAGTCCTGCACTTCCTGCAGGACAATCGGATCCCGGATTTTGGTATTTTGTATGTCAAACCGCAATTGCCGGAGCTGGTCGCCACAGGGGATCGACGCAACCATTGCCTGCGTTATGCCTTTGGAGACCAGATGCAAAAGATACCACCACACCGGCACCTCGGCCGTCTTCCCATCAAAATCGTTAACCAGCCCTTTATAACCGGAGTTCTGCGGCGTGGGTACGCTCACACCACACTGTTTCGCCCGCGACGTGTCAAATTTAATGGTGCTGATATCGACCGGCAACAGCGGAATACAACAGAACAACATCACACAAAATGACACGTACAGGGCGTGCTCCACCCGGGGCAGAGCCAGAACGCCTTTATTGCCCTCATCCGCGCCCTCCTCCCGCACCTTCAGCCAGATACCCAGGACTTTGAAAACCAGAGGCAGCGCGAACAACCCCGTACTGAGCAGAATGTTCCACAGCGCGTTGTTCAGTATCCAGCCGAACAACACCAGAAAATACTCCAGAAAACTGTTAGCCGTCATCGTGCCCCCTTATGCCAGTACGGAACGCCAGGCAGCGAATTCGAGTACCAGAATAAAACCCGCCGCCGTCCATTCCAGACGACGGAGTGAACTTCCGGGTGATTTTTTCATGACCTGCGAGCGCACTCCACAACACCATGCCCACCCCAGAACGGTATAAAGCGTCAGTCGCCAGACAAACAGCCCATAGCGGCTCGCACTCAGCCAGTCCCGAACTATATGCCCGTCCGGGTCGAGTTCAAACAGCACCGAGGCGAACAGAAATAGCCCTACAGTCAAGGCCACAATGACCAGAACAATCAGGGCTAAACGGCCCGCGCCACCTAAGCGGGGCTTTTGTGGGTGGGACGCTGGCATATTCATGGCTGCACGCCTGATGTCTGGCCCATGTTGTTAAAGCCCTGGTCCTGGCTTCCACTGTGCTGCTGCAGTTTGCTGTCCTGGTTACGCGCCCCCTGTCGGTCGAGCGTGGTGAGCAAACTGTTATTACTGATGGCTTTTCGCAAAGTCATTTCATTGCTCAATGCGGCAATTTCACGGTCAAGGGCATCGACACGCCGGTCTCCTTCTGCCAACGCTTCCGGTTGATCAGCCGCATTCGGTTCGGACTGCCCGGTGGTCAGCATGCGCCGCATGGTCAGCGCCTGCTCTACCGTATCGGACATCGCCAGTTCTCCAGCAAGGCGCTGAACCAGTGCAGCATTGTCCGGGTCGTCTTTCAGAGACTGGATAACCCCGCGGGTCACCACCAGGCTGCCGGTTTTCAGTTTGGCCAGATTATCGGCAGTGGGGGCCTGTGAACCGCCGACCAGTTTGGACAACTGCTCAAGGTTTTCTTTGGTGGCATCTTCCAGTATTGGGGAGAAACCGGTGCCGGCCACCGTGCTGCCGGCGGCGTTCTCATCCCCGCCGCTGTTGCATTCGTTGGCCTCACGGCAGGTACGTATAGAACGGTCACCCAGCACTTTAACCACAGCGGTAGCCGCGGCCTCTGAATCCGGATAACGCTGGCATACCGACCCGTTGCAGCTGGATGCCCCCACGGTGGTGTTGCTGGTCACCGGCAGATTGTTCATCATGTTGTAGCCCGCTTTCGCCAGGTCGTGCGTCGGCTTGATCGCCGGTTGGCCTTTACCCCCGCGTTTCTGGCCCCCCATCCAGGTCGCACCATCTTCACCGGTCGCCTTCTGCAGTTTCTGGTCGCTGCTGACAGCGTCACCGTCGCTGGACGCCACGATATCTTTGTACTCCTCGGTCACGGCCGCCTGCGTCCATTTGTTCCCCATCGTGTAATCGGCCATTTTATTGGCCATGTTCTGACAATTGAGCTTGGATTTATCAAAACTCAGCCCGGCCTGCAGTACCCCGTTGGTCAACATTTCATACAGCCCCGGGTTAGCCCGCTGTATGACCATCGCCGGCATGCTGGCCACCGCGCCAGTGGCTCCCTGAATAACCGTCCCCATCAGGTCTTTAAACCCGCTGGTCACACCATTGAGCTGGTTACCGACCGTGGTTTTGATGTCAAAATTTCCGCACATCAGGTCACTGCTCAATCCTCCGTTCATCCCCAGGCGAGTCATGCTGTTGCGGGACGCTGGCGGAGATATCACCGAACCTCCACCAATTGAATAGAACAGGCCGTCACTGATGGCCCCGTTAGCGGATACACCGGTTGAGGAGGCCGTGACCTGCGCATACGCTGGCGACAGGCTGCTGGCAAACAGAAACAGTAAGGCCTGGGGCAACATCGGGTTGTTTTTTGTGTACATTGTCATAGCATGAGTCTCACGAAAAATCGGTGCTGTAGAGGAAAGTCTGCCCGCGACGTTTACAGCAACTGTAGGGCTGCCAGAGCGCCCAGGCGTAGTTCCCGTCCTGGGCAACCGTCGTGCCGGTATCAGGAAACACGGCGCAGGTGGTCGTCAATTGTGGTGAAAGGCGTTGCCATTTATGATTTTGGCTACCGGTATTCTCTTTCACCGGCGCCGGTGGCCAGTAGCCTGGTGATGGCTGACCAACCAGCGGCTGATAAACATGAAGCTGACCGTTACGGGTAATAACATCCGCCACGCGCTGAGCCACAACGGCGGCAGATTTGTAACTGTCCTGTTGCGTGACAAACCCGCTGCGCGGGTAAATATTGCCCCACATATTGGCGCCAGCCTGGCTGCCGAGCTCCCGCTGACCGGGGATAAGCGCTTCCGGGTACAGCGCTTCAGGCAAGCCACTTCGCCACACCAGGGCATCGAGGGAACTGACAAAATAAGGGATAAATGGCGTGGCGGCAGATTGACAGGAATACCCAGCAATCTGTCCCCCGATAAGCGTGGTGGCCGGGTGACCATACGCATCGGCATAATGAAAATGCAGGTTTTGTTTGCGCAGCCCAGCGACTTTCATTTCCTGCTGGCCGCCGCCGGCGATGACGCCGCTGAGTGCGCCCATCATGCCACTTTCCCCGTGACCAGCAACATCACTGACAGTGGCCATTTCCGTCCAGGGATTATCTCCCGGGCCGGAATACGCAGACACCACAGCCTCAGGGATAAAATGCTCGACCTTGACGGACGTTTTGACCGAGCAGCCAAAAGGCGTACACAGCAGCCAATAGCAGATGCCTTTCACCGTCCAACTGATGCAGGACACGCTGACCGCGCTGGAAATCAGGCTAGCCGTGTTGACGCTGGCCATACTCAGGCCGCTGCCGACCAATAATGTGGCCATCAGCAGCCGGCGGGAGCGCCGTGGAATAAGCGTCATTGGTGCGCCCCCCGCCAGTCGGCAAAATGCTGCATGGCTACACTGACGTCAGTGGTCCCGTAGACCACCCATTTATCGTCAAAAACCACCGCCGGAAAGTGGGTCAGGCCCAGCGACCAGGCTTTCATCAGACCCTGATAGGCACTGGCCAGTTGTTGTTGTTGCGCGATAAATGCCGGTTGACCCAGAACATCACGAGCCTGTTTTTCGGCCAGGGCCGCATTCGCCGGCAGGGTGCCAAATATATCTGCCTCCAATCGCTCAGGCGCATCAAGGTAAACCACCGGAATATCGGGGGAAGCAGATGAGACGGGATGGGTACTGTCGGTATAAATGACAGTACTGGCACTGGCAACTGCACACAGCCACAGTGCCGGCAGAAAGACGATGAGTCTTTTCATGGTGAACACTCCTTAAGCGGTTAACCCGCCTAAGGTGCGTTTATAACGGCCGGACGTCAGTAAACAACTCAATATCTGACTGTGAAAATTTATCCGGTTTACCCGTAAGTGTCCTGCTCTGCACGCCACTTTAGATAATTCGACTCCGCGTCAAAATGGCCCACAAAGGTAAAGCTCGCCGCAGCTGCATCACCCCTACCACACAGAGATGACACACCCTATCCCTAACGCGCCTGCGGCTTGTTCAACGGACGTCGGCAGCCCAAAAGATTTGAGCAGCCGTCGCCCGTTTCCGATCACCCCGCATTGGCTCCGTCAATATCCAGTGATTTCAGCAACCACATCATGTCAGTGGCATCCGGCACATTGATATACCACCGCACGCCCTGGGCATATTCATTATCATCAGGCCAGACCGTGTTACCGGTCAGCGTAATGAGCAGATCGAGCGTGGCACCGGCACGGTCACTCAGGTGCAGGGAAAGGCAATTGAGCAGTCCTACCCGGTGCGGCCGCAGAGAAAGGGTCAGCGGTGCAGGCAGACGCCGGCGGATATTCTCTCTCAACTTCATCAGTTGACGATGATCGCTTTCACCGATACGTGCATCCCCTTGTGGCGGCACATCAAACATGACGGCAAGACGCATTTCACTGTCGTTAACCACGGAGGGGGGGAACATTCCACGTCGTCTCATGCTGTCCTCATTTCAGTGAGTATTCCTCGTGCCTTGTCGAACTTACGGGCCACATGGAAAGCGGCCTCCAGTTCACTGCACAGATATTCGTTCATCAAGGCCCGCCGCTCGGCTTTTTCTTCTTTTTCTGTCATTCCCAACGCCAGATACAAGCTGGGCGGAACTGCCCTGAACAAGGCTTCCACCCGCTTGGCCAGCACCACCCCTTCGGTATAGCACCGCGGAAGCTTGGTCGCCGACAACAGCATGGCCTTTTGCTCAACGGTGAGTTTTTTAAAGCGGGCAATTTGCTCGACCTCATCCGGCGGCATGGTCAGACACAGCCACCATTCGGCCATGTTCAGCATTTTCTCCGCCGTATCAGGGTAGTCCGCCAGGTTCTGCGTCGCCAGCCACAGCCAGGCACCGAGCTTACGCCACATTTTTACCACCTTGGTCATATACGGTGACAGCAGCGGATTTGTGGTCACAATATGGGCCTCATCGATGACCATATTGATTTCTCTGTCGTGGTACTGGTCGCGCTCGGCAATGTTGTTCACCGTGTTGACCAGGGCAATGACCGCCACCGCCATCTGCGCCTCATAGCCCTCACGGGCCAGGGTGCCCAAATCAATCAGCGTCACGTCTGCCTCGGGCCACGGCGTGCCCGGACGGTTAAACAGCTCACCCTCGAAGCCTTCCGTGAACATCCGCAGGGCTTCAGACATTTCTTCCGCACGCGCCCGCCGGCTGGCCGTTCTGCGTTCTCGGCCATCGGTATCCAGTGAGTTATCACGGGCGATATTTTCCAGCGCGTACATCAGGTCCTCGGGCAACATCTGACGGTTTTCAGCAAATGACGTCCTGGCCGCAATCAGGATCGCCTCACGCAGCATTCCGCGGTCAGCGCGGGTCATGCGCGCTTCTTCCGCCGCTTCCCCGCCGGTGACCATCAGGCGCGCCGCAATCTCCATCTCTCCCAGGATGTCACGTTTCTCGTCGTCTTCGTCATCCTCAGCGCTGGCATCGAGCTCGGGCAGCGCTGACTCATCAATGACCAGTTCATCCGGTGAGACCTGCAGCAACAGATGAGCATCGGCAAACGGGGCCAAAGAAACCCCCTTCCCGGGCTTGACGCTGATTTTATTGACGGTCAGCCCGAGCGACTCATAATAATCCGCCAACAGCCCGAAGGAGTTACCCGCTTCCAGTAAAAACAACCGAGAGCGATGCACCGCCATCAACTGAGCCAGCGCGGCGCAAAGCGTGGCGGACTTCCCGGAGCCTGTCGGTCCAAACAGCAGTAAATGCGCGTTCTGTGTCCGGTCAAGCTTGTTCATCGGGTCGAAGGTCAGCGGGGCACCACCGCGGTTGAAGAAGGAAAACCCAGGATTACCGGTGCCAGTATCACGCCCAAACACCGGCAACAGACAGGCAAAATGCTGCACGAACGTCAGCCGGCTGTACCAGTGATTTTTATCCACCGCAGGGTTAAAACACATCGGCATTGCCCGCAGGTAACCGTTCAGCGGGGCCACATCGTGCTCCGGGTTCACCGGCTGCAGCCCGGCATTGAGCAGTTTGGCACTGATATCGAGATAGCGCTTATCAAGCATATCGAGGTCTGGCGCGCGAATAAGAAACGTCAGTGCAGAGCGGTACAGCTTATGCCGGTCACCCAGGTATTCACGGGCTTTTTTCGCATCTTCACGGGCACGGGTTGACTCAATATTTTCCCCCATGGCATTACGGCCAAGACGGTTAAACTCCTCTTCCAGCACGTCCTGAGGCTGGACAATCAACGTCATGGCAATCAGGGTGCCTTCCGGCATCAAATCCATCAGGGTATTGATATTCTCCCCCCGCCGGACTTCACCGGTCAGATGGCCCGTTTGCGGGGCACGGCGTAACCGCTCGACCGGCACAGCCTTATGCGCGACGTTGTCGAACCACCACACGCCGCGCTCGGCATCGCTGCGCGGGCGCGTAAACCACAGGGTTTCACTAAAATCGTTAAGAATAGGCAGGCTATTCGGCTCGCCATCGTCATGACGGGCGGCCCGGTAAAGCACTTCAGGCGCGACCCACTGCGGGCTGGGGTTAAACCAGCGCAGCAACCAGCTGTGGATTTGCTCCCCGTTTTGACGCTCACAGCGGATCCCAGCCCCAGCCAGCGCAGAGGTCAGGCGGTCACACACCTGATTTAACATCACAGCCGGTGGTAACGGGTCACGCGCATGCTTTTCGACGTAGCGGTAAATCACCATCCGCGTACGTCGGGTCTGGCCACGCCAGGGTGCACCTGTGACGATTTTGTCCTCAAAGAGCCCGTTCTCCACTGAAATGCTTTTCATATGCCGTTCGGTTTCAGCCAACCAGGCCTGCGTAAATTCAGTGCCCTGTGCCCAGGGTTTGACATATCCCCGCAGCTTATCCATATAGGCCGTCACGTCAGTTTCATCCTGGCAGTAAAACTGCACCACCCACTGGTTCCCATCGAGTTCCGGCAGGCTGTCCTGCAGTGCATCCTCCACCACATCCCGAATTTCCTCCAGGCGTTCGGCTGGGCGGCCTTCGGTGCCGACGGGGATCACTTCAAATACCGCCCCGACGGAGACGCCGTCATCCAGTAACAGGCACCGCCACTCAGGCAGATATTCCCCCCAGGGCATGTAATCGATAATAGAAGGCTGCTGGCAATAGGCACGGGCCTCATCCTGGTGTGTAAACCGCCCTTCACGGCTAAACGGCTCATGGCCCTCGACCGCAAAGGGGCCGCTGCCGGTAAGGTATGCTTCAGAGACATAGGATTGACGACGAAATAATGAAAACATTACAACTCTCCCGTGCGTTCGCCCGGCAGGGCATACTGAATTTGACTGTAGAAGGGAAATACCGTGCTGTAGCCCGGCACTGGGGCATTGCCCTCGGCAATGTGGGGGTAGACATACATCACCATGTCAGGATTAGGCAGCCGTGGGAAGGTCTGCTGAATCTCATTTTCCTGCGTGCGGCTGTAACTTTCTGCCACCGGCGTGGCGGTCCCGCGTTCCCTGTTGTTCAGTGCCCGACGCAAGGTGGTACGCCCTTCACCAGTAGCATGCGTTGTCGACGCGCCGTCATTCCACAGCTCGAGCATGGTACTGTCACCGGGGGGAAGCATGGCATCTTTACTGGTGCTGCAGCCGCCAAGCAGCATAAATACCAGGGCAACGAGCGGCCGTATTGTTCTCTTTTTCATGGTTCTACTCCCCTTTTTTGTAGAGCGCATCCGCGCTGGCAAAATCCCGAAAACAACGCAGCAAAAACGTGTCTATCTCCGGCCGCGGTAACACCCCTTGTCCGGCAGGCGCCGTCACTTAACCGCCGCCCATTTAATCAAGCCCTGTGCCAGCTTGGCTCAGGCTGAAGTCATATTTCACCTTGCGACCTTTCTCTTCGTAATCAATCGCCAACTGCTGGGTGATATGAACAGCCACCCTCATGCCCGGGGGCACATAGATGGCATCAAAGGTCTGTCCATAGCGGGCTTTGACCCACTGGGCAGTTTCCTGCATACCGCCCGCCAGCGCTTTCCCAACGACCGCCTGCCCGGCATCGCCGGTCAGCGTGGACGTCACACCGCCATAGGCATTCGTCTGCGCGGTATTTTGGTTCTGGGCCAGCGCATCGGCGGCGGCACCGCCCGCAGAGAGCGCAAAGAGCGTGGGCAAGTAGGTTGAGGCGTTTGATTTACGTTCACCGGCGAGGCAAGGAATACCGTTTTCGTCCGACAGCCAGCCGATACTGCTGGTATTGTTGCCATTGTTTGCGCCCTGACTGTTGGCCTGCCCGGCAGGCCGTGGCAGGGTGCGCACCGTGCCGTCAGTAAACACAAACGTAATGCTGGTCACCGAGCCGCGCACACAGGACAGCGTCCAGTCACCGGTCGCCGTACCGGACACGACTGCGCCCTGCACGTCCGGCAGGTCGATACCGTTCGCCGTCAGGTTGTCTTTGCCTATCAGCACTTTGAAGGGATATGGGTCGGTCACCTTGCCATCGATGGGGATACGGCCTAGCAACGCGGTCATCGCCCGGCTACCAATTAAAGTGGCGTTTTCCGGCAGGGTATAGACAGGATCGACGGGGCCCTCTGCGGCAGAGTTGCCACTGAGCGTTTTACCCGCGTTGGTTTTATTGGCCAGTTCGGTTTTCTGATGGGTGATGGCGTTATCATCCAAAAAGGAGGTTGCAAAAGAAAAACCGCTGGCGGTATTGGTATTGCCCTCCACCACCGGTTTGCCGCTGGTGTCCACCGCGACGCCGTCTTTAGGCTCAACCCACTGCAACCCCTCACTGTCTGTCGCCGGTGAAGGGTTCCCGGTTCCGCCGCCATCAAGCCCTAAGCCCACCGGAATATCACTGCCGACGGTGGTGGTATTTCCTGTCGCCGGCTGAGTGCCGTTGCCTTTATCCTGCAGCTTTTGCATGAGGCCCCCTATTTGCGCCGTCAGCGCCTGCACCTGACCATTCAGTTGGCCCTGTTCCTTATCTGCCGCTGACCGCGCATTGCTCACTGCCTGATTGATACGCTCATCGACATTCTGATTAGTCTGCTTCAGGTTTTTATTTTCATCCGCCAGGCTTTTATTGTCGGCATCAAGCTGATTTTGCCGTTTCGTCACCGTCTTCAGACTGCCAACCAGCGTACGCAGGGTATCCTGAGGCGTGTCACCCTCAATGCCCATCGCCTTCATGTCCTCGGGCGTCAGGTCAGACACAACCGCCCCAGCAGTGGCCTGCGCTTTCTTTTCACCGTGACCTGTTGAGCAGGATTTAACCCCGATAAACACCGTGCCAAGAATGGCCAGTGGCACCATGAGTTTGACTAATCCATTAGATTTCATTTTCATTGACGGGGACTCCGAGACTTTTTGGCGCTGGCCGGCGGTATGACTGGCTCGGCCAGGAACGCACCGTCTGGACGGCCTTGTGTGACCAGATAGAGCACCGTGGTATCTTCCGGTGTCCCAGCATAGCCTAACCACCGATGTTGAAAGGTTGCAGACACAAATTGTCCTTCCAGCTCACGGGGATCGAGGATAGTTTTTGACGCTGACGTGTTACGCACTTGCAGGGCAATCACGCTGTAACCATTAAGACTCCAGGCTGCCAACGGACTGACGGTCACCGGTGCTGAGGGATAAAGCGTGCTGACTCTGGAAGGCAATTTCAGCGCAACAGTACTGATGCCGGGTACCGCCTCCACGGTACGCAGGGGACCATAGAGGCTTTGGGCGGCATAACGTGTCAGCACCACAGGTAACGGCGCACTCAGCTTTACCGGTTTACGCCGCTGCGTCGTCGCCTCATTCTGCACCTGTGCAGACGAACCGCTGCTGCTGCTGGCACCGCTAACCTGGGTTTTATCACTGGCCGATGCCGATGACACCTCTCCGTCATACACCACCTGCACCGGTTCGCGGGTCGTTTTGCCGGGAGCAGCACTGACGTCGAGTAAAATAATCTCGCCATTTTCTTTGTTCTGCAGTTGCAGGCGCGTCACAGGAAAGGCGTCGCTGGCATCAAGATAGACGGCCCCGCCGCTGCTTTGAACCCGCAGTTTACCGTTAAGAGATGGCGGGAACCCGACCCGCACGTTTTTATCGACAAACACGATCCGCTCCTGTCCCACGTTAAGCGGCACCTGCAGGGGAACCCGCTCCCACTTCATCAGTTCCACGGCGTGGGCAGTACCGACCGTGGCCATCACCAGGCCCATTGTGGCCAGAATGTTCAGTTTCACTGAAATACCCCCGTTCTTTTCTCCGGTGCCTGAACCGGTATGGCTTCCAGCCGCTGCGGCACACCGTCATAGCAATCCATCGCCAGACCGAACGGATTACGCTCAGGGTCGCCCTCCCAGCGAATGACCTTGATCGGGTAACGCACCATCGCCCGCTTGACCGGTTCCGTGTGGTAATACTCGTCAGCCACCAGATCCAGACGGGCCCCCCATTCGTTATCGGATTTCATGTTGACACTTTTGCTGCTGTAACCCCGTTTGGGGACCTCATAGACCACGCGGACGCGGTCTTTCAGCTCCCCGCTGTTCGTGCGGTATTCAGCATCTTTATTCAGAAAATCCTGACAGGCCGGGGTCAGGTAGGGGCTCATCTGGGCAATTTTTGCCGGATAATCCACCTCACCGTCCTTAGGCCAGGCATTGAGTTGCTGAAAAATGTAAAATGCAAAGCTGTACACCGTGGAAGGGGGCACTTCCCACCACTTTTTGGTGCTGCCTGAGCGCAGGTCTGGCGGGTTATGGATAGTCAGATTGCGGGGAGCCATCATCCAGCCAGCGCTGGTTGTCACCAGTGCCACGAACAACATCGCGCACACCATACGCAGGGTGAAAATATGGTTGTCCCGGGCGCTGACCGCATTGCGAAAACGGCTCATAGCGTCCCTCCCCATTTAAAAGGTCGCGTACGGCGCAGCGCCCACGCCTGACTGTGAATGACCAGTACCCGACACAGCCCGACCTTCGCACGTAACACCTCCAACCGCCGCCAGACATAGTTATCCGGTTTTCCACGTTTGTAATTGCCGACCCAGCGGCCGCCCATAAACACCACGATGATAGGCATAATCAGCATGCAGGTCGGGATCGCAATCCAGCCCACGAAAGGGATAAACATCAGGGGAATGGACACCGGAATACCGAGCAGGAACCCCACCCCTGCCGCCAGCAGGAACTCACCGGCGGTGAAGCCTTTCCAAACAACGGGCGGCGTATTCAGACGGTCGGGTAAAAACGCGATCACGGCCATACCGCCCCCTTACAGAATGTCGCTGGCTTTGGTGACCAGCCAGATAACCACCACGAGGAGGATGACACCGATGATCACGAAGGTGCCGAACTCGGTCCAGGTCGCCTTACCCTGTCGGACGTGATGAAAACAACTGATGGCCGCGTTGGCGACCACGATGAAAGCTACGGCCGCAATGATGAGGCCACCGAGCGTCAGACCATCGCGCAGATAACCCTTGATGGTGGCGTACGTCCCGCTTCCTCCCCCAGTGGACGGCTGCTCAATAGGTGGCAGGTCAGCCAGGGCATTGCCGACGTAAAACAGGGCACTGCCTGAAATCAGCCCACACTTATTGCGAAAGAACGTCATTAACTTCATTGAATTATCCTTAACTTCAGTGGAAAAAGAAGAAGAGTGTCAGGAGCAGCATCACAACCAACCGGATAGCCGTCTCCGGCAACTTGCTCATGGGAATGGATTTCTCTGACACCCCGCGATAGGCGGTCACCAGCACCCAGGCGACAAACAGAAAAAGCACCGCGCCGAGGAGCCCCAAAATAAGCAGGTTGAGGGATGACGGCTCCATTCCGCCGCCGGTGCCGGCACTCCAGCCTGACTGCTGTGCAGAAGTCATGGACATTAGCGTCCCTCCTCGCCTCGGTACTGGCCGGTGACCGACATCGGCACTGAGGGCTGAGCCCGGGAAGGCTCCAGATAGTGTGCAATGCCCTGTTTCATGGTGGTGATGTCACGGGTTGCACTGAGGTAATCAAAGTAAAAGCGGACATCCTGGCCATTCTGATTAGCCACAACCCGTGCTCGGTCGAGGCCAGCCTGAACCTGGTCAAGCTGGCGCATCACCAGGGCCAGCTCATCTTTTTCGGAAGCCTGCGTCGGGAAAGAGCTGAGCCCGGTAATAGACAGCAGTAGTACACAGAGTCCGGGGGATAGGCGCATGGCGCTCTCCTGTGTGTTTGAGGTTGCGGGGAAAGACTGACGCAACCGCATAAGGAGAGCAGCAGGAAACTGTTTATGGTGGAGTGAAAATTAAAGTGAGGGACGCGGCGGCTAGCAGAGAATGTACTGCAATGGGTATGAGTCCTATAAAATGGAAATGCCAACGGTTAATTCGTCAATTATTTCGACATCAACCATCATGATTTCGTTGGACTAACCATTGCGGAATAAGCAAAAACCATTTGGCGTAACCAACTCGATATCATCGATAATAGCGTCGACCTGCTTGAATCCTGAACAAAAACTGGTTCATGCAAGTCACCTGTAGCTGAGCGTTCATCTAACCTAAATGTATTTGATTCGCCCCAAGGAACTAGCGAGGTACATAAAAATTTACTTTAATGGAGGTGATATTTTATGTAACCTATATGACCTATGTAACATAACAAATATCACATAGGTGATTGCATGTCGAAAGGTGATTCAGGCCGCATAGTTTTAGAAGTGGATCCGGAGTTAAAGAAAGCTCTCTATTCGGTTTTAGCCCATGAGCAACAAACATTGAAAGGCTGGTTCGTGGATAAAGCTAATAAGCACATAGAAGAAAAGAAACCAGAGCTTATAAAAAGTTTTTTAAAGGTAAATGATGAAATTTAAATCAGAACAGACGGTTCAAAAATTACGTGGTGGTTATTACACACCTCAAAATTTAGCAGACTATGTAACCAAATGGATTTTGCAAAAAAATCCTGAATCTGTTCTTGAGCCTAGTTGTGGTGATGGTGTGTTTATTCAGGCTTTATACAACAACGGGTGTAGCAAGTCACTCAAGCTCTCATGCTTTGAAATTTTTGATATCGAAGCACGAAAAGCATCTGATCTGTGTGAAAAGTTATGTTTTGAAAACTTCAGTGTGACAGAGGGTGATTTTCTAATTTGGGCTAACAAACAGTTAAACAAAACAAAAGGGCTGTTTGATGCAGTAATTGGTAATCCTCCGTTCATCAGATACCAATTCCTTGAAAAATCATTTCAAGAACAAACTGAACTGGTTTTTAAACAATTGGGCCTAAAATTCACTAAACATACAAATGCGTGGGTTCCATTTTTATTATCCACACTCGCCTTATTGAAGAAGGGTGGCCGCATGGCAATGGTCATTCCATCAGAGATCATCCATGTCATGCACGCCCAGTCATTACGTAGTTATATGGGCCAAATTTGTTCTAAAATTGTCATTATCGATCCGAAAGAGATTTGGTTTGAGGATACCCTGCAAGGTGCTGTTATCATCATGGCAGAGAAAAAAGATGATACTGACAAACCATCAGAGGGTGTTGGTATTGTTAATGTTAATGGTTTTGACTTCCTTAACGAATGTCCAGAATCTTTATTTAACCGGACATTAGGAATTAATGGTGAAACAATTGAAGGGAAATGGACTAAAGCAATTCTAGAAAAAATTGAAATCTCATTAATAAAAAAAATCATTAACCATAAGTCTGTTCATAAATTTAAAGATATTGCCAAAGTTGACGTTGGAATTGTTACCGGAGCAAATAAATTTTTTTTAGTCGATAACGAGACAGTCAATATATATGGTCTCGAAGCTTATGCTCACCCCATGTTTGGGCGCAGCCAACACTGCCCTGGTATCTTTTATGATAAAGCCCAGCATGAGTCTAACCAAAAGCAAAATCTTCCGACAAATTTTTTATATATTGAAGATAAATATAGTGAACTTCCATCAAAGGTGCAGGGCTATATTAAACATGGAGAACATGAAAAACTTCATGAGCGATATAAATGTCGCATCCGTAAACCTTGGTATAAAGTGCCATCTGTATACAGCACAGAAATAGGGATGTTAAAACGTTGTCATGAAGCTCCTAGATTAATTTTAAATCAAGTAGGTGCTTATACGACAGATACAGCTTATCGAGTCACCTCGAAATTTACTGATGCTGAGAATCTTGTCTGTAGTTTTTTGAACCCTCTTACAGCTATTACAGCTGAGTTAGAAGGACGATATTATGGCGGAGGTGTATTAGAACTTGTTCCTTCGGAGATTGAGAAAATTTACATACCAGTGATCAACGGTTATCAGCATAATTCTGTCGTCCTCAATCAATTAGTAAAAGACGGTAAAATCGAAGAGGCCATCCGTATACAGGGTGAAGCTATTCTATTGAAGCTTGGATTTTCTAGAGAAGATAATGATCAGCTTATGCAAATCTGGCAAAAACTCAAAAACAGGAGATTACGTAAGTAAGCAGTAACGAAAAAGCAGCTCATATGTACTAGCTCATACTAGAGCTGCTTTTTACACTTAAAAGGATTGATACAACTCTGAAATAGAAGGTATTTTCTCATCCAGACTGCCTAACGCAAATAGTCCTTTAATGAGATTCTCCATCTCTAGCACAGCTTTTTCAAACTGTCTTTCCAACATAATTTTTGAACGGTCATTAGCTTTAATAATCTCAGAGTACAGCTTATTCATTCTCTCCTGCAAGCTGGCTATTTGATCATGTTTTTCCTTCTCTACCATATTATCAAAAGTGATTTTTGGTATAGGCATGCGAGTTTGGACCTTTGTACCACGAGCGACAAAACCACCTCTAAATACTTCACCATAGATAGAAGCAAACCATTCCAAATACTTAGAAGATAAAATAGCTTGTATGTAATAGATTGAATAGGGGCAAGAATCCGGAACATTAATTATACTATAACCAGCTGTTCCGCCAGATGACACGAACGTTCGATGATTATCTATCGAGTATTTGTAACCATTTGACAGAATACCAACGATGATTTTTTGTGCAACATCGCAATTCTCAAGTGCTTGACTACGCCCGTATCTATACCATTCATTTGAGGTAGTAGGGCCAGGTTTAATAGAACGTTTGTCATTATCGAGGTATTCTCTCACAACATGAATAAAATCGAACACTTTTGGATAATTATCTCTTAACTCTTCATATTTGATAACTACAATACGATCAGCAACTTTTTGGTATGGATAAATCACAAATGCATTAGGTTCAACATCTTTATATGTGTAGAAATGATCATCACCTGATCGTGGTGTTTCAAAGTAAGGCCTTGTGAGCTCTTTTTCTACATGATGTACTTTGCCATTATATTCGAAGTAAATATAACCATTCTCAGTTTTAATTTCTTTATGAATATAATAGTCGTTAGCACTTGTCTGTATGCCGTTTGCAATTTCTTTCTTGCCTAAGATATCACCTAAAAGTTCGGAACTATTATACATTCGTTCTAGGATATGATTAGTTTCTTTTTCTAGTATCCATGTGTCAGAATCGAGTTTATCAACATCATAGGTGCTAGAATTTACGATATCATCTTCACGTGTAAGCCACTTTTTTAAATTTTTCACTTCGTAAAAGGTGAATTTTATTTGTTGCGATTTTTTCAGGAACAGTAAACAAGTATAAGTGGTTTTATTCTTGAACACTTGATTCGCACCAAAAGAGATTAGTTTACTGAGATATTTTTTATCCGTAAGTAGTTTTCGCAAATTTTTGCCTGCCCCCACCTTAGTAAATTTTGAAGGTAGAATATAGCCTAGATAACCATTATCTTTTAGCAAATACATTGAACGTTCTACAAACAAAAAATATTTATCAAACTGCTTGAATGCTGCTTTATATTTAATTTTATAGATTGGCAATTCTAAGGGAGTAAGCTGTTTCATATGCTCGGTTGCCATGTAAGGCGGATTACCGACGATCACATCAAATTGATGTTTAATGTTAAAAGGGTTAACAGTAAGAATGTCTGTACTTTTAACATTATCAGTTAAATCTATTAAGCTGTTTCCAAACAAGATATTTTGATCGATCTTGGGAAGAATAGGAGTATTTGGTTCAATTGTTTCTTTAGATTCATCTTCAAGAAGTTTTAAAAGCAGTCCAAACGAGCAGGCCTTCACAGCATTAAAGTCTTTATCTATACCATAGATACAATTAGTCAGAAGAGTTTTTTTAACGGATGATCTCAATTTAAAACTATGCTCTGTTAATTGTTGCAATCTAGATCGGTCATGTTCTATATAGTAATCAATTAGGATGTCTTGTAAAGTTTGGAACACCTCGAGAAGAAATGCACCTGAGCCACAAGCAATATCTGCAAATTTTGAATTCAATATTTCTTTATCTGACTTTCCTTTACAATATTCTATAACCGTATTTCGTATTATATCTTTTACAATGTGAACTGGTGTTGTAACCACATCCCTGTCAATATGTTCTTCTTTCGGCTGTAGTTCTATTACACCACTCTGATTGATACGAATTTTTTCACTCAGAAAAACTTCATAAATATTCCCTAGAATGTCAGAGGAAAACACAGAAAAAGAATAAGTACTTTGAGGAAAATATAATTGTTCTATAATAGTCCAAATGCATGAGTTTTTATTATTAATGAGTTCATTGATATAAGATAGAGCAAACAACCCTGAATTATATCGCTTATCAGAAGCCTGTAGCTTATAAACTAATGAATGAAAATCCTTGTTTTGTGCAAAATGATAGAGAGTTTCATAATCTTCAAGATCTCTATCCTCACAAACTCGAAGAAATACAATACTGTTTATGTAGTTCTGAGTTAAATCATTTAGCTCCTCTTCATTAAGTTCTGGTTTTATACCAATGAACTCATTTGCCAGCATCAAACGCCAACTATTAATCTGTTGTAAAAACAAATCATCTACACTAAAGCGAGATATTTTACTTTCAATATCAGCCCATTCTGTATCAAATCCACCTGAATAGACACATTCCCTGCCGATCAGTTTCTTAATCTCTTCAAAATTTTCGACAAGCTCAGTGTAATGGTAAATTTTTACCCTTGAATTCGACACTGAATCATCTTCAGAAACTTGATTTGAGCAGTCATATATTGCTGTATATTCAAAATTGGAGAGAACTGAAATTTTTAGTTTTGCAGTGAATCCGTAACGACGAACTTGTTTCGCTGGTTCCGAATCTGTATCAATATGAACGTTTGGTTTCTTTGCTTCTACAAAAAACTTACGCTCAGAAAAAAGACGAAAGGTGTAATCAGGCTTCTTCGTATTCTCGCCAACTTTAGAACGTAAACCCTCTTCAACCAAAACCTCACGTTCATTTGTTGATTTACCACTAGCGTTCCTTATATCCCAGCCTAGAATAACAAAAAACTGGTCTAAAAAGTCAGTCCGCAATTGAGTTTCGTTGTACCGAACAGAGCGATAATAGTCTAAGTTGCTATGATATCGATTAACTAAATTTTGTAATTTTTCCATTGCCTTATCTTAGATGTTAAATTGTCTATAATATTGATGGTACTAGAATCACTCAGTTTTCACGATTCAAATTCCCTTAAAAATAACATGCATACAAAACAGCCAGCAATAAAAACACACTAACAATATGTTTTAATTGAGATTTACAAACATTCATCATTATTGTATTCTGCTTTCGGCTAGTAACCTTCACTATACCTACTTTGCTGCTTATATTTTTTACGGTTCTCCCTACGTCGTTCAGTTGGCAATGTCTGCAACGCCATATCCAGACAATGACCGCGCCTACGTGTAATAGCCTCACGGGCAATTTCATCTTCAGTCTGGTCCCAAACATCCAGCCAGCGGCGCGCGGCACGGTACCACCATCCACGGAGTTCCAGCGACTCCGCAATATCATCTTCTAATCTCATCACTTTCCGCAAAATGCCCTGGGGCAGAGGTAGTTAAATAGTAAACATCTCAAACCAGCACATTCAGAGTCCATTACTATGATGAAGTTTGTGCAGTTCACAAATATTTTTTAAATGCCCCCGTAACAATGGAGAGCACCACACCCAACATCACCGCCGACGGTAATAGTAATAAATTGGGCCACACCGCCGTTGGCCACGCCAGATACAGCATGCAGGGACCGTACATTGCCGGTTTCACGTAGCGCTTGGCATGATGATAAACAAAACTTGACTCATAGCCCGCACCGTAACGCCGCAAATCCCGACGAACCAGGCCGTCCACGATACCCGTAATGCTCACCATGATGAACAGCGGAACCGACAACACTAGGATAGCCACCCGAATGGCAAAGATAACGGTCACATACACCGTCGCCTGTAAATAATCCCAGAGTGCCATCGCCAGCCAACTGCCCACCCGGTTCAGCGTCTCAACTGCCCCCTGGGATCCGTGCACCTGGCGGGCATCATTGAGCCAACCGATAAAGCCACTGTCCGCAAACACCCACTGATACCCTTGCTGTACCCAATGACTGATGAACGTCACCGGTTCAGATAACATCAGGCTGCGGGTAAATCCTGCCGACAAATAGCCACTTTCCGTCAGCATCACCTGCCGGCTGTGTTCTGCGCCTTCACCAACCCAGATAAAGGTCATGCCGGCATATTCTATGAGCAGGCTGACCAGAAGAGACGCCAGCAAGATCCCGATAATCTTCCAGGGCAGCAGCCAGAATAAGGTAATAAATAACCCAGATTGCTTGGGTGGTACCGCCTGCGGTTGCCTGGGTTGGACTTTCTCTTCCGCCATTATACCCCCGCCGCAACCGCATCCTGGAGGGGTGAGGCCGGCAGCGCATCAGACGGCAGGGCGCTACCGGTCCACCAGGTTTCACCGGTGCGGTAGTTCTGCTGCATGTACTGCGCGATCTGGCTGATGCTTTCAGGCATCAGGGGGTCATTGCCACTCCCCGGTAGCGGCATCCGGATTTTCCACAGGCGTCCGCCCTCCAGCAACGCAAATGCCTGCCCTTTGGGCAGGTTGATAATATCGGCCTCCGTTATCATCGGCATTCTGGCCAGCGTCACCTGATCCTGCACACTGCTGTTAAAATCGGTTCCCTCGCCAGGTCGGGAAATGTCGGTTACCCCGGACGTCAGGGTTTTGTTGTAGACATCCACTTCGGGTAACTGCTTGGTCAGTAACTCTGCCGTACTGTTCTCACGCACCCTCAGCATAATCAGCGAGTTAAAGTTACCCACAACCTGGTTGGCCTTCGCGCGGTTGCCCACACGCGCTTCAATATCAGAAAGTGTCTGAGTGTAAGCCGTTACCTGGATCCCCGCACCGCCCCCCTTGTTAATCAGCGGAATAAACTCATCGCCCATCAGCTCATTAAACTCGTCACAGTGCAGGTTAATCGGGACTTTCTTCTGCGTCGCCCCACCGGTTTCATCACCCAGCCCGAACTTATAGATATGGCCGGCAACCGATACTAAGTCGGCAAACATGCTGTTTCCGACAGCGGAGGCAACTTCTGAGTCCGACAGCGCATCGAGGCCGACGTACACAATCCCCTTCTTGCGGATCACCTCCTGCCAGTCAAAAATGGGCCGCGTATCCGCCATATCGTTGTAATCCGGAGCCAGAAGCGCAGCGGTCTTGCCGGTAGTCAGTTTCTCGAGCAGAGGCAGCAGGGACGCCACGATTTTATCAAAATAGGTCCGGTCATAGCGGACGGCGCTACGCAGGCCGTCCAGCACCGGATCCCACAGTTTTTTCCCTTCATCGGAGCTCAATGTCATTTCAATAGCCCACACTCTCAGCGCATTGGCTTGCCCCTGCATATTTCGTGGCAAATCCTTGTCCTTGAGCATGCCGGATGCCAATAAGTTGTCCACTTGATCCAGAAGATGAGGCGCACGGGATGCCAGCAAGCTCTCCACGTAAGTCTCATAGAGTTCGCCAATATTGGTTACATATCGCAGGATCAGGCTGTAATCCGGGCGTTGTCCGAGCGCGACCAGTGCCCGGGTGATAATATTGACAAAACGCCAGGCGAACTCACGAAACGCCGCCGAGTTACCTTCACCGGATAACTGCCCCGCTACACGGGAGGCGACTTCGGAGATACGGCTGAAGCGGCCGATGGCGTTATAACGCGCGCTGATATCCGGCCACCCCAGATGAAAGACGTAAAATTCCTTTTCCCTGCCCGCCCTCCGCGCCTCGGCCCACATGCGTTTAAGCAGATCGGCATCCCCCTTGGGGTCAAACATTACAGTGACATCTCCACGGCGAATATCCTGTGTGACCAGTACCTCCGCAAGGCGGGTTTTACCCACACGGGTCGTGCCGATCACCAACGTGTGCCCCACACGTTCGCCCAGGTCATACAACACGTCAACCTCGTTCAGTTCCACACCATGATAAAGGGGGCTACCGCCCACCGGCGGCAAAGGACGCACTGGGTTGAAAAGTGAATTCGTCTGAGTCAGCCGGCACAGCCACGGCAGGCTGTACTCCAGCCGTTTTTCCAAATCCCGGGCCATACGGTAGATAACAGAAGGCTGAACATAGTGCTCTGCTTCAGGACGGCGGGCCTCAAGCATGCGTTGGGTATGCTTTTGCGTCCACTGAAAACCGCGCCCCAGAAACAGGTAACGGTGGCTCACGGGGATCTGCCTGCTGCTTAACTCATAGCGTGGCAACCGCCTGATATTGCGCCGGTAGCGTAAAATACGCAGCCCCTGGCGGGTACGTTTGAGGGCCAGCACACCAAAACCGGCCGCGGTGACCCAACTGACAGAAGGAGCTAGCGCGACAGCCCAGGGAGCAGTCAGGCAAACGTAGGTCGCACTCCAGGCCGTTCCCGCCGTGTACAGCTCCACGGCCGGGCGCAAAAGGGATTCCATTACGTAACGATCACTCATTGACCTGCCCCCCCGAAAGTTCGGCGCAGTAACTCAGCTTCAGGAAATCCGACATCAATACACGTAAGAAAATCACTCATCGTTGCTTATCCTTCAGGCCAACCTTGTCGTACCCTTCCCCCTTCGACAACTGACTGAGCAATGAGTCATTCATCCGCCAGACGTACCGCCCCCCCTCCAGCACCGCGCTGGCAAGAAGCAGGATGCACCCGAGCTGGGTCCTCAAGCCGGCATCTCCAATACAGACGCTGATTACCTCACCCACCCGCGCAGCGGGAAGAAAAAGCCACAGACCTACAGTTAACGCCCCGACCATAAAAAGGGGCGTCACGATACAAACATGCCACAACACGCGCAGGCTAGCGCCGGCAGGGTCGACCAAAACCAGTCCTGTCGCCTCCAGACGGCTAAAACCCAGCATGCGCAAACGGCGGTATTCAACTAGAAATGATCTAATAATTATCACCATACCCTCTCGTTAATTTCCAGATTGCCAGCCGGGATTTCCCGCCAGCAGTTTTAATAAACGACCACCGCTTAACAGCGTGATGTCGGCAGAGGCAAACAAGGCGTCGCGGCAGCTCTCTCCGGTTCGTCCCGTATGAACAAAGAAGCCACGACACTGCTCCCGACGGACTAATGCACCAAAATCCCGAACATGGCTGGACTGAATGCAGGATGAAAATCGTTTAGCCTGGATCAACCATCGGCAGCCGTTTATCCATACCTGCCCGTCCGTCCCACCGTCACCGCTGTAGCGGGCATTGCGTTTGATCCGATAACCCTGACGGGAAAATGCCGTCAGGAGCATTTCCTCAAACACATAGGGATTGATTTTTCGCAGGTAAACGAGCCGGGCAGCGTCATCACGCAGTTGTGCAAGGCGGGAAAGAACACGGCACGCCTGCCGTTGGTAGCGGGCGTGCCGTCGCTGGCTTGCAGGGCGGCAGAGTAAAGACAGTCCCAGCAATACCGACGGCAGGAGCAACAGACTCAGCCACAGCGCAGGCCAACCTTGCCAGAGAGTCTGAATTAAGGCGGCTACGTAAAAACCGGGGCTCATTGTGCAAGCCCCTTTTCCGTAATGATCAGGGGGTAATGGGTCAGTTGCAGCCGCCGGGCCAGGTCACTGCCGGAAACGGGCACCATTTCGTTGTCCGGCGACCGCGACTGCAAGTCTTTCAGACGGGCAAGACTGGTCACATTCACCACAAACCCGGTCGCATTAAGCCGCTTCAAATCTCCCCCACGCTGCGTGAGCCACTGCCGAGACAAATCGTCATCGCCAATAATAAAGACAGCGGGCATACCGGGAAGATTAAGCGACCTTGACGTCACCGTACCCGGCGTAAGCTCTGGCGTATTGACCGGTAATGCCAAAGCCACGGATACCCGTGCGGGTATCGATGGCGAGTCCAGCGATTCGGGCGGAGTGAATTCCCCCGACTGGGCATTCACGGCGTCAAAATAAGCGTCCGTCGGCTCTCCGCCCAGAGAGCCCACCACAGTCAATGCCGTATAGCCCACAGTCGACACGCCAACAGCACACATCAGTACCATTACTTTCAGGATTTTCATTTTGGCTCTATCCAGGTGAATTGATTACTGACCCGTGCGACACCGCCCTGGGGTGATGACGCCAGAAGCCCTTGCCCCGCCGCCTGTACCGGTGCGAGCGTATCGAGCTTGCGACGGACAATGGCGATATACGTGGCCGCCGCTTTGCCGCCAGCGGGATGGTGATAACAGCCTGCCGCTTTTATCCAGCTTCCCGGACTGGCGTCATAGCAGGTGCGCAGAATATTCGCCGCGACACGCAGGTTGGTGTAAGGCTCAAAGGCATCATAAAACGAGGTAAACAGATGACCGTTCCAGCCCAGATTGACCTGGGCAATCCCCACATCAATACGTTTGAGCGGATATCGACGGATAAACTGCAGTAAAGCCTGCCAGGCGGCATCACGGGTCTCGAAACGATAACCTTTACCCGCCACGTTGATAGTCCAGGGCCATGGCCGTTCACCGTAAGGCAGACGCCGTGACGTTTCCGTCAAAGCCAGGGAATACAGCGATTCTGCCGGCACCCGGGCTGCGGCGGCAATCTCATGGTACGCAGGCGGGATTTGTTGCAGCGACTGACCACGCTGTGCAAAAACGCAAAACGGTAACAGCAACAGCGTGGTCATCAGAATGCGGCGAGTTGCCATCCGTTTTCCCCTTGCTGCAGGATCACCGGCATTTGCCCCTGGCCGTAGGTCAGCCACAAGCCTTTGTCGTGATTTAAGGTAACCTGGCGGCTTCTGACCCGGTCGACAGGAATGTGATGACTGACAGCCCATTGGCGTACCGTGTCGTCTTTGCCGTCACTGCCCACCAGGTAGATATCGACAGGGCGATTGTCGGCCAGCACGGCCGCCAGACGGACATCACAGCGCTCACAGTTGTCTCGCACAAATAATGCCAGGCGCCCGTTAGTGTCATGAGCCAGTCCGGAGGCATTGCCCATATTGACCGACAGCGCATTCGGATAGAGCCGGTTCCAGGCGACGTTCACTTCCCGCTGAAATGCCAGCTCCTTCTGCGTACGCTGATACTCCTCTTTCACCCACCGTTCCGCCAGACGACGACGCTCAGCACTGTTGTCACTTTCCACACCGAGTGTCGTCAGCGGATCAAGCCCCGGAGACTGAATACCCCGTTTACCCTGTTTCAGTTGCTGGTATTTCTGCCACTCGGTCTCACTGAGGCCCCATTGTTGGGCCGATTGCTGCGACTGAAGCTGTGCAGATTTATCGCGCAAGGTCTCCAGCACAGAGCTGCTGTCGGCAGCGATATTCACCGTATTTTTAGCGTTGTCTGCAACGGCGATGCGGGCAAAGAGCATCAGGCTGCAGATTGAAAAGAGAAGGCTTTTTTTCATTTGGGACCTCTACTGAGCGGTTAACCGCTGGGGTATACCGTTAACGGAGAACAACGCCTCATTGCCCTGGATGCTGCGAAGCTGCCATCCCCAGGCGTAGTCACCCGGTGACAGCAACAGCATTTCAGACAACGTGGTGGCGCCCTGGGGTGCCACCACGGCAAACGTCTGACCGCCACGTTGTTCAATGCCGGTCAGGATAAACGGCGCAGCCAGTGGCACAGTCCTGGCTGACCGATGAGGCTTTTTTGAAAAAGGGGTTTTCGGATTTTTCTCTGAGGACACCGTATTGCCCGCAGAAGTGCCGACGGCCTTTTCCACCCGGCTGGTTTTAATCGCCTCCAGGCTGGATTTTAAAGATGCAAACTCCAGAGCACGGGCTTGACTATCATCAAGCTCGTATTGCAGCGTTTTTTTCTGTTCATTGATTTGACTTTCCAACTGCCCGATTTTTTGGTTCTGGTCAGCGATTTTCCCGTCCAGAGTTTGACCCAGCGTACTCATGCCTTTCACCACACCGTCTTTCAACGCGAAGCGCTCATCTTGTTCAGTAATGTGTTTTTCCAGAATCGCCACAGACGTTGAAAGCTGACTGAGCTGACCGCTGCGAAACGCGGCTTCGAGAGAATTAAGCCGGATGTCCATCAAACTCAGTTGCTGAAACAACACCAGACTCAGCACGCCAGGCGCAATAATGACGATTGCCGCCACGCCGATGGCCACGCGTTTTAGCCATTTAGGCTTACGCATGGAAAACACTGGACGCCGAACGGGTGTGGAATGTGGGTCACCGGCGCTGTCGGTGGCCCCGGGCGCCAATGCCGGTTCTTGCTCAGGCAATGTTTCGGGGATCATTGCACATCATCCTTTCAGGTATTCAGAAAGGTGTAAGGTGCAAAAACAGCAGGGATAAGGCGATGCTTAACTCAACATCGCCATTTGATAATTAACGATTAAAGGGGGCTGACCAGCAGGCGGTCTTTGGCATTGACGCTGATATTACCCGGGGGTGGCAACCGTTCTCCCCGGCTGGCCGCCATGGCCTGAATACGTAAAAGTGCCACTGAGGCCGCATTGATAGCGTCCTCTTTCGTGGCACCTGAGATACACACATCTTCCAGGTCACGAAACCACAGAGTCACCCCGTCAGGAACATGGACCACATCAACGGGGTATGGCACAAACAACGCCGCAAATTTTTGCGCCTGACGCTTTCGGGTATCCAGTTTACTGACCAAATGTGTCGCCCGAAGGTGCGTATAGCGCTTAAGCATATTCATGGATTTATGACCGGAAATTGCCGCCACCTCCATGACATTCAGCGTACCGAGTTCAAACAACCGGCTGACGGCTTCATGGCGTAAATCGTGAAAGTGGAGGTCGTCAATGCCCAATTCATCCAGGGTGACACGCCAGGCACTTTTAAAACCATTGGAGGTGTAGCTAAATACCGGGCCCTGTGGTGGGCCCGCAAATTCACGTAAAACCTGTCGCGCCTTTGAAGACAACGGGACGTCCCGAGACGAACCGTTTTTGGTCATCGGCAGGTGAGCAACCCCCAGATGCAGATCGACATATTCCCAGGCGAGCGAGAGAATTTCTCCCTGGCGCATGGACGTTTCCAATGCCAGATAAAAAATGGCCAGCAGTTGAGGGTTTTTAGCCTTCAGGGCCCGAACTATCCTGTATTCTTCCGATGAGACCAATCGGCGCGTTCTCCCTCCGGAAATTGGGGGTTTACGCACATGCTCAATCGGATTTGACACACAGGTCCCCCATTCAATGCGAGCAATGTTATACATTGCCGAGAGGAGTGCCATTTCAAGACGAACGGTATTCGCACTGACGGTCCGCCCGGTGCGGGAACTGACGCTAGCAAGCCTGGCATCACGGTATTCTGCAATATCGACAGAAGTAATTTCATCCATAAACTTTGCAGCCAGCGGCATTCTGCGGATCACATTGACCCGGTAAAACTCCTGGAGTTGTCCGCGCTTATGAATAGAAACCGTCGCATAATATTTTTCCAGCGCCTTGCCTAACAGCATCTTTTTAAGTCGTTTTTTAACCACAGTGATGATCCTCAGCAAAAGAGAAAACATACCATCATCATGGTATTACGATACTGCCAATCCGGTGTGTGGAAAACGGCCAGTTACACTCCTCATGTCACGTTTTTTAGTGGTAACTGGCCTTATGAAACCAACATGGGTGCTCAAGCATTTTGCTCAATTAGTCAGCTATATAAAGGGGACGGTAGCTATGACCTCCCTGCCTGCACCTTGCGAAAGGACGCCTCTGGAAATTGGATTTTGTCTCAAAAAAGTGGCTCATCAAGGGTCTATTGCGATGCAGTTTGTTTCAAGTAATCAATGCATTAACCGTTTAGCAATCATGTGACATATCAAATCAAAGAACGTCGAACAGGTGTGGAATGTAGATCACTTGCGCTGTCAGTTACCCCGCAAGGGCGCAACTGTCCCACCGACTGGCTGGCATGGCCTGAATACGTAAAAGCGCTACTGAGCGCCGCATGGATAGTAGAACTACCACCAAAAGCCCCGATGTATGTACTCAGTGACAGAAATATGTGCCGACACGGATTGTGTCGGCACATATTCTTATCACTCACGACCTTAGTTAACTGGCGCACAGTAAAGATAACCCGCTGTGTACGTTGCGTAAAAACCACCAACGCCAACAACAACATGGTTAGCTGGACAGCGGCCACCATCCCCCACATAGACGGAGTATGCCGCGTTAAAGTTGATGTTCATTCCTCCAGAACGCCACACACCGGATTGGCAGGAAAGTATGGCCCCAGTCGCATCGCGGCTTACCAGCCCATTTGGGCTACAACCGTTGCCTGCGGTGTTGACTTGATCAAGCTGCAATACCTCCCCCGTAGACAAGCGACCATCAGCCCGGACGCTCCCCCCTCTGACCTGCCCCCCAGTGTAAATATTTTTATTATTGATGGCTCTGACCCAGTCGCTGTCCGTCATGGTAAAACCGCCGCCGTAAGTCTCATTAATCCAGCCTTTAGCCCCCCGGGTAATCAGCCAACCGTTATTACTGCGAATATCACTGCCAGCAGTAATACCGTTACCGGCCGTGACAGATGACGTCGCATTCACATTCCCCCCCTGGATCGTCCCCGCAGCGGTCACATTGCCACTGAAGTTTCCCGTCTGAGCATTTACCGTATTGGTATTATTGAGGTTGTTACTCCCCATATCGATATCCGTGTGCATGCGATTTAAGTCCGGTTTGCCCGTCACCGAGAATCGGTAGAGACGGTCACTTTCTTCCCGAGCAACGCCGAGTTCGTCGGACGGGATAAGCGCCCCCACATGACCGCTGGTTGTGCTCACACCAAAAGTGGCCAGGGACACACTCCAGCTCTCCATCGCACCGGTCACGTTGGCGCTTTTCCAGACATAGCCGCCCATGCCGTCAATATCAACGGAAATGTTTCTCAATGCAGTATAGGGCAACGTCGCCCCGCCCTGGGTTATCACCAGCGCCTGCAACTGGTCAGTATTGATAGCATTACGCGTGACCGCCGCACTGATTTGCTGACCGTCTGCCGTGGTATTGCTAAACCCCGCCTCCAACAACCCCGTATTTTTAAGCATGGTCGGGGTGACCATCACCGGTGCAGTCGTACCTGCTGCGGCCAGCAACGTATCATAGTAACGACCCACATACGTTTTCACCGATGCCCGGAACCGGGATAACTGCGCAGCCGTCACCTGCCATCCACGCTGCTGGATGTAGTCGTTGTAATAGCCCATTGACCATACTGCGACGACCAGAAGAATTAACAATCCGATACCGGTGCTCATCACCGCCCAGCCACGGTCGGCTGACCTACATTTCATCGACATACATCACCACATCAGTAAAGGATCAGAGACATTAAGTGCCATGGTCAGCAGCGCGCTGTAGCCCAGCCACGGCCCCATCGGACCGCCCTCGTGCGAGCCGGCATACCAAAGAGTAAAACCGACCAGGCCCCCCATAAGAGAGAGCAGCGAGACGGGCGAGCCAAACCACGCACCTAACCCGGCAGCCAGCCAGACATCGCCCAGCCCAAGGACTTCACGCTGAGCGAAATGCTCCCCAAGCTTGCGGACCAGCAAGCCGAAACTGAGCAGGGAAAGTGACGCTATAGCGTGAGAGAGCAGATCATGATAACCGGCGGCAACGCATAGACCGGCGAGCAGGAAGGGCCAGGTAAACTCCCGCGGTAACCACCCGGTCAGCGCGTCGATAAGGCTCATCCGGAAGACAAACAGCACAAATAATCCCGCTGTCATCAGCGTATACGGCCTGCTAAGCGACGACAGCATCAGCATCACGCTAAGGGCAGCAGCATGCAGCCAGATATGCCGTTTGACGGCCGTTACCTCTGGGGCCGGTGAAGCAGGATGCCCATAGTCAGCCATCACCCTGGCCACCTGCACACTATCCCGCCGAAAAATAAGCAACGCCAGGCAGAACAGTGGCAACAGCAGTGGCCACGGACCCAGGAGTGTCAGTACGCATACCGGTTCGCTCAAAGCGCTATCCCCCTTTCCTGTTTTAGGAGCCGCTTATAGATGGCATAAATCCGGTTGGCGTAAGATTCCCGTGTTTCATGGCGGTCCTGACGAAAACCGGCGTTGTAGGAGCCCAGGCAATTCCAACTGATCCCACATACCTGAAAATGCGACGCCAAAATCCGGGTGCCGATTTGCACATTCAGGCAAGGGCGCGTCAGCAACTCATTTTTACCCGCAATAACACCGTCGCGAACAAGTTCAGGAGTATGCGTGGAATTCACCTGCATCAGCCCGTAATCCCGGCTAATTTCACGCTTGGTTTTCTTATCACGATTGATGTTAATGGCGGCTGGATTGAGGCGACTTTCACCAATAGTGATGGCTTTTATCAGCAGCGGATCGACATGGTATTTCGCGCCGGCCGCATCAAAACAAAATGCGGCCGTCGGCTGGCACACGACCAAAAGCCAAAAACACAGAGCGCGTGCCATGCAGGACTATCCGTTCACCGTAAAGAGCAGCGTGTTCTGCCCAGTACCGCCACTGTCTTTGACACATTCCTTGGTGGCCGTTTCCGCTGACACATTGCCGTCGGTATGCGCCGTGCTGTTAATGCTGACGCTGGAATACGCGCCGTTACCCATCTGCTGCGCGATAGAGATACAGGCATCCTGCGGGATTTTGGCCGAAGACAGTGAAAAACCATTATTGAAGCCGCTGGCCGCCACCGGCGTCAGGATCACCTGTCCGCCAAAGGTGTTGGTCATCGTGGCAGAGCCGGAGGTCGCATCCCCCTGAATGGTCATGCCCCTCGCCCCACCGGCGGCAATGACGGTACCGGTCATGGTGCTGGCACTCGTGAAGTTGTACCCACTGCCCCCTTTAAAATTCCCACGCACATAAGTGATAATGCTTTGATAGTTTGTGGTTTCCATCGCCACGTCTTTCTTGGTCCACAGCCCCCACAGTTGGCTGGCGACGTACACAATGACAATGACCACCAGGATGGCGAGTGTGCCTTGTTCAATAATGCCCCAGCCCTGATGCGGAGTGCGACGAACGGATGACGGATGAACTGACATAAGAGATCCTTTAATGAGATGAATACTGGGTCATGTCCTGAATTTGCATCACCATGCCCATAATGAGTAAGAAGAAACCGATTATCAGAAACAGAGAGAAAAGCTTGGCAACATTGGCACGCCGGGCAACCAAACCGAGCACCTGCTCCAGCCACCGGTCGGCATAGTGACTGATGAGGGTAGAGGCCCCGTCCCCCTGACTCAGGATAGAGAGATAATTGGCC
This sequence comes from Yersinia hibernica, assembly GCF_004124235.1. Classification (NCBI taxonomy): domain Bacteria; kingdom Pseudomonadati; phylum Pseudomonadota; class Gammaproteobacteria; order Enterobacterales; family Yersiniaceae; genus Yersinia; species Yersinia hibernica. The sequence goes on from NZ_CP032487.1 coordinate 3,871,959, forward strand.
GCCTCCTGGCTGGGAAACTGGTATCCGCAGTCGCGCAGCGACTGACCCAGACTGGCCCCGTTTTTGATACCATCCCTGATGGCACCGTTGTCGGTACCGTCCATCACCGCATCGAGGCGCTCTTGCAGCCAGGGAGAGCCAAAATCATGCAGTATTCTGACGGCTTCAAGATGCGGCACCCCAGCTTCCAGCAAAGCGGCGATGTTCATCAGAAAAACGGCGCCCTGCAGGTCCTTATAGATTGACCATGGCATCAGTCGGTCAGCAAAACGCCGTAACCGGCCACGCCAGCGAGGCAGAGACCAGAACACCAGGGCAACAAAAGTCGCGCACCCCGCCGCCGCCGCCCCGCCATACGCGGAGGTAAATACCGAGACCTGACGCATAAAACCAAGAGAAGCGGTCCAGGTATCTGGGGAAGAAAGTTTACTGAGCGTCGGAATAAGCAGCCGGTTATTGACGGTCAGCAGGCCGCCGCCCAATGAAAGCAGTAAAATCGGGTAGACGGAGGCCATCAGGACCTGCCCCATGATCCGCCGGCGGGCCACAATCAGCTTGTCGGCCTGCTCCAGTGAACGCGGCACGCTGCCGCTTCGGATGCCGGCACTGATAAGGGCCGCTTCTTCCTGAGGGACCCAAGCCGTCAGCACGTCCGGCAGGGAATGCCCGGCGCTGTTATCCGCAATCGCCTCGAGACAATCGTCGATCAGATCAATGTAAGGATGCCAGCGACGGCCAAAGTCGGTGTGTACCTCACCGATCATCGTCAGCGCCTCTTTAAAAGATTTTTTGTTCTCCAGCAAAAAGCGCAGGGTCTCGTAAAAAGGCTGGCGATATTTCCCGGTAAATGACCGGCGGACAAGCTCATAGCGGATCCGCTGCAACAGATTCATCTGCTGAGCGCGGTAGGAAACCGTGGAGTGCTCAGACATCAGGCACCTCACAGGCGAGCAACTCATCCTCATCCAGCGGGCACACCAAATCACCGTCCAGGGGGTCTACCCGGCCTTCCGCAAGGCGTCTTAAAAGATGCGTGCACCGGCTGATCCCGTCAAGATGCTGTAACCAGTACTGACGCGCGGCAGCGGTGCCGTGCGACAGGAACAGCGTCATGAAACGCGCGTCAGGGCGGATAACTTCGGCAAGCACGGTACGGCCGGTCACGCCACGGCTGACAATTCGTCCGGTAAGCTCAACCGTCTTCTGACAATGTTTACAGCCTTCAGAATGACGAAACCACAGCTGTTCCGGTTGGCACACCCCTGACACATTGCAGTATTTCTCCAGCCTTTCCCGGACATCCACTGGCAGCGTTGGGGATTTTTCAGACCAGGAAATTCGGCAATGCGGGCACAGGGTCTGAACCAGTCGCTGACTGAGCAGGCCGACCATAATTTGCGGGTCTGCAATGAGCTGAATATTGACGCCCATCGACGCCATGCGGGGGATCGCACCGGTCGCGCTGGGTGCGTGGAGTGTATCGAAGACAATATGCCCCGACTCGACGGCATGGACAGCCGCCATCACCGAGTTACGCTCCTGCATTTCCCCGATAACGATGGCGTCCGGGTCAGAGCGAAGTGCGGCGGCGTTGGACTCCTCCCAGGCCTCAACCACGGCCTCACGCGCACTGCTTTTGGGTGTGACCGAGGTCTGGATGGCACCCGCTATGCGGCCTTCGACGGGGAATTCAATGGTCAGCAACCGTTTTTTACCCTGAGTGCGTGCCAGCCAGTGTCCGCTGAACGTGCGCAGCGTCGTACTCTTCCCTGACCCCGTTGGACCCGTCAGTGTCACCATGCCTTCGGGTATTCTCAGTATTTTCTCAACAAGCGCCTGTTGCTCGGGCAGAAAACCGAGTTGTGCCAGCGTCGGCACCTGGTGACTGTCGTCGGGAATGATACGCAGCACGACATATATACCATCAGGGGTCGGCATATGTTGGTAACGCGCGCCAAACACACCGGCACGTCGGGCATACTCAGAGGACACCCGGCCTTTTTGTGCCACATTTTCCAGAAAATCAGTGGTCAGCAGGTCGCACATCGACCGGTAAATGGTCGACACCAGGGAGAGCCCTTCGTCAAACGTCAGCTCATCAATAATTTCCAGTTCGCCGTGTATGCGCATTTCGATGACGGTGAGTTTTTCGTTTTTACTCAGCGTCAGGTGGATATCAGAAGACACCAGTTGCCCTGCAGCGGCCATATACGTCAGTACTTTTTGCTGGGTCGGACTGACACTGTCACCCAGAGCCTGCGGGCCAAAAGACAGCGTACTGTCGTCGGTGTACACCTGCCTTTCCCGTCGTGCGTTAAGTTCACTGAGCGACACAAACTCTTTAGTGGCCAGCGGGAATGCCCTGACCATATCCATCACCCACCGCTGAACCTGCGGATCGGCTCGGCGGTTAGTGTCAATCACCAGCCTGACGGCCCCCTTGCCTTCGGGGACATCCTCGGCCAGCACAAAATCCATGATTTCTTTAGCCGGTTGCATACTGTTTCCTTATTCAGAACGAGAGTTCTGCCCCGTCACTGAGTTTCACCGCATTCAGGGTGACTGATTTGACAGTCAGTTTGCTGCCGGGTAACTGATCGCCGACAGACACTTCAGTAATGCCGCCCTGAGGCAGCACAATGCGGGCATGCAACTGCGTGCCGCGGCCGTAGATTTCCTGTAGACGAACAGCGCCGGTGACGCTTTTCGGTGGGGCAGCGCTGACCGCCGGCTGGCCCGCGCCTATGGCAGGCTGCCCGGAAGGGATAAACGGCAATGCCGAACTCGCCGCCTGACTCACCGGGCTTTCGCTCTGACTTTCACGAAGTTGCCGCGTGAGCCTGGCGGTCTGTACCTGCTGCTCCAGAAGAAAGTTCCGGGACTGTATGGCCTCGAGCTGACCAATAGTCACATTGTTAACGTCGGCCAGACTGTCTGACGCCTGACTCTGCAGGCTGAATACCATAAGGCCAAGCAGCCCGACCCGGCGGATGGGGTTAACGTTGAGCATACAGACTCCCCTTAACGGTGTAGTCAAACTGCCCTTGCGGGCTTAACGTGAAAGCAATACTGAAGAGGCGCAGCCCGGTATCATCGCCGCCCGCCAGCATCCACTCCGGAGCCAGACGGGCATTCACCGTGAAGGTAAACTCCCGCCAATCCTGGGGGGGTGCGGTATTTGCCGCACCGGGGATGACGTCAGGGGGTTTGATTTCCGTGAACTGTACCGGAATATTGCGCCGCTGAAGGTGAGTCACAAAGCGCATCAGTTGCGTGTCCTGATCAGGCACGACCTCATCTCTCGCAGGTAGCACACTGACGGAATAAGGCACGTTGACGTCACCGTTCTGCCCGCCTTCTTTCAGGTTAAAGACCGCATTCTGGCCGAAAATCTGCCGAGACCGACGGGCAAAATCTTCCACCGTCGTGCCGGGTATCGCCACATACCGCAGACGCAGGCCGGTCTGCGTGCATTCCCCTGCTATCAGCCTCCAGCCCACGACCGACACGGGCAAGGGTTCGCGGGTAAACCAGCACTGACTGAGGAAAACCGAAGACGGTAATAACGCGGCCCACGGGTGCAAAGCGGGCTGGACTGCGGCGATTTTATTCGCTGACAGCGCCTGACGCGCCTTATATTCTGCCAGTGCGGCCGCCTGACGGGCCCGCAGGCCCGCATCATCCCGCCAGTAAACGAGAGCAACTGACACGCCTACCGCTAAAAACACCAGGGTCACCAACTTTCGCAGTGACGGGATGTGCCGCAGTTGAACGCGCCGCCGCTGTCTGCGGGTCAACGCACCGGTCAGCGTCTGCCAGGAACACGGCTGTTCAGGCGTGGCACTGCAATGCCAGCCACGCTGTGTATCCACCGGCTCATTGAACTCCATGAAGCGCTCACGGGCCTGGGTCACTTCCTGCAATGTCCCGACAACATCCCCCATGACGGAGAGACGCCCCCCGAGGGTGGCGAAAAACACCCAGCGGTCAGTGGCCTCATCAAGGCGATAAATGCCGTAACTGTTGCCCCCTTCCCGGACTAAGAATGCCGCGGCCAGAGAACAGAGCCGCGTACCCCGTCTGACTCGTGCTGGTTGGACAAACCCCACCATCCTGCCGGGCTTTCTGCCCGTTTGGATACGGTAAGTGTCCCCCGAGTGTTACCCCAAAACCCCAGCCCGGCCCCTTTTCATCCAGCCAGCGCAAACCGGCCAGCCAGCCGCTACGCCCCTGCATCAGCACCGGCTGAATATTTTGCACCCGGTTTTCCTTTTGTTTTCTCATGGTTACCTCAGCAGCACGGGAGTAATAAGAATAACGAGCGTCGTACGTGTAGATGATCCATTCTGCCCCCCACCCAACAGCCAGTTACCGGGCGTAAAGGTGCCCTGTTTGTCAGCCGACGTTGTCATCTGGTCAGACCCAGTTAATACCAGCGTCTGACCACTGCGCATGTTGACTTTCTGCGTCATGGCCTCCGTTGAGGTATTTGGGACATCATTGCGGGTGTTGCCATCTTTGCTGATAAAAGACTGGATCTTCGGTGGACTGGTATAACTGAAGGCGAACTGCAGTTGCACATCGCCGTTTTCCTGAATGTACGGCAACATGGTCATGAAAAGGCCGGTGGTCAGGGTCGTGGTGGTCATCGTCGAGGTGACGCCCACATTGGCCGTTGCCGTCGAACTTGAACTGGACAGGATCCCCTGCTGGTTGGAGAGCTGATACGGTACCGGCGTCAGGTTCGTCGTGGCCCTGGCCTGGCTAGTCACTACACTCACGTTCCCCTGCTCTGACAGGGCCTTGATAAGCAGTTGTGAACCCGAGAAACGCGCTGCGCCGCCAGTGGCAGTATCGAGAATAGCCAGACCCAAGCTGCTGGCTGACGAGGAGGCATGGGTGAAACTGCCGCTGAGGGTAGCACCAAAGTTATGCAGAGATTTGGCGACTAACCCCGTATCAATGCCGTTATTCTCCGTGCGGGAGTGCGTGTAACTGAGGATTTCGATATTCAACTGCACCTGGCGGTTCAGTACCGTATTCTGGTATTCAACATAGCGGTTAACACGGTCAAGCACTTCCGGCGTATCCGTCACCGTCAGCGTCCCGCTGGCAGAGGAGAGCCAGTAGCGCCCTTTTGCCGGTGTCAGCATCTTTTCAACGGTATTGCGGATATCCTCATAAAGATTACTGCTGAGGTCATACCCCGTCTTCTGCGCGGAGTTGACGTCGCCGGTCATGCCCGTTCCGGAGCCACCTCCCGTACCCAGCGTATTCCCCGCCCCTGAATTGATGCTGGCAGAACTGTCAATTTTGGTATTGAGGATAACCAACTGGAACGTCCGCGTATCCATCTGGTAAAAAACAATATTGCCCTGGTCATTACGCCAGGACAGGCCGAGACGGCTGGAGGCAATGTCCAGCAACCCGCGCAGGTTGCCCTGCCATTTCAGGCCAGTGAGCACCGGTTCTGTCACTGAGACGGAAGCTCCCTGCTGGGCCTGCCCGCCAATCTCGGACAGAGGAACCCTGCCGTTATCATCCGGCGCAGGCAGTTTGCCCGTCATTTGCTGTGTGGTGACGCTGCCGCCACCGGTGGAAACCAGCGTTTGCAGTGCATCAGGCGTGATGGTGACACTCAGCCCACACATGGCCGTAATACGCTGGCCAATCTCCGGTAAAGTCATCCCTTCAGGGCGGTTAATTGTTATCTGGCAATCGGGGAGCGATTTATCTTCCGGTGCCGCCACGACTGGGATCACCGGTCTGAGATTCACCCAGGGCTTGTCTGTCCAGGTGACGCTGTCCTGCGTGACTGATGTGCGGCTTTTGACTATGCGCTGCGCGGTATGCCCGTTTTCCTGCGCGGTGTGATCCATGCGATTAAATTCTGCACATCCTGGTAACATCACCAGCGCGGCCATTATCGCGACGTGGAGAGCGGTTCGGACAAGACGATACTTCAGCATTCTCGATCCCTTCAGTTGAGATAAATGACGTTGCCTTCCGCCACGCCGGCAGGAAGAGATAAACTCATATCGGTACCATCTGACATTTTCAGGCGCCCGCCCGATATTGTGCAGACTAGTGCAGACCCCACAGACTGACGATTAAGAGAATCCACCAGTCCCGGGCGGTCAACAGACCAGAGCCAGAGACGCCCGCCCTGCATAGCCGCCTGAATGCGGCTATCAGGCGCCGGAACCAGGCCAAACTGCCCAGTAGCCAAAGGCCCTTCAGCAAGCTGACGGGTATACCGCCAGTCATTGATTGCGCTGGCCAGCCTGAGGATATCCGTGGCAAGGAGGTCAGCACTGACCTGAATGCTCTGCTGCATCAGGCGGGATGTATCACGGTTCTGAAGATTTCCCACAATCAACAAAAAAATCATGGTCAGTGCCGCAATCGGGTAGCCCATTATTGACGTCCGGGCTGGTCACTAACGGACACCAGGCATTGCATACGGCTGGCTGCGGCATAAAGTGGTTTATCCGCCTGACGATACAGGTCAAAAACCTGAACCAACACCGACTCAAAATTGCCGTGAAATACCAGTGGGGCATCAATCCGGTAGTCCAGCGATACCGGCCAGATAACAACCCAGTTGCCCCCGTTGTCACACTTCGCACTCCCGGCCCAGCGGGTCAGCGTCTCTTTCAGCGTGGAGCCGACTTCGGCACGCCAGAGTTGACCGGATGGCACCACCACGGGTTCCCCCGGTGAAAATACGGGTTTTCCTGCAGGGGCTGATGGGCTTTGTGCCAGAAGGCCTGGGGGGACCAGAGAGGCCGGGGCATTTTTTACAGATGGCGAGGCCTTCACCGGGATGACCGGTGATACCGGTTTACCCTGGGACGGAGTGGCCTGTTGGGAAGGATACGCCGCTGCCACAGGTACCGCGGGCTGAGTCACCTGTGGCGTTGAACGCCTCACGGGGGTGCTGCCCTTCATCGCGGTAAGTACCGGTGAAGGCACGGGTACGCTTTCGGGCGTCAGTGCTGACTTAGCCTGAAGGGTGGCAGAAACAGGGTTCAGTGATGTGGCCGGATTTTGGGGGGTGACGGTGGACGAAGGCGCAGAGAACGGATTACCCGACAACCGCGGGGTAACAGTCGGTGTCTTTGTGATACCAGAATACGTCGCTGTCATCGTTTTCGGCGCAAAATCACGGTAGGCATCGCGCAGGTTAAAACAGACCTCGCGATTGACATCATCCACATGCAAACGCCAGGCGGGTCCGGCCAGCACCTGCAATGCCTCACTCAGACGAACAGGGCCGATTGAGCGCTGTACAGCCGGCAAAGGACGACTGAGCAACTCAGCAAAGACCGTGGAGGATGCCGGGCACAGCGAATATCCGGACTCCAGCAGCAGGTACCGCAATCCGTCGCCGACGGAGCGTACGAGCTGCGCCGGCATGGTGATATCGACCATCTGATTTAACGGATCACGCTGAGCGTCAGCGGGCCGGGTGCTGACCAGAGTATATTTGTCATAACGCACGACCTCAGGCGACTGGCTCTGGTATATGTCGCTGACGCGTGGGTTGGCGGGGATACGCATCAGTACGTCAGAAGAAGAGGTGCTGTTATTAGCGCACCCGGCGGTTAGCAATGACAGCGTCAGCCATGCCAGTTTGTGCCCAGGGTGCAGGGTCAGTTGTGCCATCAATGTTCACCGTGAGAATATTCCCAATAAGAGACGGATATTCTGACGGCGGCACAAAGTGGGACAACGTTAAACTCTTTCTGAGAACTGAAGAAAAACTGAATGACACCCGTCATGATAACAGGTGTGAAAAATGAAGGTGAAGGTATGGATTTATTGTGGTGGTTCCGGGCCTCGGAGAACCTTAAGGGATTTTAGGCGGAATGGAACATTACTGGGAGAAATTGGCTGTCTGAACCTGCTCAAAACGCCGGACAAACCGGCGTTTTGAGCAGAGGTATTCATTTAATTATTCAGGATAAAATTCGCTATCCATAATTTGCTCAAACGTCCACGGGCATGTATCCGGGAAAACGTTGCGGCTAATTTGAGTCTCACGCTCAGCAGCGATAATAGCATCGCTGTATGCCCCCTCAAGAGACTCATTGAGTTTGTGCTTGAGGCTTGGACTTTCTTTCAGGCAGCGGCTGACTTTTTGACGCTGACCAATAATCGTTAGCATCCAACTGCGGCTTCTTCGGCCTTCCTGGTATTTCCACTTAAGCAGGTGAGCAAGCAAGACTTCCAGACGGGATTCAAGCTCCCTACGTTCGCTGCGACCCATGCTCTCGATCTCCTCCAGAAGATTCTGTGTATCCAGTTCACTGAGGCTACCAGAACGAAGCAGGTCAGCCTGTTCCTGCGTCCAACCGTAAAAATCACTGTCATAACGGGTTGTCATAGTTCCTCCGTAGGTCTTACGTTACCGAGATAACGTTTGGCTCAAGCCAGAGTCATTTGGGTTTGTCTGTTTCTTTTGAAAAGGGCATGCCATACACGCACTTTTCATGGATGATTTATAGTCTGTCAGAGATAAATGCCCCCGTCAAAGACAGGCGCATTCGTTTATAAAGCCCATTCAGCCAAAACCTCTGGTTCCTGAACATCTAAAGCATCAGATTCAAAGCGTTTTAACACTTAAGAATACGGCATGTGAATAAACTGAGGGTTGAGATGTACCATCGAGATCGTCCAAAAAAGAGAACCACCCTGGAGGGAGAGTTCTCCCCACAGGGTAGATAGTTAAGATTAGCGATTAGCAATAAGTCAGTTGAGACCAGCTTCCAGTACGTAAAGCGTCTTCTGCTTCACCGCAGGTACGCCAGTATTCAACTGATTCACGTGAAAGAGGTTCCGCATTTTCAGAAGTGCCGAGATAAAACCCGGCACGACTTCTCATCACTTCAAGCGGCATTTTCTTTCCGCAGCACGTTAAGGCACGTTTCCCGTATTGCATGTTGAGCGCCTCTCAGGAAATACCATAAACAATACCGCGGCATACGCCATATCCGTAACCCAGGAACGGAATATCGTCGTCGAAATCCATTGGCGGTTCATTGCCCATGGATTGCGAAGCTGGCTGAGACGTCCCACTGTGTGCAGGTGCTGCAGAAGGCTGTTTACCGGCGGGCTGACCGTTTCCACTGGTGTTGGTGCGGTTATTGCTGCCCAGCATCTGCATGGTGCCCTGCTGTTTGACCACGATTTCAGTCGTCCAACGTTCGACACCGGCGTTATCTGTCCACTTACGGGTCTGCAACTGGCCCTCAATGTACACCTGGGAACCTTTGTGCAGATACTCTCCGGCGATTTCAGCAAGCTTGCCAAACATCACCACGCGGTGCCATTCAGTGCGCTCTTTTTCTTCACCTGATTGTTTATCACGCCAAGTCTCGGACGTGGCCAGAGAAAAATTAGCCACCGCCGCTCCATTAGGTATATACCGGATTTCAGGATTTTGCCCAAGAAAACCGACTAAAATCACTTTGTTTACGCCACGACTGGACATAATGAATTCCTCTTAAATAAGTTGAGAGGAACACACCCGTGGGTGTATTCCCACTGGGTGTGTATCCGTGTCGATTCAGAATGAATTGTCAGCGTAACTTTTAGGCTGTTCAGCATTCTGTCCTGGCGGGGTAGACGTCGGTTTTTCTGATTTATAAACAATCTCGCCGCCAATCTTTATCCACTCGACCGCAATCAGCCGGGCTTTTAAACTTGGGCGACTTTCGCCGGTATGATCACCTTTTTGTAAAGTGAACACATCAGCGGTGAGGCCGCTCAGAACAAAACCAATCAATACCTGTTTTTCTTCATCCACCGATTTTTGACAGCGACTGATGAGGGAAACACTTTCCTTGCCAGCAACTGTGATATCAAAACGCGTGTAGGACGCATTGTCTGTTGGGCCGGTCAGGGCATTAATCACGGCACAGGTGAATTCACCCGTTGAGCCTGCGACTTTACGGATATTGTTGAGATAGCCGATACCGGTGACGTTCAGATTAAAATATTCAGTCTTGGGCTGAGAGGAAGAATGTGTAGCGTTGTTCGAAGCTGGGGTATGTGCAGTTGCAGTCATGATGTTCTCTCCGGAGTAAAAATAAACAGGTAGCGGAGAAACAATCATCCCGTGCGGGAGAAAGTTTCCCGCAGGGAAGTCAGTAACCGTGTTACTGACTGGCTGAATAAGTGAAGGTGGCCTTAACCCGAAGGTCTCTGTTTGCAAAGGTTAAACAGATTTAACGTAACCGCCCGAAAGCGCCATCTCTCAGGTCATAATGGCATTGGCATGTGATCACCCGAAGGCGTTCCTCTCAAATCACCGGAACATTGGCAGTTGTCAGGGACAACGATTAGCCGGTTCAGTTTTAAACCACAGCGATGAGAAGTCAAGATAGCGGGTAGAAAAAATTTAGAAGGTGTGAGACATAAATAAACAGCGGCACCCTGAGGCACCGCTATTGTGATCTGCACCGTCGATCTGAGGTTAAGCTGTTTTCACAGCAGCTCCGGGGCGTGTTCAGGACCCAGCACGGTTTTCACGGAGGTTATGTGCCTTACAGACTCTTCTCTCAGGTGTGGGAGCGGTCTGTCAGACTGTTCCACCAAGACGCAATGCATGTAGCATCCGGGCAGACCGCAGTCACGGGGGCGGCTTCAGAGCCACGAGAAACATAGCAAAATACAGCCCCTGCCTGCAATCAGTTAATTCTGTTTTGGTTTGCGTGACGTAGACTTAGCCGTTTTTTTCTTCACCTGGTCGGGGACATTGACCACGCCTTTGCAGGCTGGGTATTTCTCACAGCTGTAAAATGCCCCTTTATCCCCCCGACGCAGCCGGGTTTTACTGCCACAGAGCGGACAAGCGGGCGTGGGCGGCAAACGGATCGCCACGTTCTGTGCCAGTCCCTGAGCGACCAATTGGCGTGTCCAGCCTGCCTGCCTGGCCATAAAATCATCCAGACGCATTCGTCCTGCGGCAACTTCGTCCAGCGCCTGCTCCCACAGCGCCGTCATACCCGGTTCTTTCAGCGGCGCTGGCAGGGCATCCATCAGATCCATAGCGATGTCGGTCGCCCGCAGATAACGCCCTTTAATAACGATATAACCCCGCTTAAGCAACGTATCAATGATGCCGGCGCGGGTGGCTTCCGTGCCCAGCCCGGCGTTCTCTTTGAGGACCTTTTTCAGTTGCAAATCGGTCACATAAGACGCCGCGTTCATCATTGCGGCTATCAGCGTATCAAACGTGAAATGCAGCGGGGCTTTTGTTTTAAGGGACTTCACCTCGGCCGCCGTCACGGTACAGAGGTCACCTTTATTGAGAGAGGGTAACGTATTACCCGCCTCATTCTGGTCTGTGTCTTTGCTGTCAGTCGCTGAACCGAATAACACTTTCCAGCCCAGCACCACAATGACCCGGCCCGTGGTTCTGAAAAGCTGCCCACCCAGGCTGAGATCAAGGCGAGTGACATCGCTCTCCATGAGAGGAAGAAGCTGGGCAAGGTAATGCTGGCGAATAAGCGCATACACCCGTTTCTCCGTATCATTCATTTTATTCAGGTCACAGGCGTGCTTCGTCGGGATTACCCCATGGTGCGCTGTGATTTTTTTGTCGTTCCAGATACGTGACTCAAAACGGGGGTTCAGCGTCGCTATCTGCGGGGCGAGTGACGGGTCGGTTTTCACCAGTGCGGTAAGAACCTGAGGGATTTCTTCACGCATCGACACTGGCAGGAAACCACAGTCACTGCGGGGATAGGTTGTCGCTTTATGGGTCTCATACAGGCTTTGAGCGATATCAAGTACCTGCTGCGGGGACATGTCCCAAAGTTTGCCACAGGCCTGCTGTAAAGTACCGAGCGAAAACGCCAGCGGGGCCGCTTGTGTCTCGCGCTTTTTCTCCTGCTCAATGACCTGGGCCTGACCAGACTGATGACACAACTGAGCCACCTGCTGAGCAATACCCTGATGAACGCACCGTTTCTCCTCATCGGTGTACATTTGGGCGGGTACCCAGTGGGCAACGAACGCGATGCCCCCGGCCTGCAGGGTCGCATTGACCTGCCAGTAAGGTTTCGGGACAAAAGCCGCGATATCTCTGTCCCGGTTCACCACCAGTGACAACGTCGGCGTTTGTACCCGCCCCACCGATAACACGCCGTCAAACCCTTTCTCACGGGCTTTGAGCGTATAGAGCCGGGTCAGATTCATGCCCGTCAACCAGTCAGCGCGGGCGCGCCCTAACCCGGCGTAGTACAGAGCCAACGTTTCGCTGCCGGGTTTGATGTTATTCAGCCCGGCGCGAATGCTCGGCTCATCCAACGCCGATAGCCAGAGCCGGCTTACTGGGCCTCGCCATTGGCAATAATCCAGTAATTCCCGGGCGATGACCTCCCCTTCGCGGTCGGCATCGGTGGCGATAACAACTTCATCCACCTGTTTCAGTAGTTTTGCGATAGCCTTGAACTGATCTTCCGTCTCCTTTTTCACCACCATTTGCCACTGTGCCGGTAACACGGGCAGGGCATCGATATTCCAGGGACGTGCAAACTGAGTGCCATACGCCTCCGGAGAGGCGTTTTCGAGTAAATGTCCGACAGCCCAGGTCACCGTCACTCCGGGTCCCTGGAGAAATCCGTTGCCTCGTGTAGTGGCACCGAGGACCGCGGCAATATCCCTTCCCTGGGAGGGTTTTTCACACAGGATAAGGCGCATAAGTTCCTCCTTTATCGTACCGTGCCGTTATTGCCAGCCCCATAACGGATCCGCAGGAGATTAACACTGGCTTCATGAACTGGCGGGGAGAACGCTGAACGGCGATTGCCCAGCAGCACGCCAATATCCGGCTCACCCAGCGCTGAAACGGCCTGATGCCACACCTCGTTATTCTCAGCAGCATCTTGTCGGGAAACCGGCAATGAACGATAAGGAACTACACTGCCATATATCTGGCGAAGCAATCGTCCGCCTTCACTGAGCAACTGATCACGTTTCGTGCGAGATACCAGCCCATAGTGCGATGCCTGAAGCACTTTCTTTGAAAACTGGTCAAAACCGATTAATAAATACACACAGCGATAGCCCAGGGGAGTATTGCTATAGACCTTAATATCCAGCGGCGCGACCACCCCCGCTTCCGTAAACGTCACTCCAAGAGGAAGTAACTGCATGTCCTTATCCAGACTATTAATTAGATTGGACATAATATGACTGGCCTCACTGATTTTATCTTCCAGTGCAAGCATCGCGGCATCCGCCCAAGGATTATTTTTCAGTGAATCCTGGTTGATCCGGGAGGCCAGGCTGAGGAAACGCGGCATTCCCATAATGGCGGGTTTACCTTTATTGCCCTCATCTCCCTTCTCAGCCCGCCGGCCTTGCCATAGGCCAATGGCATAGTGGCTGTGGAGCTCAATTTTTAACTCTGAGTGCAATGCACCCGTTCTCTTTTCAGTGCTATCTGCCATCGTTGTCACCGTCTCATCAGTTAAGAAGGCTCTGATAGTCCTGAAAATGTCAGGTCTCCAACAACGTAAAACTCTTCATCCGTTTTGGGAATAAACCCTGTTTGGTTATTTTTTAATCTTGTCGAGCCCCGCAACGAGGTTGTTTTTTAATCAAATCGTTCTACTGACAGTCACTTCAGCAAATCGCACCCTACTGGGTTTGGTCGTTTTTTAATCAATCCTCTGATGACAGTCACTTCAGCAAATCGTACCTTACTGGGCTTGGTCGTTTTTTAATCTTGTTGCGCCCCGCAACAAGGTTGTTTTTTAATCAACTCATTCTGCTGACAGTCACTCAGCAAATCGCACCCTACTGGGTATGGTCGTTTTTTAATCTTGTTGCGCCCCGCAACAAGGTTGTTTTTTAATCAACTCATTCTGCTGACAGTCACTCAGCAAATCGCACCCTACTGGGCATGGTCGTTTTTTAATCTTGTTGCGCCCCGCAACAAGACTACTTTTTAGCCGCTACAGTACCTCGAAGCATCGAGTTTCGAATATCAGCGATAACACTTGAAACACGTGCTGGAGAAGCCCGTTCTACAGGATGTGGCACCTCTGGCATGGGCATCAATGCGGTAGCTGTCCGTCTGACAGGTGGCGAAACCGTGGAACCCTCGGGGATCACCAGTTGTCCATCACGGGCCAGCTTGAGCATTTTCAGCATCCAGCCAATAGGGTTGGTCAACTGCCCGCGGCTCAGCTGGTTTTTCAGCATGCCCAATACCGCCGAGGACTGTGCTTCTGGTAAGGCGGCCAGTTGTGTGGTCAGCATCACCGCATCGTCAGCAGAGATTTTGCTTGTCAGCGATCCGGGTAATTCCGGCACTGATGGCCCCTTACCACCGTTCTCATCCGGTACGTACGTTTTTTTAATAATACCCTGTGTAGAAATACGTACGTTACAGTTCGATTTCCGAACTCCGGCGTAAGTGACTGATTGTAGACTGAGTTCGGTATCCGAACCTGGGGTAGACGGCCCCTTTCTATCACTGAGTTCGGTTTTCGAACTTGGGTTTTCATGACCGTTTTCTGCACTTTTTATACTGAGTTCGGGAACCGAACCCGGTTGATAAGCGCGGCGCAAACTGGCCATCTGTTGCGGTGTTGATGCCGAACCAAGGCGGCTTTCAATCATCGCCAGACGGGAATGGCGGTGACGCATTGTCGGATCATTGCGAATGTCAGCCAGAACGGCCAGTGCCGTCATGCGGACAGCCTTGTTCCGGTGCTGACAGCCCGATGCCACGAGATCAAGCCAACCTGGGTCAAAGGTTTCTGCATCGCGGCAACTGAGCGGTTCATCATGTTGGGCGTAAATGTTCCCTCTGACCCGACCACGCTCATCCCTGACCCGCTTACACAAGCTCAGCCAGCCGGTTATCCGCAGCATAAGAAGTACCCGGCTGATGGTCTCCCGGGAGGCCTTTTCTGCATGGGGGGAAGCAAGCTGCAGTTGCAATTCGTCATAGGTAGGAAAAACCGCCCCGTCGTTTTGCTGCGCATAGAGACGGATCATCACCCACGCCGTTTTATCCAGCGGCGACAGGCGGGTATCCATAAACAACTGACGAGGAAAGGCATCATGAACGTTGCCCAGAAAAAGCAGGCCGCTGCGTTCACGGGTAACATCGTTCTCTGCCGTTCGGCTGGCAAGGTTGTTCTGCATGCGTGACAGCGTAAATGCTACGATGCTGTCCGGTGGTAATCCCATCTCGCGTCCTCTTTAAGCCTGTCTGTGACAGTACTTCGGGGCCCAGAAGGCCCCGTCCCTGTGATGCTGCTTATCGTGCTGCTGCGTTCGACAACGCCCGCGCCACTATTTCCTGATTTCACGGTTGTACGTCTGATGATTCATCAGGAACCAGTGATGGCCGCCGTCTTTACTGAGCATCCGCCAGAAAGGACCGATATCCATCTTGAGATAACCACTTTCATCCAGACGCTTGCACACCTTTTTGCCGTTCTTAAGAGCGTCAACCAGGCATCGCGCCTTACGCCGAACGGCGGGAGTGACATGTTGCCGGGGACAGTAATCCACCAGTTCAATCATACGGTCTCCCGTTTATGGCCCTTGCGTTCGCGTTCCCGACACCAGGTGGTGACGCGCGTCCAGACGGCGGTTAAGGAGACATCATGCAGCTCAGCGGCAAGCATCATCACATCCAGCGCATCGTGGGAGTCCGGTGAGATGAGCCCCGATGAGTCCCACTGCGTCCAAATGCCGGCATCCGCCTCCTCATCCGGTGCCTGAGTCCGCCCCCGCGCCGTATCGATACCGTTCAGGCGTCGGCGGGCACTGACCTCTGCGGCACTCAGGCCAAAATAGGTTTGCATCAGCTCAATAGAGCCACCAAGAGCCAGTGCCCGGTCAATACGCTGCATCCGCTTCTGCTCAGTCCGCGACTGCTGGACGATGATCCAGAAGTTATCGTGATTAATGCTCAGATTAAGAACGGATACGCTGCTTTGCATCAGGTAATGCAGATCGTCAACGGTCAACTGACTCAGCTGACGCACTTCTTCAATCGTCATGCCCAGCGATTCGCAACGGCGGATATTGCCGGATTTCAGTTCCATAAGAAGATGTGTCAAAATTGCGTTTGTTGCCTGAGATAAGTTCTGGCTCACAGTAACCCCCCGTTAATCCCCAAATCCGCAAGTAACCAAAAATCCGTTATCCAGCTGGCAGAGCACACCAGTAAAATCAGCACATTACTCATCACCATTCCCTCCGGATATCGGGAGCAACAAGGCATGCGCCTTTGAGGGCTGACCGTTAATCCCCTGATTGATCTCTGCACGTTGCCCGGCTAACCACCCGGACATACGGGCTTTGGCATCCCCGCGACACCCTCTTGCCACACGGACGTTAACGTCTGACAGTTCCTGGTCTGCACATCGTTGTATCAGCCAGCTCCGCAGAACACCCGACTCCCTCTCTGAAGGCGCAAACGACTCAAGCACGTTCCATACCCCCACCACCCATCCCTCACGGAACTGGTCCGCCCGGTGACGTTTTGTCTGCAACTTGAGTCGCTTAAGCCGATAGGCGGTGCGCATATGAAACTCGGTGGCGTCTCTGAGCTGGCGGGATAAAACGGTAAAGACGTACAATGCCACCTCGGGACGCTCATTCAATCCATAAAAATGCAATGAGCGTCGCGGACGCGGTTGACCTGCGCGGTTGACGGTGTGGTACCAACTGAACCAGCAACGACATCCCGTTGCCATACATACGACGGCGGCCAGAGCATTCAGCCACCCCGGAATACTATAGGCATCGGTAAATACCTGATAACTCACCTGTTCATGAACGGCGGAAATCTCGACGTCATCTTGCGAAAGGTTATGTCGCTGCATCAGGATCTGGGCAAGGCGCACCGCACGGGCGGCCTCATACGCATTGTTGTTACGGGTGCCCAGTGCCATCAGCTTGCGGATACGACGCAGCAGCTTCTTATTGTCACTGATGGTCATAGCCCCTCCCGCTTCCGGTATGCTGATGGTATTCTCGGACTTCCTGACAGCCGACACAAAATCGGACACCGCGAACGGCCTGCCGCCGGGCCTCCGGGATGGTGGCTCCGCACTCCTCGCAGTAGTGTTGTGACGGCTTATCAGTACGCACGACATCGAGGATTTGACTCAGGCGGGCCCTGAGCTGCTGTTCTGTCACGGCCTGGGCCATTTCATCATTGAGATCAAAGGTCATGGGCACCTCCTTTCACTACATCGCGCTGAAGCTCACGCAAACGACGTAACACGCGGATAAGCCGCATCACCTTGACCACATGCAGATCGTCAAAAACGGGCTGGTCACTGATGGCTGGTGTTCCGAAAAAGTTGAGACAGAACATAAACATATTGAAAGGTTGATTCGGAATACTTCCTGTCATACCTGCCAGAAATAGCACAAATTCATTGCCGCTGTGCGCAGGGACGCTGTAGCCCGCCGCGCGTTCTGTCTTATCTTCATAAATGTTGTCTTCACAACCCATGCCCTCGGCCAGTTCAAACGCCAGCCGGTAAGCCATATCCTGCAGATGCTCGATATCGTCCTGTAATGCTGGGATGTGCCAGATATCATTGACCGGCTCCAGCCCCGTTGCCGCAAAGACCACGGAGGACACAGAGCGGTCGGTATCGTCAGAAGGTTCAGATAATGCGGAAAGCAGGCTGTCCGAACGAAAGCCTTGCGGGGCTTCAGTCTGCTCGCGGATAACGGCGGGGCCACCATAGAGATCTGGCTGGGTTTCGGTTCTGTCAGTGAGACGTTGCTGATCGCCATCCATCAGGACCTGTATGGAGGAAGGTAATGTCGGGACCCGCAACTCAGCCTTGTTATCTGGAGACGGCTCAGGTTGGGTGCCCACGCCGGTCAGGGTACCGGAACGCAGACCGGTGAGGTGCACTGTCCCATCAGGCTGAGGGGAAAACTGGGTGAGCGCTTTGCCTGACGGTGACGCCTGCGATACATGGACGACAGGCGGCTTAGGCGGGTCACCAAACATCTCCCGACGCTGCAGTTCTTTGGGGTCCAGTTCAATCAACCAGCGGTCATAATTCAGAGCGGGGTGCGGTAAGGCCTTGAGCAGTTCACCGATAAGCTCATCACGGAACATCTCTAAAGAATACGAATCGGGGTTATTGAATACACAACATGTATCAGAAAAAACCTCATCGAAATCACAGGCAGCAGATACATCAGGTGAGAATATTTTCCATGTCTTCTCAGACATTGAGCGTAAAGACAGTAAAGGTGTAACTTGAGAGCGACTTAATCCCGATTCAAGCAGGATCGGCATAAAGGGATATAAATAGGTTAAAGTATCCTCCATCCGGCTAATACCAGAAAAATGTATCGGGTAGCCCTGCTGATTGAGTAAATCCGACAGTTCACGCAAGGTGACACTTTTCCCTAACTCCTCTTCCCAAATAGTGCGCGCTTTATGGATACCAAAGGCCTTTTCAATATAGGTCAGGTCGCCACGTACTTCGTTTTCGGCCAGATGACCAATTACGCACTGCAGGCGGCCCGGCCACGGCTTAACAATGGTCTGAAATCGATAAAAACGATCCTCTCCAGTTTCCTGCCATAATTCGCACAGGATCTGATAGCGGGTATTACCTCCGTCGCTGAAGATATACACGTCCTCACCATCCGGATCTCGGGTCACCTTAGGGATAGAGTCCAGCCCGCGCGCACAGATTGAGGCTTTGATGGCATCATAGCGGGGGTTACGGGATGTACGCGGATTGTCGGGGTTTGGACGCAACTGATCTAACGTGAGCACCATCGCCATTTCACTGACCGGAGGAACCCGCGGTGAAACGTGACTTCCACTAACCTGCGAGGGTGATTTCCCCCGCTGTAGCATGGCATCGGAAAGATTCACTTTGTTGTATTTGCTCATCAGTACCCTCCCCCCTGAATAGCAGGAGCCTGAAGAGACTCAAAACGGGTAAAGCGGTTGTCAAAGCGCAATCTTACCGAGCCAATGGGCCCCTGACGTTGTTTGCCGATGATGACCTCAGCAAGACCTTTGTCTTCCGTATCCGGGTTATACACCTCATCACGGTAAACAAACATGATGACGTCCGCATCCTGCTCCAGTGCCCCGGAGTCGCGCAGATCACCGTTATTGGGCCGTTTATCGGCACGGGATTCCAGAGAACGATTAAGCTGTGAAAGAGCCAGAACCGGACATTTCATTTCCTTGGCCAGCGCCTTCAGCGAACGAGAAATCTCAGCAATCTCCTGCGTCCGGTTCTCCTGGTCAGGACAGCGCATCAGTTGTAAATAATCCACCATAATCAGCGAAGGCTTACCGTACTTACGGGCGCTTCGACGTACCCGTATGCGCAACATCGTTGGCGTCAGGTAGCTGCTGTCATCAATCACCAGCCGGTCGCGCCATTCATTCATAATGAGGCCGGCAGCACCACTGATGCGTGCCCAATCTTCATCGTGGAGAAGTCCACTCTTGAGACGCTGTAGTTCCACGTTCCCCAGACAGGAGAGCATGCGCATCAGCAGTTGTTCAGTCGGTTGTTCAAGGCTGTACACTTGAACAATACTGTCTTTTTGCTGTTCAAGTGCGCCGGTGACCATGCCCATCGCCAGCGCCGTTTTGCCCATCGACGGACGACCGGCCAGCAACACTAAATCACTGGCCTGCAGCCCGCAGGTGCGGGTATCGAGGTCATTAAAACCGGTCGGCGTGCCCGTTATTCCGTTCGGGGATTGATTGCGTATCTCCAGCTCACTGATAAGACGCTCCATCCCCTCAATCACCGAAGTGCCTTTTTCAGGCTCTGCTTTTTCAGCGATATCAATGATGCGTTTTTCAGCCAGTTCCAGAAGCGCAGAGATATCCGCGCGCGGGGCAGAAACCTCACGGGTCAGGTCACTGCCTAGCGCAGCGAGCTGACGTGCACGGCTGTACTTCGCCACAATTTCACTGTACGCCACAATATTGGCCGCACTGGGTGTGTTTTTACTGAGCGTGGCGGCATAGCCAAACCCGCCAATCAGCTCAAGCTGGTTCTGTTGCCCAAGGGACTCCGTCAGCGTGATAAGGTCAATAGGTTTGCCAGCATCAATGAGACGTTTCATTCCGCGGAAATAGATTTGATGCCCCTTGCTGAAAAAATCCTCAGCAGAAAGGATAAGAACAACATCATCCCAGCGATCGTTATCGAGCATTAAAGCACCCAACACACTCTGTTCAGCCTCAACGGACACTAGCCCACGCAGGGGTTCCATATTTGAATCAATCATGAAACACCTCCGAGGATTGGGCAAAAAAGGGTGCCAGACGGACAGTTGCTGGGAGTACACTCTCTTTAACTGGCTGCACGATTTCAGACCACCGAGTTTGGCTGCTCTGATCTGAAGATGCAGACAGCAGGCGTATATTCATTAACTTGATAAGTAATGTTCGAAACATCACCACCGAATTTATATTCATACGAGCGGGGAGCATCATTTTTCTTCCCCTTTTTCTGCCAAAGAATCAAAGCGGTCTCTCCACTCAGGAAAGAGTTCGCAGGCCAGTTGTCGCATGGTAGAAAATGCTGAATCACTGACACGCCCTGTTTTCTTTTCCAGCCGATGAGCAGGCTGACCCGCAGCATGCCCTTCGACATAAATTTCCAAGTCATAGATAAAGGTGCGGAGCAACGACACGCTGATTTGCTCGCTGTGAGCGCTGTACCTGCCATCGTTGATAATCTCTTCCAACTGCTGGTAAGTCTCACGAGCCAGACGGGTGTACTTCATGCAGTTAATCAGGATACGGATTTCGGGGAGTTTCAGGCCAAGTGCAGAAAAAGGCAGCAGATTTTCCATCATATTGATGGTGCCACGGATGAATTCCCTGACATCAGGCAGTACGGGTTTAACAACACCGATGGCCGTCCGCGTTGCCGCAAGAACAATCAGTTCAAGCATGATGGAACGAGCGCCCTGAGAATCAACGATGATGACGTCATAAGACTGGAAAAGGGGATGTTGCAGAACATTGCGTAAGCGTAAACGACCGTCAGGGGCATGCAGCATGGCGGTAGGAAGTTGGGCATGGGGATCGTTGGATACAATAATATCCAACCCCTCGATAATACTGTTGGAGATAATACTGGAGGGCTGGTTTAGATCAGCAGTCTGCATGAGCAACTCATACAAACCTTTGGGGGCTTCGTAGGTAAGGGAAAAAATACTGCTGGCCGTCGGCTGAGCATAGTCTCCATCGATAAGAAGCACTTTTAGCCCTGCATCGGCAAGAAAGCCGGCAAGGTTGGCGGCCTGAGTGGATTTACCTTCCCCACCCTTGGTAGAAATTACTGGAATTACATGCATTTAGGCACCTGATAATCTTCTCAGGATGCGAATTTACATTTAAATCACAAAACGTCAGAAAAACCAACAATTTGACACAGGGATTGAAAATCCCCGTGTCCTTGGTTCGATTCCGAGTCCGGGCACCACTATTTAAGCTGGTTTGTTACAGTGACTGAACATCAGTCTTAACAAGCGGGTGATTGGGTAGGAATACGATACGGTCGTCATTTCGCCACGTCGATTGAAAAAGTAATTAGCAATCAATTAGCTCACTTGTTAAATCAAGTGGGCTTTTATATTTTACGGTTACATAAAGTTTCCATTAACGTCAAATAAGCAAGAGTTAATCAGCCCTTCCCCTAACTCTACAACAACTTTTGCTCCCAAATATCCCGCAAGCTATCAACGCCCTCATCAAGATACCCAAAAGTCGCATAAATCAGAACGGCTTGTTCTGGAAAAACGCTAGACCCCTGATCAGCTTATATGACCGCCACACATGGAGCAGAGTATAAAACGAGAAAATGCACGGGAAAAGTACTGCGGCTGCTACGCAGGCGAGCTCACGCCAACGACGTGCTACTTTCTGGAGCAAGACCACCGGAATATTAAACGTCGGATGCGACCGATCTAGGATTCAAATCATTTCGACGAGTCCAGACGGCTCCTAGCCGACATCGAATGGGTTCACACGACACGAAAAGGGCAATATCAACACCCGCTAAGTGAAGGATTGCCCCCGCATAACAATCCTATTTGTTGGCGGCTTAAATAGCCTACAGCGCAACTTTTGCTAATTTCATGTTACTAATGCGACAAAGTTCCAGATACCAGCGGACACACTGAGCAATAATATTGAAGGCTTTTCGGATTAACGGTATGGGCAGGTAACATCGCAAAAAAAACAACATGTTACCTGATGACTCCTGAATGTGAAAAAACCACCTTTAAGAGCAATTCTTTTTTATTTATTTTTTATTTAAATTTTATTAAGACTCTATTTGTTTTGAAATCGATAAATTTCGATAACAATGAGCGAAATTAATGAATAGAGGCGAACGAACGTGCAAAGGTATGTTTTATGCAAAAAATATACTGATATTAAGGCTGGTACCAGAGTTCAACTGGTTTTAGCCATTTTACTCGTTTTGATTGGTTTAACGGGGCTAATATTTGCCCTGTTGTATTAGTGTCGGCATCGGCAATAGATGGCGCCAAGTATAAAACGAGAAAATACACGAAAAAAGTAGCTAAGAACACCTCAAGGGTGCGCTACGTCTATGACTCTTAAAATATAAAGACGCCTTAATACAGTTCTGGTTCAAATATTTATTTCACTTAATCGGACACCATTAATGCATAAATTCTATTGGACAAAATCATTCAAAATACCCTCGGGAGGCAAATTAGCAGCCCCATGCGCACAGCCGCGAACGCTCAAGGTTATTGCTTGGGTCAATATTCTATTCCAGTTACTGCTTCCTTTAAGTTTATCCTTCACGCCTACTATTGCCGCCGCGGCGACATCCAAGGCTGCCGCTATCAACAGCCCCACTGAATCTTATATTCTCGGCGTCGGCGAAAATGTGAATACTGTGGCTAAAAAGTACGGTATCTCTGTTGATGAACTGAAAAAAATCAATATATACCGCACCTTCGCCAAACCTTTTATGGCATTAACCGCCGGGGATGAAATTGATGTGCCCCGCAAAGTCTCCCCGTTCTCCATTGATAATCAAAAAAATATCAACACAGATATTTCTCTGGAAAATAAGCTGGCCGGTCATGCTCAAATCGGTGCCGCAGCATTAGCCAGTGGCCATATTGCCAAGTCCGGTGAGCAAATGGTGCGCTCTGCTGCCAACAATGAATTCAACAGTCAGGCACAACAATGGCTCAGTCAGTTCGGCACCGCCCGCGTACAAAAGCCATTGTGACCGATGCTGGCAATAACCTACTACCGGGCCATAGCGTGAGTTTTGCGGCCGACAATGGCGCGGCAGTGGTCACCGTCATTGGCACCACTGGGGCCGATGGGATAGCCACCGCCACAGTGACCAATATGACTGCGGGGACCACCTCGGTGACCGCTACCGTGAATGGCATAAGTCAGAACGTGGACACCACTTTTGGCCCGGACAATAACACCGCGCAAATTTCAGCAGCCAACCTAACTGTCGTGCGAGATAACGCTATCGCCGATGGCACCGAGACCAATGAGGTCAAAGCCATTGTGACCGATGCTGGCAATAACCTACTACCGGGCCATAGCGTGAGTTTTGCGGCCGACAATGGCGCGGCAGTGGTCACCGTCATTGGCACCACTGGGGCCGATGGGATAGCCACCGCCACAGTGACCAATATGACTGCGGGGACCACCTCGGTGACCGCTACCGTGAATGGCATAAGTCAGAGCGTGGACACCACTTTTGGCCCGGACAATAACACCGCGCAAATTACCGCAGCCAACCTAACTGTCGTGCGAGATAACGCTATCGCCGATGGCACCGAGACCAATGAGGTCAAAGCCATTGTGACCGATGCTGGCAATAACCTACTACCGGGTCAGACCGTGAGTTTCACTGCGAACAATGGGGCAACAGCGACCACCGTTATTGGCACCACTGGGGCCGACGGGATAGCCACCGCCATAGTGACTAATATGACTGCGGGGACCACCTCGGTGACCGCTACCGTGAATGGCATAAGTCAGAGCGTGGACACCACTTTTGGCCCGGACAATAACACCGCGCAAATTACCGCAGCCAACCTAACTGTCGTGCGAGATAACGCTATCGCCGATGGCACCGAGACCAATGAGGTCAAAGCCATTGTGACCGATGCTGGCAATAACCTACTACCGGGTCAGACCGTGAGTTTCACTGCGAACAATGGGGCAACAGCGACCACCGTTATTGGCACCACTGGGGCCGACGGGATAGCCACCGCCACAGTGACCAATATGACTGCGGGGACCACCTCGGTGACCGCTACCGTGAATGGTGTCAGCCAAACAAAAGGGGTTTATTTTACCCAAGTTCTTAATATTAGGATAGAAACGACCAAGGATAATGCAATTTCAGGGGAAGAGACCAATGAGGTCAAAGCTACTGTTTTAGACTCAGAAGGCAACAGAGTTGCCAATGTCAAAGTTGACTTTACCGCTTCATCCGACATTACACTCACGCCGTCTACTGGTATGACTAACTCCAGTGGAGAGATATTCGCTTCAGTATCTAAAAGCGGTTCGATAGGTGGCACAGCTACCATAACTGCCACTATTTCAGAACGCGCAGAAAATGACTCATTGCCTGTTAATTTCTTAACATTACGCCAAGTCAGTAGTGTCATCGCCCCAGGTAGTCAAAATTTTAGCTTTAATGAAGGGTTCCCAACGACCGGATATGCAAATGCCAAATTCCAAATAAACGCAACTGGGAATATAGCATCGAACACAAACTATACTTGGGCATCAAATGAAACCACGGCTATGAATGTTGATAATGAAGGCAATGTTACATTAATAGATAGTAACATTCGCAATAAATCGGTCAAAATAACAGCAAGAGATAATGTAAACGCCTATCGCTATGAGTTTAAGGTAACCAGTTGGTTTATGGTGGCGGCAGCATATAAAAAGTTTTCTGATGCCCAGGCTTTCTGTTCGTCCGCCGGAATGGTAATACCTTCACGGGGTCAATTGACTAAAGGTGAAGGTATACGTGGAATTGGTTCGTTGTGGTCTGAATGGCAGAGGCCAGCCAGTTGGGCTGCTGGTGATGTCAATACCGCGTATTGGAGTGATACCCAGCCTTCGGCAATGCCGGGCTATAGATATATGGTAAATATCGTTAACGGCGACGGTACTGCATACAAAGTAAGTGATGGTGCCTATTTGGAGTATGTATCATGTGTTAAGAATTAAGCGCATTCTGGTAAATTAGTTCTGGCATATGTGTTGGTAAATTAGCAACTGTTGGCTGCTTTTTTCGGCGGCCAACAGATAAAAGTATTATTCTGCTTCCAGTTAAACCTAACAACCGGCGCTATATCATCGCGAACATCGAGGTGGATTAAATCACCGGTTCTTATGCCAAATCAAACATCATCCGGTGATTGGATGCTTTACTGAATACTCTTCTTGGCTGACAGGAGTATCACCATGATTGATCACACCGGATTTCACGTCACCAATCTTGAAGACAGCAAACTGTTTTACAGCCGTGTTCTGGCAAGCCTTGGCCATATTGCCCGGCTTGAAATCCCAGATAAAGCCGTCGGTTTTGGTCCTGCCAGGCCCGATGAAGGGTCAGATCCGGGAGGTGCGTTCTGGATAACACAGGGCACCCCCTGCACGCCCCGGATGCACCTTGCCTTCAGCGCAAAAAATAAAGAGGAAGTGGACGCATTCCACTCTATCGCCCTCCAAGCCGGCGGAAAAGATAATGGCGTACCGGGATACCGGCCTCAGTATCACCACGGATATTATGCCGCATTTATCCTTGATCCTGACGGGTACAATATTGAGGCGGTTTACCACGAGACACGATAATCACTAGCGACTCGGAAGTATCTGGATTCCTCGTGGCTATGCACCGGTTATGAAAGAATATTTCTATTTAGCTGCGAATAAAAAGTAAAAGCCAATGGTCAGGGCTACTACTGCAGCCCTGTGCAGCCAAAAGGGTTCTGTACCATTCAGAATTCGTTAGAAAAACATCCTGACAGCGCAATAAATTAGCAATAGAGCCAGTATCCGATTAACCCATCGACCATGTCTGCGAAACAGTGATTGGAACAGATGGCCAGCCAGTGCCCAGACCAGATTCCCTACGCAGCCAATGACCGCGAGCAGAATGCTAACGGCAGTTACCCAGAAAATATCCTGCGTATAGGGCAAAACGAATGCAGACAGCGCGGTAATGCCGTAAAGAATAATCTTTACGTTGGCAAACTGCAGCCAGAAGCTGACCCAAAAGCTGAGGGGCCTCCCAGTACCACCTGAAGTGGCCGGTGAGCTGGTGGCAATTCGCCATGCAAGCCAGAAGATATACGCCGCTCCTATCCACACCAGCCACCGGGTGACTGACGGCAGCACACTGATCAAAGTATAGGTAAACATACCGCAAGCCAGCATAAGCACCAGGAAACCTGCACTCATGCCTGCCAGCACACGAAGGCTACGACGAAAACCATGCTGATTTACTGAACTAAGCGCCAGGATATTGTTAGGTCCTGGGGTCAGCGCGGTAATTAATGTATAGGTCAAAAAACCACTGATAATTGTTGGTGTCACTTGTATTCTCCTTGTTCCCGGAGCATATTAGCCGCCCATATACATTCAAAAAAGCGAATATTTTGAATGGCACAGTTTCAATATTTCGATGTTTTATGTGTGAGGAGGCTTTATGGATCTACGTCGTTTCATCACCTTTAAAACGGTTGTTGAAGAAGGATCTTTTGCTCAAGCCGCCCGCAAACTTTGCTGCACCCAATCAACGGTCACTTTTCAGATTCAACAGCTAGAACAGCAACTGTCATACCCGATTTTTGAAAAAGTGGGCCGCAGAATGGTGCTCACACCAGCCGGAAAATTGTTGCTACCGAGAGTAAGAGAATTGACTCGCGTATTGGAGGGAATTCGCCAGATTTCCGCCAGTGAGGAGGATGTGGCTGGTGACCTGCGGGTGATGGTCGGGGAAACATTACTGGCATATAAAATGCCGGATGTTCTCAGATTGTTCAGGATAAATGCGCCGAAAGTTCGCCTGTCGCTACAGTCAGTTAACTGTTATGCAATTAGAGACTCGCTCCTTACCGACAATACCGACTTGGGCGTTTTTTACCGCGTGGGGCATGATGATGCGCTACAGATGGAATATTTCGGGCAGCAGGAACTGGTGCTAGTGGCGTCACCGCAGCTTCAAGGATTTGATTTTACTAAGTTTGATCAGCATATTCCGGTAAGTTTCATTATCAATGAGCCTCAGTGTGTATTCAGGCAAATATTCGAATCCACGCTGCGAGAAAGAAAGATAACATTAGAAAATACAATTGAACTTTGGAGCATTGAGAGCATAAAAAGATGCGTGGCCAGCAATCTCGGTATCTCATTTCTGCCGCGTTTCAGTGTGTTGCGGGAATTGGAATCAGGTGAACTGAAAGAGCTGCCCTTCTCCTCCACATCACTGTCGATTACGGCGCTTTGCGCCCACCATGCCGGCCGAACGGTTACCCCAGCGATGAAAACATTCATTGATTGCATGCAACAATGCCTGGGTTAAGATATTTCCAGAACTGCCCGACACAGGGATTGAAAATCCCCGAGTCCTTGATTCGATTCCAGTAGACAGATAACAAAAGTTTACTGCGCATCAGAGGATGCGACCAGCAGTGCATATCGGTTTAATAACTGCGTAAACCGGCTGTCTATCTGCTGACGCAGTGCCGAAGGCGGGGTTTGCCCTGGCTGTGATTGCGCCTGATATTGCCGCAATAGCTCCTCCAGCGGAAGGGTCTTTTCCAGCGGCTGTTGGATGGCAAAAACCACCGATTTAAGTTCAGAGACGGTCATATACCGCCCTTTCTTCTCATCCAATCCATTCAGACGTTCTGCCAGCTGCCGTAAACGTTCTTGTGCCAGTGCGAATTGGCCCAACTCAGCCACAGGGGCGGCTGCGGCTGCTCGCTGTTGTTGCCAGAGAGAGGCCAATCGCTGGGCCTCCTGATTGGTTGGCCAAAGTTGTTGTGCCTGCGACAACAGCGCATCGCCTTGCGCCTGTGCCCACAATGGTGGCAATAGGGTTAATTGCTCGAGCTGCGAACCGGTGCCCTGCAACACCGGCTCAGCTAAAGCCGCCAATGCGGTGCCCGAAGTGTGTTTTTTCAACTCATCTATTGATTTGGCAGACAGAGAAACAGGTAAAGGTGCGGTACTGGCCAGCAATGCCTCCTGTAACGGATTGGCTGATACCGATTGCCAGATAAAGAATCCGCCGGCTACCAGCACCGCCATCAGTAATAAGCCAGCGACAAAACCGTGCTTAGCACTCCAGCGCGGGGCTGTAGGTGCCGGTAAAGCGACCTGAACTCGTGGGATGGCAGGTTCACTGACGATATAAACCAGTGGCTCACTGGCTGCCACCGGTGGGAATACAGGTTCGGGTTGAGATTCTGGGTCTGGTATAGCGGCATGCCGCGCGGGTATGCTTAATTGGGCGGAGGCATCAGAGGCCGCCTCGGCACTTTCCAAACGCAGTGCTGCGTTATGCAACATCAGGCGCACGCCGTCCAACTTACTCAGATGTTTCAGCTCCAGCATTTGCAACTGAGTACACAACTGTTCCAGAGCACGTTCTGCCCGGTAAATCAGCGCCAAATCACCGTAGCACGGAGTCATGGTGCGCCAGACTTGTTGCAGCCGGTCACTCAACCATGCCAATAACTCAATCCGGGCATGGGTTTGCGGTGGCCACAATCCGGTCCATTGATGAGAGACTAATCCCGCCAGCAGTTCCAGCCCTTCACACAACCCGGCCAGCCCAGCAAGATGAGTCCGGGCCAGAGTAAAATCAACCGTGGTCTGCAACTCAACCCCATTTTGGCGGAACAGCGCCAGACACAAATGCTCTACTCGCCCCCAATTAACATCTGGCCGAGCAGGATGATGTAACTTGCCTATCTCGTCACGTAAGGCGCTAAATTCAGCCAAGTGGCGAGGGTCGCCTCCGGTTTTGACAGTACGCCCAGCAGGCATCATGACAGTCATAGGTGTTCCTGTTGTTTAAGATGACGAACCAATACCCGCCCTTCCGGCATAAATACCGTGCCGTAACGCACCAATCCACGATCTTTCAGTTCAGCATCAATGGCATATTCCAGATGGCCGGGGGCGGTCTGCGGCAACAGCAACACCTGCAAACTTTTCAGTCGTGGCTCGTATTTCAATAATACATTAGAGAGGGTATCTATCAGTTGATGCGCCGAACCGGGCATACCTTGCAATATCTTAGTCATATCAGGCAACCCAAAATCTGGTAGATGTGAAATAGCTCCGGCTCGGGAATTCAAGATACGTTGGATATTATCTAGCACTGAGAGAAATATTTGGTCCTCTTCATTGACATCGCCGAGTGGTAACTCATCAGCAAAGTTGTTGGTAAGAACTTCATATAAAGAGGGGGAGCTTTGTTTCATATATCTACCTAGCTGAATATATATTACATTGATAACATGTCAGTGCAAAAAAAAAAATAATCGCTGACTTAATTCATAGAAAAACTTATCGCTACCATCACTTTCAGTGAAATAACACTTAATCACAAAAACAAAAGTCATAAATATAAATAGCCAGCAAATCTGACATAAGAAATAAACTTAGCCACCACCTTGGCTTAACTCTTAACGGAGCAACGGTGGAGTATAACTTAATGCTTTTAGTTTTAGTTACAAACATTCTATTTAACCAAACTAATGCTGAGCATCACTTCTACTTAATATGATTCTGTATTACCAACTGTCTTTCTTATTATTGATTTTATTTTTAATAGCAATACTTAACATCACAAAAAAACACCCCATCAATTCTATGATACTCTTGAATACACAGTTTTTTATTTTTCCCACACCCCATATTTTCTAGTCGAAAAAATAAAAACATATCCATTTACTACACTCCCCGCCATCAATATGACCCTGAGTGGATGCAATGAGTACCATTCAAAAAACAAATAACATATTCCAAAAAATAAAATTGCAAGGCCAATTCTAAACTCCACGAACAAAGTTACAAATAAAACAGGGGATGCAATCAATAAAAAATAGAAAGATATAAATATCATTCCAACACTTCTGTGGGAAGTAACACCAAACATACTCATATACAAGGCCGAGCCAAAGGTGTAACTACCAATCATAATGACCATTGATATAAAAAAATCATTAACTTTAAAAGAAACTTATTTTTTATTCCAAACACCATATTGGTCCAACTCCTCTTTTGATATGCTTTCTCCCAGAAGTGACGCATTTACTACTACTGATACTTCCGTAATTTCTACAGATGGATAGGTTTTACCAGTAGCTTTAGTGATATATGAAAATTTCTTGCTCGCATAAAGAGCCCCTCTCAGAACAAAAAAATTATCATATTCATTAGTGGAATCTGTTTTTTTGCATTAATGCGTCCCATGGTACTCCAGTGGCCCATGCCATACCTGTCTCTACTGTAGCTGTTATTGTATGGAATGTCCTATATGTACCTACAGAAAAAGGTATTTGACCTATAGCATCAGACCAGTATGGAAGGTTGTCGATCAATGACAGTAAATATTTATCTCCTCCATCAAATGCGTTCTTCCAATCGCCAGAACCATTATTTAGATAAGAAAGCAATGCCCTGTTGACTAGTGAAAAATTAGCAATATCCTTCCACGAATATACTTTGTATGCATCCTTCACATAATCTTCTTGATTTACATACAGCAATTCACGATAGTTATCGGCTAGAGGCTCGAACCATTGATATTTATACTGATCGTAGAGTACCTGAGCCGTCAGTACTTTAAGTGAGTCTGCCTCTCCACCGCGTAAAACAAATAGTACACCAGCATTTTTACGTGTCACAATTAAGATAATAGATCACAGACATTATGAATAAGAAAACTGACAAGTACGGATATTCTGCTATCTGATATTATTATTTAATCGACTATTTACATTCATGAAGAGTCCAGCCAGACCAACCATCATCTGAAGGATATAAAACATCAATACCAGACCATTCTGGTTCAATTTTATCTGAGAATTGATACTCCCAAAAATACCAAGCAGAACTTCTTATCTTCTCATTTTCTTTATTATAGACAACGAAAAATGATTGATTTGAAAATAACTTTAGCACTCGCCCCACCCCACCGTAAGGTTTATAGTTAGGAACATAAGTTATAAAGTAGCATAAATTATTTTTATTCCAATATTTATCACTTGGCGTGGCGTTTTTATATGCCAACACTTTAATTACAAATAAGGTTGCCATCATTAAAAAAATCAAAGACAAAAGAAAAAATATCGTATTTCTAATTTTTTTACGCATTTCATTTACTCCTTGAAATAT
The DNA here is from genome assembly GCF_004124235.1 of Yersinia hibernica. Classification (NCBI taxonomy): domain Bacteria; kingdom Pseudomonadati; phylum Pseudomonadota; class Gammaproteobacteria; order Enterobacterales; family Yersiniaceae; genus Yersinia; species Yersinia hibernica. Next base: position 3,903,418 of record NZ_CP032487.1, read on the forward strand.
ATTCTTCTATATCAACAGAATTTAAATGAATAATAATATCCACAGGTATTTTTTTGACTTCTGAGTAAACGAAAAAATCCCCAGTCCTATCGCTAGATTTATATTTTTCTCTGTATTTAACGAAGGAGTTATTTGTTACCCGATAATAATTTTCACCATCATCTTTTATGCTCTCTCTTTCTAGAAACTCGCTCACAATACTTGGTTTTATGACTCCGCCCCACCCCCAATAACCTAACGGTTGATCGTCACCATCATTCATAAATTCGTATGTATCTCTCACATATAACCCTAGCTCTCTTATTTCTAATCGGAAGAAGCCATTTTTATCCGTCGCTATTATCATATTCATAAAAGCAACCTTTACGATGAATGAACCTAGTGCGCCATAAATATCATCTAGTTTATCGGTAGCCTTTTCCCACAAGGTACTTCCTATGGAAACATAGTTAAATTGAGATTTTTTATCTAACTCTATAGCTGACAAATCACTAAAATCCAGAAATTGTGTTTTTAATGTTTTATCTTTTCTATCCACAAGCCCCATATGATCCAAACGGCCAATAATAGCGATTAATCCATTTGTTAATTGATCCATCATCCCTTCTTTTCTTCCCAGATAACCATTATATTCACGTACATATGATATATTTCGTATGAAATTATCGATAACTGGCCCAACTCTTTGTGATGCAGTGTATAACCATTCAAATTTAATATCGTCAATTATATGTTTCTTATCTATTTTTTGCATGTCAACCTTGTTCAATTTTTCCTTTTTATTCATTTCATAATAAGAATCATAGAACCACTTTCTCATAAACCTTGCTGAAATAGTCCACCCCATACGATCCATTACTGTTGGAATATCTGTGATTTTGAAAACCTTAATGGGGATGGTTTGTTTGCTGTCTTTCTCATCTGTTAGTTTAGATGTAACGTTTAAATCACCCATAGATATTATCCTATTACTAAAGAATTTTGTTCTAAGATAGTTAGAACAATTTCAGACTCTTCGGTATGACTTAAAAAACCCGTAAGTCCGCTCTCACCTGTGACCCCTTTTGTTATGGTTCCTGAAGGTGATTTTAATACATAGCTGACTCCATCAATTGGCTGAAGAGTTCTATCGTCTAATAGAATAAAGCTCCGTTTATAACTATCAGTTGCACCAGGCATAAATGGAATTTCAAGCTGTTTTGTATTTTCCGCCGTCATCGCCGACCTTTTCACTTTCCGCACATATTGGCTCGTCGTGCCGTACTCTATTTTCCCTGGCTCTATTTTCAGATAACTGCCACCGCCGTTGAGAGTAATACGTTTTTTACCCGCTAATGAGATGTCAGCAGCAGAGGTGAGAGTGAGTTTCTTCTCGGCAAATAACCGCATATTGCTGTTCTGCGCCTGCATCTCGACCGGGCCTTCGCCCGATTTCAGGCTTAACTGCCCACTACGGGCAAACAGCCCCAGTTTGTCGCCGGTCAGCACCGTCATATTGCCCATCACCCCAGCACTGATGTCGCCTCCGGCATTTATCACCATGTTGTCACTGGCACTTAGCTGCATATTTTCACCACTGGCGAAAGCCACGCCCAATGGGGCCGAGAAATGAATAACTTCATTGAGCGGTTGCAGCCGCTGCGCAAACATCGCCCTCTGGCTGTCAATATCAGCCTTTAGCGCCTCGGCCTGCCCAGCGGCGGCTTTCAGTTGTTCAATCTGCTGCTGAAGATGGTCGATTTCTTTCAGCGCCACATCCATATCCAGTACTTTTCCGGTGGCTTTCTGCTGCTCGTCAGCACTGACAAACAATCCCTTAGCGGCGCGTATTGCCCCATATTCATCAGTGCGCAATTCGGCACCGGTTCCGCGTGCGGCCCCTTGAGCATCGACTAAATGGCCAGTATTCAGCTGAGTTTTACCAAATTCGGTGGCGAGCTTGATATGCTCTTCACCCCGCTGGTCTTCCATCCGTAACTTTGAGTTCGCGGGCGTTCGGAGGATATTGCGGGTGTGATTATCACGATTAACGTGATCCGGATATTCAGAATCATGCAGTGCATAGGCGATATATGGCAGGTCAATATCACCTTGGCTGAAAGCGACGGCCACCTCAGTGCCATCAATCAGCGGGGTATGCCAACCATAAGTATCACCAGCATATGGTTTCGCCAGACGCAGCCACAGATAAGCATACCCCAGCTCCGTGCTGTTACGGTCAACATCCAGTTTCACTCGGTAACGGCCGGTGTCATCAAGCCAGGCATAGAGGTCATTCTTCTCGCGACTCTCAATTCTTGCTGGGAGTGTGCCGTGGATTTCTGGCCGCGCTATTTTCGGCGGGCGAAAACAGTAACGCTCACTGTACGGGATGCCCCACACCGAGACATGCAGGCGTGAATCGCGGGCGGCGCTGAAGGTGGCGAGTGTGATAACCACGCCTTCTGTCATTGCTTCAATCACACTCCCTTGCGGCTCCAACACCATACCCGGTGTCAGGGTGGACGCATTACTGAACAGATGAATACGGGCCGACCTATTCAGTTCTCGCTCGTGATGAAGCCGGGCATAAAATGCCCCGCTTTCTGTTTCCGGTTCAGGGTCTGCATCATCACCTGCCGTCAAATAAGGGGCGCTATAGTGATAATGTTCACCTGTGGTTACCGCATCGTTACGCACGCAGACAGTGGCATCCAGTGGCGTGGTCGCTAAACGGTAGTTGTAGTCACGGATGCTGACATCCTGGGTGACAACATGATGCCAACTGCGGACGTTCCAAACAGACTCCACAGCACCGTCGTCAAGGCCAGAAGGTTCACTATAAGGAAGACGCACATCAAACTGGTAATGTAACTGGCTGTCGGCAAATATCAGCATTTCCTGCTCCGTTGCCAACTGCATTTCAGAGCGGAACCAAATACCTACCTCAGACAGCAGCCGCTGGATAAACTGCAAATCCGTTTCCCGCCACTGAGTTATCAACTCTCGCGGTGGATAAGTACGTTCAAGGCGAAAATCAAACTCTGGCCCTTCTAACCCATGTTTACGAAGTACCCACTCCACGACTTCAGGCACTGACTGGTTCAGGAAAACCCCACTGCTTTGGCTATGAGAAAGTAACGCCAGGCGGGACTCAAGGATGACACGATAGTGCGACTGATCAACCGAGCTGGACAGCCATTCCAGTTGCGTGAGCACCCCGTAAACCACTTTGCCGCTGCGCATCCGCAAAGTGGCATATTTCATCAGGACATGCTCTGGCGGAATATTCATCGCCGGAACGGTAAACTCAATATCCCAAGTGAAAGGCGTACTTAATGCCTCGCGCCCACGAAAGCGCAGTACATCCGGTTTCACTATGCTGTCGTTAATTTCCAGTACATAGTCGGACTGACCATCCAAAAGCCGTAACCGGTTATCCATAACGTTACCCCTTCAGCGGCACCAGAGTGAACCCATTACTGCCCAATTCAATGGTGCGTGGTTTGTCTGGGTCAAGTTCATCTCGGCTCAGAACCAGACGCCAAGTGTTTTCTTTCATATCTGGGCGATTAAACAACCCCACGATGGCAACAAATTGTGTGTTTTCATCCATTGGCATGTCCAGTGTGACATTGCCTTGTGGCATCACCAGCACAGACCTCGAGGCCAGAATATCGTCTTTAAGTGCTGTATCAGCATTACGCAGCAAGGTCTGATAGTCAGCCGAATCCACATTCTTGCGTTCTTTGAGTTGATACACTCGCACCATCGTCGATAACGGTGTTTGCTCACCGTCAGCATTAATCGCTGCACGGGGAGAAAAATCCAAATGCAGCGTTTTTATCTGCTTATAAAAAATGGATTTCGTCAAATTAACGGTGCCATCCTTGACGGTCTGAGTCAAACCACAACCCACCAGCGGGACACTCAGGGTAAGGAGAAGCAGCCGCCATCCAGTGACTAGTGTTGCCATTCAGAAATTCCTTTTATTGAGTTATGAAAAGAGGGGTGTTATTCAAAGCGGTAATGGCCATCTTCTGCCGGAGGCAAAGGCGAGCATGTCAGCCCTTCATAGCAGCCCAAGCTGACGGTGATAAATTGTCGGTTATCGTTGAGTTTTCCATTCTTCAGTCCGAGCAAGCCCGTGCGTCCCAATTGGATACGTCGGCTCTTTTCAAGCCGAGGCTCAGGCAGTAGTTTGACAGGCACGGTAAGGCGCAACCGCACATCACTGCGATAACCCAAGTAGACTCGCATTAGCGCCAGTAAATCGGTATGTAGCGATCCGCCGGGAAGCCAGCCACGGGCTTCTGTCGGATTAGACGTAAACAGCGTGACCTTTACACGACTATTCGCCTCTCTGGCTGTTTTACCTAATGTCGCCCGCTGCGATAACGACACTCTATTTTCGCGACTCAAACCACAAGGGGTAACGTGGATTTTAACCGGATCATGCTGAATGACCGTGGCCTCAGTATCCGGTGCCAATAGATTGACCAACGCGCGGATCCCTTCGGCATTACGTGTGGGCAACCTCATGGTGCCTAACAGAGCTAAAAAACGGGAAACGGGTGTAGCAATTTGTTCTGCCGTGCCAGGAATACCGAGCCCCACTAACCCCAACAAACACTGGGAAGTTGCATCTGTGCCCCCCGCCTCAAATGTCGCTGGGTAGGCATACTTTCGCCAAATACGATAATATTGGGTGGTGATGCGGTGGTTAAATATATCCAGAAATGCCGTTAGGGCTTCATGCCCTTCTCGGCGTAAGGCTATATCATCCAAGTACGTGCTAGGTAACGGGGAGTCCACGCCGTACATGCCAAGAAATGTAGTCCGTACGGTGGGCGGTAAATCTGGATTGTCTTCGTCGGTCTCAACAACTTTTAACTCGCTAACAGGAAATCCCATGCCCGGCCATGGGCGAAAGCGCACCGGATCGGTTCCTGGGTGGCTAGTCCCCCCAAGTAAAGGGGAATTCGGCGAAGCCTGCTCCAATAACTGACAAAATCGATAAAAGTTAACGCGCCAGATATCTTGACTTAATGCTTGTGTCAGCCCGGTACGTGCTGACTGTGGTTCTCGCACCATCTCAGTCGTTTCCCTGTGGGTTGCAGCACCAGTGTTAACTGGTTGAAAAGATGTATATCGGCATAGAGTGCGAAGAAGCGATGCAGCATCTCACCAAATAAATTCACATCGCCAATGCCGGCAAAATTATCCAGATTGAGGGTAACTTCGATATCCACGCCTCTGAGCATAAATCCCCGTTCAAAACGGCGAATAAGCGTGTGTTTTACCGCGACAATCGCCTCCAGGCGACGGCGATTCATCTCATCATCCGTCCAATCATAGAGCGCCAAAGTTCCTCGGAGTACCTCTGGGTTATCCATCATGCTGAGGAAGTTGGAACCGAGATGGCTCATCACCCGCCAGTGAAAGCGATCATTCGCTGGAGGGTACAGCGGTAAACTCGGTGCTGATAGATTAAGTACGCGAACCGGCACTTTGCCCGTTTTTACCACCCGATCCAGCAGGGTACTTTCCAGTGCTTTACGGGGGAGTTGGCCGTTAGTGCCAGTAATACGCATGGAGAGGGATTCTGATTTTTCTGCCAATTGCTCCATATCAAAAGAACGCCCGCCGAGGATAAGCCAAGTGTCATACAAGCCTGATGCGCCCCGCTTGACTCGGGTGTGATAGTAACGTTCCGGCGCATCATGACGCATCATGCCACCTCGATGACGAAAACTGGTAAAGGGCACGTACGCATGTTTCCCGTTTTTAACCGCGCCATGGATATTGTCTACGCTATATATTTCGGTATGCCCATCCTGAAGACGCAGCGGCCGCAATAGGTATTCGTTATCTAAGGGATTGAGTGTCAGCGGGTCGGCTTCTAGGGTGAAGAGGTTGATCACCGGAGCACAATGCAAGCGAAAGTTTTCAGTCTCAAACGGCAAGTCAGGCGACCAAGCTTCACTGAGTACAATGTCAATTTCGAACCAGTTGTTATCTGGTGTCAGGCCAATGGTTTCTAATCCATTCAGTTCCACAAACATAAACTTCGGCCGAAAGCTGAAATATTCCAGCAATAACTGATAACCGCTAAAAGCAGACTCGGCTTTAGGCCACAGCCTGTCTTTGTCGTCAAAACCCATGGGTTTGCACCAACCATCAAACATTCGGCGCTCAGTTCGTGTTCCCGCGTGACGGGCATACATAGTATGAACATGGCGGGTTAATGCCAGATGCAGTGCAGAGCTAACAGGGCTTTCCGCGTGGAGATAAATGGCAACTTTATCTAGCCCAGCTTTCGCCCAGTCCGTCTTTTCCGTACATTCAAAACGTAGACGTATGGCAGAACGTCCATCGGTTTCTGTCTGTAACTGCGCATCGGCAAGGTGTAGCGGTTGAAGTGTGACATCGCGAGTGGTACGGTATTGGCAATGGGTTTTATGTTGCCCTACAGGACGCGACAAAACAGAGAAGCCCTCCGACAGTGACTCAGCTTGGCGTAGATTGCGCCAATCGGGGGAGAACTCCACAATCGCCAAGGACGGAATGGTGCGCATATAATGCGGCCACAGCAGGCTGACAAGCCCTTCCGTGAGCTCGGGTAGGTCGTCATCAAGTTTTTCACGCATACGACCCATTAGGAAAGCGAACCCTTCAAATAGGCGCTCTACATAGGGGTCTCGACCACCCGGTTTATCCAAGTTAAGCATGGCTGCTCGGTCTGGATGGGCGCGGGTAAATTCTTTACCGGCTTCACGCAGATAGCGCATTTCGGCTTCATAGTAGCGCAGCGTTAAATCATCCATGCCAGAGGTTCCTAAAAATCATCAAAGAAAAAATAAAGTCAGCCACAAAGCACCATCGCTCGAGCCGGATCGATGGCAATAAGACCGGCCATCAATGTCTCCATTTCTGGTGTCAGTCGAGCTTTATCAGACTCGCTACGACCCGCTTTCATGCGCAGTAACTTCAAGCGGCGGGCCTGCACTTCAAACAGCAACGCCGGTTCCCAGTCGCTGAGTGTCAAGTGCGGCCCTGTCACAGCGAGTTCGCCGAGTAAATGCAGCGCCATATCGTTACGTCCATATTGTTCTGCCACCCTTGCCATCAGCAGCCGTATTAGCCAACGATGGCGAGGGGCGTCCATCCCTGGGCGCGTCTGTAGCCAAGTTATTGCGGCTTCTGGGCCTTCGCTATCCCCTTTTTCCATGGCTTCGGTTTCTAGCGTAAGCACATCATCAGCTTGGCTATTGGCAACACTGACCGGCGCATCATGGAAGGTCAGTTTATCTTCGCTCACTTTCTCGTTAATCCAGCTCAGGGTGACCTCATCGGCAAATGGTGTGCCATCGTTCCAAGCTAAAGTTTCTAATGCAGGGAGACGTTTCAGGAACAACCGTAGATCGAGCAAAATATATTCAGACCACACCTCCCAAGGCTGGCCGGCACGATTTAACCCCTGCCAGAGATACCACTGCACATCGAGCCAAAAATGGTTCACACCTTCGCAGTACATCTGGCTAGCCTGCTCAACTAATTCTGCCCAACTCTGCTGACGATATAGGCGTTTGAGCTGTGCGCGGTACTCCGGTTTTGGTGGTTGAAGTCGAGTACGACCGCTGGCATCCAAGGCGGGAATTTGGTCGACCGTATCCCAGCGCACTGTTTTCATCAGACGGTGTGAAGCCAGCCAGCCATGCGGCTGCTCCCCGAGCCAGCGGGAAAGTAATTTTGTCTGATCCAGCAAGTCACGACCTGACTGGACGCTAGACAACTGAGGAGAATGGCGGGTAACTACAGTGGATGCTGGCTCTTGAATGCTGCTGTTTTGCGGCACAAGCGCTCCCAGCCCACCGGAACGCGCCAAACGATTTTCAAGTGCAGTGCACAATCCAGCCAAAGAAGGTTGTTCATTCTCCGGCCAATGACTGACCGCAACATGCAAATGATAGAGTGCACCAGCCGTCAACTCAGCATCCGCACGCGTCACTTCAGGCCAAAGCGCAAGGCTGTCGAGCACTTTGGCACTATTAAGCCACTCCAGTGCGCTCTTACGCGCAACAGGGCGTAGCGGATAACAGGATGCACCAAAGCGCGTTATCATCGCCGACAGCAACGTTAAGCCCTCTGCCAGCCCTTTTTCTCCATCACGATGCAGACGTGCTTGGATGTACCAAGTTACAACACGGATATCTTTGGCGGTCTGGCAAAGGATTTTCTCTGCTAGCTGGCACAATAACTCTGGACTGGCCCCTGAAAGCTTATTGATTTCCTCTCTCATCGACTGGAAATCGTCTTGATAAGCGGGATCCTCACCGGTATCTGCCTCAGGGCTGATTGGCATCAACCAGTTACTCCATAGAGAGGCGGCGTGTTCGGCCAAGGAGAGGAGTTTCTGCTGTTCAGCCTTATCTGCTGCGCATACGGCTAATAATACTTCCGGTGAACTCATGCTTTTCCCCGCGAGTTTAGTTTTTTCATCACGCCCACAGACTCGTCACCGCGGTTATTCTGCATCTGCAATAAACGGTTCAATGCTCTCGGCCCCCGGTTCAATATTGAAAATTGACTCGGGCAGACGGAACCCTTGAAGTTTGAGGAGCGCCAGCGGCCCATCACCGAGCTCACTACGGAGGATGAACTTGATGGGATTTCCGTCTTGAGTCGTCCAAACCAATTGAGTTCGACCGCTGTCCAGTGGGGTCACTTGGGCCTTATCAAGTAAACGAATCAAGCCCCAGTTACCTTGGTTATCAGCATGCAGTCGCATGCCTGTATTCACGCCGCGCCAGCTAAGCTGAACACCGGGATAGTAGGTATTCCCCGGCCAAGTGAAACTCTGCCAACTCTCCATCTGGTTAAAGTAATCCAGACTCTGTTCATCAACCGTGAGTTGTATTCGAGCGATATCTTTAGATGGGCGCGCCATGAGTTCGAAATGCACACTGGCATCCCCTTGGGCGAAGACAATGTCTGAAATATCCGCTAACTGGTTAATCGCATTAAGGAAAGCAGGATTGACTGTCATCCCTTGGCTGGCTGCAGGGTCTACCACCCAGCGATTGCCTTCTTGATGCAAAATTCCCCCGAGGTTGGCTTTCAGGAATGCGGTAATGCGCCCTGAATCGCTGCGCAGAAACTGTGCCAGCAAAGGCAACGAAGCATCACTGCCCATCGCTTTAAATGGATAGCGACCAGCAAAAGCTTTATTCCACTGATCAACAATAGCATTCTGCCAACGGGCATTCAGGCTCCCAGCCGCTGGAGCCAGCACTTGTCGCCAGGCCAGATCCAGTGGCTGCACAAATAGCGCCTGACCAAAACCGCCCCATTCCTGGCCAAGACTGGCGGCCATCAAACTGCCATAGTCGCGAGTATCTGTCAGATCGATAGCTTTGCCCTGAAAGACCGTCTGGGCCAACATTTGTGACATTGCCTGCGGGTCTGGTGCGCTGGTAACTTGTTGAAGTTTTAGGCGAACCTGGGTGACGCGAGCCAGCCATGACTGAAAACTCAAATTACCATTGTTACCCGTGCCGTCTTTGCCTTCAATAACCCCTAACAATGGAGCAAATACGCTGTCCAGCGGCCCACGAGGCCCTTGGGCTTGTTGTATAAATTGCTTAGCGTTCTTTTCCCGCCCGATCAGTTTCTTGGCTGAATCTACAATTGAATCCGCCAATGCCTCACCTTTCTGGCCAGTTTTCCCTTGCCAGGCAAGCGTATTCATTAAAGCAACTAACGGCGATTGACGTACATCCGCCAGCAGGTTGAGCTGTGCAATGGCCTCAGAGAGTGAGCTTGCCGCATGCCATTGAATGCTGTTAACCATATTCAGCCAAGCATTACCAAAGTCAGTAAAATAGCGGTCCGTGAGCCGCGCTTTTAGGGCTTCCGGCGACATTTCACTCTCCGGTTGATGTGTTTTGTCCGTCAGTACCCAATCTATCTCATTGCGCCGGTTTTTCACCACATCCTCAATCGCCTGTTGGACTTGCTCTTCCCAAGCCTGGCGGGTAAACATGCCCGGAACAACTTCATCGGTACTGAACAATGTTGCCGCATCCGTATCACCGGTCATATCAGCCAGTGTTAAGTCTGGCCAGTTGCTGGCAATACGCTTGAGCATATCTTGATACAAACCCGCATCTGCATTGCGTTGCCCTATCTGTTTGAGCAAAATTTGGCGCACTGTACTGATAAGTTCGGTATCAGGTTTTATTTTCCATTCCGGATGTATCGGCAGATTTTGGGCATAAAAACCCAGCAGTTTCGGGGCCTGTGATTGCCAAGCTCCATCTGGCACGCCTGCTCGCTTCGGCCAGGACTGCATCATGTTTTTCGACCACCAAACCGCGTCAGCTTTATCAGGATGAGACAGCATCAGGTAGCTTTTAAGCAGGTCATAGGCGCGCTGTGTGCTCTGCACTCTGGCCTCGCTCGCAGGAGGCAACTGCACAAAGGCATTCAGTTGCTGATGAAGATGTTCAGCAGTGGCATCGCGCATCAGTTCATTGTTATTACGGGCATACAGTGGCCAGAGAGCGGCCAAAGTATCGCTATCTTGATTAAGCCCAAAACGGGTATACCAAGGCGCGCCTTTTGCCTCACGGTTCTGTAAACGAGCAATGGCCTGTTGCAGTACAAGTTGGTTACGCAGACGCTCTGGCAGTGGCTGTTTGATATCACCGGCCAGTCGGGCTGTCTCTTGCGCCTGATGTATTTGTGTCCGGTTGACACTCAGCGACAACAACGTACCCGCAGCCCAAAAAACAACCAGAGCCAAGAGTAAGAGGCGCAGCACCTTCAGCCCATCGACAGTCAATTTTTTCGCAGTAACATTTCGGCTGTCTTCTATCACGGCCTGCCAAGCTGGACTGTTCTGCCGAACGTGAGGTGTGATATCTGCGCCGACAAGTTCTGGGCTAATCATGAGGCCACGAAGGCGATAAGCAGCAGTCCCCTGCATCAGTCCGTTTAATAAGGCTGTCAGTCGGGCTTTTAGCTCACCTTGTAGACGGGAAGACAGTCGCAGCAACCAGTCATGACGGGAATCGTTCAATATCTGCGCCATACCGGCATGACGTAAACGGGGAACCAGCTCATCAAGAGAAGAAAGTGCCTCTTCTGGCGAGGTGCGTAATCCGAACAAAGTGCCTATTGATGCCCGTTCTCTTTCTTGCTGTGAACCGTCTTCTTTATCTATCAACCACAACCACACTGGAGCCTGCCAGCCCAGCACTTTATCGCTTCTCTGGCGGTTGCGTAAAAAGGCATCACGTTCGATTGCCGACGGGAGCGAGTCAGTATTGAGCACTTGCACAATGCCGTCTAGCGGGCGGCGTGGTCTCACCTGTTTCAATGAGGCCAGGAACCCACTATCCGCCAGCAACTGGGCATCACCCGCGTGAACCATAACAATGCCATCACCCTCCTGCCACCTATCACGCGTTAACCCTGGAACCGCTTTCTCAACATCAGCGCTATCTCCCTGTATTAACAGGATACGGACTTTATTTTTCCAGAAACGCCCATAGCGCAGGTGAAGGTGTTCAGTGAGTGACTCTGGGGCAAACTGTGCCCCGTCTTCATCGATGTGAGATCCAGACCCGTTATCTGCTTTGTCTGCCTGCTGGTTTTTATGCCAACGTACACGCAGACCGGCTTTTCCTGTGCGTTCGAACATACGTTCCACCGCCCAAGAAATGACCCCAACAACGATCACCAGCAATGCACAATACAGGGCGATCCCCGTGGCATCGTAAGGCCCGAATCCCGTCGCCCGGGCAGTTGCCTCCGGCCAGTACCAGAAAATCCCAGCGACAATCAGGATAATACACATTAAAAATAGAGCAACAGAGCCAATAACGGATGAGAGTTTCATGACTGATTTACACAATCCCTGATGATATTGCTGGCGTCACAGCACATAACTGATGACAAGAAGGTGTTGATTTTACTGCGACTATTTGCGGCTCTTCGTCGGCATGGCACTGGCGGGCCGCAAGGATCACTGCTTGCCAGGGGGCCGCCGTGCCAGCATAGCCAGCAACAGTATCAATATTGACATTACGCTGAGCCGTGAGCTCAGGGGCATAGCTTGCACAGGCCTGACTCCAGGTCTCGTCACTGGCTATCTTCCCTCCAGTGATCCAGCCCCTGAGCGGTGCAGTTTTAGGCAGTTTTCCCCAGAGCATTGCGTTGTTCAGAGCGTCGGGGAGATCGGCGTCTTTGCTGATTTGTGGGCGATGGATCCGAACAGAGGATGAAGACTGTTCTGGAAGTCGGTGGTTGCTCACTAACATGATGGTGATAGACTCACCACTGTCTTGTGGAGGAATATCATAAAGTTGTGCACTGATAACCAGCAATGCGCTAGGAATATCATGATGCCTGTCAAGCCAGTAATCCAGGATGCGAAAGCCCGAGAGGTTATGGATCCGGCGCAACGGATATTGAATACCTGAAATCAACGTATCCGTGATATCCGCAACACTATCACCGGCGTCAAATGCGATATAACACGGCATATCAGTCGGAAGGCGTGTCAACATATTCGCGGCATGGCCACAAATATCGGCCACATAACCATCCAGAATTTCAGCAGGTTTTCCGCTATCGGGTAAGGCTGAATGCCGTATGACACTCATGTTATCCCTTGCGAGGACAGGTTCAAGAATGGGAGACCTTTTGAGGGCGGCTAGATGCGTTTTCATCCCATCGGTTTCCAGCGCATTAATTAGATATTCACCAACAAGCCAAGCAGAACGCTGCCCTCGAGTTATTTCGGATGCAATGAGCTGGTCTCGCTCTTTATTCCATGAAGCCATCCCAACACGTTCAAGTTTGTATGCTATCCGGCGTAATGAAAAAATGCTTCCCCAGATAAGGACGGGCAAACAAGTTGCAGTAAACCAGAATTTGAAACCGGTCCTGTCACCAGGCCAGAACCAAAGTGTCATCCCAGCACCGATGAGAAAAATCATGACGCCGGAGATTATCCAGCGAACGGTGGCAGGTCGGGTAATATCCTGTGCTTTATCCGGGATTGCATCAAGATTGACAGGCATAATTAACCGACCAGCGCATCCGGTAGTGACGTAATAAGTGTACAGCCACAAGCACATTTATGGCCGTGGAATGCGACGGGAATACCGTTGTCCAGATAGTTTGGATTACCTTCTACAATCGTCGTCGGCCCATGGCCTTGAATCGGGCAGGAGACTTTATCGCCTTTACGAGCAACACCGAGACCGCCAAAAATCATGACATCGGAACCAGACTGAACGGCACCGCCATGAGTGGTTTTATCGCCGATACGGATAATTCCTTGCATACTTCCTCCCAAGGTTACTAATAGAAAAGTCATTAATTACTGACTTTTATTAATTTATATAGAGCCTCATGAAAAATAAATTATACCTAACGGACATTTTTAAATAATTATTTTTATAAGTAACATTGAGTGTTCTAACTTATAGAGTAATATATTCCAAGAACGCATCTACCAATGAATCAATTTACTGTCATAATTAAGTTTTCAATGGATAGTAGCCGTCTTATATTTATTTAATTTCTAGGTAACGTAACCTATGACACAACTCAATTTTAACTACATCCCTGCCAAATATAGAAACTCATATTATTTATAATAGATTGCATAAATTAATCACTTCACATTGTCGTAGTTAAAACCACTAAAGTACTTATATTTATTTAGATATTGAACAACCACCAATTAAAATCAGTCATATTAATCATCACTTTCCATTTTACACTCACCTGAAAATATTTTATTAAAATGATTTTCTTTAAAAACATATGCGTTATTCGAACATTTTTTATCGCTATAAGAAATATTTCCCACTTTTGATTTTGGAATATTCTCACCATTAATCCAAATCAAGTTACTATCAGGATAAAACTCGATAAAAAATGGATCTGGAGAAGGTGTTCCATTGTCTATGGTAGAATAATAGTTAGTATTCTCATTAAATAAAGGTAGCTCCGATATGACCTCTCCGTTTCTTTTATCGATAATCCATCCACAAACCCAGCCATTGACTCCACATTCCTTTGTTAATACTCCCCCCTTACTAATATATAGACGATAGTGTCCAGCGAAATTTACTTTTTCAGTAAGCTCTTTCTGCATTATGTCCTTCCACTTACTTGAGTAGTTTTGTTGTGTTTGCGTCAGCGTTATCCTTTTAGAAAAAAGACCCTTATTAATTTCAACTTTATTATCCTTAAATTCGGGAACATTTATTTCTTCCGAAAAAACTGACAATGGAGAAAATGCAATCAGAAATAAAAATAACTTACTTGCTTTCATTTTTTGAATCCTCGAGTACTCGAACCATGTCAGCAGGCTTTATATGAGCTTTATTTATCCCATCTCCAGAATAGTATGAAACCCCCTCAACCTGAGCGAATCTCTTTTTACGTATATTGTGCCCTTTTTTGTCTTTTTTAAATGAACCATCTGGGTTTTTTTCATACTCTGTTTTCGAAGGGCTTATTTCCTTTCCTTTACGTACTCCGGCTGAAGCAAACTCTTTTGACCAATCATAGATTGCATCTTCAACACTACCACTTCCTTCCAGATAATTTATAATAGCAGGACGTTTTAACTTAATAAGATAATCTTCAAATATTTTATCTTGCATAACTTCATCATAGAGTGCATTAACGTCCAAGTTTAGTCTTGTTACTGCTTCTTTTAATGTATTCGGTACAATTTGAAATCGTCCTGTAGCAAACAGACCATTAGATGTCGCATCAGCTTGAGAGTCCATAACTTCCTTAATGGTCATGCCTGTAAGGCTTGTTTTGTAATGTGCGGCATAAGTTATATGTACATTATATGCCGTGTAATCATTTTTAGATTCAACCTGACCAAGGAAGTCGGCGAATTTGCTGTGAGCCCAACCGTTTTTCTTTGATTCACATATAGCGTTTAAAAACATAACCGGATGAAAATGCCATACCGGAGATCCACTATTGAATGCATCAATCTTGCTCATCCATTCCATATCGTCCAACCATTGTTTCGCATAAGCAGTACGTAGTGGGTCATAATTCTGAAAAAACACGCTCCAGCGGTGGTGGCTACTACCACCGAACCATTCACTGTCGTGCTTCACTATCAGGCGGGCGGCTATATCCCTGACGCCCATTTCCGGGTGATGTACTGCGTTATACAGTTCTTTACCTGTAATTTCACCGTCACCGTCCGCATCGATTTTTTTGACCAGATTATTATAAAAGGTTGATACCTGTTTTTGTTGTATGCCCCGATCCTGGCCTAGTTGCTTAGAAAACCAGTCAAATGCTCCTTTTACCCAACTCTCGTTCATAGACTTCGATACATCGGGTGAGGGGTCTTCTTCCAAAGTAGTGAATCCCAGTTCCTTCAGGTCATACTGATGCAGCTCTTTTACATCTGCCTGTGCAATCCAGCTAAGTGGGCTGATTTCAAACCATGTCTTACCGTCTTTATCTTCCAGCGGATTACACTTATCGCGCGGGAGGATTATCCCACCATCTTTTAAAACAATGCACGACATTGATTTAAATGTGCTGTCCTTTCCTTTTCCTGCTTTCTGATAAAGGGACTTACCCGACAATACCTGAATATATTTTTTCCCACTGGTCACCTCTGCTGGGTTATTCAAGAAATTTGACATTCGAGGGTCAATACTGATGACCTCAATATGGGCATAATGACATGAGTTTACGTTACCTCTGCTAACAGGTGCGATATCTTCACCCAAGAAACCAATGGCATCGCCCGCTTCTATTCCCAGCGTTGTCGGCGGTTTCACTACCTCATCAAACTTTCCATGAGCTACTGCTTTTTGCATCCATACGGGCATCTGTAGATACTGATCGCCATCTGGCTCCATGTATTCAGGCATCACCGTAACCCAGAATGCATCTCCTTCAACGTTACCATCGCGATTCAGCTTTTTTGCAAGACCAAAGGGTTGAGTCTTATCTCCATTACGGAACTGCTTTTCCTGCAACACAATGACCCGCTGATCTTTCTTAATTTGTCCGAGTTTTACTGGGACAGTAGGGACCCCTTCGGATGAGGTGATACCCTCAAATTTATCCGCTTTACGCTGTGCAACCGCTGTTTTCGCTTTAAAGCATTTCCCCTTTGGGAAGGCAGACAAGGGCGCAAGCCCCATATATAGCGAGTAGAACTCCAGCCAACTATTCTCTTTTTCTATATCAGGCTTACAGATGGATTTCACCAATACAAATGTACTGGAGTAATGCAGTTCTTTACCGTTGTAATCGGCAGTCCGATAATCCCTGTTCAGACGCCATGCCACAATCTCTCCTTGCACCATACACTGTAAAGGAACTGCTGTTTCTACATTTTCTGCCGTCAGCACTGAGCTAGGGGCTGAGGTCTGACTCACGTGGATCCCTCCATGCCATAAGCAGTTAACTCCCGCCAACCATGAACCGTGGGGCTCACGCCCTATCAGCCCCATCATTTCGTCCAAAGTATTGTACTGGCTTCCATCTTGTTTACGGGCTGGGAAACATATTCTCATCGAACTGTTTGCCGATGTTTTGTTTTCCGTAGGTTGGTCATCAACAACATCTTTATGTCGATAGAATACATATGCAGGTTTTGCTTTTCGGTAGTCACCGCCGGGATAATATCCATTGTTCTGCTTAAAATCAGAAACCCATTGCTGGCCGTTAAACATAGCCATATGCCCGTGAGGATGGTCTTTCCTAATTTCGCCTACTGGAAAGTCTGATTTTCTTATCCCCTGAATAACAACAACATCTCCGGCAATATGACCGCTGTTTACATCAACGATCCGAAATCCCCTTTCGATGAGAGCACTGCCATAGTTTTTTGCCGAGACAATTGAAGGCCATGTGCTGATATCGCCTCCAGCACTGATAGCCCTTTTAACATAGCGAGCACAGTAACCTTCAGATGAAGGTTCAGCATTATCATTAAGATACTGAACAGCTTTAGATACGTCCCACATAACTCCTCCTTAAGTTATTGTACAGACTGTACTCGATTGATTTTCCAGCAAGTTGCATTGTTATCTACTATGACTTCATACTTCCTTTTGCTGTCATTCACGCCAAGTGTAAGCTCTACACGAGCTTCACGATTCGTTTGCGTCACTTTATGCGAATTTATGTGCTCAACCCACTCATCAAAAATATCTTGAGCATCTGTAAAATATTCTGCATCCAATTCATTATTCGATATTTCATATTGAAGATTTTTTAGTAATGAAGGAGATACCCATTTGGCCATATTCTCTTTATCTTCATGTTTTTTCGAAGTAAGAGGATAATTATCTGCACTTATCTCATTCAAATACCAACGATAAAAACTCGTAACGGTATCTTCTGGAGGTAAGCATGTTGTCTTAGCTGCATGTGCAAAACTGACTGAAAGTGATAACAACATAACGGAAAGAAAAATGTCTATCTGATGTCTAATTCTCACAAAATGTTCCTTAGCGTGACATGTTGCCATCTGTTTCAGGGGGAAGAAGCTCGAGAGATGTTTTGTCAAAGACTGGCACTTCTGTATTCAATGACGCGCCACTCATCGGTACCTGGTAGCGCGGAGCCTTCACAATATAATCCCCTGCCGAACCGTGCTCTATTCCGCTCTGGCTTAATTTAAGATACGAGCCACCGCCGTTCAATGTCAGCGTTTTCGGGGTTGTGATGATGATTTCATCCTCACTGCTGGTAATCGTAAGCTGCTGCTTGGCGAAGAGTGCCATGGTGTTGTGTTGTGCCTGAATCTCCACATCGCCCTGATTGGCCACCAGCTTCGCCCCCTCTTTATGAACAAACAGTCCCAGCGCCTTTTCGACGGAAACAGAGAGGTTTTTCATTGCGCCAATATCGAGGTGCTGCCCTGCATTTATCATGGTATTGCGCGTGCTAGTCAGTTGTAGATGTTCACCAGAAGTGATAGCAATCCCCAGCGGCGCACTCGCCAACATCACGGCTGACTGCAAGCCTGACAAGCGATCTTTTACCAAATTGAGCTGAGTCTGAATATCTGCAACAAGTGCACCTGCCTGTTCGGCAGCCGAGTTTAGCGCCTGCATTTCGCTATTAGCTTGGTTAATCAGGTTAACGGCCGGCGCCATTTCCAGTACTTCGCCTTGAGCTTTCAACTGGTCATCAGCGGTCAGGAAAAGACCTTTGGCTGCACGAACCGCACCATATTCATCCGTTCGCAGTTCAAAACCGGTTCCGCGCTGTTCACGCTGGCTATTGACTAAGTGCCCCATGTTCAACTGGCTCTTACCGAACTCGGTTGCGAGTTTGATATGCTCTTGCTGGCGCAGATCCTCCATCCGCAATTTATTATTAGCCGGTGTGCGCCAAATATTGCGGGTGTGATTGTTGCTAGTGACGTGGTCTGGATACTCAGAATCGTGCTGCGAATACGCGATATAAGGGCGATCTAAATCTCCGCTGTCAAACATCACGGAAACTTCTGTACCATCCAATAGTGGGGCATGCCAACCATAGGTATCACCCGCATATGGCTTTGCCATGCGCAGCCATAAATAGGCATACCCCTGCTCGGTACTATTGCGATCGAAATCTAGCTTCACGCGGTAACGGCCCTGACTGTCGAGCCAAGCATAGGTACCGCCTTTCTCGGTGCTTTCTACTCTGGCAGGAAGTGAGCCAGAAATGATCGGGCGGTTAAGTAGTGCGGGGCGATAGCAAACCGTTTCACTGTAGGGAATGCCCTCAAACTCCAGCCGGAAGCTGCTTTTACGTGAACCATGGCTGCGCACCGTCGTCACGACAATGCCGTCTTTTAAACCATCCGGTAGTGCGCCATCCGTTTCCAATACCTGGCCGGGGGATAACAGTGGGCTGGTTGAGCGGCCACGAACCGTCAATTGGCGGTTAAGAATGCGTTCATGGCGCAGTCGGGCATAAAACGCCCCCGTCTCAGTGCTTTCCGAGTCACCTTCTGCTAAGAACGGTTCCGCGTAATGATAGACTTCACCCGTTGTGACACCGTCAGAACGACTGATACTTTCAGCACTGTCCTGCGGGATAAGTGCCTGACGGTAGTTATAGTCACGCGTCGCGACACTGTCGCTCACTACGTTATAGGTGGTTTGGATATCCCACAGACTTTCCTGCCCACTGTCGCTCATACCTGCCGGGTTTCGTAGCGGGAGGCGGACGCCAAACTGGTATTGTTCCTGAGAGTCTTGAAAGATCACCACGTCCTGTTCAACGCGATTGTCCATTTCAAAACGCCAGTAAATACCAACTTCGGCCAGTAGGCGCTGCACAAATTCCAAGTCACTTTCACGCCACTGAGTAATGAGTTCGCGCGCGGGGTATTCCCGTGACAGACGGAACTCAAAGTCTGAGCCTTCAAAACCATGCTTACGCAGAACCTGCTCCACGACTTCAGGCACGGATTGGTTAAGGTAAATCTCATTGTTTTTCGTGTGCTTCAACAGCGCAATTCGTGGTACTAGCGTCAGTGAATACCGAGTTTCATCTGCTGAAGTCGAGAGGCGGCGAAAAGATTGCACCACACCATAGACAGTGCGCACTGGCAGCCCGGGGCCACCATGAAATACCGGGGCTTGGAAAGTAAAAGAGCCCGGCTTAAGCAGCAATGTGGCACAGGCAATATCAGATTCACTGCAAGTGAGTGAGACGCTATATTGCCATGGGCGGCTGAAAGACTCTTCGGCATGAAAACTTAGCACATCCAAGAAGTGCGGGCAGTCATGTACGCCCACATGGTAACGGGACTGCCCCTGAGCTTGCCTTAGCTGACTGGCGACATCACTCAATATAGAATTACTCACCTTGCGCTCCCCCGCCACCAAACTCCAGTGTGATTCCGTCTTCTTCATCCCAGCCCAATATCAGTGACGTGGTGAGCTGTTGCTCGGACAGGCGGCTTAACAGTTGCTGGCTCAGCACCGGTAAAATCTGTTGATTAAGCAGACTGTCGATGTTGCGCGCGCCGGTATCCGGCAACAGGCAGGCAGCGACCAGCGTGTCATACAGGCTTTCTTCAATCGTGCAGTGCAGGCCGTAATGTTTGTTCAGACGTTTAGCGACCTGTGCCAGTTTCATTTCGACGATGGTGCGCAACGCGGTGGCGTCCAGTGGTCGGTAGATAAGGGTCTGGAAGCGGGCGAGCAGCGCAGGTTGGAAGTGATCGCGCAGGATCGGGCGCAGCAGTTCGTGCAAATCGCGATGCGTGGCTTCTGGCCGTTCATCCAGCAACTGCATCAGATGGTCACTGCCTAAATTGGCGGTCATCAGGATCACGGTGTTGCGGAAATCAATTTCGCGTCCTTCGCCGTCGCGCATAAAGCCACGGTCAAACACCTGATAGAACAGGTTAATAACATCGGGATGTGCTTTCTCCACTTCGTCGAGCAGCACCACGCTGTACGGGCGTTTGCGCACCGCCTCGGTCAGAATACCGCCCTGACCGTAACCGACATAGCCCGGTGGAGAGCCTTTGAGTTGGGAGACGGTGTGCGCTTCCTGATATTCGGACATGTTGATGGTGACCAACGACTTCTCGCCGCCAAACAGTGTGTCGGCCAGTGCCAGCGCAGTCTCGGTTTTGCCCACCCCACTGGGGCCAACCAGCAGGAACACCCCCAGCGGGCCATTTTCGGACGTCAGGCCGGTTTTGGCGGCGCGCAGGCGTTGCGCCATCTCAACCAGCGCCACATCCTGACCAACCACACGCGTCGCGAGGTGACTTTCTAGCTGCAATAAATCGGTCTGTTCATCTTTCAGCAGGCTACTCAGCGGCACGCCGGTCCAGTCGGCGATAACTGTCGCCACCGTGCGGACATCAACATCCAGCGACAGCAGCGGCGCATTGCCCTGAATCTGACTTAACTCTTCCTGCAACGTGGCCAGATCCGCCACATTAGAGATATCTTGACGCGCGTCGATAATCAGGGCAGTGAGGCGTTTCTCTGCTGCATATTGCTGTTCAAGCGTTTGCTGCCCAGCCAGCAGTTCTGCGCGGCGTTGGTCAATCTCATGTAAGCGTATTGAACCGACGTTCGGCGATAAGAGCACGTCCTGCTCAATGGCCTGCTGCTCCATCCCCAGCGCGGCCAGTTCGGTGTTAATCTCCATCAGCGCAGCGGGCAACGTATCAATGCTCATGCGCACTCGGGCACCGGCAGTGTCGAGCAGATCAACCGCTTTGTCCGGCAGTTGACGGCCGGTCAGGAAACGTCGCGACAAGGTGACCGCAGCGGTGATAGCAGAATCTAGAATGTGCACGCCGTGATGCTCGGCATAACGGCCTTTTAAGCCGCGCAGCATCAGGCTAGCTTTGGCGTCGTCCGGCTCATCTACCTTGACCATCTGGAAGCGGCGCTCCAATGCAGCATCACGTTCAAAATACTGTTTGTATTCCGACCAGGTAGTGGCGGCGATGGTACGCAGTTCGCCACGGGCCAGTGCAGGCTTCAACAGGTTAGCGGCATCTGCACCACCGGCCTGATTACCGGCACCAATAATGGTGTGGGCTTCGTCGATAAACAACAGCACCGGCGTTGGCGATTGTTGCACCGCTTCGATAACATTTTTTAAGCGCTGTTCAAACTCACCTTTGACACCCGCACCGGCTTGCAACAGGCCCAAATCCAGTGTGCGCAGGCTGACAGTTTTCAGGCTGTCCGGCACGTTACCTTCAGCAATACGCAGCGCCAGCCCTTCCACCAGCGCGGTTTTACCGACGCCCGGCTCACCGACCAGGATCGGGTTATTTTTACGGCGACGCGACAGGATGTCGACCATCTGGCGGATCTCGGTATCACGACCAAAAATCGGGTCAATCTGCCCGGTTTTCGCTTTGGCGGTGACGTCCAGAGTGAATTTATCCAGCGCTGCTTGCAGGGCGTCATTGAGTTGCGGCTGACCACTGGCAGAGGTGGTGGTCGGGGCTTCATCTGTCAGATTAACCGGCGCGTCTGCCAGTGCCGCAGTTTGTTGAACTTCAGGGCGCTCATCAGATTGGTTATCCAGCAGCGGTAACAAGCGAATAAGTTGCGTCATACTCAAACTAAGCAATGGCCAAGCCGCATCAGCAACCAATAATGACGGAGCATTTATCAGCGCCGCCAGGAGATGGCTGGAGCGCACTGCATCTGCGTTTTCCTGCAACGAGGCATCCAACCAAGCACTTTTGATCAATTGCTGTAACGCGGCTGAGAGCTGAGGCTTGCCCTGCACCGTGCGCGGTAATGTCTCCAGATGGGCCAATAACCCCTGCCACAGGCTGTCCATGTCCCACTCATAACGACGAGCAATAACGGTGATGTCACCTTCACCTTGTTCCAGCAATTTCAATAACCAGTGCTCGATGGTTATCTCGGCATGGGCGCGGGTCTGACATAAAGTAGCGGCCCCTGCCAATGCCTGCGCACAGTAAGGATTTAATCGGCGTAATAGGTGCGCTGAATGCGTTGTCATAAATTATCTTCCTTGTGTGCAAAACCTGTGCGAAACCGGATAAGTCAGTAGGCATCGGGTACGCTACCGCCCATAGCCATATCCTAAATAAGGAACCGAGGCCCATAAGGTCATCTGATAAATTGTCAGTGTGTTTAGCGCAATACCGATAAACCGATGCTCAGCTAAAAACACCAAAAAGCAGACGGCGAACCGCCTGCTGCTGTTATTACGCGGTAGTACGTTCGTTCCAAGAATCGGAATGAATGATATTGCCGTCTTTAAAGGTCCAGGTGACTTTTTCATAGCGCAGTTCCACCAGTTCCAGGTGGTTGTGTTTCTCTTTCGCCGGATCTTTGATGTCGTGCATTTTCGGCGCGACTTTAACCACTTTGACGTTTTCCAATTTGGTGTTGAAATACTCAACTTCCTGGCCAGCGTCATCAATGCGGTACCATTTGAACTCGGCGGTTTTCAGCGTTTGACCGGTGGTCACCGCCTTGTACAGATAAGGGGTAGATGCATCGATTTCTTTAGTGAAAATAAACGGCGTGTGAATACGAGTACCGGTCAGCTTGCCGGTATTGTTATCCGTTGGGATGTAGAGGTTATGGTCCTGTGCCACAATCTCAATGCTACCTTCACGGCTTTGCACATCAACAGACCCCTTGATGTCAGCACCACCATCGTCTTTCAGCCACAGATATACTGGAATTGCCATGTAAAACTCCTTGTTACTTACTGAGTGAGGCCGCTTGTTCCTGCGACCGGTTTACTGTTTCTGGTTCCTGGCAGGCATCGGCCTGCGGCACCAAACTGATTTCGACCCGACGGTTGGCTGCACGGCCTTCCGGCGTATCGTTAGTCGCGATGGGGCGCGTCGCCCCGTAGCCCTGTACGGCGAAACAGGTCGGCGAAACGTCGCTGGTTGATAGCATCCAGTCGCGGAGCGCTTCAGCACGTTTGAGGGACAGAATTTGGTTGGCCTGCACATCACCGGTGATGTCGGTATGCCCGGCGACCATAATCAGCCAACCGGGTTTGGCTCTAATATTGAACAGCGCATCGACCAGCATTTTTGTACTGCCAGACTTGAGCTGAAATTTACCCACATCAAACAGTGATAGGCTATCAAGGCGAACGGTCTTCGGCGCTTGCTCTGCCATAGCGGTTAGCGCCGGCGGCGGGGGAATGTAGCTATCAATGGCCTGTTGAACGGCTAACCACAAACGCGGCCCAGGATATAAGCCCAAACTGTATCGCAGCGGTTCGCCTTGCCGTTGCCAACGTTCAAGCAACAAGGCATCTTGTTGAAGAACGCCAAGTGCTTGTGATTTAGCGACATAATGCTCCATGGGAATGGCTCGCCAACGTTGCAAATCTGCCCCAACGTGTTGGATCAGGCTCCGATTATTAGCAATAGAGAACCCGACTGCCGCCAGTGCACAGAACATAAGAAAGTGCACCAGACGACGAGAGGATCGCCCGCCTTGTATCGGCAAAGCATAAGGCGATAACAGGGGCAGCAGCGCATCAGGGAAACGCGCTGATGTTACCGAGTTCATCTGATTTTTAGGGAGATAGAGGCAGGTTCGGCGATAAAGCCAGTGAGCCCAAAGTGAACTATTTTCTCCGTTTGGATAACCGGTTCTCAGTGCAACGGCAAAAGGATATACCGGCGGATAAAGACGGTCAGTTTTCGCCAACTCATCCAGTAGGATTTCACGGATGAAGGTGAATGCCTGACTGAGGATTGGAAAAGTTGTCAAGCTGGCAGGTGTGAGTTGCCATTCTTGCAGGGAAACGGGGGCTTCATCAGTTGGGCATACAACAGTGTCGCTGCCGTGCACAATATTCCATGGTGTTTCAGATCCTGAAAACTGGCAGTTCAGAACCACAGGTAATTGCAAACCTGTCATCGATTTTATATGTTTAACCTGTTGGCGCAGTGTCTTAAGCGAAGCCCGCAAAACGGCCTCATCTTGATGCTTCCCCGGTAAGCAGGTATACATAATGGCAAGCTGCCCTAGCTGGTTAGGCTGCTCTGCTTGAATGTCACGGACAATACTTGTGAGTGCGCCAACATCGCCGACGCGCAGCCAGCAACCTTGACCAGTCTTCCTTAACGGTAACTCGCGGAAAAGTTCATCCATCCCATCACCACATACCAGTACGATGGGATTCTGATTTTCAATGAGGGGTAAATCTGGAGCAGCAAGGCCGGTGGTTGCGCTAAGATGACGACGCCACACGAAGACACCCGCAGTCACAATGATCACCAACGTGATCAATCCCTTTAACCAAGTTGCAATCGGGAAGAAGTTCCACATCAGCCATAACAACACAGTGGCACCGATGAGTACGTGAAACTCCCTAGAGACGATGGCTGTTTTACGCATTAGTGGCGCAACTCCGGCATCTGAGCAGACAACAATGTTTGCAACCAGTGATGCCCTCCCCACCAGACGCCCGCCGTTAGCACGACCGCGAAGATGACCCAAAACCAAACCGAGCGGAGCAAGCTATAGCGGCGACGGCCGGTTTTGTGAACTATCAGGGATAAACCGATATCCGGTGGTGAAACGCGTTCGCTCAAGGCTTTCAATGTCTCATCTCTCTGGGTCTGGCTCACCGTTTTCACGCTGTACAGCCCCTGAAAACCGAGAGAAAGTACCCGGTGATAGCACGTTAATACCGCCGCGATAGGCGCAGGCTGACGTAGTACTTCAGCAATGCGATCCCAGATAGCCTCCCCGGCATGTAGCGAACCAAAAAAACGGGCCTGAAGCGGTGCTGTTCGCCAAACACGCTGACCCTCATCGGCACTGACAGCCCCACTGTCATCTGCACCCACTGATTTACGGCTCATCACGGTCTCATCAAGCAGCGCACACTGTGCATAAGAGATATGCTCAATACTGGCGTCGTCGTATCCCGCTTTTTTTAGCGCGTCACGAACATTCTCAACCTGCTTTAGACAATTTTGATAAAGCGCATCACCATCAAGTGTGGCTGCACCATGGCGCAGCAAAGTGACTGTTAGCCAAGTTTCTGTCATTAGTTGGTCAATATCGATTTCTTGTCTCATGAACGCAACACCGCAAATAATTCAAGTTCCAGAGCGCCGAGAAGAGACGGGATATAGAACATGCACACCCCTTGATCGAGCATGTCTCGAGCCGCCACACTTTCCATGTCGAGAGCAAAATACTGATTTTCCAGACGTACGGGCAATGCAGCAGGGACTCGACTAACAGCAATCAGTGGAATGCCGTTAAGTGCCGCACTGTAGATCTCATTGACTTCATCTGGGGAACCGGCTTTACACAGCGCGGGGAATCGATCAGCAATTTGCCATGCGGGAATATCAGAACGGACAGACAGATAAAAATCAGCGTCTTCACGTAGACGAGCATCGTGTAAGGATGCTTTCCATGTTTGCTCATCAGGGCGTGACATTTCCAGAGCGATTACCCTAGATGGCAAGCTGGCTTCTAATAGGTTCGTGATGAGATCAAACAACGGCGGGAAGGTATTTCCTGGCTCGGCATGATCATACCCAGGTATCGCGTCAAGGTCGCTGTCGAGGGAGAAGGTCAGCATACTCCCGGCTAAACGAGCTAATTCAGCCCACACCTGCTCAGGATGCCGAGCGGGAAAACGTTCATATTCAGTCAGAACACGGGCATGAGAATTAAGGGCATTAAGCAGCCAAAAGAGAGAAACATCCGCCACGGCGAAATCCGCTAGGCGCTCGTTACTCTCGCGACGCATCGACATCAGATGCTGGCGGCGTGAGCGTAACTGGCGATTCAGCAAGACTAGCCGTTCATGTAGCGCGGGGCTGGCTGAGAAAAGCGCCATTGGAGGAGTGAATGTAGGATCCTGACGCCATCCACCCTGCCCATCACGAACTAAACGAGTCACCGCACAAGTCTTCCACGACTCATTATTTTCATGTTGATAGCGGACGGACAGATTAAAATGCGCCACGGCCATAGATTCTTCTTCAGGGCCAAAGATATCAGGGACGGTAACCCACCCTTCACGGTAACGTAGCGGACGCTCAGCAGCCGATGTCTCCTGTTGTACATTAGACATCCCCGTTTGCATCAACGGCAGCGCAACAACAACGGTCACCGATTCTTGACCAACGAGTTGTTCAGAATTCAGCTCACGGGCTGCCGGGGATAAATCACTGTTTAGCGTATCAACCAGAGTGCCATCAGGCAGCCAGAGCCGAAGATGCCGGATTTGCATCAGCCCAGACGCAAGCAAGCTGTCGTCAAACTCTATCTTTTCCGCCCCCCATGGGAACGGAGAGGCCAATGCTGACACGCCGGCACTTCTAAACGTTTCCCATTCAGACTGTTGCTGGAACTGCTGAGGGGACAGCAACGCCCCCTCGTTCCATAACGGACGATAAATTTTCATCGTATCTCCGTTTATGCTTTAGCCTTTGGCATCTGCGAAACTAGCGACAGATTCACATCCATACCTTCCACCTGGAAGTGCGGCACGGCATACAGTTTGACGCGGAAGAAACCGGGGTTGTCTTCGATATCTTCGACTGTCACTTTTGCATCGCGCAGTGGATGAGAAGCCTGTAAATCATCACCCGGATCAGTCATTTCGGTCACCAGTGTGCGGATCCAGTTATTCAGCTCCAACTCCAACAGACGGCGGTCTTTGGTGGTGCCGATATTTTCGCGTTGGATTAGCTTCAGGTAATGGGCAATGCGTGACAGTAGGAAAATATACGGCAAACGGGCATTAATACGGCTGTTAGCAGTGGCATCTGCAGTGTCATACAGCGCAGGTTTCTGAGCCGAGTTAGCGGAGAAGAAGCAGGAGTAATCACGGTTTTTATAGTAAGACAGCGGGATAAAGCCCAAATTAGCGAACTCAAACTCACGCGTTTCTGGGATCATCACTTCTGACGGGATTTTGACCTGATTACCGGTACCCAAATCATACAGGTGGATAGGCAAGTTAGTCACCGCGCCACCGGCTTGTGGGCCACGAATCTGCACACACCAGCCATTTTTGATAAAGCTTTTCACCATATTGGCAGCAAAAGCAAACGCGGCATTGGTCCACAAGTAGCGCTCGTGATCCGGGCCTTTCACTTCTTCAACATAGTTAAAACTGCGTACCGGCACCGTATCAGGGCCATATGGCAAACGACCTAATACACGCGGCATAGTCAGGCCAATATAGCGGGAATCATCCGAGTCGCGGAAAGCTTTCCACTTAATGTATTCTGCGCGGTCAAAGTAGTTGCCGATATCTTTGATGGCAGCCACTTCTTCCATGTTCTCTTTGCCAAAGAATTCTGGGCCAACGGAACCGATAAACGGCATATGGGCCGCCGCCGCAACCTTGGAAATATTGCGCAGCAGCGCGATATCCTGCGGGCTACGGTCGAACTCGTAGTTGGAGATGGCTGCGGCAATAGGCTCGCCGCCGGGGGTGTCGTATTCCTGAATATAAGTCTGGGTGTAGAGGCCGCTTTGTACAATTTCTGGGGCGTCTTCAAAATCCTGCACCAGATGGTCTTTACTAATATCCAGCAGTTCAATGCGCACGTTTTGACGGAAATCAGTTTGATCAATAAGGGATTTCACACCACGCCAGGTAGATTCCACACGCTGGAAATCGGCGTGGTGCATCACCGCATCCAACTGACGGCTGATTTGGTCATCCAGTGCGGCAATATGGCCATCCAGCAATGTTTTATCCAGCTTTTCCACTTTTTTTGACGACTGCTTCAGTAGGTCTAGAAAGACACTAACAGCCGCAGTGACGCGCTCGTCAGTGGTTGCATCAGCCAAGGCATCACTGTTTTGGAAAGCATCAATACCGGCCAGTGAGGAGACTGGATTCAGGTTGATTTTTTCAAACAAAGAGGCATAAACCCCTTGAGCTACAGCACTATTTTTCTCTAATACGGTCGTCGCACTACCCTGCGCAGTGTTTTCCTGTACAGACATCAGCATGTTCCTTTTCTTCTTTCGATTTACAAGCAGCCAATCCGGCGATTAACAATCTTTGGGGGCCAATGCCGCCAGTTCAGCACGCAACTCAGCACTCAGCGCGTCGTCTTTGAGGATATTTTCCAGCTCACGACGGAAGGTGGCGTTGTCCAGCAAATTGGACTTGAGGTCACGCAGCAGGTTACGCATTGCCAGCAGGGCACGCAGTTGTGGAATTTGACGGGCAACACTTTCAGGTTCGAAATCTTTCATGTCGCGGAAAGTGAGGGACACGGCCGTATCAGTGTTATCACCAGCCAGCGTATCAGGTACGGCGAGTTTTAGGCTCGGCTGGAACTCAGCCAGAACACTGTTAAAATTGTTTTTGTTGATATTGAGTTTCTCACGCTCAGACAGTGGGCGCTGTTCCTGGCCGTTACTGTAATCCCCCATCACCAGCAACTTCAAAGGCAGCTCCATTTTCTTCTGAGCACCGCCAGTATGCAGATCTAACTTAATGTTAATGCGTGCTTTTGGTATTTCATTTTGAAAGCTTGAAGAGGACATCGACTTTCCTTATTAACGGAAGGAAATTTAAGAAATCCACCACGGAGAGAATAAATATAAGTAATCTACATTAATATTCACCGCCCGCTGACGAGTTCAGTATGTATTAAAGTAAAAATGCTTCGTAGATATCTCTATTCATTCATCGGATGGCATGAAACATTATCAAACAGGTATTTTTCACACGCATTAGCATATCAATTAAATACCGGTGCGCGCAGTGTAGAAACATTAATTATATAACACCAATTAGTTAAATGTAACTAAATGTAACATTTCGTGTTTCATAAAAAATGCAACATCACACTGATGTATAAGATATTTCTCAATAAGAAAAATAACCCTTTGCGATAAAAGGAGTTAATAAACATTATGGAAATTAAACTGAATCTTTATGACCATTAATGTAGGAATATGCCTACAAATATTTTCTACAGAAATATGATGTGTGCTCAACGTATTTTACAAACCGATAGGATAAAAGAAGGCTTATCTATTACTACCGCAGATAAACTACCCGCTAATAAGGTAAAATAACTGAGAGATAAACAATAATATGGTGTACTGCACTATAAAAAAGATGCGCGTAGCAAATGTATGCAAGTAAGCTCCATTTGCGTTAAAAGGGGGTCTGTTAGAGTAATCCGCCAAGATTTCTCTTATTGCGGAGCATCAGATTATTGTGCGGAGATACTGAACTGCGGAGCAAAGAAAATTGTGGTTGCTGACCATATTCTCGATTATGTCACTAAAGTATTCAGTCTTACTGAGTCATTACAGCCTTCCGTGGCCATTTCAATAAAATCCCCCTAAAGAGTATCTGACTGAATTTATTCCGCTAACCTTTTGTTAAATAATCCAGAACATCTTGCACCCGATACCATTCCATCCAGATTT
Source organism: Yersinia hibernica (assembly GCF_004124235.1). NCBI lineage: Bacteria > Pseudomonadati > Pseudomonadota > Gammaproteobacteria > Enterobacterales > Yersiniaceae > Yersinia > Yersinia hibernica. Next base: position 3,933,354 of record NZ_CP032487.1, read on the forward strand.
TATCCTCCAGTGGCTGCTGTGTGTGATTCTCCACCGCTGATACCAGTTCCAGCATCTCCAAAGAATCAAGATGCAAATCGAGAATCAAGCGCGATTGTAAATCTAAGCTTTGCGCTGCCCCTGCATAAGCGCGGATCTGAGCTAACTCTGATTTAAGCCAACATTCTTGGGAGCTTGTCTGGCTCATCATTTTGTCTCTAGCGGGTTAGTGAGCGGCTTATCAGCTGGGCTACTCTGACTGCGAACCTGATGTAAGTCACTCATTTTGTAGTCTATTTTACGATTTAAATCGCGAACTTGCCCACCTCGAGTCAATGTTACCGAAGTATCGCTGTATTTCTGCAGCGGGGCAAACCCGGAGGCATTTCCTCTCAAGCCAACAAATTGAGTCCCTTGAGCATTAAGCGAAGGCGGGCGTTTTGGCTGCGTGATGCTCACTACGGCCTGCTCCTGAATATTTTCCGCGCCATCCTTTTCAAGCTCAGGTGACGAAGTATTTTTCGCAGTCAACTGATATGAATCACTTTGTCTGTAAGTCTGTAACCCGCTGAGGTTGCTAGTCTGCCCCCCCCGAGTCAGTGTCACCGGTGGAACTTCGCTATATTTCTGCAGTGCTGGTGCTTTCGATGCCGCCCCCGTCAATCCCATAAATGCATTACCTTGAGGGCTAAGATGGCGTGCGGGTGAATCCTCTTTCTGGCTCACCTGATGTTTACTCCGCCCGCGTTTATACTGTGTAACTCTTTGAATATCAAGCATAGCTCGCCGCACCAATGCCGGAGATCGCAATGCTGAATCATCGACCTCATTGAATCTCGGGTTCGCTAAATCAGCCGTTTCAAGCTGTTCTTCTGTAGCAGGTATACTCTGTGGCTTATTATCCTGTGGCTCAATAACTGCATCAGTGCCAGGCACATAAAGAGTCGCTGTCGTAATATAATTTGGGGTGCTTGGTACGCTGCCATCTGGGGCCACCGGCCCTGGTGGTGACTTGTTATCCCCAGTGTTTATGACATTATTGATATGGATTACAATTGTCGGGCTTGGCGTGTTCTCTGAACTAATCCCAACATCAATGTTAGGACTTGCAGCATTAGCGCTAACTGACTGCCGCGTGCCATAGTCGGGTGCAGGTTCGGGTAGATGCGGGGGAAAGCCGACCCGCGGCGCATGCACATAAGGCGGTGATACTTGACTGTTCACAGTGTTAGATTGCGGAATCATATCAGCTATGAATTGCGTTTGCGCTTCCAACGCCTTGATCAATGAATCCATTTGTACAACTTTATAGTTCTTATCGCCCTTATTGTTGGAACTAGCCAATTGTTTTTTCAGATCATCAATTATCCCATTGTTTAAGTGATTTTGCTCAGGATAAAGATACTCTTCTACCGCCGCAGGATTGTCGCGTAATTCTTGCAGAGAATCTTCCGATATTATCCCTTGCAGCTTGGTAATAATATCCGGATAGACATATTGCTTACGGTACTCTGAACAAAAATTATCTAAAAGCTCCTGTTTCTTGGTGTCATTGCATGACTCCATTTTTTTAAAAAGAGCAGATGTAAGAAACCGCACTGCTTTACGCGCAGAATCCTTACTCTCGGAGCCCGGTGCTTCGGCCAACTTAACCATCGCATGATAGAAATTCCGTACGTGCCACGTCAGTTTTACATCCTTTTTAATCTCATCAGGTAACTGACTATATAGCGCCAATGCGCTTTTGGCTCCGAGCGCTATTTCTGAGCCGTGCAGACTGTTGCAATCACACTGATCCATCCCTTGGATAAATTTATTCAAATCCTGAGCGTCAGGATTATGACCTGTCAGACAACTTAAGATGCTAGCCGCTTGACTGTCCCTGTTTACATCCCCCAATGATCGGCCATTAGCAGAACTCTGGTTGAAGCTAATAATATTATTATTTAGCCTTTTTGTAGCAGAAAGTGGATAGGGTTGTTGATCACCAGACGAGATTCGGCAAATGTTATTCGCGGCAGAGTTCTGGCTATTAGAAGAAGAGCGGCCAGAAGAAACAACTCGGGCGCTGGGACTAAGAGCAACATTACTTCTTGTGACTGACATATTCATAACTTACTACCTTATTTAAATAGTATTAAGAACTTTATTGCACCGTGCGCCCCTTCAAAAAAGCGATGCTTTATTCTTATTGCTATTTTTAATATATTAAGATTCTCGCGTAATAATTATCAAGCAATACACAGCTTGAAATAATAGCAGGCCATAAACCTGCCACTATTTATTTATTGAATGTAGCCAGCATTATAACGATGTAAATCTTCCGTCATTTTTGTCAGCAACTGAATCATGGTTTCAAAAGTGCTATTATCCTGACGAAATCGTTCTAATAACTGAGAAACGCTACTATTAACCGAGCTTTTCTGGCTATCGATAGCGGTTTGTAGGCTCTGGAAAGATTGTGACTGCATATCACTCCCGCCCCAGCGAGAATCACTCTTTGCTATGCTGAGATATACATTTCTGATAGCGGACAAATTAGGAAAAATTTGGATTTTTCCATCTGACGGTAATCGTTTAACAATATAACCATCTCCTAGTTTATTTTGCCAGAAACTGAGTGCAGCATTATCTCCCTTAAAGGTACAAATCGCTTTTGTTGAATTATCATCAGGAGACCAGTTGTAATAATCATTAACATCACTCACTTTGAAACTTGTATATTTCTCAAATGTTTCACTCAATTTCTCCATAAATCCTTTGGGCTTAAAGTGTATCTTGCCATCTTTACCTGCGCTGATGAAATCACTTATTTTTCCAAGCCCGGTATTAACATCCTTCATAAACTCAGCGGCAGCCTCGTTAATTTTGGCGTAATTCTTCTGATAGTCCTCATGTATTGAGGTAATAAAGTCTTCCAGTGCCCCAATATGAGGTGGTGTTCCCTCCTTACCTGCAACGGCCCGCTTCACTCTACCTGCTGCTGCGCCGTAAGCATCACTACTTTGCTGTAAGCTACGATTTAACTGGCGTCCCGCCGCCAGAAGCTCATCGGGATCAAAATCCCCCTGCGAATATGACTCAGGCTCTGGGGAAGAGAGCAAGTGGCTATTACTGGCCAACACTTGTCGCGCAGTAGCATAAATATCGTCCTGAGATTGCGGCAGGGTAGATAACTCCATTCCCTGTAACGACATCGCCTGTGTATTGCCTGCGCCACTGGCTGTCATGGGCATCTTTGTGCTATGCATCAGCTCCACTGCCTGTTGAGGTACTGAAATAGAGATTAACATATCGACTCCTATTTAACCCTTCACCAAGCTTTGGTTAGTTCGAACGGTGCTATCACGCATGGCGCTGATATGGCCACGGATATCTTTCATCGCTTCTATACTCTTCTCAATCTGCTTCTCTTTATCACTGGCAATTCCGCGCGCCACATCTGCTGCGGTGTTCTGTATCATTTTATCCGCTTCAGCCTCTTTGACTGTCGAGGTATTAGACGCACTCACCAATTGACCGGCGTTATCAGACATACGCGTCATTTGATCAGTAACGCTACCGAAAGTGCGGTATTTGTTGGTCTGCTGTTCGTATTTCTGTGTGTGAAGATCCGCCTGGTTCTGTGCTTCATTAACCCGTTGTTGCTGCTGTTGCTTAAATTGCGCCGCTTGCGCCGGGCTTGGCGTGGTGGCTTGCTGCATGGGTTTGCCATCCGCGCCAATACGGGTAATGGTGCTCTTTCCGGTCGCTTCTGTTTGATGCATATTGAGTGACAGCTTTTTGGCATCAATACCGTGCTGATTGGCGGGTTTCAAATGATGTTTAACTGCCTGATTTTGCTTAAATAGGCCACCAGCTTGCAACCCGGTGCCGACGCCCGTAATCGCCATTGAGGTGGCAAACCCGATAACCGCACTATGGTAGATTTGCTGCCCTTCGCGGATGGTTGACTCTGCCGCTTTCTGAGTCATTTCAGCACTTAACGCGGAAAACATATTATTAATGCGGCGCTCGGAGATATTGAGATCCGCCATAACTTGGCGCAACATGCTGAGCAAAAAGCGCATCATGTCACTGGTTTGAATACCCACAAATTCCCGCTGCTTGGCTGCATCCGTGGATTCAACTTTCTTATCCCCCTCTTCCAGCCCTGTCCGCGCCGTATTCATCTCTTTCAACAAAGAGCTGCCCAGCAACATTTGAGCGGCAGACGCTAAATTGCGCTGCTCCGTATCATCCGCCACCAGTGCATCGAGCAAAGCGCGATTACCGGCACTCTTTTCGGTTATTGCGTCTTCCCGTTGCATCACTGTGGTCAATGCTTGTTTGAATCCCTCTGGCGTAGTTAATAATGCAACGCGTAAATCATCCAGACTTTCGATATTGTCCGGTGCTGCCAAGCCATCAAGCTGCGTCAACATCAAGTCATGATTCATAGCGGTCTGAGGAGCCGTCAACTGCGGTTTGCCAGCACCATTGGCGACATCGGTCATGGCTGCCGACTTAATATCGTGCAGGCCCAGTTTGCCGGTAGCATTTTGCGCAGCCTCCGAAGGAGCTGGCAATGGCGCAAGATTGGGATTAATCTTGATGCCAGAAAAAGTTGGAGTTTGTTGGATAGTGCTCATAAATATTTTCCCCTGAAATTAAACAAAGCTGCTTTTCATCATGTTGGCTTTTGCATTGCCAGATTCATTCAACGCCGTGATCATGCCCTCAAACATCTCATTGATCTGGTCATAGCTTTTAGACATGCTCTTAATTAATACTTTTAATAATTCGTCGATGGCCTGGATAACAGCATTGTTCAGCATCATATGCGCCAGCATCTCTTTCATATCGCGAATCAAGCTACTGGCATGTAAATTCAGCCCACCACTGACGACGGTATTGGTCACCCCTAGCGCCATATTGAGGCCATTCAGCCCCATTTCGACTTTACGGGCGGTTACATTAGCCATTTTGCCCGCGTTGCTGACCTTATCAGCGGCTTGTGCTGCATCGTCTGCTTTGTCGGCAATTTTGGCCAGCGGCTTACTCAGATTAGTGGCCTTACTCCCCACCTTGCCCATACTGTTGACGAACTCGCGAGGCAACGCTTTCACAGCACTTTTCATCAAGTTAGCTACATGTTTACTGGCATTTTTCGCCACTTTCGCCACCACCTGACCGGCATTTTTGGCAAATGAGGAGATAGAAAAGAGCGAAATTGCGAGGAATGCGACGGCCGCCAGCACCATGCCCATGATATTGCCGATCTCTTTGGCCTTCTCTTCCGGTACGCCGAACTGAATCAGCATATCGGTAATAGCTGATGAGATTTCCGTCGCCAGCATCTGCATCAAACTGCTGCCGCCGGTCTCTTCCAGCACAATATCGGCCACGGTCATAGCAATACCGATTGCCGCGACAGCTATCATCAGTGGTCCCGCAGTACCTAAGGAGGCGATGGTTGCCACAACTGACACCGCTAACATAATGTAACCAAAGATTTTACTGGCACAGGAGGCCGCTTTATTCGCCTCATCAGCTTTTCGCTGGGCCTCTTCAGCTTCTTTGGCTTTTTTCTCTGAATCTTTACGAGAGGCTTCATTGATGGTTTCCATCACCTCCTGCTGCTGGCGCATATTTTTAATGGAATCATCATTCAACGCTTTTTTCAGTTGCGCGGTGAGCAGTGTCAGTATGGCCAACGAATTCTCCCAGCGCTCACCCTCTATTTGTGGCGAGCGAACAGAGCTTTCGATAAAATTATTGATTTCTTTACGATTATTATCAGCCTGTTGCGCTATTTTGGTCGACTGATTCAGCGCTAGCTCATAGTTATTTTTAAGCTGTGCGGTGTTAGATTGAGCCGCCACCAGCTGGCCCTCTAACGCGGTGAGGCTATTGGCCAGTTGCTGACCACTGACCTGTAGTGCATGTTGCTGGCCGGTTAGCGTGCTGATTTTATCCGTCAGTAGCTGATGCTGCTTTTGCTCTTCAGGAGTCTGTACCGGCGTAGGCAGTGCCTTGAGATCTGACGTCGCCTGGCTCAGATTTTGCTGTACCTGTGTAAGGTTCTTTTCAGCATCAACAAGTTGCCCCTTAACACCTTGCTGCTGTTGCACCAGATTTTTCACTTCCTCTTTACTTTGCTGGAAAACCTGATTGCACTCCTTAGCCTTATTGTGTGCATTCTCTAGCTCACCGGTGCTCTTTTCCAACGCCGATAACAGTTTCTCTCCCTGAGCACGCAGAGCCGCGGATTCAGTATTAATCATTTGCAGACGGCCGCGCAGTTCACTCAGGTTGCCATCATGTAATAGCTGACGCAGTGTCGCCATTGAGCCAATCAGCGATGCTGTTGCGTTAAAGCCAGAGGCCTTGCTCGTGCTATTTGAGGCTGCACGCGCATACTTTCTGGCGCTGACATTTTCTTCTACCGGTTGCTTATAAGCTGAAGCCCCAGAGGCGGCCTGTGCCAAAGTCATCTTTGGCTTCATCAGTTGCGGCGCACCCTCGTGGCGATGACGTCGCTCCTGTTCCGTTGAAGCCAGCTCCCGACAAGCATCCTCCAGAGCCAAGAGACTTTTGGTGCTTTCATCACGTATCAGATTAATATTCGCACCCTGAGTAAATGTACGAATATTATTAATACGGTCACTACTGGCCTGCGTTATATCTACCATAGAATATATTTACCTTATTCAATCAGAATTATTCTTCTGCTGGTTCATTTTCTGTCAGGTTTTTCTTTAATGCAGTTAAATAAACAGAGGATTTTTGTTTCAGCTCTGGATCATTACTGCTATTGAAAGTACTTTCAAAACAATGCAACGCAGCACTACTTTTTTTCATCATCAAATTACATTGTCCGGCATGAAATAATGGGCGGTAGTCATTCTTTGCCAAGATAAAAGCTAAAGAATAAAGTTCCGCAGATTTTTCATAACGTTTGGTCAATTGATAAACCGCCGCTAATCCCATAACGTAATCAGTATTATAAAAATCATAAATACTGAGGAAACGGAAAAACGTTTCGGCCTCATCCAATTTACCTTGCTGATAAAACTCATAAGCATAAGCATAAAGCCCATCCATGGTGCTTTGTGGAATGCCATGAATATCTTTATAACTGGCGCCTTCCATTAATGCCTGGCAAAGTTCATCAAAAACAACATCCATATCTTCACTTTGATTTTGTGCTGCATCACTTTTCTGATTCATATATTCTCCTAATTAATCATATGAGGAATATGATGCAACGCTGATGTTTGCATCATAGACAATTAAAATGGGTAACTCTTATAAAAAACGATTCAAGTTAATGGCGTTAATTAGCGCCACTTTCTTACTGTATAAGCTCGTTGGCAATATTTTTTGCCTCAAGCTGCTTAAGCGCGGCATCAACATCAATGCCCATATTTTCCAGTTCAACACGGATCAGCCAGTTAATGATTTGCATAACATCATCCAACCCCTGTTCATCAATAAAACTGTCTTTGCGATAATTTCGCCATAACTGTCGAGCTAAAGGAATATCCCTTACAACTGGTACACCTTGTTGCTCTGCATAGGCAATAACTGCTTTTGCTTGTGATCCCCGAGTTTTCATCATAATAAATGGCAGTGGCGCTATATCAGTATTAAAATAGATAGCCATAGCAATATGTGTTGGGTTGGCCATGACAAAGGTTGAGTCACGAACATTCGATTTCACCTCCTCTGACAATAACTCCTGATGTAAGCCTCGACGGGTGCTTTTAATATGTGGATCGCCATCATTATCTTTATGCTCTTTTTTTACTTCTTGTTTTTCCATTTTTAAGTCTTTCATAAATAGGAAAAACTCAGTCAAAGTATCAATTAATAAAATAAGTAATGCCACGGCTAAGAATACGATGATAAAAGTAATACACAAATGTGCCCACTGACCAATCACCCCATTAATTGTGGTGCGGTAGAGCATAAATATCTCCTGCCGCCAAAGAATAAAGAACAATATTGCGGACATCCCAAACACCAACAAATACAGAAACGCCTTTACCAACTCTTTTAATGAACGCAGAGAAAATATTTTTTTAAAACCGGAAATCGGGTTTAGGTGAGAGAAGTCAATTTTTACTGCTTCTGTCGCTAAACGAAAACGGCTTTGTAGTAATGAAATAATGGCCCCCGGTAAAAAACAGGCCAGTAGCACCGGGACAACCGCCTGCAAAAATAAGCTGTACAATTTGTCTAGCAATGCCTCGACACCGATTGAAGAGGGTGAAAGCAAAATCTTTTGCAGTAAACTGCCTAATCCAAACAAGCTGGAGAAACCGGAAATAGCAAATACCCCAGCAACCAGCACCACGGCAGCGACCATATCCTTACTTTTAAAACTTTGCCCTTTCTTCGCCGAATCACGAATTTTTTTGTCTGTGGGTTTTTCTGTTTTTTCCGCCATGATATCTCTTCGTGATTATTGCGGCTTAACACCAAAAATATCGTGCAGCGGACTCAAAGAGATCATATTCGTCAGAATAGAGGGGATCTCATTCTGGAAATAGAGCAGGAAGACCATAAATGCAACAATAGATTTAATCGTTAATGATAAAGAAAAGGCATTAAGCTGCGGGCAAAAACGCGAATATAACCCCAGCGCGACCTCAGTAATAAACAATGTCACCAGTATCGGCGCGGCAAGTATTATGCTCTGTTGCACTAACTGATTAAGCCAACGCCCTAATGGCAGACTATCAAAATGGGAAAATCCGGCCGCAAAGGGCAACAAACGGTAACTCTCAGCAAGGGCCTGCGCTAATTGATACATTCCCCCTTGGGCAAGAAAGATCATCACCACAATATGGCTCACTAACACCGACATTTCTGAAGACTCTACGCCATTGGCAGGGTCAATAGTGTCACTGATGGTGGCGCCGCGCTGGTTATCTATCAGTTCACCAATAATATTGGCAATCAGAAAGGGTAAACTTAGGATGAAAGCCAGCACCAAACCGACAGCCAATTCATAAAGGATAATTTCACTGAGATTTATCTCTTCCCAATTAATTTCACGAGCAGAAAGTAAAGGCCACAAACCCAGCGCCAAAAAAAGGGCAACACAATTTTTGATTATGCCGCTATTCAGCAATTTGCTACTGAGAAAAGGCAAAAAAAAGAACAATGGCGCAATCCGTACCCAAGCCAATGCCAGCTTCATCAGTTCCGTCTGAAATGTAGAATAGAGCGACACGTAAAAAGCCAGCATCTCCTGATTCATCATCCCAATCCTGCTGGTGATAACGCGATAGTCAGCACTTCTGTAGCAAAATTCATTATCTTGTCAGATAACCAACCCGAGATCATAAACAGTGACCCAAACACCGCGAGCAATTTGATACCAAAAGGCAGTGTTTGCTCCTGAAGCTGTGTGACGGTCTGCACCAAGCCAACTAGCAGACCAACAGCGGTTGCCACCATCACCGGGATTGCCGAGAGCACCACAATAAGCAGCATGGCTTTATTACTGGCGTAAATAATTTCGTCCATAAGTGAGTTACCTTGCTAATGCTGCGCAAGCTCCATATATTGCATAATCAACCCCTTGGAAATCAGCGACCAACCGTCGATTGCCACGAACAAAATCAGTTTTACCGGAACAGAAATAGTGACCGGGCTCATCATCATCATTCCCAGTGCGAGCAGAATGCTGGAGATAATCAGGTCTATCACCACAAAGGGCAGATAGATGTAAAACCCAATTTCAAACGCTGATTTAATTTCGCTCAGTGCATAAGCTGGCAGCAGAGAAAATAGCGTTGGTTCGCGAGTATCCGCTTCCGCCATGGCTTCATCTTCACTGCGTCCCTGTTGCAACGATTCAAAAAAGTTGAGCAATTCCGGATCAGAGTATTTCTTTAGATATGCTTTGTAGCTACCAAGCCCACCTTCAACAAAATTATCCACTGATTCGACATTGCTAAAATCAATCTTTTCGGCGCTCATATAGTGATGCACATCTTGGATCACCGGCATCATCACAAACATTGATAACAGTAATGCAATCCCATTGAGTGCTAGGCTAGAGGGAACCTGTTGTACCCCCATCGCATTACGTACCATGATGAGTACAATCGATATTTTCAGATAACACGTTCCCGCCGCGATGATAAAAGGCAGTAAGGTAGAAAATGCGACAATCGCCAGTAAGGGGATATCCCCCGGTATCGGTGGCATAATGTTATTCCCCCAAGCTACCCTGGCATGCCAACCTTGTGACCTCCAGACCCAGTTCTTCGCCATCGCCGATATAAATCAGTTCCCCTTCAGCCACCAATTGCTTATTGGCGTAAACTTTCACTTCACGGTCTTTATCCGCACCGAGTGTGTATACCGCCCCCGGCTGGATCTGGCTCAACTCTTCAAACGGAATGTCGCTGTGGCCCAGTACAAAGGTCAATTTCACAGTCAATTTAGCCGTATCGAAACGGCTCACTACGTTTTCGGGTAGCACTTCATCCAGCGTGGTTACTGTGTCTGGTGTTGCCTGCATATCATCAATATTCTCTTCTACCACGAACACACCCTCTTGCTGTTTTTGAAAGCGCGCCACTGGGCGGCCCATTACGGTTAAATACAATTGCAACTGCTGAATACAGAGCACATCGCGTAACGCCAGTGACTGTAATAACCGGGCGCTGATGTGGCTGTGTCCCAGCACCCAGTCAACTTGCTGAGTAATACTTTTGTGTAACAATGACTTAGCGAGAGAAGCCTCCAGCAAGCTGAAAGGCGAGGCTATTAACACCGTCCCAAGCTGCGGTTCCTCCACAGTCAGCCACGGCTGGCTGACGGTTTCACCATCAACAACATCAAGGCTTTCCACACTAAATGTCTCGGCGAAAAAAGTGCGATTGTCATTTTCTTGTGTAAAAATTCCCGCAATACTTTGATTATCAAGCTCCTGCCAAGCACAACTACTCAGTTGAGGCCAGCAGAAACGGCACCAACTTTCCACCGGCACCAGCGCCGAAATTTTTTCTGTCGTGCTACTCAAACCCAATCGGAAGTAACGCTCCCCCGCTTGCGGTGTGATGGCGTTTCTGCTTGGCTGATAGCGCCGCTGCCAGCGCCCAACCTCAACCTGGCGCGCGCTGAGCCGGCGGATATTGAGCATCATGATGTTTCATCCTCTTGGTCTGGATGTTGCTGTTCACGCCGCGCTTCATCATGCTGTTCATCACGAAATTGCAGTGAATTCTCCGATGCCAACCAATGGTGTTTATCTTGCAGAGCATGCTGAACTTCCACACTATTGGTCATAGCTGTAAGCTCGCCGGCCCGCGACAGTTTGAGGGTGACCACCGGGCTGTTTTTCCACTGAGTAAAGGTGTAACTCAAGGTGCGATGCTCGGCGGCCGACTTAACCTCTGTTGCAGCAGACTCCGGTGCCGCAGACGGGAATGTCGAAGGTGCTGATTTCACCCCTTCAGACTGAGTCACTGTGGGGCTCTGCACGGCCGTTTGTGGTGCAATCGGCAACAAGGTTTGCTCAGGGCCGAATGCATTTTCCTTGATATCCAATCGCGGCAACTCACTGCGAGACTCAGACGAGGCCAACGGCATACTTTCAACCACCGAAGGGGGATTCTGGTCAGCGGCGGGGGAAAACTGCCCCTCTTTCTGCCCATCAGTTGCAGAAGAAGCCGGTGCCGTCTGCATCTCCAGATTATGTGGCGGGGAAAGCGGCTGCTCACTGTTATCGCTCTGGATAATATTCACCCGCGACTGCCCTTCTGGCGCAACTATACGGCTCACGCTATCCACTGCGGCGCGTGCGGGTAAAGCTGGCTGGCCGTTGTCACCAATGGCTCCTTTATTCTCCTTATTCTCCTTATTCTCCGAAATTTGCGGCTGCTCGACAGTCTCAAATCCCTGCCCCCAAGCATTCGGCTGCTGGATAGGCTTTGAGTCCGGCAACTGCGCGATATTCGGTAACGCCAACCGCGTACTCAACGGCGTACTGTTCATCTGTGTCATCGGAGAAAACGCCGAAGAGGCTAATTGCTCCTCTGCCTGTTTTTTGCGCTGTTTGGCTTTCGCCAGCAATTGCGCCATTTTTTTTTGTGCTTCCTGTTGGATAGATGTCACGGTCTGCTCACTATCAGTACGTAACATGGCTTGCCAAGGTCGAGCGGCAGCTTCATCTTTTCGGATATCAGGAAGGGCGCTACTGGCTACCTGCTTTATCGCCACCATATGTGGATAATTCCTCAATTTCGCATTGCTGTTGAAGCTCTCTATTTAAACGCTTTCTGTTACTTTCCTGCTTCAGATAAGTTCGGAATTTCTCACACCGGTTATCGGTTTCCCGTAATTGGCGCTGGACCTGCCTTTGTTTCTTCTCGAGTGTTATCTGTTCCGCTAGGATGTTTTCTAAGTCATATAGCTGACGGGCAATTTCAGCCAATAAAGCGGCCTTATGACGTTGGCGTTCAAAAAAAGCTTCACGGGTTAACTCCGCACTTTGGTCATACAGGCTGCTTTGAGCCTCCAGCACTTGGATGCGCGTGCGGATATCGTGCTGCTGCTGTTGTAGCGTCTGTAAGGAACGGCATAGTATCTGCTGCTGCTGTTTGACTCGCTCCAGACGCCGTTCCGTTAGGTTCAGCAGATTCTTTATCATCAGTCAGCCAGCTCATTGAGCTGATTGAGCGTGACAGAGAACTCACCGGCTTCTTCCATCTGTTGCTGCAAAAAACCCGCGATGGCATCTCTGTTATCCAGCGCATGGTCGTTATCGGTATTTTCACCGCGCTGGTACTCTCCGAGATCAAGATAGAGCTGAATTTGCGCCAATCGCCCAAGCATATCGCGCGTTTTCGCCGCGTCCTGGCGGTGTTGCGGTGCAGTGACCTTCGAGAACACACGGCTGATGCTGTTTAGGATATCAATCGCTGGGTAGTGACCGCGCCCGGCGAGTTGCGCGCTAAGGTAGATGTGGCCATCAATTATCGAGCGAATTTCATCGCCAATCGGATCAGACTCCTCCTCACTTTCCAGCAATACGGTATAAAAAGCGGTAATAGAGCCATGCTGTAATGCACCGGGGCGCTCCAATAACAGAGGGAGTTGTTCGAACACCGATGCCGGATAGCCGCGCCGTGCCGGAAGTTCCCCCGCCGCTAATGCCACATCTCGCAAAGCACGGGCATAACGCGTCATGGAATCGACAAACAGCAGCACGTCTTTGCCCTGATCACGAAAATATTCCGCCATCGCCGTTGCCAATAAAGCGGCATTACAACGCTCAACCGCCGGGCTGTCTGACGTGGCATACACCAGAATGGTTTGCGCAGCACGTGGTGAAGCTTGCAATTCGTGGATGAATTCCGTCACCTCACGGCCTCGCTCACCAATTAATGCGATAACACAAATATCTGCCACGGCATGACTCATAATCATGCTCATCAGGGAAGTTTTGCCGCTACCCGCTGCCGCAAAAATCCCCATACGTTGCCCTTGTCCACAGGTGAGTAGGCCATCAATCGCTCTGACCCCCGTCACCAGCGGAGTGGTAACCGGGCGACGTAAATTAACACTGACCGGCAGGCTATCAACCCGACACCGAGTGGTTAATCGTGGCTCTGGCGATACCATTACATTACTGAGCACGCCCACTTCCTCTCCGGCGGAGTTGTAAATTTTTCCCGCCAGATGCTCCCCCATCTCAAAGATAAAAGGCTGACCGGTAGGGCGAATAACGACTTCACGCGTCAATCCCTGCGCCCGACCAATCAAACTCAAGATAGTTAACCCCTCCCTAAAGCCAACCACCTGGGCTTTGGCAATCACTTCGGGCTGACGTAAATCCCGCTCAATTAGGCAGATTTCACCAATGAAAACCCCGCGAAGCGGGGCCTCAATTAAACAACCATGGATACGCGATGGGTGCGCACAGTTTTCAAAAAGATTCATAAATCAGGCAGTTAATAATGTGGTTATTCGATGACTGCGCTCATAAAACTCGCTTAGGCTGTCAGCAAATAACATCGGGTCATTCATCGCTTCCGCCCGTACAACAGCAGAAAGCACCAAAGTATCATCGACAAAATTCAATGACGGCTGCCCTACCTGAAAATTACGCGGGGTATATTCCAGTAACTCGCTTAAAAATGAATGACCGAGTGCTTCAAGATGCCCCATTTGGCACTCAGAAATATTACTCCACAAGATAATTTCGTCGGTCAACAGATCAACGTTAATAGGTGGCGCAGCATTCAATTCCAATTGAATAGTTGAATGACAATCAAGCTGTGGATTAATTAAATCCTGACGCCCTTCTGTCGCTAAAAAATTATTTAATACATCAACAAAGCGGTATTTCATATTTTTTTCCTACACTGTTTTAATTACATTTACTTTCACAGTCTCAGAGATCTCATTAAATGAGAGTACCTCCAGTTCCGGAAAACGGCTTTCAAGAATTTTTTTCACAAAGCGGCGTATATCTACTGGCACCAGTACATTCATATCGCGAATGGAGAGATAACTATTTTCGATTGCCAGAGCAAAAGCCTGAATAACCTCATCGGTTTTCTCCGGAGAAAGGCTGAGGAATCCGCCGCCTGACGCCTGACGAACCCCTTGGCGAATCATGTCTTCAAACTGGTTATTGATCATCATGACATTCAGACGCCCGTCTATTTCAAAACGAGAGGAAATATAACGGGCCAGCGCACCGCGGACATATTCTACTAACATCATGCTATCTTTTTCTTTGGGCACCCACTGCACCAGAGTTTCCAAAATCAGCTTCATATTACGGATGGAGATTTTTTCCATCAGCAACCGCTGAAAGACTTCAGTGATTTTTTGTACTGTAGCGTGGCGATAACACTCTTTTAATAATTCAGGGTATTTCTTTTCCAAATCGTCGAGCAGGTTTTTCGTTTCCTGAATACCGAAAAACTGGTCGTGACGCAAACTTAGTGTTGGTGTACTCTTTACCCTTTGGATGATTGATGGCAAAGATTGATGTGGTTTGTCCTCGCTGTTCTGAAACTCATGGGGTTATCCGAAACGGCCACTCCGGCTCAGGGGCGCAGCTCTATCGCTGTAACCAATGCCTGAAGACCTTCCAGCTCAGCTATCGCTACAACGGAGCTAAACCCGAAACCCATCAGGCCATCGTTGATATGGCGATGAACGGCTCCGGATGCCGCGATACAGCACGGGTTCTACGGATAAGCCTCAATACCGTTCTGCGTCATCTAAAAAACTTACGCCGCACCAGGTAGCGCAAAACGTAGAGCCTAGCGCAGAGGTGGTTATCTGCTGTGAAGCCGATGAGCAGTGGTCATATGTCCGCTGTAAAGGCAATCAACGCTGGCTGTTTTATGCCTATGACCGCATCCGAAAGCGCGTTATCGCCCATGTATTTGGCCCGCGAAATGCTTTGACATTAAAGCGTCTTCTGGTTTTGCTGAGCCAGTTTAGCATTGCCTTCTACATGACCGATGCCTGGCCGGTATACCGCACTTTATTGTCCTCAACCAGTCATGTTATCAGCAAGAAATACACCCAGAGGATAGAGCGACATAATCTGAACTTGCGAACCCATCTCAAACGGTTAGCCCGCAAGACTATCTGCTTCTCAAAATCAGAAGAAATGCACGATAAGATCATCGGATGGTATCTGACAATTAACCATTACCACTAAATCTGCGGCACGACCGAAAAACTCATTAATATGATGCAATAATAAAGTACCGATACAATCGATAATTTCACTAATATCATCACGTACCTGCAAACCCAACTGTTCAACTTCATTAATATCTTTAGCTGAAACCCAGCTACTAACAACACCATGAATATCACTGAAACGGGTTAATTCCATCCCCAGATAATCCAGTTCATCATTAACACTGAGCAGACGGAACCCCTCAAATAAAATATTATATTCACCGGCACTAATCTCATTAATCAGTACAATAATTTTATCGTTTGGTACTATCGGAGAATAATTAATAGCAATATCAGGAATCCGATAGCCATAGCGCACAAATATATCTTTCTTGATACGTGAAAGAAAACCATTATTCTCCAACTGTGCTTTATGTTCCTGGCTCACTGAAATAATTATTGGCAGCGTTTCCGGTACATATTCATCATCTGAAACTCGGTTTTGTCGGTGAGTTTCGCCTTCTGTTACCTCTGAACTGACGTCAGTATTATTTTGTTCTTCGCCGGAAAGACGTTTCTTCTCTTTATGCTTCTGATGATGGCGATACCACAACAGTGCCACCATTAAACCGGATAAGAACAGGAAAATTGATGTCGGGAACCCAGGTAAAAAACCAATAGCACAGACAATTATCGCGGTAATTATAATAGTGAAATCTTTGGCAAATAACTCAGAGACAATATTCTCCCCTAGATTTTTATCATTACCGCCCACACGGGTAACAATAAAACCAGCACTAATAGAGATAAGCAGAGCCGGAATTTGAGCTACCAGTCCATCGCCAATAGTCAGCAAGGTAAAAGTATTTAGCGCCGTAGGCATATCCATACCTAATTGCGCCATGCCAACGGAAATTCCACCAATGAGATTGACAAAAATAATGATGATCCCAGCGATTGCATCACCTTTTATAAATTTCATTGCACCATCAAAAGAACCGTAAAGCTGGCTTTCATTCTCCATCTCATTGCGTTTTTCTTTTACTGTCGCCTCATCTATTACACCAGCACGCAAATCTGCATCAATACTCATCTGTTTGCCCGGCATTGCATCGAGCGAGAAACGCGCTGCAACTTCAGCTATACGCTCGGAGCCTTTAGTAATCACGATAAATTGTACGATTGTAACAATGGAAAATACCACCATTCCAACAACCAGATTATCCTGAATAACAAACTCGCCAAAAGTAGCAATAATGTCACCAGCATCAGCCTCTAATAAAATAAGCCGACTGGTGCTGATGGATAGTGCTAATCGAAATAAAGTACTGATCAGTAAGATTGAGGGGAAGGAACGAAAATCCAGCACCCTTGTAATATAAAAAGACCCCATAAAAATCAGCACTGAAATCATAATATTCAGGCCAATCAGCAGGTCTACCAAAATTGTCGGCAATGGTATAATCAACATGGCAATGACCATTACCATGATGATTAACACCATCAGCTCCGGACGTTTATGAATATCTAATAATAGTCTTGTAAACTTAGTCATGGAATATCAATTTCTCCGTGAGGTAATACTTTTCTGGTTATAGAAAACTCCAGATTCATAAGGTGATTCATATGTTCTTTCAACCCATCAATAAAATATTCACGTTCTTCTAATGAGAGGAAAATACCTGTCGGCAATGTGGAAAACGCTATAATCAGAATCTGTAAAAAACGTGCGCGCATATCTGTGCTTAGTGCACCGAGTTGTTGCGAATAAAAGGCAATTAAGCCGTCGTTAAAACTCTCTTGGCCCCGAATACCGCGAGTGAACAATTTACTCAGCATTTTTTCGCTGCGCTGGCCAATAAAGGCAAAACCTGCATGGGAAAAACGTTGGCGAAATACATCATCCAGGGACTGCATCTCTCTTAGTCGACTGACCCGATTAAACAGGGAACCAAATTCGCTGACATTAATATTCCCCAAGGGTAATACTTGCAAATCGCAGGCTAAAGCTCGCGCCAGATAACGGATGATATTTTCACGTTCTTGGGCGGCCAACTCGTCCACCCATTGTTCATAGAGATAAATTGCCGGGCCGTCATAACTGAGAAACTCGCGATACAACATTCTCAAGTTGCCCGCCGACTGCTGCATTTTTTGAGCAAATGCTTTTGCCACCAGCGCGATATTGATACCCGCTTGAGCACTGCGGTCGGTGTCTTCTGCCTCTAGATGCTCGCGTAACTCTTCCATTTGCGCGAGCTGCTTGCGTTTTAACCGGCTCCGATGAATCAATGCAGCCAGAGCCATAAGTAGATCGCTAGTATCGGTAAAATACTGAAGCAAATAGGCGCGTAACTGCTGCGGTGTCATTAACTGGCGATTAAGAACGCCTTCAATGCGCAGAATTTTTTCATCCGCCTGAGCATCCAAAATACGCTCAGAAAAATGTGTCCATTCCTCTTTTTGGTCGGACATTGGGCCGCGACGGCGCACATGACTGGCCGCCAGCATAGACATAGAGGCATATTCACCGTTGTCATCAATAACACCCTGCCCATTTGCCGCGTCGTCAGCATCATCATTAGCTTTTACCGCAGAAGCGCTTTTATCACGCTGGCCCACCAGCAAACGCGAATTGCCTCCGACAGGCCCTATTGCCATGGCTGGCTCGTATACTTCTTGAGGAATTCAACGGTACCGCGCAACTGGCTATCATGTCGGTTCAGGCGTTCATTATCAGAGAACTGACGGCCGTCCCAAGCTTCGTTTTCACTCAGTAGACGCGGCTGAATCAAAAAGATACGGATCATTTTCTGTTGGTTGTGTGAACGGTACTTAAACAGATTACCCAGCAGCGGAATATCACTTAACAGCGGAATACGAGTTTCACCCTCTTCAACCTGATCTCGAGTGTATCCACCGATAAGCAAGCTTTTGTCGCGGCCAATACGTGCCACCGTATTGATGTTAGTGCGGTTAACCTCAGGCAATCCCGCGATATCGGCAAGCTTACCCGAGTTATCACGGTTCAATCCGCCATCTTCAATGTTGACTTCCATCTCAACACTCGCGCCACCGGAGAGACGCGGTAATACGCTGATCATCGTGCCATAGGTCACCTGCTGCAGTGACGCGACCCGCTCACCCTCTACACGAGCATAAAAACTGGTGTTGTTATCAAATAGTGCCGGAACATTCTCCTGTGTCAGGATCACTGGGCGAGAAACAATGCGGGCATTGCCGGTTTTACTGATCGCGTCAATTTGCGCTAGAAACGTTTTGCTATCACTCAACGTACTGCGGTTAAAAGTGACGGAACCGCCAGCCACACCAATATTCCCAGCTTCCCAGCGCACCCCTAAATCGTCCACTTTGCTTTGTGTCACATCGATAATCCACAGTGATAATTCCACTTGGCTACGGCTGTTATCCAGGGTATGTACAAGCTGGCGAACATAGCGAATCTGTTCCGCACTCCCTTTTACGACCAAACTATTGCTGTCAGGATATGCGACCAGCGAAAACGGGCTGCTGGTTTTCGCAGCAGCAGCTAGCTTCACCGCGCTGTTATTTCCGCTCACAGATGGCGGTGCCGGGAAACCGGCTTCAATATTCGGTTCCCCCTCTTTCGGCTGTATCGTCAGCGTGCTTTCCGCCGTACCACTGTTGCCTTGGAACAGCGCATTTAGTGCCGTTAACATCCCAGGAATGACGATATTCTGCCCACGCTGGTTGTAAGTACGATCAGTGACCGATGAGTGTTTTAACGGGATAACCGCCACCTCTCCCCCGCTAGCCAGATCTTCCTGCTTAATGCGCTCATCAAGATACGAAGCAGCCGCACTAATTAACTCCACATAAAGTGGTGGCCCTGAGACAAACAGTAAACGGTTATCGCCTTGGGTACGAACGGGAAAACGTTTATCGTAAATCCCAGTTTTCTGGATATAATTCAGCAATTGACCACTGCCCGCAGCCTGGGTGCGAACAATAACACTGCGCATTTCGCTGTTATCATAAACGTAAATCCCGGCACCATCGTCATACCACACCAGCGCCATACGCCGAGCCAATGCTTTAAACATTTCGTCAGCATTCGCTAGGTTAAAGTTCCCAGTCACCCGTTTTTGGGCCGCCAATTTGCTCAGAATTATCGGCTTTTCCAACCTTTCAGCCACCGCATCAAATAACTTACCGACCATGACGTTATTAGCGACAAAAGAGTCATTAACTTTTTCCTGCTCTACGGGTAACGCCGTCATTACCTCGGCATTGAGATAACTAACATTGCCCGCAAGTAAAAAGAGTGACAAACAGATCGCCCCTCTGCATTTAATTTTCATATAAAATAGACTCCAGACGTCGTATTTCTGAAGGGGTTAACCCCAATTCTTTTTTCAGGTCATTGGTAAAATGTGAAGCGGAGCAATACCCGGCATCAAGACCCACTTCAAGGATTGAATCCTCACTCTCTATAAGTTGTAATACGGCGGATGCCATACGAACTCTCATCATTTTTTTCTTGGCCGTAGCCTGAAAATTTTCTCTATATAGCTGCCTAAAATAAGCCGAAGACACGCCATAACGCTGACTTAAATAATTAATACTGACGTTATCTTTCTGTTCTGAGGAAGATAAAATAAAACACATTATTCCGTATGCCTCATATCTCCTTAACATCTCGCACCAAGTATTAAATTCCACTTGGTTACGCAGAATGAGATCAATAACAATATTATTGACTGATATGTTACTCATACCATCGGGTACATTAATGGAAATAACCTCAGCCCACGGTTGCGCCGTTACCGATTTTTTTCCGCTATGATCTAATAATGATTTACCCATTGCTGAATCAATTGTTGCCAAGAGCTCGATCAGTTTGGCAATGGTAATGCTGTGCAACAACCAATGAGTTTTATCTCCCTCAATATTGCAAGGGCTAGTGCAAATAAACAGCGAAGGCTCAGTAATCATCACGCTTTTATCGGAATAAACCGAACGAAACCTCAGCGGTATGGTTTCTCTCTTAGGAATAGCCAACACCAGGCTATCCTCTAGGGATAAACAATGGCCCGACTGTATTATCGGCTTAATATCATTATTTATTGCTGCCATCGTTCTTCGCCTCCAGCTTGTTATTTGAGTTGCAACACAATGAACGATGACGTCAATTTATTAAACGGAATCACTAGGAATAGCCATGACTCCCATAGGAAATCCACTCGGTAAGAAATAGTCAGGCTAATTCCGCTGACAAAAAATTCGCACTCGGCTTTACTTGTCGCCAATTTGGTTCAACAGGAAAATATGATGAGGGACACAGAACACCGCGTCTTGGTAATGAAGATTGCCAGTGGCCCATTAAGCGGTAATGAATTAATGCTCAAAGTGGGCAGCCATCGGATAATTATTGCTTCTGAGCAAGCATATAAAACTGAAACCGATAATGACGGCTTCACCACCTATTATGTGCCTGGTGAGCAAGGTCATTACGAACTGACAATTGTTTGCGACCATGACACGGCCTCAGTGCCTGAAACAGAAAACATTGATCAATGGTATCTCGTGCTGAGTGGCGATTGCCCCACTATTAGACAGCCGATTGTATTTCAGGAAGTGATGCTGACCGAACACTTTCCGGTCGTGATTAGGATGCTCGACACCCCGTGGAAGGACGCGAAAGATTTGTCTGTTTCAGCGCCAATGACAATGTTGGAAACAGCAGAAAAACATGTCAGTGCTCCGCTATCGGCACGACGTAAACTTAATCCAACTTATATTGCTGGGATAACACTCGCACTGCTCGCGGCCTTAATAAGTTGGCAAGTGCTTAACAACAATAACCAAGCACGGAAAGTGAAAACACTGGAAACGTTGCTTCAGGGCAGCAGTTCCCCAGTGGCTGTCACTACCGGTGAAAATGGTCAAAGTCTGGTGCTGGTGACAACACAACGTGATTTGGACTGGAGTACACAACGTCTGCTAAGGGAACATTATCAAGAACCGGTGACAGTAAAAAAAATCATTACTCTGGAAAAAGAGATAGAAAGTCAGCTTAGCAAACAATTACCGGGGCTGTTGAAAGTGGATTTATCGCTCCCTTGCCAGCCGGTTACTCGCTGGTTGAAAGGCAACTATCCTGCACCAGATGATAAACTTATTAAGCAGACACTGACGCGTTTTCTCGGTTGTCCGGTAAAAAGCCAAATAGAAAGCTATAGCTCAGCTGAGCTTTTACGCCAGGCAGAACAAGGCCTGACCAAAAGTAATGTGCCTTGGCGCGTTAATAATAAAAATGGCACCTCTATTTTTATTATTAACGCAGATCTGAACGATGAACAGGCTATCTCGGTAATTGATTTTTCCGAACATTTTATCCAGCGGTATGGAGTACGTCACATTCAGTTTTCCATCTCGCTGGCCACTAATCATCTGGCCGGAAAGTCGCTCGTTAATAATCCGAACGGCTATGTTCTGTTGGATAATAATCACTGGTACTTTAACCCAGTGGCATTTTAAAAACTCATTTTAAATAACAAGGATATATTATATGGCTGTACCTGGACTTGAATCTAACGGTAATTGGAGCACCTCTGCATTTGAAACGGTGGATACGACATCAACAAGTAACTGGGGGATGCAATACCGCAGCGGTGCATTGCTCAACACACGAGTGAAGGAACTGGCAGACCAACTGAAGAGCGCGCTTTCTGATACAAAAAATGAAATGGACAACCCTATTGTCCTGGCGAAAATTTCCGCACTTAATGGGCACTACAATAGTGCACGCCAAGCGCAAAGCAATATTATGAAGTCTATTAAAGACACATCTCAGGCTATTATTCGTAATATGTAATTTTATCATTACGTAATATTCCCTAGCTGGAATATTACGTAATTATCAAGGATGGCTTATGTCAATGTTTATTAATATTTCCCCCGCGCTGCTGCCCGTAGCAGAAAACACTATACCGGCGATGCCACCAAGCGGCTCCGTAGAAGGTCGGGTCAGAAATCTATTTGCCAGTTACAGCGTTAATGCCAGCCAGGAAAAAGCCGCGATTATTAATCAGGTTAATAATGGCGATGCCACTAACCCGGCTGAATTATTGCAATTACAACATCGTGTCGGTAACTATAGCCTCGGCATCAATATGATTAGTACGCTCACCCATAAGAGTGTTTCCGCGATCGACTCTGTATTAAAAGCCCAGTAAACCATGAATAAGCTGACAAAATTTCTGGTAATAAGTGCTATTTGGCTGCTGTCTGGTTGTGATAACCAGACTCTGCTCACTGAACTTAGCCAGCGCCAGAGCAATGAAGTATTGGCCGTCCTACAGGAAAATGGCGTGGAAGGAACACGGCGGGAAAATGGCAAACTGGGTAATTCCATCCGGGTAGCGCGCAGTGATTTTGTTACCGCCGTGGACTTATTACGTTTGTACAATTTGCCCTCCAAAGAGTCGGTGGAAATTATTCAGGCGTTCCCCGGGGATTCATTGGTGGCATCACCACAGGCCGAACGTTCACGTCTGCTTTCTTTAATTGAACAACGTCTGGAGCAATCTTTGCTGACGATTCCTGGCGTAGTGAACGCCAGAGTGCATGTCAGTTATCCCTTAAGTAGCAACAACCGAGTCAAGCAGCCGCAGCAAATCTCGAGTCTGGTGACCTATGCCGGGAATGAAGCGCCTAAAATGATGATGAGTAAAATTAAATTATTTCTCACCAATAGTTTTGCTGAGGCCAGCTTTGACAATGTTTCGGTCGTCATCGTCGAACGCCCGCCATTGCAGCGCCAAGCCAAGAGCGAGCCGGAGTTTCCGGTCTCACCGGTGTTGTTGATTGCTATTGCCACGGCACTGACGGCGGGAGCTGGCGCACTGTTATTACTCTGGCGTCGCAAGCAACAAAACGAGGCCAAAGAGGTGCCATCAAACAGTACGGAGCAAAAGTCATGATGGTCAATCCCGGCAAGCCCAGCTTCATTTGCCAGTATGACATTCTGCTGGCTCCGGGTAGTTACTTTCACGCAGAGCACAGCGGCATTGATTATCCCGCCCTACCTCAGGTATTACAGCAAGCCCACAATCGGCGCTTGCTGAGGCAGTATCAACTGCCT
Source organism: Yersinia hibernica (assembly GCF_004124235.1). Lineage (NCBI taxonomy): Bacteria > Pseudomonadati > Pseudomonadota > Gammaproteobacteria > Enterobacterales > Yersiniaceae > Yersinia > Yersinia hibernica. The sequence goes on from NZ_CP032487.1 coordinate 3,957,118, forward strand.
ACACCTGATAGAAATACGCCGCTGTTACCCGATTTTATTGCTGAGTCTTGGGCAGAACTGCCCAAGGTTGCCTGGGCGCTGGGGGTGCTGTTGCACCCGGCACCGCTCCCGTGGTGGGCGGAAACATCCCAATATGCACAGTTGCATCAGGGCATAAATGATAATTTTCGCCAGCCGCAAGAGGTGCCATCATCGCCGCAAATCCTTCTAGCAACAGGAGCGGCGCAGCTACTCGCGGGTCTGAGCCCTTTTGGCCGCGAGTATACTGCCCGCGCGAGTTATATGTTCAGTTCCATAACTCGGCAACTAATGGAAACGCCAGTGAAAAATGCCCTCCCATGGAATGTGATTGAAGGAGCTTGTCGTTATGTCACAACAATCTGAACCGGATATCCGGCAAACAGCCCAGGAAAAGGTCTTGATTAAACATCAGGCCATGAAAGCAAGCCGCTATCAAAAAGTGTTGATAACTCAGGCAAAAAAACAGGCCGCAGAGCACTGTCAGTTGGCTCAGCAAGAAGCACAGGAAATCCGCCATATTGCTTATCAGCAAGGCTACCAACAAGGGCTACAAAAACTGTTGGCTGACCTGCTGCTCGGGCTGGAATCAAGTCAGCGCCAATATCAACAGGCACTGGCCAGCAGTGAAGAGCAATTGCAGACTTTGCTCACGGAAATATTCAGTGACACTCGGATGTATGAAATTGTCAGTGACCACTTTATCCGACAGCATCCTGAATATCCGCAGACGCAAATACATCTTCCGCCCTCATTGTTGCACAAGCTAAAACCTACTTTGGCGGAAATAAAGCACCTCACCATACTGAGTGGCTCGGAAAAAAGTATTGCGCTGGAGATAGATAATGAAATTCTTCATTTTTCCCCAGAAAGTGCGACGCAGCGTATATTGCCCCATATTTTATCCCTGCCCGCGCGCTGTACTATTTTGCAGACGCAACAGGTTTTGTACCGCAATTTTTCAGAACAACTCAATCAATCAAGAGAGCCGCATGACAATTTCAATACTGAACTCCACATTGAAAATGATAACAACAACCACGGATGCTAAACCCGTTCCTCGCCATGACAATATTCAACTGCGTGTCGCACAGGCATGGCAAGAAAATACCATGGAGAAAAATACGCCCACTGCTGAATCACAATTATCAGCAATGGGTCAATCTGACGTCAGCGAATTTATTGAAAGCTTACGTACCACACAAGACAAGCAAGCACTTTTCGTTCTTCTCAACCAAAAGTTGAGAAGTTTACCGTCAATAGAACGCGAAAAATTTATTACTGAGCTGGTCGGAGCAATCAAAAACTCTGAGTTACCGGAAGACAAAAATTTACTGAAAGAGAAGTTTAACCCAGCTTATTCTATGTATATTTCAGCCGATATTTTCGCTAACCAACTGAATCAAGAATCTCTCGCTAAAATGGGCAAAATGCCTGATAGCGATGATGAAGAGTCAGATGATATTTAAATTTATATTCCTATGAAAACTGTTATTTACTACTTATCAATTATTATTTTCTTGAGCCCTGCTCTAGCAAATGCATCTTGCTTATCTAATGCCGCTAAACGCTGGGATATACCAGAGATCATTCTCGAAGCAATTATCCTCCATGAATCTGGCGGTAAGCCAAATGCACGCAATATTAATAAAAATGGTAGCCACGATTAGGTCGTGACGCAAACTTAGTGTTGGTGTACTCTTTACCCTTTGGATGATTGATGGCAAAGATTGATGTGGTTTGTCCTCGCTGTTCTGAAACTCATGGGGTTATCCGAAACGGCCACTCCGGCTCAGGGGCGCAGCTCTATCGCTGTAACCAATGCCTGAAGACCTTCCAGCTCAGCTATCGCTACAACGGAGCTAAACCCGAAACCCATCAGGCCATCGTTGATATGGCGATGAACGGCTCCGGATGCCGCGATACAGCACGGGTTCTACGGATAAGCCTCAATACCGTTCTGCGTCATCTAAAAAACTTACGCCGCACCAGGTAGCGCAAAACGTAGAGCCTAGCGCAGAGGTGGTTATCTGCTGTGAAGCCGATGAGCAGTGGTCATATGTCCGCTGTAAAGGCAATCAACGCTGGCTGTTTTATGCCTATGACCGCATCCGAAAGCGCGTTATCGCCCATGTATTTGGCCCGCGAAATGCTTTGACATTAAAGCGTCTTCTGGTTTTGCTGAGCCAGTTTAGCATTGCCTTCTACATGACCGATGCCTGGCCGGTATACCGCACTTTATTGTCCTCAACCAGTCATGTTATCAGCAAGAAATACACCCAGAGGATAGAGCGACATAATCTGAACTTGCGAACCCATCTCAAACGGTTAGCCCGCAAGACTATCTGCTTCTCAAAATCAGAAGAAATGCACGATAAGATCATCGGATGGTATCTGACAATTAACCATTACCACTAAATCTGCGGCACGACCCACGATTATGGCTTAATGCAGATTAACTCAGTTCATTTTAACTCACTAAAATCAAAAGGAATTATAGACTACGAACAAAGCCTGATGCACCCCTGCACCAATATTAAGGCCGGAGCCTATTTGCTGAGCCTGAAGTTTAAAAAGTATGGCTATAGTTGGCGTGCTGTCGGTGCTTATCATTCAGAAACCGCCCATCATAGAGATAGGTACGCAAGTAAAATTATGAAAATAGTCAGTGCTGGTCCTGACTTTTCCCATAAGAATGCGTCACTATTAACAACCACTCCCACCTTTTAATATCTCCAAAATAATGGGGAGCAATCCTCACCCCCACAGAGAGCACTCTCCAAACGAGTGGAGAGTATTCTCTAATATGCCTATATTCCCCCATCATCGTTGAGAACACTCTCTTGAGGAGGTATAAAACACCTCGTGAATCCTTAGTCGATACAAAAAGTGAGAATATGATGAACAATAATGAATTAACTCCACCTAATGTTATTTTATGCCAAGACGTTATTTTTAATTCGTGGAAACGTACTCTGACCCAGAAGGAAGCGGTTGTACTATTATCAGAAAGTGAAACTTGCTTATTAAAAATGCTGCTCGCAAAGACATGCAGCAAAAGGGAGGTTATGTATGAAATTTGGGAAAAGCGTGGCGTCATTGTGACTGAGAGCAGTTATTATAAACTTGTCAGACAATTACGTAGTTCATTTAAGAAAGCCAGACTTGATGAAAGCCTGATTGCGACTTTGCCCAGAATTGGTATTTCATATACGGGTACCAAGAAAACACTTTCTGCCGAGTCAACATCGATAGATACATTGAAGAATAAAATTGTGCGTAAGAAAAACATCATCGAGATCGCCATCACAAGCTGCACATTGGCTATTGCTGCAAGTTGTTCTTATCTTTACATTTTTACTGCAGGATAATCTGATGAAATATTTTTTTAATACGCGGAAAAATTTCTACTCTCACTGTTTTATTTTATTTCTGGCTCTGTTTTTATCCGGTTGCAGTCATTTGGCGGGTATAACTGGAAGCCATAATGGCGATTATCTTCAAGGAAATATTCAAAGCAGTCATGGAGAAATACCTGAAAATGCAACAATTACGCTGTCGATCACCCAGAGTAAGGCTGCAGGTGGCAAAGAGCTATCCCTTCAGGAGTACAGCATTGTAACGCCCAAAGAAAGCCTTACAATTCCTTTTCGCTTGCAGTTACCAAATGAGTTATCATTATCTTCGCAGCCTCTTAATATCAGTGTCAGGGTAGAGAAAGAGGGAGAGCTGATTATGATGAGCGATAGACTCACGCCGTTTCTACGTCAACCAGGTGAAAAGTTAATACTGACAGTGAATGACAGTTAGCGCTTGCCTCACTTGTTCAGAGGCCCGTTATGACACCAACAAAAACGTTAAAAATAGCCATGGTAGAAGATGAGCCTTTTAGTCGTCTTGCACTAATGGAGATATTAAAAAAATATCCATATCATCATAAAGAACCGCAGCAACAACTTATTTATAGTGACTTTTCGCTTGAGGTCATTGGTTGTGTCAGCAATACACCTGAACTCATCGAATTACTCAAAAATAGCCACGGGCTAGAAGTGCTGTTGCTGGATTATTCACTCGCCGCCAGCGAAACAGATATGGATGCATCTTTGCCCCAAGATGGCGCTGGGCTTATTAAACGCCAGCTTCAATTACATCCTGAATTGAAAATTATTGTTCATACTGCCCATAAAAGTTTGGCAGTGGCCCGCTTGGCCTGGCAAGCCGGCGCTTGGGGTTTTGTACAAAAAAGCAGTGACATTCAGGAGCTATTTTTTGCTATTTCATATGTCGCCCGCGGTAAGAAATTTTTCCCCATTGAGCTGGCGGCACTGCCTCAGTCAACACAACAAGATGTACACCATGCCCTAAGCGAGCGTGAAACTGAAGTGCTGAGAATGTTACTCAATGGCATGAAGCAGAAAGACATTAGTGTCAGCCTGAATATCAGTTTTAAAACCGTGTCCAATACTAAAACGCGTGCCTTCAAAAAGCTGGGGCTCACATCAAATACTGATTTCTTTAAGTATGCTCATGAAATTTCTCTATAAAACCTATCTGATATTGGCGTTTATCTTACTGTCATCAACAGCCAATTATGCCGCAGCCACCATCGTTTTTTCGCCGGAAGAGCAGCGCTATATAGAAGCGCACCCGGTGGTGCAATACGGTATTTTCCCTCATTTTTATCCTATTGAAGCTTTTAATAGCACTGGTGAGCATATTGGGTTAACGCGGGATTATATTGATTTTATTGCCGCCGCCACCGGAATAAAATTTCAGCCAGTGTCCAGCAACAGCGGTAGTGAATCTTTTCGTAATCTAGAAACCGGTAAGGTCTCGCTACTCACCAGTACATCCAGTGCATTTGCCCAATCCAAGGGGCTAGTAAACACTGTTCCGATTTTTTCCACCTGGCCGGTTACTATCACACGTAAAGCCACGCGTCATATCGCCACTTCAGAAGATATCGCTGAGGGCTATGTTTCCATCACCGATTATCTCTCGTTAATTGAGTGGTTTACCAAACGCTATCAAGGTGTCAATTATAAAGTCTCCAATTCACCCGAGGAGACCGTCGGCGAGGTCATTAGAGGGCGAGCTGAAGCTGCTGTCGTCCTCGCCCCTACTGCTTTCTATTATATGAATGTCATATATCCGGGGCAGTTAAAAATGTCGCGGCCTCATAATGCCAAGATTTTCCTAGTGATGAGTGCGCGGCCAGAAGACCAGCTGTTGATTGATATTATTAACAAAGTGATTGCGTCCATCTCTCCCCAGCAGCAAGCCGAACTGATGGAAAAATGGATTATCAGAAACAATAACCAGGAACCGAGCCAGGCTTGGTCAAATATGTACGGCTATGGCCTAGCGGCGGTCTTGTTGTGTTTCCTGCTCCTGGTGGTTTATCGTAACCGGCGGCTAAAAATGGATCTTATCCGACTGGGCTCAAAAAATAATCTGGAGCTGTCGGTTCTGGCGCATGAATTGCGCACGCCACTTATTGGGATTCTGACCGCCTGTGAAGGACTGGTGCGCAAAATATCATCGCCCAGCCAGCGGGATAGGCTCGCGAATGTCATTCACGTGACCCGGGAATTACTCGATAATCTTGATTTGTCACTGGATTACGCCAAAATCAATGCAGGCTCAGTGCAACAGAATCCACAACCGCATTTACTGGCCGAGCTGTGCGATACCACGGTTAAGTTGTTTATCAGTTTTGCCGAAACCCACGCCACCACATTGCAGGTTCGCTATCTGTCAAAACAGTATTTTTTGCCCCATCTGATTGATGGCGCACTGCTTTCTCAGGCACTGAACAATATCGTCAACAATGCCATTAAGCACACTCATTCGGGTATGGTATTGATTGAATGCTCATTGTTGCAGGTCGATGGTAAGAAAATGTTCTGTATCGAGGTGCTCGACACTGGCACCGGGATCCCTCATAAGGTGCTGGCACGGCTGTCGGAGCCGTTTTATCAGGGGAAATTATCGGGCGCTGCCCGCGATAGCAATCCCCGCCCCAAGGGCACCGGGCTTGGGCTATTTGTCGCCAAGAAAAATATGCACCTCACCGGTGGGCATCTGACTATCGCCAGTCAGCCCGGAGTCGGGTCGCGCGTGAGGCTGACTTTCCCCTCGGTCCCGGCTCATTACGCGATTGAAAATTCACTGCCTGAGGGGCTGCATATCATACTCTCGGCTGATATTCCTCCGGCATTCAGTGGCGAGATAAGCCAGATTCTCGAGGGGTGTGAAATCCCCTATTATTCCTCTGCCGAGCCACTTCCGACCTCGGCGCGCGGGCCGGCGATTTATCTGCAACTGGATGAGCAACAGAGTCACTGGCAATTGCGCAATCAACAAGGTGAATCAGCCCGCGTGCCCCACCCACTGTATGCCTCAGCATTTTATCTTGCCCTGAGCAATCTGTGTAATGAGGATCAAGCGCTGGAGCTTATCAGTGATAATGCCGGGCTGCACACTGCGGATATCATTACACAGTCACATCGTCTGTTAGTGGTGGAGGACGAGCCATTGCTGCTGGAGGTTCAACAAGAATTGTTTAGCAGCATGGGCTTTCAGGTTGATGCGGTGGCAGATACGCAGCAGGCTTATCAGAGCTGGTTACAACACCACCACAGGATTATTGTGACCGACTGCCGGTTGGATGAGAGTGACGGTTTTGAACTGGTGCGCCACCTGAGAAGGTTGATGCAAGACACTCCTGAGCCAATATTGATTATCGGTCAGTCAGCCTCACTGAAAGCAGAAGATGCCCAGCGTGCTCGCGAGGTCGGCATGGATTATCTGCTACAAAAACCCATTGCCCGTGAACAATGGCAGCAGTTGATACATGACTATTTTGCCTCAAAGGAGAAAGATCATGACTAACCCAACTTTCAGTGCTCGATTTCGCGCCAGCATTCGTGATTACCTCGCTAATATTGAAGAGGCTATGGAGAAAGGAGACCTCGCGGCAGCACAAAAAATCGGGCATAAAATGCTGGGATTATGTCAGCTCTTTGGTACCCCTGAGCAGGTCGCTTTATGTGAGGCTTTGGAAAATGCCCATAGCTTGTCTTGTCTGCAACAGACACTGCCACAGTTTTATGCTCTGGTAGATAACGACGATAATAAGTGATAAATAGCCCGGCATTGCTGGCCGGGTGCAAAAAAAAATAACAGTATATATTCTGGCTGGATTATCGCCCCAAAGTATATTGCGCGTGAAATTCTCCTCTATATTGAAAGTTAGTGAACTTCTCAATAATTCATAACTTTTTCAAAATTCGCTTCTTCCAAACAATCCTATTAACACTAAAAAAACACTGCCACATGTCATCAATTTAATTTAAGCGTGTTTAAAAAAATTAAATTTAAGATAACTCCCACAAAGATTGGAGAGTATATACGGTTTAATTTAATAATAAACTTAGCTAAACTGTATTTGAAATACGGTAGACATGAGCAAGCATTGAATAACACCCTTTAGTATTGTTCATCATTTCATTTTAATAATATGTACGTAGTAGTTAACGCCCTCGTTTGCCGCTTTTATAGCGGCATTTTTTAATCGGATAGCAGCATGAAAAATAAATATTCCTGTAAGCAAGTCGTTTTACATTGGGTTTCTGCATTGGTCATTATTTGGGCTACGGTGTCTGGCTTCTATGTCGGGCTATTCGATGTCTCTCCCGAAATGAAGTCTCTGACGGGGTTTATTAATGTTTCACTGACTACATTGCTGATCCCGGTGTTCATCGTTCGAGTGTACTTCTATTTTACATCAGAAAAACCAGAAGAGATTAACACTACCAGATTTACCCAATTCATTGCTCATGCTGTCCATTTCATTCTTTACTTGAATATCGCCATAGTATTAGTTACCGGGGTATTGATGATGGAAAGAGATATCGATTTTTTTAAGCTCTTTATTATCCCGCAGCCTATTCATAATGTCGCTGTTACTGCATTGTTCCACACTATTCATATTTTTTCCTGCGCAACACTTGCTGCATTAGTGTTACTACATATCGCGGCAGTCATTAAACATGAACTGAGCGGTAAGAAAGTGCTTAGAAGAATGTCTCTCTAGTGAGTCTGTCAACAGACTAAATTGAATACATAAGCTAAGGATAAAAAATATGTTAAAGATAGAAGAATACATTCAATTAATTAGCGATGAGAGCCTCACTTATAAAGATATATTTACGCTACAGTGTTCAGCCAACAAGTTGTTTATCCATGATAGTCAACAGACTATCGCCTTGAGTGAGGGCCAAAAAAGGCTTTTGGTTGCTTTACTTAAAGGAATCAACTGTAAACGACAGATCATTAGCCTGGTTTGGTATGAAAACCATCAAAGAATCAGTGATAACAATTATCATCAGATTGTATTCCAATTACGTGCATTATTGCAGCGCTATAACATCTCAGGGGAGCTGATTGTGACGGTTCCTCATTATGGTCTTAAATTAAATGAGAGGCTGATAAGTGTTAACAATGTGAGTTCTGCTACAGAAATAGCTACACGCCAAGAAAAGGCAAGTCATCAGGTACCCAAACGCAACATAAATTCGGCAATCACGCGAATTTTCAATTTTGGGCGTTCATTATTTATATCTTAATTGCTGGGCATAATTTGATTATAAAAAATTATTTACACTCACTTGGCCTAGTAACATATTTCAATCCTACAGTAAGAAATATTGTGGCAATTCTATTGCTTATTATCTTAATTGTACTGCGTATTGAGCAGCATCTCATGCCACTTTGGTTAGCTTCCACGAATGAAAAGGGAGATACACTCGTGGTAACAGCACATGAAAATAGTGCTAAAAAATATGAGAAGGTTGAACTAAACAGGCTGAATTTATTTTCAGCGGCTGAGGGGAATTCACGAGTAAACCCTTATCGCGTGGGGTATTTAACCGTCGATGATCCATTACTGTTGCAAGCTCCGCGCAGTAATCTGGCAGTGAATTTGGTTGGCGTTCTGAGTAGTAGCCTGCATGAGAAAAGCATTGCCATTATTGAACAAAACAAACGCCAGAACTCATATGTCCAAGGTGAGAAACTACCTGAGAATCAGGCTGTAGTGATAAAAATATTTGACGATCGCGTCATTATTAATCGCCAAGGATATTACGAAGCTTTGCTATTAGACTCACATTAACAGCCTTAGAACCTGGCTCATTATTAGATTAAAGATGAAAAAATGATATTTTATCGAGATGTAACCTTAAAGTCTTTTCAGAATTTCAATACGTTATATCAGCGAGTTTTATTTATTGGCGCTGTTGTGATTTTTTTGATTTCTACACTATACACACCACAGGTTGGTGCTGAGACCTTTTCCGTTAACTTCAAGAATACTGATATTAATGAGTTTATAAATACTGTCAGTAAAAATTTGAATAAAACTGCCATTATAGACCCGGCGGTAAAAGGCAATATTAGTGTGCGTAGCTATCAGGAGTTAGAACCTGAGCGTTATTATCCATTTTTTCTAAGTGTCTTAGAAGTTTATGGTTTTACCGTGGTCAATATGCCCGGTGACATCATCAAAATCATTCCTGCAAAAAATGCGAAAGGTTCTGCAATTCCTTTAATCGAAGGAGAGAATCCAGCAGAGGGTGATGAAGTCATCATGCGCGTGGTTTCACTACACAATGTGGCTGCCAAAGAGCTGGCCCCGCTGCTACGCCAATTGAACGATGCCGCTTTCGGCACCGTCGTTCACTATGACCCGTCAAATGTCTTGCTATTAACTGGCCGGGCGGCAGTCGTTAATCAGTTGGTGGCTATCATTAAAAATGTGGATAAAGCAGGTGACCACACTGTTGAAACCATCAAATTACAATATGCCTCGGCAACCGAAGTGGCGCGCATCGCTGAAGCGCTGCATAAAAGCAGTGGGAAAAATGCCAACGGCAGAATGTCCGCTAGCATTGTCGCGGATGAGCGCACCAACTCCGTGTTAATCGGTGGCGAAGAGCAAGTACGCAATCGCATGATTAGCACCGTGCAAGAGTTAGACAGACAAGGTGATATCCACGGCAATACCAAAGTTATTTACCTAAAATACGCCAAAGCAGAGAGCTTGGTCGATGTCATTAGTGGCGTCAGCAGTCACTTACAGAAAGCAGCTGGCCAATCGGCCCCTACTATTGCCATGATGAAAAATGTGGTGATAAAAGCCGATGTACAAACTAACTCTTTAATTATCAATGCTGCTCCCGACCAATTGCGTGATCTTGAACAAGTCATTACTAAATTGGACATTCGCCGGGCGCAAGTTTTGGTCGAAGCCATCATTGTCGAAGTTCAGGATGATGACAATTTGAGTTTGGGGATCCAATGGTTCAATCGCCATGGTGGCGGCAGCCAATTCCCAGATGCCGGCGCATCTGCCAGTTCAATGAATTCCAGTGATATGGGAAGCTCACTTAAAGGTATCACGGGCTTGGCAACCGGTTTTTATCGCGGGAACTGGAGCGGTTTATTTACGGCACTGCGCACTAATAATCATAACGATATTTTGGCTACCCCCAGTATTGTCACTCTGGACAACATGGAGGCCGAATTCAGTGTGGGCCAAGAAGTGCCTATTTTAACCGGCTCCCAAACGACTACCGGCGATAATATCTTCAGAACAGTGGACCGTAAAAGTGTCGGGATAAAACTGAAAGTAAAACCGCAGATCAATAAAGGTGACTCGGTGTTACTGGAGATTGAACAGGAAGTCTCCAGTGTCGCCGCGAAAGCCCCCAGTGGCACCGGAGATCTCGGTGCGACTTTCAATACCCGAACAGTGAAAAATGCGGTGATGGTGGGCAGTAATAATATCGTGGTGGTTGGCGGATTGCTCGATAGCACTAACCAAGATGTTGTCAGTAAAGTTCCCTTACTGGGGGATATTCCCGGTGTTGGTTTTCTGTTCCGTTCAACATCACAGAAAACAGTGAAACGTAACCTGATGCTATTTATCCGTCCAACCATTATTCGTGAACAAGACAGTTATATTGATGCCAGCCAGCAAAAACTCGATAAATTTAAACAAGAGCAAGCAGCAGATGGAGGCACTAACGGGCAGCGAATCAATGAAAATCTGAACAAAGCTCTCTCTGATAATCATTATCTAAGCGATTTGCAGCATGATGTCGCCGCCTTTTACCTCAAGGGGGCGCGATGAGTCAGATATCAGCCGCGCTACCACCGCTGCCTTTTGCCTGGGTACAACAGCATGGCGTGCTGTATCAGCAGCATCCGCTGTTCGGTGAGCAACTCTTGTTTCGCCAAGCCGCCAGCTCACAAGCTTTACTGGAAGCCCGACGGATTCTGCCGCTTTGCCAGTTGCAATTCGTCAGTGATGAAGTATTTGAATCTTGTATGGTTGCTCATTACCAACAGGATTCAGATCAAGCTCGCCAAATGATGGAAAATCTGGGTAATGAAATTGATTTTTGCCAATTGGTTGATGCTCTCCCACAAAGTGACGATCTGCTGGATAGCGATGATGACGCGCCTATTATTCGCCTGATAAATGCAATGCTGGGCGAAGCGATTAAAGAGGGCGCGTCAGACATTCATATCGAGCCTTTTGAACGCCAATTAGCCATCCGTTTTCGTATTGATGGCGAGTTGCGTCACATTCTCTCTCCGCCACGCCAACTGGCGGCCTTGCTGGTCTCGCGAATTAAGGTCATGGCCAAGTTAGATATCGCCGAAAAACGCTTGCCTCAGGATGGCCGCATTTCTCTGCGAATTGCTGGCCGGGCCATTGATATTCGTGTTTCTACCCTGCCCTCCAACCACGGCGAACGTGTCGTTATGCGTTTGCTGGATAAAAATAATATGCGGCTCAATCTATCTCATTCGGGGATGGCTGAAGATAAACAAGCGCGGTTCGGCGAGCTACTGAAGCAGCCCCACGGAATTATCCTGGTGACCGGCCCAACAGGGTCAGGCAAAAGTACCACGCTGTATGCCGCACTCCAACAAATCAACAGCCAGTCACTCAATATTATGACGGTCGAAGATCCCATCGAATACGATCTGGACAATATTGGTCAAACTCAGGTTAACCCCAAAGTCGACATGACGTTCGCCCGAGGTTTGCGGGCAATTCTGCGCCAAGACCCTGATGTCGTCATGATTGGCGAAATTCGTGATACCGAAACCGCACAAATTGCGGTACAGGCCTCACTTACTGGGCATCTGGTGCTCTCAACGCTGCACACCAATAGTGCCAGCGGTGCTATCGGGCGCTTGCAAGATATGGGGGTGGAGCCCTTTTTGCTCGGCAGTTCACTCATCGGTGTTTTGGCGCAGCGGTTAGTGCGCACACTATGCCAGCACTGCAAAACGAGTGAGCAGGTCAGTGTCGATTTTCTTCAACGTTTCGGATTTACGCCATCGGATAACGAGCCACACAGTCTTTATCATCCCGTTGGCTGTGAACATTGCAATTTCACGGGCTATCGCGGCCGTACCGGCATTCACGAACTGATGCAAGTCACGGATTCCTTGCGCGAAGCCATTTCTCAGGGATGCAGCGAAGTCGAATTAGAGAAAAGACTACATCGCCAAACTCAAAGCATTCGCCACGACGGTATCGAAAAAGTGCTGGCCGGAATAACCAGCCTTGAAGAAGTTTTACGTGTAACCAGAGCCAGCGAACCATGATTCAGTACCGTTATATGGCCATCACTGCGACAGGGAAAAAACGACGCGGAACACTGAGCGCCGAGTCCCCGCGTGCTGCACGGGCGCAATTGTGTGAGCAACAGCTGACGCTAATTAGCTTGAAGCCAGACACCGGCACATCGGCACATCGGCAGCGCTTACGCTATCCTGGCGGCGTACCCAGGACAATATTCGTGGTAGCGACCTGGTGTTACTCACTCGCCAATTATCAACATTGGTTGCAGCGGCGTTACCGCTAGAAGAAGCGCTGCTGGCACTGGCACAACAAAGTGAAAAACCGCGCCACAAAGCATTGCTACAGCAAGTCCGCAACAAAATATTGCAAGGCCAATCGCTGGCGGATGCCTTGGCCGCGTTCCCGAAAACGTTCACTTCCCTGTTCCGCACCATGGTCGCCGCCGGAGAGGCTTCCGGTCATCTTGATAAGGTCCTGCTGCGGCTGGCAGATAATGCCGAACAGAGCCAAAAATTGAAAAGCAAAATGCTACAGGCCCTGATCTACCCGCTGGTGCTGACGGTGGTTGCCATTGCCGTGGTGGCAATCTTACTGACCGCCGTGGTTCCTAAAGTCGTCGAGCAATTTATCCATATGCAGCAGGCTCTGCCGCTTTCCACTCGCCTTCTTATTTCCATCAGTGATGCATTGAGGGACTTTGGTTTGTGGGCGTTATTGGCTTTGGGGCTAATAGCTCTCGGTATCCGCCAATGGTTAAAACCCGCACACAATCTGATGTGGTGGCATAAAAAAATGCTGCATTTACCGTCGATTGGCCGGGTGGTTCTCGACCTCAATCTTGCCCGTTATGCCCGCACGCTAAGCATTCTTAACGCCAGTGCGGTGCCACTCTTGGAAGCGATGCATATCAGCGCTTCAGTGTTGGTAAATAAGTATGCGCGTCAGCAGCTTATTGACGCCAGCGACAGAGTTCGTGAAGGCAGCCGCTTGGCATTGGCACTGGAAAACACCGGCCTGTTGTCCCCAATGATGCGCCATATGATCACTTCCGGAGAAAACAGTGGTGAGCTCGACAATATGCTGGAGCGCGCCGCCGACATTCAGGAAAACGCCTTCGTCAACCGCATGACGATTGCACTGGCGCTATTTGAACCGTTGCTGGTGGTCAGCATGGCCACCGTGGTGCTGTTTATTATCCTCGCCATACTACAACCCATCTTGCAGCTCAATAGCATGATGGGATAACCCCTTATTTTAGTGACTCAAAGGAATACTATCTCATGAAAAATCAACCTGTTGTGTTGAAACGCAAACACGCCCAAGGGGGCTTCACCTTACTGGAAATCATGGTGGTGATCGTCATTCTTGGCGTGCTCGCCAGCCTCACTATTCCCAGCCTGATGGGGAATAAAGACCGGGCCGATAACCAAAAAGCGCTCAGCGATTTAGTCACACTGGAAAACGCATTGGATATGTACAAGTTGGATAATAACCGCTACCCCACAACCGCTCAGGGCCTGCAAGCTCTGGTGACCAAGCCGACGCTGGCACCGGTGCCGAGAAGTTATCGGGCTGAGGGCTATATCCGCCGTCTACCGGCAGACCCTTGGGGCGCTCCATATCAACTAACCAGTCCAGGGGAACATGGCGTGGTTGATATCTATTCCGTCGGGCCAGATGGGGCGGCGCAGACTGATGATGACATTAACAACTGGGACATTGGCACTGATGCCGGAGAACAGCCTTAATGCATGCGATAAAGGTAACAACCGTTGCCCGCGGCTTTACATTAATGGAGGTCATGCTGGTGCTGCTATTACTGGGCAGTATGGCAACCTTGGTACTCAACATCCTGCCCTCATCTCGCGAGATAAACCAAGAGAGCGACCGGTTGGCGGTGGCGCTGCAATGGGCGGCACAGCAAGCAGAGCAGGATGGAAAGATTTATGGTCTCTCTGTTTCCAGTGATAAATGGCAGTTAATGACCCTCAATAACCGCCCTCATAACAAAGGAGAAAGTTATCTGTGGCCGCATCATTACTGGCACCCAATCAAGCATGAGAAATTAAAGCAGCAGCGCCAGCTCCCTGGTGAGCTGACCCTCGAACTTACCCTGCAAGATAATTCGCTCCCACTCAGTTCGATGTTGGAGGATGACTTGATTAATGAGCCAAAAATTGTCTTTTTCCCCGGCGGGGAACGTTCACAGTTCGAACTCATATTAAGTGAGCCGAATGGCCAAATCCGACGTATTACCGAGCAAGGCGTACTGTCTGACGAAGCACAAAGGATTGCAGCGCAATGAATTGCCGTGGCATGACATTACTGGAAGTGCTCGTGGCCTTGGTGGTGCTGGCGTCGGCCGGTTTAGCCATTATAAAGAGCACCGGCGAGCAAGTCAGAAATCTCAGTCATCTTGAAAAAAAGCAGTTTGCTGCTTGGGTGGCAGAAAATCAGTTGGTCAGGTTACGTCTGCAAAATGTCTGGCCAGCAGAACATTGGCATGAGGGCAAAAGCACCATGGCAGATATCACTTGGCACTGGCGCTGGCGGGGAGTTGCGACATCGGATGCCCAAGTGCGAGCACTGGAAATTGAAGTTAGTCAGAACGAACACTATAGCGCGCCGTTATCTGGGCTACGTAGCTATCAGGTTAAATCATGAATCAGCCAAAACAGCAGGGTTTCACTCTGTTAGAAATGATGCTGGCCATTGCTTTATTTTCTATCGTTTGCCTGGCCGGTTACCAGTTGCTGCAAGCCGTTTTGCGTAATAGTGAACTGACGCAACAGCACGCGGCCAGGTTGGCTGAGCTCCAGCGCGTCTTTAATCTGATGGAGCATGATATTTCCCATGCACGAATACGGCCGGTAGCCGCTGCGGCATTATCTGTACCAAATGATTTTCACCTGTCGCGAGCAGGGAAAAATAGCAGCCTGACACTCGTGCGTGATAACTGGCGCAATCCCGCGGCTTTTCTCCCGCGTTCTAATCTGGAGAAAGTGACCTGGTATTTTCAGCCGGGCAAGCTTGAGCGTCTGAGTCACCACCAGCCCGATAGTCAGCAAACCCAGCCGACATTGAGTGTCACACTCGACAATGTTAACGCCTTTAAACTGCGTTTTTGGTCGCAAGGCCGCTGGCTAGAGAGTTGGGACAGGGGCCAAAACTTACCCGAAGGAGTTGAGATCACATTGGAAACTGGCGATTTAGGCCCCTTGCAACGGGTTATATTCCTGACGGTGAATCATGAAAAAACATAACCAACGCGGGATGGCGATGCTGGTCGTGCTAATGATAACCGCCATGATGACCATCACTGCCGTCAATATGAATGACTATTGGTTACGGGCGCTTAATCGGGCGGCTAGCACGCAATTTTATCAGCAGAGTAAATGGTTGCTGCTCAGTATGGAGTCACTGGTTCAACATCAGCAATTATCCCGCTTGCCGCAAGATAAAATTCATTTAGGCCAGTCTTGGGCAAAGCCTGAGCAGCAGATCTCGCTGGACGGTAATCAGGTTAATTTTAGCCTGCGCGATCGTCAGGCCTGTTTTAACCTTAATGGGATTGGCCAAAGTGGCGAAGTTGGTGAAAAGTCAGAGACGCCGACACAAGCCCCAGCCCCCCCCTATTCCCAACAGGTTTTTCAACACCTGTTGTTAGCACAGGGTTTAGATGCAGCCGAAGCACAAAAAATAACATTGGCGCTGGCTGACTGGGTAGACAAAGACACTCTTTCCCGCAGTGGAAATCATGAAGCTGACTTGTATCGTGATAGTCGCCCCAAGCTCATCCCGGCGAATCGCCCAATGCTTGATACCAGCGAATTCAGAGTGCTGGCCGGAGTCAATCAGGCACTATTTCTGCGTTTAAAACCGCTGATTTGCGCCCTACCCAACCAGAATTTACACATCAATATTAATACGTTATCGCAAACTCAAGCCCCGCTTCTGGCTGCACTGTTTCTCGGCGAAATGTCGCTGGAAGAGGCACAACAGCTGATTGAGCATCGCCCGGCCACTGGCTGGAACCACATCAACGATATCAAACCTTTTATTGCGGTCAACAATGCCGCGTTTGCCAAGGCACAAACCGCCATGTCATTGACCAGTAACTACTTTGAACTGTTGCAGTGGCTGGATGAAGAGCAACAAAGCAGCAGAATGCGCAGCTTATTCCAACGTCATGAGCACGTTATTCAGGTTCTTTCCCGTCAATACGGCCATAGTGATTGAAATGAAATTTATGTTATTAAAGAAAAATAAAAAAGTATGCGATGAATTATTTATCTCGCTCGCCAGTCAAGCAGGGCAGCCGGTTTATTGGTATCACCAGCCTCGGCAGGGAAATGCCCAAGAGGGGCAATTGGCCGATGAAACAGCCTTACATGAGCTGTTGCCTCTGGCGAAAACCAGCCAGATAACATTATTGATTCCAGCGAAAAATGTGCTGTTCAGCACTCTCACATTCAATGGCAAATATCGCCGCCAACACCAGACGGCATTGGCTTGGCAACTGGAGTCATTATGCCCCGGTGATGTCGAACAATTGCATCTCACCGTGCTCCAACAGCACGGAACACAGATATCTATCGCGGCAATAGATAAAAACCAATTACAACAGTGGCTAGGCTGGTTGCGCAGCGCAGAGTTGACCGCCACAAGGGCGTTACCTGATGTGCTGGCACTGCCATCCCCGACCGCCAGTTGGAGTGCCGCCAGTTTTCATGGTACTTGGTTGATACGCCAATCGGCTGAACAAGGTTTCAGTGCGGATGAAGCAGAACTGGGGTTTATTCTCAGCCGTTACCCCAAACTGCCCGCTATTTTAAGCTATAGCCAGCGCCCAGCAAGTGAGTCGACGTGGATGCAAAAAACCGTTCGCCCCACCTGGCCGCTTTTGGCCCAAGGTGCACAGAAAAATACACTCAACCTGCTGCATGGCGATTTCACTCCACCCCGCCACTCGAGCAAGCCGCGCGGCAATAAATTGCTGGCAGCTTTAGCCGCATTCTATCTGCTGACCTTCGCCATTGAACCCGGTTTACAGGGATATCGCACACAGCAGCAAGCAGAACAAATACAAGAGAAAACACATCAGTTATACCGGAGTAATTTCCCAAATGCGGCACCATTCTCGCGGGGGGTTCAGAGCATGACTCAACAAATTAATATGTTAGAGCAAAACATTCCGTCGCCCGGTCTGTTGCATCGGCTGAGGGCGGCAATGCCAGTGCTGCAATCGTTGCAAAGTGCAAAAACACAGTCCATGGAATGGCAGAGTGACACACTGGCGTTAACATTTAATCTCTCTGAGCAAGAACTCTTGTCACGTATTCCGCGTCAATATTCTCAGGAACTCAGCCTCACCCCCCATGCAATAGACCAGCAGCACACCGTGCTAACCGTCAAAGGAGCTCACAATGATGACAAAAATTAAGCAACGCTGGCAGAACTACAGTAAACGCGAGCAAATAATTTTTTCCCTCGGGGGATTGGTATTGCTAGGGCTGGCCCTGAGCCAAGGCGCTATTGCTCCACTCAATAATTATCGGCAACAAAGCGAACAAAACCTGCGCCAGGCCCAACGAGATTTTGCCATGTTGATGCAGCAACAGGACAGAATAAGCCATCTGCACGCGCAACGTCCGCTTCAATACACACTGTCGCTTGATCGGGCGGTACACGAAAGTGCACGCCAGAATAATCTCAAGATAATCCTACAAGAAACCCAAAAAAACCGGGCCGTACTCGCCCCTCTGGTTATCCCCTTTCCTCAGTTATTAAGTTGGCTGGAGCTGCTTGAGACAGAATACGGCATCCAGGCCCGCCATTTAAAAGTCGCCATTGATGAGGACAATCCGAATCAGGTTTATATCTCCTCATTAGTTTTGCAACGCACTGCGGCGGTCATATTATGATGAATACACTGTATATTGCTCAGACAATCGCGCCACTTTGGTGGGGCGGTTTCGCCTTTCTTGGCCTGTGTGTTGGCAGTTTTCTTAATGTCGTCATCTATCGACTGCCACTTATGGTCATCCACGGTAATCTGCCCGATTTCAATCTTTGCCTACCTCATTCCCACTGTCCTGCTTGCCAAACTTCATTGAAATGGCGAGACAATATTCCTTTATTCAGTTGGTTACGATTGCGGGGGCAATGCCGTCACTGTCAGGTGGCGATTCCGGTACGTTACCCATTGGTGGAACTCGTAACCATGCTCGTCACATTATTAATAGCAGCGATTATTCCATTAGGCAGCCCGCTGCTAGCAGCACTGCTGCTCAGCTGGGTACTCATCGCACTCATCATGATTGATATCGACCATCTGTTATTACCGGATAACCTGACCTTGCCACTGCTATGGGCCGGATTATTTTTTCACTTGTTTGACAACACCTTACCGCTAAGTGATGCAGTTATTGGCGCGGCAAGCGGGTATTTGATTCTATGGTGTCTTTACTGGGCATTCTGGTGGGTCACCCGCCGAGAAGCCCTCGGCTATGGCGATTTTAAATTATTAGCGGCATTGGGAGCATGGTTGGGATGGATGGCATTACCGTCTTTACTGCTTATCGCGTCACTAGCAGGGATTATTTTTGCGCTTACTGCCCGCCTGTTTAGGGGCAGAGCACTGAATACAGTGCTCCCATTCGGGCCATTTCTCGCGCTCAGTGGCTGGCTGCTATTTCTACAATACTATCGCTAAGATGATTAATGGCTGTTGGTGTGGCGTTGTGCTTCATCCACAAAATCCACCATCAGTAAATTAAGTTCTGTACACAGTGGTTGCTCTGCTTTGTTCTCTTTCACCAACGCCAAATAGCGTTCCTGACTATGCTCACCCAGTAATTTATAAGCAGGAACGCTGGTATCCCAGTGCCGAGAGGCCGCCAAATTCAATGCTGTTTTGACCAGCACCGCCTCCTTGGGTACATCTGTTCGTTGACACTGTTGTTGTAAATAATGTGCCCCGGCAATTAAAGCGGACAATTGTTTGATCTGCTGCTGGGCGGTGGGCTGAGGTTTTTTATTCACTGGTTGCTGGCAACCGGCCAATAATACCAAAGGCAAAAACCAAGATAGCTTACGGGTAACTGATAACATTTTTTAACTCATCAATAATAAGGAATTGATAATTTTAAATCAGGTAACCCACCCAATACACCATTACTTCCTTATTAGCCAAAATAAAACACTTCAAATTTTGGAATACGCTAATTCCTTATTAGTAAGATGACCCAATAGACCTGAAAATATCGGACTATAATAGACCCGCCATGCGTACTTTTTTAGAACTTCCCATTGAAATTCGTTCCAAAACAATAAATTATCAAGGTTTAACTTATATAATGACAAAAAGTTTCCCCATTCTATTCAATTCACTTACATTTTATTCCGCCGGCAATATTACTCACTGAGAAATATCTACCCGCTAAAAATATCATTCATAAATAGAAATACAGTTCCGATGAAATGACTCAATGGAACTCACTTATATAATAGGAAAGCGATAAAACATGAAATTGAATAAAATTATGTTAGCTATGGTTGTTATGTCTATTAGCGCCGGCGCTATGGCACATGGCTACATCGAAACTCCTCCATCACGTAACTTACTGTGCCATGCAGATGGTAAAAACCTGAATAAAGATTGTGGCGCCGTACAGTATGAACCGCAAAGTTCTGGTGAAACCGCCGATGGCTTCCCGGGAAAAGGCCCTGAAGACGGTAAACTGGCGAGTGGCGACAACTGGGTCAGTGTCAATCTGAACCAGCAAACCGCAACACGTTGGCATAAAGTCGAAATGAAAGCGGGTGTTCAAGAGTTCAAATGGAGATTCACTGCCGCGCATCCTATTAGCGACTTCAAATATTACATGACCAAGCAGGATTGGAATCCTAACCAACCTTTGACACGTGATTCACTCGATCTGACGCCATTCTGTGTTATTCCAGGTGGCCCAGCAGTGTCAACTGGCTCGACTTCTCACGAATGTGATGTCCCTGAACGTACCGGTTACCAAGTTATCTACGGCGCTTGGGATGTTTCTGATACCCCTGGCACCTTTTATCAAATGATCGATGCAGACTTCGGTAGCGCATCTGGCGCAGTTGTGAATTCCGAATGGTCGACCAAAGTCGGTAACATCGACCCACGTGATAATTTAAATGTCGGTGACACCGTGAAACTGCGCATGTTCGACAAGCAGGGTGAACGCAGTGACCTTGCCGTGGAAATGACCATTACAGATGCGCAAGACGGCAAGAAAAATAACTGGGGTTACCTGCTGGCCAACAAAGTAAACAGCAGCAACAAAAACTTGCGTGCGGGTAATAAAGATGCTTCCGGTAAGGTTTCTGCGGCACACGGTCATAACGCAATTTATATCAATGCCAACAGCGAAGTGGTTCGGGTTGAAACTCAGATTGACAAAGCTCAGGTTGATGCTGGTACAGAAGTACAAGCAAGTTTCTCTGCCAATGGCATGAAGAAACAGTATCAAATGGCTGCGGGTGCATTGACCATTCATTTCGATCTGGAAACCATTGGCAACATGGATTTGGTTGCGCAAGTCTTCGCCTCAGACAATTCCGTTAAAGGTAACAAAGAAATTAGTTTGGAAAATGCCTCTCAGCATGTCTCCATTGCAATGAATGATCTGAAAGCAGGTAAACACACCTTGGTGATCATCGGTACCGACGCCCAGGGTAAATCTCAGCAGCAGAGCATCACCTTTATGGTTAAAGGCGAAGCTGAAACTGTGAAACCTGAAGTTAAGCCCGAAGTTAAACCTGAAGTAGATGGCGCTGACAAACAATGTCATGCACCAGCTTGGAACAATAAATCCACCTACAATGCCAAAGATAGCGTGACACATGACGGCCGTATCTATATGAGCAAATGGTGGGCGGATGGAAGTTTTGTCCCTGGCGATGCTGCCGTAACAGATACAACAGGCGATGGTTCTGGCTGGGGTAAAGTTTGGGAAGATAAAGGCGCATGCTAATTAAGTAATATTAATTCTGCGTTATAACCAGAGGCAGGGATTTCCCTGCCTCACTCGTTGACAGATTATTTATATTATTTATACCTAATGAATTTGAGTTTGCAGATTAACAGCAAACCAATCAATGACGATAAACCTACGCCAGTCAGTCATTCACATGAATAGCACTGTCGCCCTACCCACCTCAAGTGCAACAATATAATGTTATTGGAAATTCTATGACCGTAATCTCCACCTCTAGCCGAGCTGCCTGGTTGGCATTGGTATCACGCCTGCATTTTTACATTGGTCTTTTTATTGCGCCTTTTATCTTTTTTGCCGCATTAAGTGGAACCTTATATGTTATTGCTCCCAATATTGAAAAAATACTGTATGCCGAGCAGCTCTATCCTAAATACGAGGGCGTTGCACACTCATTAATGCAACAAATTACTGCCACCCAAAGTGCCGCGGGGGAGAATGCGCAAATTATCGCGGTTCGCCCGGCCCCAACTGATGGCGAAAGTACCCGCGTTATGTTTAGCGCTGCGGGGCTAAATACCGGTGAAAGTCGCGCGATATTTATCGACCCCGTCACTTTAACTATTTTAGGGGATATGGCGGTATATGGCTCAAGTGGCTCTTTGCCTTTTCGCACCTGGCTGGACAAATTACACAGTGGCGCGTTATTTGGCTCTTTAGGCAGAAATTACAGTGAACTGGCCGCTTCATGGATGTGGGTTGCGGCGTTGGGCGGAATCATCATGTGGGCCGCACAACGGCGGCAAAAACGCAACTTAATTAAAGCAAAACAAAATAATCGCCGCCGCCATATATTACTCGGCTTGACACTACTGCCTCTGTTGCTATTTATCTCCGTAACCGGCCTAACATGGTCAAAATGGGCGGGCGATAATATTTCAGTATTACGCACCACTTTGGCATGGAAAACGCCATCATTAAATACCGCATTAACCCCCCCATTATTGAGCGCTACATTAACAGCAAAAGTATTGGGCGCTGATGAGCCACATGCCCATCACTGCGATTCCCATGCCCCGGGTATGGCTATGCCAGCCAACCAGCTTTGGCGTTATGACAGCGTATTAGCACAAGCCCGACTGGCGGGCATTGACGCGGCAAAAGTTGAAATTCGCCCCGGCAGTACAGCTAATCATGCATGGACGGTTGCTGAAATAGACCGCAGCTGGCCCACTCAAGTTGATGCTCGCGCCTTTAATATCAAAACGATGCAGGTTGTCGATCAGTTGAATTTCGACCAATTCCCGCTGGTGGCAAAATTAATTCGCTGGGGCATTGATGCCCATATGGGCATCCTATTTGGTGTGATAAACCAGCTCGTACTGGTATTTTTTGGCATTGGGTTATGCAGCACTATTATTATCGGTTATTGCATGTGGTGGCGACGCCGACCTAAGCATCAGCGCTTCCCGATGCAAGGTTCGCTGATGTCCTCATTAGGGCGCTTATCCCTGAAAGGGAAAATCTTGTGCCTATTTCCAACCCTGGTGCTGGCTGTTAGCCTGCCACTGATGGGAGCCAGCTTGGCAATATTCCTAATCCTCGACGGCCTGTGTTGGCTCAAAGCACGTCAGACCAAAATACCGATTTGAAAATTAACGGGCTGGCAACTTAACTAAAGAAATCGCTCTGAAGAAATTTCAGAGCGATTTAATCACCACTAAAATTAACGAAATAATATTAATTGGAGATAAATAATAATTTTTTATAAAAATAATATTTCAACTTAAATTAAAATATATATTTTACCCAGCCAGACATATCCCACAGAATATCACCGTCAGGATTATACTGATTTTATTACCACCGCCACTGTAATGAATTTTCAGCTGAAATTTAGCTTCAGCAGCGGCCCTCTAGCAATCAGGAGCCGCTAAATCCGCGCTACTCACCACTATATTCCAGTGCATTCGACGGTGAACAATGGCGGTAGTTTATAAATGACTGTGTTATCTAATAAGCTATTAGAATAAAAATGTTAGTGTTTTTGATTCGAAAAATGAAAGTGCAACGCTAAAAATGAAAGCATAGGTACTGGACGTGTGGCAGGCTTGGGTTTTTACACCCTTACAAGGCCATATTATGACTATGTTGACAAAGAATAAAACCGAAATATTAAATATAAATATTACTGAGTTATATATTGCTAGTAAAAAGAATTTAAATAAAGATGAAATAGTTTGCAACAAACAACTTAAAATCAGTGACACATTGAGCTATATTAGTAATAGCAAATGTAAAATTAAAGATAAAATCATCAATATACCGTTTTTTAATCTATTTTCAAATAAATTATCAAGCATAATTAATTATATTCACACTGGTGGAGTCGAAAGTAAACTCAATAAAAAATCAATTAAATATAAATTTCGAGAAATTATACATAAAGATAAAGAGAAAAAAATTAACATAATGATTGCATCATTTAAAAAAGAGCTAAGCATAAAAAACCAACTGAATAGCGAGCCTCGAACTGAACCTTTCAACCAGAAGGAAATAGCCATTCAAAACATGGCTAAACTAATAAATCATATTGAAAAAAAACCTGAATATTTATTGCAAGAAGGAATACTTCGAAAGTCTGCAACAGCCCATGGAATAAACAAGATTAATAATATTCTTAAAAGCACCGAGAATACTACTATATGTGAAAATTTTAATCCCACTGATAATATCAATGTCCATGCCGTTTTTGCTGTACTAAAAGCACAATTAAAACTCGCATTAACTTTTCGCGATAAAATGGACATATTAAATTTTGCAAAAGAGTTTGATGAGAAAAAAAATAATTACACTATCCAATCGATAGATGAGCTACCATTGCCAATACAAAAAATTATGCCGTTGTTTATTAAAGTAGTTAGGAATAAATATGTAAATGAAATGAGTGCTGATAATATAGCGATAGTAATTGCGCCAGATATTTCACCAACAAATGAAAATACAAAACAGAATATGGAACGCACTAGGAAAGTCATCACATTCCTAGCTAAGTTGATAGATACGGAACATAGAAAATCCCCTAGGAACCCAACAGGTCCACTGTCCAAAATTTCACTATCTCCGATACAGAGTGGCTCTTTACCACATTAAAAATAACCTATTAACATTGCATCGCCTTCTTCCTTGCGGGGAAGGCGTTATTAGCATTTCGGTTTAAATAACTTTTCTGACAAACATTTCAGCTCCAAACAAACTCATCATTCAGAATTTCCCCTCCCCTTTATCTGTATTGGGTAAAAGACGATGAACACACACTCGCCATGGGTATCCCTAGCAGCAAGTTGTTTTTGCCTTCTGTGTGCGGGAGGATAAATTCTACCTACAGTAGTGGCCATGGATAAGTTCAGGTACAACACATTAATTGACTTATTCTTTTTTATCAGCCGCAATGGTATTACCATGCTACAGCGCTGAGATAGAGTTGATTGCATAGACTTAAATTTAATGGTTTGGACTACCATTAAAGTATTTGAATTATTGTTATATAGGAAAAGTAACGTATGAATAAAAATCGGATATCTAAAATTCTATTGGGTGCCATCGCTTTTATCGGCACGATTACGCTAATTCCTACCGTGCAAGCTTGTACTAGAGCGGTATACTTGGGGCCGGAAGATTTAGTGATAACAGGCAGATCAATGGATTGGAAAGAAGATCTTCACTCTGATCTGTGGGTCTTTCCCCGAGGAATGGAGCGCACAGGAAATGCGGGGCCAAACTCCGTGGCCTGGACATCAAAATATGGTAGCGTGATCACCGCAGCCTACAACATCGCCACGACTGACGGAATGAATGAAAAGGGCTTGGTGGTTAATATGCTGTGGTTGGCTGAATCCCAATACCCAGAACCCATCCCCACTAGACCCAATATTTCGCTGGCGGCATGGGGGCAATATGTTCTTGATAATTATGCTACCGTCGATGAAGCCGTTAATGCCTTTAAGAAAGAGCCTATTACTGTATTGACCAGTAAAGTACCTGGCCAAGAAAGACTCGGTACCATTCATCTAGCCCTGTCTGATGCAAGTGGTGATAGCGCTGTGTTTGAATATATTGATGGCAAACTCACCATTCACCACAGCCGGGAATATCAAGTTGTGACGAATTCACCAACCTATGATAAACAACTCGCCATCGACTCGTATTGGCAAAGAATTGGTGGTACCAACATGCTGCCAGGCACCAATAGCTCCAGTGATCGTTTTGTTCGTGCCCAGTTTTATATTAATGCGATCCCTAAATATACTGATAAGCAACTGGCTACCGCGAGTGTACTGAGTGTAATTCGCTCTGTTTCCGTTCCTTATGGTATCAGCACTCCCGATGAGCCTAATATCTCCTCAACCCGCTGGAGAACGCTATCGGATCAGAAAAATAAAATTTACTATTTTGAATCCACGTTAATGCCAAATACATTCTGGGTTGATTTTACTAAGGTCGATTTTTCAAAACCCGGTGATGTCAGAAAACTGAAGTTAAATACTCCTCAAGCTGCTCAGTATACTGGCGATGTTTCAGCACACTTTCAGCCAGAAAAACCATTTGTATTTGAACCTGTTACGCCAGCAACATAGCGAATTAAAGAAGCTATATCTTTTTATTTTAAATACAAAATATACATCGCGCCTACTGCTGTAGGCGCATATCGTCTCAAATACCTCTTTTTATCGATATCCTCTTAAAAGATCTAAAACTATATTAATTTAGCTAGTCTAATTAGATTTAAGTATGATATTAAAAGTATCAGTAAATATATTGCGACCCAAAAAATCATTACAGAGTAATCATACCACCCATTAAATTATCAATACTTTCACCCTATCATTCTGATAATAATAAACTCTCATTTAAAGCAAATATTATCAACAAGTTAAAGCAACCTATTGTTTGGTAACCCATATTGACAGCAGCAGGGAGAAAATCCATACATGAATATATTTAATTGAAATTATCACTACACCTGTAGTCATATCACTACATCAAAATAATCCTAGGCTTATTGTTATTAATAAAACATTACAATATGATCTACCGACAGTATTACTGCACCTCTTAAATAATAACTGGAAATAAAAATGATCGTGGTGAAATTTCAGGGTCTGGATAACTATGCCTGCATGGGGTTATATGCTCTTTGTGAACAATTTTTCGGTAACCAGAATATACGTAAGAATGACTTATCAACCGAGAAAGATGAGTGCGATGATACCGTCATTCTGTTTCGTTCCAAGTTAGCCAGCTTATGTGAATGTACTTGTCATCTGATAGAAAAAAATATGGTAGTGATTACTGTGTTAGATGAAGGTTGGGACAGAGAGTCCTCGAAAGGTGGCGTATTTATTTCTTTGTCAGACCCTGTCAGAATGTTTGAAGATGTTATTCGCAGAAATATCGAGATACACCAGTACAAATCGCTGTCTAAGAGGTGTCTATATTGTCAAATGATAAAGAATCTGTCTAAAGAGGATATAAATGTGATCTCTATGCTGAGAAAGGGGCTACAGCCCTGTGTTATCGCGTCAGTGTTAGGGACTAGCCATAAAACGGTTAGCTACTATAAACATCGCATTATGAAAAAAGTGGGTACTCAAAATACAGTAGAACTTCACCGCTTTATTTCAGCACTAGCGAGGTAAATGTAACTCCGCCATCACTAAATCTGTTATTCCCGTGACCAGTAACTGTAATGAAAGTGTCACCAGAATAATCCCTGAAATACGTGCTAGCGTGTCCATTGCTCCAGTGGAAATCCGCCCATGCAGCGGGCCTGATACCAAAAATGTCAGCGCAATTGTCGGTGCCATCATTAATATCACCGCAGAAAGTGTCATCATTCCTTCTAACGTACTATTGTGTGCGGCAGAGGATATTCCCACAGCAATCGTCCCTCCTCCCATCGATAACGGAAATAGCAACGGCACCACTGCAAGGTCGCTAACTCTTTTAGGTGTGTCATTATTTAATTCATTATTGCTTTGTTCCGCTTTCGTGCCGCGCATCATTAATGGCCATCCTTGAAACAGTAATGCGGCACCACCGGTAACCGTCAAAGCATGTGCACTTAATCCTAAAGCCACGAGTATGTAGTTACCCAGCCAAATAACAAAGAGCATAATCACGACATATTCAAATGCCACGCGCCAAGCTAATCGCCGCAAAATAGGCCCGGAGACACCATCCAAAATAATTGCAGCAGTGGCCATCGTCGCAGGGGGGCTGAACATGGATAAGAAAGTAATATAGAGCAACAGAAACTGAAGTAACCACTCTTCCATTTTATTTTCCTCTAATGACTTAGAAACAGACCATGCAATAGATTCACGGCCCCCTGCAAAAAATCAATATAATCCGTATTGTTAGCTAATGCAGCAGAGCCAATGGTTCTGAGGTGTTGGTCATTTTCCCCATCACGAAAGCCAAATTAGCCGCGGCGACCAAAGAGGCGGCATGCGCATCAGTGCTCATTTGCTGTGCATTCAGCAACCCATTTGCCGCCTCATTGGCAACTGTTATGGTGCCGACACCATTGCGATAAGACTCCAGCGCCGCGTCGTAAGTAATAAATGAGGTTTTCACCAAATTTAATGCCGCTTGATTGGATTCAAGCGCTGATCGCAAAGTATCTGCCGCCACCACAATTTCACGAACAGCTAATTCCTGCGTTTTCTTAAACCCTTCAGCTGCAACCGCCGCTCGGGATTCCGCCTCTTTAACTCTGGCCGCACGTATCCCTCCATCATAGAGGGGAACACTGACACCGACTAAGATATTGGAAGATGAGGTTTGTTGGCTGATACCCGGCAGCCCCTGAATGTCAAAACGCCCATCCCCCCCCGCGACAGCCCCGGCAAGATACACTTTCGGCAAGAAATCAGCTTCCGTGGCTTTGACCCCCGCTTGGGCGGCTTCAACCGCCGCATAACTGGCTAATACATCGGGGCGTTGGGAAAGGGCCAGCCGAATCATATTTTCGGTCGGCGCGCTGGTCACATCCGGTAAAGCACGGTCTTCAGCATAAGCGACATTGATGTCCAATGACGGGGAAACCCCCATCGCCCCCAATAGGGCCTGATAAGCATCGCGCTCAGTCCCTTTTGCCACCACCCGACGTAGTTCGGATTGGGCAACCTGCTGTCGTGCCAGCGCCACTTCTACTGTTGTCGCAATGCCGTTTTTTTGCCGCTCTTGCGCAGCATCTTGAATTTTTAAGCTATTTTTCAGCGTTTGTTCGGCTATCTGCCGCTGGGTTTGTGCTGCGCCATATTGAAAGTAAGTGCGAGTCACATCATAAATGAGTTTCTGATGCATGCCATTAAAGGTCACATTGGCAGCATAGGAAGTATGTTTAGCCGCATCAAGCAATGCGCTGCGCTGGCCAAAATCGAAGATAAGCCACTGTAATGCTAAAGCCGGTACCACTGCGCTGCCAGTGGTTTTCAGATCCTTCTCGTTGCCGATAGCATAAGGCAATGGTGTGGTTGTGCTCTGGTAGCCACCAATCACACTTGCTGAAATGATGGGTAGAAATGTCGCCTCCCCCATTCCAACCACCAGAGCTGCCTGCCGCGCCTGCTGCCAGGCAATACGGGTATCAGGATTTTGATTTTGGGCGATATCAATCAGCTCGGGTAATGAATAAGCATGCGCGCGTTTTATCGCCGGCGGCGAGGCTAACTCCGCCACCAGCGGATTCGCTGGGACAGAGAAGTTACCTGCCCCCACAGAGCCCCCCGCATTCGCATCCGGCGTCCAGGGTTCAGTATAAGATGTCGGTGCAAGATCCAAACGATCTGTGGCACAACCGGCTATCAACATGCTCAAACTTAATGCCGAGCAAGTCAGGCTAATTTTGGCTATCCGGGCCATCAATACAGCGTGCGTCATCATGTCATCAAGTTCCCAGGAGTTCCTCAAGCCGCTTTATACGTTGTTGAATAGTCAGATCAATCGGCGATAATTCTGGCCGTAATGAGCCGCTATCCTGTCCTTGCTCATCAAGTAATGTCGCCACATCGCCACCTACCGAGAGCCGACGCAGCTGTTCCACATCCGATAGCGATTTTTCCGTGGGTAGAAACAACACAGGGCACAATTTCCCCATTTCTGCCAATATCGCTTGTAAGCGCATGCACTCTTCTCGTGAAGGGCGTAATTGCATGGGCTCAAAGGGGATTAGCGCCAGCTCTTCTTGCGCGTTGGTAATTTCTGCTTCAACATTGGTGGCTTCTCTTAGTGCTGCAGGTCGTGCATCAGGTGACAACGCAGCCAAACTTGTCAGTCCCTTCAATGCATTACTGATATGGATACGCACCGCGTCTACAATAGCCACCGGCCATAGCAGGGTAAAGATGACATACACCACCAGATTGCCCAGCAAAATACCGAGCACCCGATCAAGCGCCACGCCCAGGTCGGTACTCGGCCCAAAACCTTGCAACACGGTTAGCAGGAAAGCCAGCCCTATCTGCACACCAGCATAGGCGATGCGCTCACTGCCGCATGACACCCAAGCGGCCAATAGAATGCAGCCAAACACCAACGCCATCAATTGCCCAATATCACTCAGGTGGGGAATGATAAAGATAATCGACAGCACCCCCATCAATGCCCCAATCAGGCAACCAATGATGCGCAACACCAGTTTATGCACCGTCTCACCGGTCGTCCCTAGCGCCGCTACATAACAAGTTATCATGGCGGTATGAATGTCTTGCCAGTCCAATGCGGTGTAGACCAGATAGCAAATCAGAGCCGCAGCCGTGGTTTTCAGTGCAAAACGTTGATGGACGGGGTTCGTCAGCGCATCTGCGGCAAAGAATGAAGACTTCGGGGCCGCCAAATCTTGCCCATTATCAGCATTCGCCAGAGCTATTAATGAGCGGCTGATTTCCTCGATTTCATCACCGGCATTGCCAATAACAACATGGGGGATATCAGCAAGATTACCCGCGGCAATCGCCTGTGCTGCATTGCTACAATAGGCCGCCAGCTCGAAACGCACATTTTCTGGTGAAGTCGCAGGTAAAACCGAAGTTGCCAACAGTAGCCGGTAAGTGCTTTTCACGGCACTTTCAAGCCAAGCGGCTTCGGCTGCGGGCCTAAGGTGGAAAATACGGACAAAAAGCGCCCGCTGCTGATGCTCACTCTGCCCTTCTTGTAGCAGCTCCTTTACCTTATCCATAGTGGCAGCATCGGGTTGTCGCAATGCCTCAGCCACCGCCAATAATCGTTCGGATAAACAGTCTCGTAATAACCGCTGTGGCATGCGACCCAAGAAAAGGTTAAAGACAATCAGCAGTAACATCGGGGAAACGGCCATTAACCAGGCATATAACAACCCGCGCGTGGCTACCTCCCCCATGGGAATGTCACTGAGCAGCGTCATGACAAAAGCAATCACCAGCGCAATAATACTGCCCACCGGGCCAAGCTTACTGGCTGAGCCAAGATAGAGAAATAAAAACGAGCTGACAATCAAAGCCGCCATGCGCAATGGCGCAGCTTCCAAAGTGAAGTGGATAAGCAGAAATACCAACCCGACCACCAGCGATACCAATATCGTGATAGCGATGGCCATGACCATGCTCTCGACGCCATCCGGTTTCATCACGAAAATAATGAGATAGCAGCTAATCGCCGATTCCGGAATGCCGTATACCATGGCTATCATGGCCATCAATGCGCAGAGCGCCGCCACTCGCCAGGCCTGAGCTACGCGCCCGGGGAAATAGGCTAAATCCGCTTTTGCCTGACGGAGTATGCCGCCAAGTGTCCCGTCAGCAACCGTCGTCATTACGCACGATAACCACAGCAGTCGCCCCGATTCGCATCAAGTCCTCCGGCGGTTTTTCCAAACTGATTCTCACCGGGAAGCGCTGCACAACACGCACCCAATTCAATGATTTAGGCACATAAGGCAAGACTCGCGGAACATTCAACATATCCTCAGAACTCACGCCCCAACCAATCCCCTCAACCCGCCCTTGTATCGCGCGCTGTCTGTCCGCCATGGCATACACGGTAGCGCAGTCGCCTACCTTAATATTTTTCAACTCGGTTTCACGGAAAAAAGCCGAAGCATGCCAGTGCTCGGTATTGATAAGAGTAAAAATAGCTTGATCCGGGGCAACGAATTCCCCCGCAGAAACAGTCAGCCCCACCACCCGGCCATCATGGGGCGCACGTATTTCGGTATTGGCCAGTTCACGTTCGGCGATAGCCAGCGCCGCACGCCGCGCCGCCACCAGCGCTTCAGAAGCGGCGGTACTGCTGACCAGCGCTTCAGCCGCAGAGGACTGTTTTAAAGCCTGTTTTAGGCTAACTTCGGCATCGTGTTTTGCCGTGGCCGCATCATCAACCTGCTGGGCGGTGACATAGCCTTTAGAGAGCAAAGGTTGCAGCCGAGCCAATGTTTGAGTGGCCAACTTGAGATTGGCCTGCGCCCGCACAATCTGCTCATTGGTGATAGCTGCATTGGATTGTTCAGCGACCACCGTCCGTTGCTGGGTATCGTGGGCGGCCTGCGCCATTTTTAACTCAGCCTGTGCTTGTTCGACTTGTAGCCGATAGAGATCCGGCTCGATGGTAAATAACAGGTCGCCCCGCCGAACTTGGCTATTTTCCGCAACATTAATTGCAATAATACGCCCTGGCACCGAGCTGGCGACATGGACGACACTGGCCCCGAGTTCTGCATCCTCAGATAACGGGTTCAAGGTGGTTTGCCGCACTGAAAGCCAACCAGATATCACTGCCGCGATAATGATAATGCCAGTGACAATCAGCGCCAGCTGCCGCTTGCGCCCACTCCCTTGTAGTTTATTCATATTTATGATTCATCGCGTAAACAGTAATAGGGAACAGATGAATGCCACAGCCAGCGCCAGGCAGACATACACCAACAGCCGCCATGGCAGCACCTCATCAATACCCACGCGAATAAACAAAACGCGAGCCATTACCGCTACGATTATCCCGATAAAAGCGCAAGCCATCCATGAGGGAAAGTAAGAGCCAACTAAGGAAAATAAGGGAGCCTCACCTCCTGAGCAGCCACTCAACGCGATAGCCGATAACAGAACCCATGGCCCACGCCATAGATTCTGTTGTGCGGTGTTCAAAAAAAGCCATAAAACCCACTGCGGCTTCCTGAGGGAAGTCATCTTATTCATTGAACAGCCTCAATTAACACGTGACACCCCACCAGAAAGTCAGGTTTATGGCCCCAGACAATGACTAGTGATCGCCTGCCAAGGTGTTTTTGAATATTTGCCCATCTTTCATAATTACCCGAAATGCTTTCTCTGGTTGAGCAATAAGTTGAATATCATCGAGTGGATTGCCCTCGACTAGAATCAAATCAGCCAACGCGCCATTTTCCACCACGCCCAACTTACCGGGATAAGGATTTCTTGGGCCGGAGAAAGCACAAAGTTCAGCATTAACACTGGTCGCCATCTTGAGAATTTCAAGCGGTGAATACCAACGAACTAACTTGGCTAATTGCGCCCCTTGCCGGGTTGCCAGCCGGGCATCAAACAGTGTGTCGGTGCCCCATGCAGTCTTGATGTTATATTTCTTCGCCAACATATATGCCGTATCCGTACCCGCAACCATTTCGAGTTGTTTGGCACGGGAAGCCGGGGTTGGGGTTGGCACGGCATCTTCATCATCAAGGAAAGGTTGCAAGCTCCACCAGATGCCTTTTTCGGCCATTAGCTGCACAGTTTCCTCATCCAACAACTGGCCATGTTCAATACACTTAACCCCGCCTTTGATAGCCATAGTGACGGCGCGGGGGGTATAGGCATGGACGGTTACATAGGTGCCCCAGTTTTCAGCTGCGGTGACTGCAGCCTGGATTTCTGCTACCGAACCTTCCGTCACATCAATGGAGTCGTACATAGAGCTGACACCACCACCAGCCATATATTTGAGTTGCGATGCACCCCGCATCAATTGCTCTCTGGCACGCAACAGCACCTGATCAGCTCCGTCGGCAATCGCGGTCATTCCCACGCGCTCGGCATAACTCAAAGGATCAGAGGGTGTATGAGGCAATTCGCCCAATAAGCGAAAATCGCCATGCCCACCGGTTTGGGTGATGAAAGCGCCTGAAGGGAAAATTCGTGGGCCTGTGGCTATTTGTTCATCAATGGCACGTTTTAAGCCAAAAACTGGCCCGCCCATATCACGTACCGTGGTGAAACCGCGCATCAAAGTGGCATCGGCTTCAGCAATAGCCAGTGCCTGAATGTAGTTAAAATCTGCCGTCATGGCTGTCATCATCGACGGACGAGCCATAATGGCATGCCAGTGTGCATCAATCAGCCCCGGCATTAATACGCCGCCACCACCGTCAATCAACTCCACATCTGCTGAGATAGGCGCATCCGCAGGTTCTACTGATTTGATTTTATTGCCCTCGACTAATACGCGTAGCCCGTCCCGCAAGTGGTCTGAAACACCATCAAAGACGCGGACATTAATAAAAGCCATAACGCGCACAGCATTGGCTGCGATATCTCTTTTTTGCGGCTTTGTCCCCGGAACCGCCGCTGCAACCGCTGCCGGAGTAATCGGGGTTGATTGGGCTGCTTTCTGAGAAAATACCGTATTGATGCGCACAAATGCTGGGCTATTACAGAGGCAACCTTCGCCATGAGTATGGGGGAGCTGAATTAATGGCATGTGAGACATAAAGTTCTCCTTAATGAACTGTCCCCCAATCAATAATCAGAGGGCA
Organism: Yersinia hibernica; assembly: GCF_004124235.1. Classification (NCBI taxonomy): domain Bacteria; kingdom Pseudomonadati; phylum Pseudomonadota; class Gammaproteobacteria; order Enterobacterales; family Yersiniaceae; genus Yersinia; species Yersinia hibernica. The sequence continues at coordinate 3,991,589 of NZ_CP032487.1, forward strand.
CGCTCTCGATCATAGAACAAATTTGCTCGTAACAGATTATTTTTACAACACAAATTAACTAGAGATAGTGATAGAACTCTTACCCTGACACAATAATACCGGTAACCGTATTTTTATTGTTTCCCGGATTAGTCGAAAAAGTCATCTATATTTTCCGTTTTAGGCAAAAATGCAGATGGCATATAATCATTCACGATTATCATCGAGCCTATTAATTCTTATCTTATTTAGCAAGTCTATAATTTTCTCAATGCGCCATCCTCGACTACATCAAGACTTGGCAACCTTTACTTATTTATGCCAATATACATATCATATATGTTTCGTATAGGTTCGTTATGGGAATCGTTAAAATCTCTGATTTAATGCATGAAAATCTGCGCATCGCGAGTCAGGCCATGAGTCGGTCAATAAACGCGCAGGCCGAGCACTGGCTCAAGATGGGGATGCTCACTGAGCTTTACCCTCAGCTGAGCCATCATGAACTTGCTCGAGCATTGGTTCAGGTGGAATTACAGGGCGGAGCAGACATTGCCAAAATCATCCTGAGCGAAACTCATATGCCTAATAAAGAAGAGAACGCGCAATGACAGCAGTAAAAATCCACTCACCAGCAGAAATTGAAATGGCGCGCGCCGCCGGACAAGCCGCGGCAAAAGTCTTGGAGATGATAACACCCCATGTTCAAGCAGGGGTGACAACTGATGAGATTGACCGCTTGTGTCACGACTATATTGTTAACGAACTGAAAGTTATTCCAGCAAATATTGGCTATCACGGCTATACCCGCACAGTTTGTACCTCGGTAAATCATGTGGTCTGCCATGGGATCCCGTCGGATAAAAAACTTAAAAATGGCGATATTGTGAATATTGATGTCGCAATTATTAAAGATGGCTGGTATGGCGATACCAGCAGAATGTATTTTGTCGGTGAACCCTCAGTTAGAGCTAAACGTTTGGTGGATATAACTTATTTGTCAATGGTTGCCGGGATTCAGGTTGTCCGTCCAGGAGCAACACTCGGTGATATTGGGGCGGCGATTCAACAGGTGGCGGAAGGCGCTGGGTTTTCTGTTGTGAGGGAATATTGTGGTCATGGTGTGGGGCAGGAATATCATACCGACCCACAGATTCTGCACTATGGGACGCCAGGAATGGGCATGCCGCTTAAAACGGGGATGATTTTTACAATTGAGCCCATGATTAATATCGGGAAAGCCGCCACCAGTGTACTTTCTGATGGTTGGACGGTGGTCACCAAAGACCGCTCGCTTTCCGCTCAGTGGGAACACACCATTGCTGTGACAGAAACGGGCTATGACCTGCTGACACCATGGCCTGAGGGCACCGGCGAGTATCCGGCAATCTAATGCTCATCTTATTCGTGGCGGCCAGTTCTGCCACGAATAAAAGTGATGTCACCGCTCAGTGTCTCAACGGTAATACACCGCGATATGCTGATCTTGCACTTTTTCTATTCTGATTTTTATATCAAAAATTTCCTCGAGAATACCCGGCTTCATTATTTCTTCGGGCGCTCCACGATAAATGACCGCGCCATCTTTCATGGCAATAATATGGTCAGAATAGGCTGAAGCAAAGTTGATATCATGAATAACCAATATAATCGTTTTGTTCAATTCATCAGCCGCACGCCGTAATTGCTTCATCATCGCAACACAATGCTTCATATCCAGATTATTTAATGGCTCATCGAGCAGGATATATTTTGTATCCTGGCATAGCACCATGGCCACATATGCGCGTTGCCGCTGTCCACCCGATAATTCATCAAGATAGCGGTCTTTCAGCGGCATCAGATTGAGAAATTCCATCGCCGCATCAATATACTGGCGATCATCTTCATTCAGCCGCCCTTTCGAATAAGGGTAACGCCCAAACCCAACCAAATCCGCTACTGTCAATCGGCTGGTGAAATGGTTTTCCTGCCGCAGGACTGACAGGATAGTTGCCAGCTTATCCCCTGAGGTTTTGGCAACATCCAGTCCATTAAACAGAACGCGCCCGAGGTCGGGAGTCAGTAACCGGCTCATAATTGACAATAATGTGGACTTACCCGCGCCATTTGGCCCGATGATTGATGTTACTCCACCAGAAGGAATACTCTCATTTATATTATTGAGTACCGTTGTATTCTGGTATTTTTTATAAATATCCGTTATTTCAATCACACCGGAGCCTTTTTTATTAAAAGATAAATAAACAGCGCGCCACCGACAAACTCAATGACTACGGAAAGTGTTCCCGACATGTTAAGCAAACGTTCGAGGATCAATTGCCCACCTACCAGAGTAATAACCCCCAACAGGAAAACCCCTGGCAGCAAATATTGGTGCCGGAATGAACCCACCAGCGGATAAGCCAGATTGGCAATAAGCAAACCTAAAAAGGTTAGCGGCCCAACCAGTGCTGTCGATATAGCCACCAGCAATGAGACAAGCAACAAAATAGTCGTAATTTTTTTCTGATAGGCAACACCGAGATTAATCGCGGTATTTCTACCCAAGGCGATAACATCCAGACAATGGCGCATGCGCCAAATAGTTATTGCCACGATAATAATTATCCCAGTAGAGAGAGCAATAATCTCCGGGGCCGCCCGGGTAAAGGTGGCGAAGACCCTGCCTTGCAGAACAGCAAACTCCCCTGGGGAGAGCAGGCGTTGCATCAAGCTAGACAAACTGCGGAACAGAGTGCCACACACCAACCCAACCAATAATACCTTGTGCAGGTTTATCCCGACGCCGGTGAGCAACCAGCGATAGAGAAATACTGAAAACAGCAGCAGTAAGGCCGATTCACAGAGAAATTTTCCTGTTATTCCTAATACCCTGAATCCATTGGCATCGACAAAAAAGATCAACATGGTTTGGATTAAGATAAATAGCGCTTCAAGCCCCATCACTGACGGTGTCAAAATACGATTATTCGTCACTGTTTGGAATAACACGGTAGCAATGCCGGCAGCAAACGCGACCAATACCATGGTGGCTAAAATAAGGCCGCGATGCACCAGAACATACTGGATATTGCCCCTGAGATTAATTGTCATAAAAAGGATAATTGCGCCAAGGGCAATAATGCTTAATAACAATAATCGCTTGGCCGGCGAGTTTAATGTTTTGCTTATCTCTTGGAAAAGAGGGCGTGGTGCAGAGTAGTCATTAGCCTGCATGGCGTTTTGTCCTAACAATTAATAATAGGAAAACGAGTGCGCCAATTGCGCCCAGAATAACGCTGGCAGGAATTTCAAATGGATAACTGACTAACCGACCAATAATGTCACAGAACACCACTAAACCGCCGCCACACAGCCCCACCCAAGGTATAGTCCGGCGCAAGTTATCCCCCATCGCCATGCTGACAATATTGGGCACAATTAACCCCAGGAAAGGCAGCACGCCAATCACCACCACCACCACGCCACTTGTGATGGCAATAATGGACATCCCCATCAGCATAACCAGCTGATAATTCAGGCCGACATTGACGGAAAAATCCCGCCCCATTCCGGCGACAGTAAAACGGTCGGCTATCAGGCAGGCAATCAACGTCAGTGCGCCCACTATCCACAATAGCTCATAACGGCCTTGCAATACCCCCGAGAAATCACCTGATTCCCAGCTGCCCAATGATTGCAGCAGATCAAACTCCATTGCCAGGAACGTCGTCACGGCGCTAAAGACCGCCCCCAGCATAATGCCGGTCAGCGGCACCATCAGCGCCGATTTCATTCTCATTCGTGCCAGCAACAGCATAAAAAGCGCCGTGCCGCCCATGGCAAATACGGTGGCCACCAACATCTTAACCATCACGGGGGCGGCGGGGCTAAACACCATGACCAGCAATAAGCCAAGACTGGCCGATTGGGTCGTGCCAGCAATAGAAGGCTCGACAAAGCGGTTTTGGGTGAGCATCTGCATGATAAGGCCAGCGACACTCATAGCACTGCCCGCTAAAACCAGTGCCAAGGTTCGCGGCACGCGGCTTATCAAAAAGATGTCGCGCATGTCGGGGTCTGACCAGACCTCGGCCAGTGTGACATTCCCGGCACCAATGAATAAGCTGCATGTCATAAGGCCCAGTAAAATAACTAGGCCAGCTATAAAGCTAAGATTTTTCATGGGTCATGAATTACTGCGCGGCGGCTTGTTTATCCAACACAGCGCTGATTTTATCCATCAGTTGCATATAGCTCTGCACCCCACCGGCAATATAGAGCGAGGCCGAATCAAGATAAATCACATGATCATTTTTCCAAGCTTTAGTTTTACGAATCAGTGGGTTATCTAGAATCTGTTGCGCCGACTGATTTTCAGTGCGCCCAATCGCATTATCGCGGTCAAGGACGAACAACCACTCAGGGTTAGCATTCAGAATAAATTCGGAAGTCACCACGTTGCCATGATTACCAGCTTCAGTGAAGCTGGCCGCGGGCGTGAAACCCAACTCGTCAAAAATAAAGCCAAAACGCGAACCTGGGGTATACGCCGACATCTTACCACCACTGACCATCACGACCATGGCCGAACCAGCATTAGCCGATTTCTGTTTGATGGCGTTGATCTGAGAGGTAAATTTCTCCATCAACGTTTTTGCCTCGTCCTCTTTACCGAAAATAGAGGCTAATTGTTCCGTGCGCTGAGTCAGGCTTTGGGTAAAGTGCTTAGGATCGATATCCAGCGCGATGGTTGGCGCAATGGCACTCAGTTTGTCGTAGGCATCTTGCGCACGGCCACCCGCGATAATCAGCTCAGGTTTAGCCTGGCTAAGCACTTCATAATCTGGTTCAAATAATGTGCCCGCGTTGAGATATTCTGCACCACTGTATTGGGATAAAAATGCCGGAAGATGTGTGCTGGTCTGAGGGACACCGGCAACTTTGATGTGCAAAGCATCGGCAATATCCAATAACGAGGGGTTCAGTATGATAACTTTTTGTGGATTAAGCGGAACCTGGGTGGTGCCCTGAGCATGTTCGATACTGATTTTTGCTGTTTCTTCAGGGGTTGTCGATGCATCATCACATCCGGTAAGCACAGCCGTTACTGCCAGTAATGATGAAAATAAAGCTAAACGTAATCGCATTTTCTCTCCTGAAAAGTGGGGATGTGGACATCCTTGATTGGGAACGCCAATGATTTGCATTACTAATATCAGGATAATACCTATCTATGCCGACAATTAATAGAGAGAAAAACCCATGAATAAGATGCGGGCTTGGCAGAAAAGTGTGGCGGTTATGTGAAGCGCTCATATCTCAATATCTACGCGGCGCTTTCCCGCCACTGACCAAGAAACTGCAGGAAATAGAGAATATGACAAAAGTCATTATTGGTAATTAATTACTTTCCGATATTTATCGCCAAAAAACATACGTTTAAACATGGAGTTATCTGGCTAATAGCACAATAAGGCCAAATAATAATCTTTATATGGTGTCTGTGGCAGAGATTATTAATGTGATGTTAATAAATGGTTATCCCATATTCGACTGAGTATACTGACTGACGTGCTTATTCATTACTCGGGTATGAAAAATATGTCGAATTATGCTTTACGTAGTACCATTTGGATTGGGGTATATCTGTTTTTTATTCTTGCCCCCTTGCTGGTGTTACTCACTGGGACATTACCCCCCGCCCGAGATTTTTGGACTGAGCTTTCTATTGCTCTTGGTTATGCCGGGCTGGCTATCATGGGGCTACAATTTGGCCTAACTGCTCGCTTTCGCTACGTGACGGAACCCTGGGGTGAAGATATTATTTATCACTTCCACCGGCGTATTTCACTGATTGCCGTCGGGCTGGTTATCGCCCATCCAATCATTCTCTTTGTTGCCCGCCCGGAATTACTGGCATTACTGAATGCCATGGATGCCCCATGGCGCGCCCGTTTTGCGGCACTGTCGACTTATTCACTGATTGCTTTAGTCATTACCGCATTGTGGCGGGTGCAGCTCAGGATCCGTTATGAAATCTGGCACTTATCCCACATTATTCTAGCCGTGATTGCGGTTATTGCCGGAATTGCCCATATGGTCGGTTGGGGTTTTTATCTCGATGACCCGTTAAAAAAAGCACTCTGGGTGGGGCTGATTCTTTTTTGGTTTGGATTGCTCTTATATGTGCGCATCGTCAAACCACTCTTTATGCTGCGCCGGCCTTTTCGGGTGGTGGCGGTGCGTAAAGAGCGTGGCGATACCACCACCCTCGTCATGGAACCTGAGGGTCATAGTGGTTTTCATTTCACTCCGGGTCAGTTCGGATGGCTAACAGTTTGGGGCAACCCATTTAATATCACCGGACACCCGTTTTCATTTTCATCCAGTGCACAGGCCAGCGGCGGGCGTGTCGAGATGTCGATTCGCAATTTAGGCGATTTCACTCGTCATATTGCTCAGATACCGGTTGGCCAGCGGGTTTATCTGGATGGCCCTTACGGCGCATTCACCCTAGGTAATCCTGCTGATATGCATGTCCTGATCGCCGGGGGGGTTGGCATTACCCCCATGATGAGCATGTTGCGCACGCTAGCGGATCGTGGCGATCCGCGCCCTGCCTTGCTGCTCTATGGCAGTAAAGATTGGGAGTCGATTACATTTCGTGAAGAATTGGAAACCTTACAACTGCGGCTTAATTTGCAAGTGGTGCATGTGCTGTCAAACCCGTCGGCGGATTGGGCGGGAGAGAAGGGATTCATTGATGCTGAAGTGTTCAAACGCCACTTACCGCCCCCCTATGCCAGTCATGAGTATTTTATTTGTGGCCCGAATGTGATGATGGATGCCATTGAAAAAGCACTGGCAGAAATCAATGTGCCAATGTCGAAATACCATTCTGAGCGCTACAGTTTTGCCTAAGGAGTTTATCTATGCGGCGTTTGTTTGCTGACCGGCTAGTGATTGCCACAGCCGTTATTGTCATAGTCGTTGCGGTGCTATTTGCTTGGTTGCGCGTCGCCGGGTAAAGCGCTTATTTATATCCACGGTTTTTATGGCCGCCAAAAAGAGTCGCCCTCTGTTGCCTGAATATTTGCGGGCTTTATCGTACTGGCCCGCAAATTTCGTGCAAAACCCGAACAGTTATATGACGATTTCGTGAACAATATCTAAAGAAATGATAATTAGTTTGATCTATCTACGCGGGTAGATACACTAAAAGCACGGGATAAAATTAACGTTATCTAATGTTTCCTCGTCACAGCCAGTTTTGCTGCTTAACCTCCATGGCTGAGTAAAGGCGAATAAACACACGAATAAAAATGCGTGAACATGATGCTTCAACACCAGGGGAACTCTTTTAATGACTTCACTAAATAGCTCGGCGGCAGGCAATGCTCCATCAGAGAGCATGGCTGCGGAAGAGCGTTTGGCAACGCCAGAAGGTCGCAAAGACTTTTGGCGCGCCACCTTTTCATGTTGGCTTGGTACGGCCATGGAATATGCAGATTTTGCATTGTATGGTTTAGCAGCTGGCATAATATTTGGTGATGTCTTCTTCCCTGAAGCAACACCTGCTATCGCGTTGTTATCCAGTTTTGCCACTTACTCTGTCGGCTTTATTGCCCGCCCCATTGGCGCGCTATTGTTTGGTAGATTAGGTGATCGCAAAGGCCGAAAAGTCGTGATGATTACGACCATCACCTTGATGGGCGCTTCCACCACCATGATTGGCCTTATTCCAAGTTATGCCTCTATTGGCTTATGGGCTCCGGCCTGTCTGGCATTCTTGCGCTTTATGCAGGGGCTGGGCGCGGGCGCAGAACTGTCTGGCGGTGCTGTGATGTTGGGGGAATATGCCCCCGCTAAACGGCGCGGTTTGGTCTCTTCCATTATTGCATTGGGTTCTAACAGCGGTACGCTGCTGGCGGCCTTGGTGTGGTTGTTGGTCTTGCAGATGGACAAACAAACACTGCTCGATTGGGGCTGGCGTATTCCATTCCTGTCTAGCATTTTAATCGCCGGAGCTGCGCTATTTATTCGTCGTCATATGCGGGAAACCCCAGTATTTGAGCGCCAAAAATTGGTGCTGGAACAACAGCGCCAGCAAGCATTGGCACTGAGTCACCAGCATGCCGCTGAAGTGGATAACCGCACATTCTGGCAGCGCAGCAAATCATTTTGGATCATGGTGGGCTTGCGTATCGGCGAGAACGGCCCGTCCTATCTCGCGCAAGGCTTTATGATTGGTTATGTCGCCAAAGTGCTGATGGTGGATAAGTCGGTGCCGACCATAGCGGTATTTATTGCTTCCTGTCTGGGCTTTCTGATCATTCCACTGGCAGGCTATCTGTCAGATCGCTTTGGTCGCCGCATTACCTATCGCTGGTTCTGCTTGTTATTGATAATCTATGCTTTCCCGGCATTTATGCTGCTAGAAACCCGCGAGCCTATTATTGTGATGGGGACTATCATTGTTGGGATGGGTTTAGCATCACTCGGTATCTTTGGTGTGCAAGCCGCCTGGGGTGTGGAGTTATTTGGGGTGACGAACCGCTACACCAAAATGGCGGTCGCAAAAGAATTAGGCTCCATACTCTCCGGAGGAACAGCGCCATTAATCGCAGCAGCCATGTTGACACTCACCGGTCACTGGTGGCCAATCGCGCTCTATTTCGCCGTAATGGCAGGGATTGGTTTTGTCACCACATTCTTTGCACCAGAAACACGTGGGCGTGATCTAAACTTACCGGAAGATGCAATTTAACACCGAGAACCCCTCTATATGCTCTAAATAGCTCAAGTTGCAGGAAGATTGCCAGCGGCGGCCCCACACAGGCGAGGCCGCCAGATGGACTCAGTCGGGAGAGCCGCTCGTGCATATGCAACTGGAAGCCTGACGAGTATAGTGATGTAACTGTCTGTTATTTGCAGAGATATCCTTCAGGGGTGCTTAGCATAGAGGTCACTTTGGTCAACCCGCAATCTCATCGAGTTACACGTTCTGATGTCGCACGAGAAGCCGGCACTTCGGTGGCGGTAGTCAGTTACGTCATTAATAATGGGCCACGGCCAGTTGCGCCCGCCACCAAACAGCGGGTGCTTGATGCCATTAAAAAAACCGGTTACCGCCCCAATGAAATAGCCCGTTCATTAGCTCGCGGGACCACCCAAACCTATGGTCTGATTGTCCCCAATATTTCGAACCCTTTTATCTCATCAATGGCTCATGCTCTACAACGTGAAGCTTTTGCCAACGGCCAAGTGCTGTTATTGGGTGATGCGGGTGATGACCGCCAGCGCGAACGCGAATTGATCAATAACCTACTGCATCGTCAGGTTGATGGTTTGTTGTATACCAGTGTTGACCGGCATCCCTATATTGAATTGATTCAGGCGACGGGCACACCTTTTGTCATGCTCGACACCGTCGATACTGCGCAACAGATCTGTGCCATTCGTGTGAATGAACGCGCGGCGGCGTTTCAGGCCACCCAGCACCTGATTGAACATGGTCATCGTGATATCGCTATTATTTGCGGGCCACTGGATATGCTCAATACTCAAGATAGGTTGAATGGTTGGCGCGATGCACTGCAGCAAGCCGGGCTGAATGTGCATAATAAGTGGATTTTCCCGACCACATATACCCGCCCGGGTGGTTATCAAGCTGCGCTACAAATGCTGAAAGGGCTTTTGCCACAAGCCCTGTTCGCGACCAATGAATTACAGGCATTTGGCTGTTTGCGCGCCATGGCCGAGCATAATTTGACCGCCCCGCAAGATCTGGCGCTCATCTGCTTTAACGGCACCATTGAGTCTGAATATAACGTGCCGTCATTGACCACCGTGCGCCAGCCTGTGGATGCTATGGCAAAAACCGCCATTGAGATGCTAAGACTGTGGGACGGTACACCGACTATGCGCGAATTCGATTTTTCGCTACAAATCGGTGAGTCCTGCGGTTGTGCCAAATGCAAAGAAGTTGATTTCCCACTATAAAAGATAAAAACATGCGTTTAATTATTGATTGTGACCCAGGAAATGGCGTACCCGGCGCCAATGTCGATGATGGCTTAGCACTGGCTGTTGCCATCGCCGCACCGGAAATAACATTAGAATTAGTGACTATCGTGGCGGGAAATACCCCAAGCGAGGTCGGATTTTCTGTTGCCCATGATTTAATGGCCCGTTTGGGATTAAATATCCCCATCATTCGGGGTGCATCACAGGCACTGGTCGAGCCCGCAGCACTTTGGCGCGACAAGCTGGATAATGGCGCAGCCCGAAATGGATTAACTGCACTTTGGCAACAAACATCACCCCCGCCTGTTGTGGCTTCCAGCGCGCCATTAGCAGCCCATGCCATCGGGGAATTAATTTGCAATAACCCCGGTGAAATAACCTTAGTGGCTATCGGCCCGCTGACAAATATCGCCCACGCCCTGCAGCTTTACCCACAAATGGCGTCATCGGTGGCAGAAATTGCTATCATGGGCGGTGTATTTAATGTCGATGGCTACCTTAAAGACACTAATTTTGGTATCGATCCCGAAGCCGCCCATGTGGTGCTGACCAGTGGGGCAAACATTACCCTGGCACCTTTGGATGTCACCACGCAAACTCAACTGCTGCATCAGGATTTAGATAAGCTTGCGAAAATTGACTCGCCACTGTGCCGTTATCTGGTCGAAACACTCCGTCCGTGGATAAGTTACTCGATGCAAACGCGCCAACTGCCCGGCTGTTGGGTTCATGATGCATTAGTCATCGCCCGGTTACTGGACCAAAGCATCGTGACCGCGACCAGCGATTATGTTGATGTCATACTAGAAGGCGCGCTGACCCGCGGGATGACGGTGCGCTTTAGCCCAGAAAATCTGCGTCTGGATGTCGGTATTCCAGCACCGCGGGGTAAACCAATAAAAATTCTGCAATCTGTTGATAATAAAAAGCTCTTGGAGACCATTTATCAATCCTTGAGCAATTTCACCTAATCTGATTGGAGCCACTCACTACAACTGAGACTGACTATGCTGACACTGCTTCATCTGCTTTCTTCTGTCGCCCTGCTGGTGTGGGGAACACATATCGTCCGCACAGGTATCATGCGGGTTTATGGTGCTGATTTGCGCCGGGTGCTGAGTGCCAGTATCCAGAAAAAACCCACGGCATTTATCGCCGGGATTGGCGTCACGGCGCTGGTGCAAAGCAGCAATGCCACGGCGTTGTTGGTGATTTCATTTGTATCGCAGGGGCTGATTTCATTGTCCCCCGCATTGGTGATTATGTTAGGGGCCGATGTGGGGACGGCGCTGATGGCGCGGGTGCTCACCTTTGATCTCTCCTGGCTGTCACCATTGCTGATTTTAGGCGGGGTGATTGTCTTCCTCGGTCAGCGAAAAGCCCGAGTGGGCCAAATGGGGCGAGTGTGTATTGGCCTCGGGCTGATAATTCTCGCCTTGCAACTGATTGTCACCGCTGCCGGCCCGATTACACAGGCCACGGCGGTTCAGGCCATTTTCTCCTCGCTGACCGGGGATACTATTCTGGCGCTATTGATTGGCGCGCTGTTTGCCATGATAAGTTATTCCAGTCTGGCCGCGGTGCTGCTAACCGCGACACTCGCCGCCACCGGTCTGGTTCCGCTGAATATCGCGCTTTGCATTGTGATTGGCTCCAATTTGGGGAGCGGATTGCTGGCCTTGATAAGCAGCCGTGGGCAAAATGCGGTCTCCCGCCAAGTGGTATTGGGGAGCCTGCTGTTTAAAGTTATTGGCTGTATTTTGGTGGTTCCTTGGGTCAATATGTTAGGCAAATGGCTGTTCGAGCACAACTTACCCGCCGCCGAAGTGGTCATTTACTTCCACGTTTTCTATAACCTGCTGCGCTGTTTGTTGATGTTGCCATTTGTTGAAGTAATGGCTCGTATGTGCAGCCGCTTGGTTCATGATGATCCCAATACGGCCCAGCCCTCGGCACCGCGCTATTTAGATATCACGGCGATTGATACCCCGTCACTGGCATTAGCAAATGCGGTGCGGGAAACACTGCGGATGGGCGATGTACTGGAACAAATGCTGTTTCGCTTTAAAGAGGTGCTGGAGGGTAATAAACAGCAAAAACATGAAGTTGGCCTGTTAGAAGACGAAGTCGACATGCTGTATAGCGCGATAAAACTCTATTTGGCGCAAATTCAGCAAGATGAATTGGGCGAGATTGATTCACGTCGCTGGGCCGAAATTATTGACACCGCCGTCAATCTTCAGCAAGCAGGCGATATTATTAGCCGCATGACATCCGATGTTGCTGCTAAATCGCTGAATGCGCGCAAGCCGTTTTCAGCCGAAGGCTTTGAAGAGTTAAACACTCTGCATGCCCGGCTAGTCACTAACCTGGATTTAGGGATGTCGGTATTTTTGTCGCGCGATATCAATAATGCCAAGCGCTTGCGCCGTGCCAAGCACCGTTTTCGCTTGTTGAACCGCCGCTATTCCCATGCTCACGTCGAGCGTTTGCACCAACAAAACGTCTTGAGCATTGAAACCAGCAGTCTGCATATGGGGCTATTGGGGGATATGAAGCGCTTGAACTCACTGTTCTGCTCAACGGCATATCATGTATTGGAAGTGCAGGAAGAAGCATTGGATTAAATGCCTAATATTAGGGGAGAGTGATGAATTCGCTCGCCCCTAACGGGCTGTTTACGCGGGTTATTCAGCCGCAGACCGGCAGATAGTTCGCGTCAGTTCATATGATTTAACAAAGGAACTGATTGGCAAAAATTTAAATGGCAAATGGAAGTTATGCGCGCCAGTGAAATAGTTCGGCGCTAATAACCCTTTGCTCGATAGTATTAAGTATTCTGGTTTACCGATTTTCCTGCGGTTCTACTGATGACATGTTCTGTCCTTTTTCTTTAAAGAGGCCATAGCCAAAACAAAGCGGACAGAAAATTCTGTCGCGATAGAGTGATTGCATGATATGGAAGAAGATAAAACCAAAAGTTAAGGTATTTTCGTATCTATAACAGCCCACTCCCCATCAGCAGGCTATTATTTTAATTTTGAAAACGCGCTTATTTCTTCAATTGTAATGTCGTCATACACGTTTGGCTTTCAGCTTGGGTCGCAAAAGGTGACGTAGCTTTAAGACCTTGATAAGTCACTTCAATTGTCCCTTCCGTGTTACGGGGTAACCATACTCCAATAAAACCATTGTGGTAGCTGGTCAGTTTATCCTGCAAGATAACCTTCCCCGCTTTATCAGTAATTTTCACATCGAATGCAGTATTAGCTAATTCGCCACGGCACCCAGAGAGACTGTGGTTAAAGCAGGGGTGGGTTTGGTTTATATAAGGCGCAAATGAGAGATAGAATTTATCCCCCAACGGGAAAGAAAACTGCTGTTGCCCGTCCGATAATTTCAATTCAGTCCCGGTTACCGCAGCAGAATATGCCAAAGGGCGAGATTGTTCAGATTGATCGATGGCCTCAATCATTTGTTCAGTGGTTTTTCCAGATAAACCATGCTGAGCCAAAAATTCCGTTTGAGTTGTCGCCGAGGCAAAGTGACTGAAAGTGATGGCGGCAAAAGCAACAAGCGCCCAACGTGTTACCGCAGCAAATGTTTTATTCATTATGTTAAGCCTTAAATAAGCGAAATGTATTTTATAAAGTAAGGCATAATCTAAACCCTCCCCTTAGGGGAGGGTCAAAGGCATATTTGAATAGAAAGGTAAACCATTGTATAGAAGTGATTTCTATTGACCTAAATCAAATTGGAAGTGTGATATTCCCCGCGATTCTGATTAATTAATATCAGGGTGCTGAGCAATCAAGTTCTTTCTCTTTTTCTCAAGTTCGGCAATTTCCTGATCAATATCTTCTATATTCTGTTCGATGTTATCATGGTGTTCCTGCAATATTTCTTTAGCTTCAGCTTTATCTGAAGCTGCCGGAGTGGCCCCTTTCAGTGGCATATTCGCAGTTTCTTTCATAAAGACCCCAGTCACTAAGCCAATAACCGCCACCACCATCAAATAATAGGCCGGCATAAACAGGTTTTGTGTGGACTCAACCAGCCAAGCTGCTGCGGTTGGTGTTAGGCCTGCAACCAATACCGAGATATTAAAAGCAATAGCCAAGGCGCTATAACGTATATGAGTTGGGAACATCGCGGGTAATATCGATGCCATCACGCCGGTAAAGCAGTTAAGTAAAATTGCCAGAATCAACAGGCCAAAAAATATCAACCCGATAATACCGCTGTTAATCAAAATGAAGCTAGGGATGGCCAGAACAAACAACCCAATACTACCGAAAATAACAAAAGGTTTGCGACCAAATCGGTCACTCATTAATCCCATAACCGGCTGAACAAATAACATACCAAGCATAATAGCGATAATAATTAATACACCGTGGTCTTCAGAATAGTGCAGACTATGGGACAGATAGCTCGGCATATAGGTCAGCAGCATGTAATAAGTGACGTTGGTTGCGATCACCATGCCGACACAGATAATCAAGTTTTTCCATTGTTTGGTTAGAATTTCACGGAAAGAGACTTTCGGTGGCTGAGCAATATTATGACGTGAGTCATTATCAATTTTATCCACGTGCTGCTGGAAGGTGGGAGTCTCTTCAAGCGCATGGCGTAAATAAATACCAATTAGCCCTAATGGTGCCGCCACAAAGAATGGAATGCGCCATCCCCATTCAAGGAAACTGGCTTCCCCCACAATACTGGAAATTAACAGAACAACCCCGGCCCCCAGAACAAAACCGGCAATAGAGCCAAAATCCAGCCAACTGCCGAGGAAACCACGCTTTCTGTCCGGTGAATATTCAGCAACAAAAATAGCCGCACCGGTATATTCGCCACCGACCGAAAACCCCTGCGCTAATTTTGCTAATAACAGCAGTATGGGGGCCCAAATACCTATCGAGGCATAGGAGGGGATCAGCCCAATACAAAATGTACTGACCGACATAATAATGATGGTGACAGACAGAACTTTTTGTCGCCCATATTTATCACCCAGCGCACCAAAGAATAAACCGCCGAGTGGCCGAACCAAGAAAGGAACAGAAAAGGTCGCCAATGCTGCGATCATTTGAATGCCGGGGTCTGCACCGGGGAAAAACACCTGGCCGAGGGCGAATGCAACAAAACCATAGACACCAAAGTCGAACCATTCCATGGCGTTACCCAATGCCGCAGCAGTGATAGCTTTCTTCAGCTTGGCATCATCAATGATAGTAATATCATTGATTTGCATAGGTTTAATACTCTTTCTTCGTAGTCCCATTTTTTCTTCCTTATGTTCCCAATAGTGCCACTGCATAAAGTATGAAAATGATGACGTGCAGCAATACTCAGTAAAAAAATCAAATTTTCGTAAGATGTTTATAAGAATAGTTTTAAGACGAGGAAATTGCGTAGGGTGTTTCAACACTAAATCATTAGATAGATTAACTTATTATCACTCAAAATGCATGTTTGATAATCATAAAATCCCGTTAAAAGCAGTTTTAAGTGCTGCAATTTACTGATAAACAAGATTAAAAAACTAAAAACACAATAATTCCATAAGTAAGTCTTATATGCAGCTCCCGGCCTGATGCCATTAATGTTCAAATATTCAGCAGTATAAACACCAGCCAAGCCCCAGCAACAATACAGCCAGGGTTAGATGAGCATAAATATCCATCAAAATAATGATATTTATTGCTGCTCTCGATAGGGCAATGAAAACAACAAAAAGGCGGTGAGTTAATACACTGAACTTTTTCAAGTTGGTGTTTCAACTCACCGCCAGTCATCCCACTTTAGTGCCGCAAATCATATTCTCATTGATTAATGCTGCGGGTCTTTATCCGAAGGCTGTTTGCCTTTTTTGGTCCATTCTCGCAGCCGCTGAATGTGCAAATACAGCGCAGGAATAAACAAAATCCCCACAGCAGTGGCCATCAGCATGCCGCCAAACACGGTAATACCGATAATCTGGCGGCTCATCGCCCCCGCGCCACTGGCAAAGACCAGCGGCATCACGCCGAGAATAAATGAGATTGCCGTCATCATCACCGCCCGAAAACGCTGCCTTGCTCCATCTTGCGCCGCCTGAGCAATCGTCGCGCCCTCCTCGCGCCGGGCTTTGGAGAATTCGACAATCAATATCGCATTCTTGGCCGCCAGCCCTATCAAAAGTACCAAGCCGATTTGTGCATACACGTCGTTAGCAAAACCCATAGCTGATAACCCTGCTACCGCCCCGCCAACAGCAAACACCACCGACAGAATGACCACCAGCGGGATACTCCAGCTCTCATACTGAGCAACCAAGAACAAGTAAGCAAATACCAATGCAGCCAGATAAATAAACATCACCTGCCCGCCGGTTTGCTGCTCCTGCCATGACATCCCGCTCCAGCTATAGCTGTAGCCTTGCGGTAAATTCTGCGCCAATAGCGCTTCCATTGCCGCCATTGCCTGCCCCGAACTGGCCCCGTCGGCGGCAGAACCACTCACCGCGACCGAAGGGAATTGGTTGAAATTGCTGATAAAAGGCGCGCCAACCGACGGCGTCAAAATCACCAGATTCGCTAAGCTGACCAAAGCACCATTATCACTACGTACATTCAAACTATTGATCTGCGCAGTTCGCTGACGGAAATCCATATCATTTTGTAATTGCACCCGGAACATGCGGTTATTGATAGTGAAATCACCGGCATTCATTCCGCCGAGCGAAGTTTGTAAGGTCTGGAAAATGCGGCTGACCGGCACTTGTAATAATGCCGCGCGCGCGCGGTCGATACTCAGATTAATTTCCGGTACTGAAGCACTGAATGTCGTGAATACTCGGCTCAGTTTTGGGTCCTGATTGGCGGCAAAAATAATCCCCTGACTGACTTGCGCCAGTTCCTGCGGTGTCTGCCCCAGCAGTGCTTGAATCCGCAAATCAAAACCGGAAGCACTGCCCAAACCTGCAATCGCCGGTGGATTGACAGCCATAATCATCGCCGAGGGAATCGCCGCCAGATTAGCCTGAATATTCGCCAATACCTGATTAATATGTGGCCGTTGCCCCCACGGTTTGAGCATCACAATAGCAAAACCGGCATTAGGTGAATTATTACCGCTGAGCAAACTAAAGCCGGTAATTTTTATGACATCCTCAACAGCATCATTGGCGGTTACCTGCTGGTACATTTGATCCATTACTGTCTGAGTGCGATTTAGAGAAGCACCATCGGGTAGTTGTAAACTGACGAAGAAATAACCTTGATCCTCTTCCGGCAAAAAAGAGGTCGGCAGGCGGGTATACCCCCACCAGGTCGCAAAACCCACCAGCAGCAGGGCGGCGACACTGAATACGGCACGGCTACTGATTCGCCCCGTCAATGCGACATAACCATCGCGGGCACTGTCCAGCCCGCGGTTAATTCCCCCAAAGACGCCGGTGCTCGACAGTGTGCGGCGCTTGAGTAATACCGCACACAGTGCCGGGCTTAATGTTAAGGCATTGATACTGGACAAAATAACTGCGGCCGAGAGCGTGACGGCGAACTGCCGATACAGTTCACCTACAATGCCCGGTAAAATGGCGATGGGCACAAATACCGCCATCAGCACCAGTGTGGTGGCAATAATTGGCCCAGCAATCTGGCTCATTGCCTGCTTGGTTGCTTGCGCGGGGGTGAGATTCGGGTCATTGGATAATAAGCGCTCGACGTTTTCGACCACGACAATGGCATCATCCACCACGATGGTCAGTGCCAAAATAATAGCAAACAAACTGAGGGTATTGGCTGAGTAACCAAAGACATACAGCACAGCAAAAGTGCCCAGCAGTGAAACCGGGATGGTGAGCGCGACAATAAAAGTCGCCCGCATACTTTGTAAAAACAGATACACCACCGCCAGCACCACAATCAGGGTCAAGGTCAGTGAAAGCGCAATTTCATGCAAGGTGGCGGTGACAGGTAAAGTCGAGTCATAGTTGATTTCATAGGTCAAATCCGGCGGGAAAGAGGCCGCTAGACGGGCCATTTCATCGCGCACACCATTTGCCACATTTAATGCATTCGCGCCGGGTACCGGGTAAACCACTAAAAATGCCGATTCAGTCTGGTTTTGCGCGGCACTGACTTGATAATTCTGCGCCCCTAATGCCACTCGGGCAACATCACCCAGCCGAATCATACCGCCTTGTGGATTGCTGCGAATAATAACATTAGCAAATTCTTGTGGGTCGCTCAGCCGCCCCTGGCCGCTGATGGTCAGGGTTTGTTGTTGGTTGGGCATCGATGGCGATGAACCAATCTGCCCAGCTGCAGCCTGTACGTTCTGTTGTTGTAATGCTGCGATAATGTCTTGCACGCTAACATTTAGCGACTCCATAAGTTGTGGATTCAACCAAACGCGCATACTGTAATCGCGGGCCCCAAAGACCTGTACATCACCGACACCATTGATTCGCGCAATAGCATCACGCAACTGTATGCTGGTGTAGTTACTGACAAATAGGGCATCGTGGGTCTGCTTCGGTGAAAAGACACTGACCCCCAATAACAGGTTAGAGGCCCGCTTCCGCACTGAAATACCATTCTCATTCACTTCCGCTGGGAGTTGAGCACTTACCTGAGAAATGCGGTTTTGCACCTCAACTGCCGCCATATCCGGATCCGTGCCGCTGGCGAAAGTGATACTCAGTTGATAGCTGCCGTTATTGCCACTGGTGGACTCCATATAGAGCATATTGCTGACACCATTGACCTGTGCTTCCAGCGGTGATGCAATAGCTTGCGCCACATCGCGGGCGCTGGCCCCCGGATAAACCGCACTGACTGACACCACTGGCGGCGTGATATCAGGGTATTGCTCCACCGGGATCACATGCAATGACACCCAGCCAACAATGGTTATCACCAGTGCAATAACAATGGCGAACTTGGGACGACGGATAAAGAAATGCAGCATCTGGCCCTCCCCTTAGTTCGCAGTTAGCGGCGTAGCAACACTGGCGCTCACCGTCATACCAGGCCGAACATGTTGCAGCCCCGACACAATGACGCGCTCGCCCATTTTTAGCCCATCTTTCACTTCATATTGTTGTTCGAACTGCTCGCCAAGAGTCACGGGGCGCACTTCCACCTGATCCTTATCTGTGACCACCAAAACAAAATGGCCCTGCTTATTCTGCTGCAATGCGGCAATCGGGATAGCGGCGACGGCTGTTACTGTTTCTGCGGCCAGTGACACATTGACGACGCCACCGGGTAATAATAGATGTCGCGGGTTATCAAAACGGGTGCGGATAGTCACAGTACCGGTCTGTTTATCAATTTGATTATCAACAGATTCAAAAACACCACTTTCTGGATACTGTTTACCATTTGCCAACTGAATACGCGGAGTGAAATGCTCAAACGCCAAGGCACTGTTTTCATTGCTTAAAGCAGCGCCTGCCGCTGACAACTGATAGGTGGCCGTGATGTAATCTCTTTCATTAACAGCAATTGCCACCCGGATAGGACTGAGCTGCACAATACTCACCAATGTGCCACTGGCCGGGTTAATCAAACTGCCGACATTAAAGCGGCTGTGACCAATTTGGCCTGTAATCGGGGCATAGATGCGGGTGAAACTGAGTTGCAGCTGCTGAATTTGCAGATTTGCTTGCGCCTGGGCTACTGCCGCCCGGCTGATATCCCGCTGCGCCTGGGCTTCATCAACTTCAGCCTGACTAACTGAGCGGTTATTGCCCAAACGCTGCAAACGGGTGAGCGTCACCTGCGCATGGTTGGCGCTGGCGGTTGCGCTGTCTAATTGTGCTTGCGCCTGAGTGACGGAAGCCTGATGCAAAGCGGGATCAATTTCATACAATAAATCCCCCTGTTTGACCATCTGCCCTTCAGTAAATAATCTGGCCGCAATAAACCCCTCAGTTCGGGTGGTGACATCCACCGCCTGAATAGCTTCTACCCGCCCGAGAAACTGCAATGCACTATCTGGCGTCACAGAGGTCACAACCGCGACAGTCACTGCAGGCAAAGGTGCCGCAGCCATGGCGCTATATGAGCTAATCCCCAGCATTAACACCACGATATATGCGAGTTGATGATATAGCCGAGCACATAGGGCGTGCTGCATGTTAAATGCTCGCGGGTTGCGAACCAAATTCAATGTCAACATGGTCATTTATTCCTTACTCTCGGCGGGGCAATTAATGTGGATAGGGCATAAACCAAGCTTAGTGGGATTAATAATAATCTGAAGTCACTTTAACGTCTTGCGACAAAATTTCATATCGCACACTGAAACCTAAACAGCAATCAATTGCCCACGGATTTAGAATGATACCCGCTGGAAGTAATGGGAAAAAAATTCCACGCACACTCTCAATTTGGCGGAGAAATAAAGTGGCGTATGGTAAACCGCCCAAATATTGGCACTTTGTGCATACTCAGGCATCACGCGGACTAAAGAGCCATTTTGTAATAACGGAGCAACATCCCACAGTGAACGCAGCATAATACCGCGCCCGTTAAGCGCCCACTGCAAAACTATCTCGCCGCTGTTAGATGAAAGGTGACCCGATATTTTTACCGATTTCTTGCCCTCTTTACCTTCCAGTTCCCATACCCCAACCGATTGATCCCGCTCTTGGGTAAACAAACAGTCATGTTGTTGTAATTCTTGCAACGTCGTCGGTGTACCCTGACGTTTTAAATATTCTGGAGAAGCACAAATAATACGTTGGTTTTTTGTCAGCATGCGGCTGATATAACTTTCTGAAATAGCATCATTGACTCGGATATCAAGGTCAATGCGGTCTTTAATCAAATCGATCTGCTTATCAAATAATTCAAAATGAATTTGTAGGTCAGGATAACGCGCCATTAACTCGATAATAGCGGGTGCAATATAGTTACGACCGAAACCAAAACTGCAACCGATCCGCACTTTTCCAGATGGCTGCTCTTTGATTTGAGCCACTTGGTTTTTTAACACAGTTAAACGTTCCAGAATATCAAGAGCGGATTGGTAAGTCAGAACACCGGTTTCCGTAAGCACCACTCCTCGCGAAGAGCGATGCAATAACTTAACGCCGAGTTGCAACTCAAGTTGTTGGATGCGTTTGGTCACAAAAGCAGGCGTTTGCCCCAAATTTTCCGCCGCAACCAAAAAGCTACCGCTATTAACCACTGCAATTAATACCTGGAGGTCTTTAGGTAAGGGATAGTGATCGAGACTCATTACGCTATACCTGCATTGAAATATTCATATTGATACTCTAGCGCGTTGTGATATAGCTCGACCAATTAATAACCATAAAATTTTGATGTGTATAACTAACACTGTCCTGATTGATATTTTTAGTTATTTTTGTGTTGGTTATTTGTTACTTAACGCCTCAATTATGTAATTTATTTATTTCTATCTAAATAACCTATTTTTTGCTAACTCAAGATTTATAAAGAAAAAAGATAATTCACGTTTTGTTAATTGAATAATCACAGCTAAAAACTTAAATAACCCCTACTTTCTGTGTTATTTTGTTTTGACTGCCGGTAGCACGATAAAAAATAAATAGAGCAAGCCTTTATTTAGTCATCATTTAATGGCGAAAAACCATTATTTATGCTGGAGAATATTTCATGAGCATAATTGAGCAAAGCGATGCTGTCACCAAACTCACTGATATTATTGCTGACTTTACCGCAATGATATCCACTCGTATGCCCGACGATGTCGTCGATAAATTAAAACAACTTCGTGAATTAGAAAATGAAGGTATGGCAAAAATAATTTATCACACCATGTTTGATAATATGGAAAAGGCCATAAAATTAAACCGCCCTGCCTGCCAGGATACTGGTGAGATAATGTTTTATGTCAAAGTGGGGGCCAAATTCCCTTTATTGGGTGAATTACAAAACATTCTAAAATCAGCAGTACAGCAAGCCACAATAAAGGCCCCATTGCGACATAATGCTGTTGAAATATTTGATGAGGTTAATACCGGTAATAATACCGGAAGCGGCGTACCTTGGGTCACATGGGATATTGTGCCGGATAATACCAGTGCAGAAATTGAAGTTTATATGGCTGGCGGTGGCTGTACATTGCCCGGCCGTTCTAAAGTTCTGATGCCGTCTGAGGGCTATGAAGGAGTGGTGAAGTTTGTTTTTGAAAACATCTCAACATTAGCCGTGAATGCCTGCCCACCCGTCTTGGTCGGCGTTGGTATCGCCACCTCAGTAGAAACTGCCGCGGTATTATCTCGCAAAGCTGTATTGCGGCCAATAGGCAGCCATCACTCTAATCCTATTGCTGCCGATTTAGAACGCCGCCTGGAAGAGGGCTTAAATAAATTAGGTATTGGTCCGCAAGGTTTAACCGGAAAAGCATCCGTTATGGGGGTTCATATTGAATCCGCGGCACGCCACCCATCCACAATTGGTGTTGCTGTTTCTACCGGTTGTTGGGCACACCGGCGCGGAACATTGTTAGTTCATCAGGATTTAACATTCGAGAGTATCTCCCATACTCGAGGTGACCTATTATGAAAAAAATATTAACGACCCCAATTAAAGATGAAGATTTAGTCGATATTAAAGCCGGCGATGTTATTTATCTCAATGGGACTTTAGTGACATGTCGTGACGTGTGTCACCGCCGCCTAATCGAATTAAAACGTGAAATTCCCTTTGATTTAAGAGGGAAAGCTATTTTCCACGCCGGACCTATTGTCAAAAAGAACGGCGATAAATGGGAAATGATTTCAATTGGGCCAACCACCAGTATGCGAATGGAAAGTTTCGAAAAAGAATTTATTGAACAGACTGGGGTTAAATTAATTGTCGGTAAAGGTGGCATGGGGCCAAATACCGAAGAGGGCTGCAAAACACACAAAGCTTTACATGCTATTTTCCCCGCAGGTTGCGCGGTATTAGCCGCCACTCAAGTCGAAGAAATAGAGGAAGTCCATTGGACAGAACTGGGTATGCCAGAATCACTTTGGGTTTGTCGGGTAAAAGACTTTGGGCCACTTATCGTGTCTATTGATACTCACGGTAATAATCTTATCGAAACCAACAAAAAATTGTTTGCAGAAAAGCGCGATGCCATCGTCGATGAGATCTGTGAACATGTTCATTATATTAAATAATAATGATAATCAGGAGGGCTTGCCCTCCTTTATTTATAAAAGGATATGACGATGGCAAAGTTAAATTTGTCATGGCGATTATTAGCACCAATATTGGTGGCTATTATTATCGTTTTATTTCCTTCACCCAGCGGGCTACCTGAGCATGCATGGCTATATTTTGCGATTTTCTTTGGTGTTATTGTTGGCCTTATTTTAGAGCCGGTGCCCGGTGCTGTTGTGGCCATGACAGGCCTGGCTATTATTGGCGTGCTCTCCCCTTGGTTGCTTTATAGCCCAGAACAATTAGCTGAACCGGGCTTCAAATATACCGCCAAAGCATTATCGTGGGTGGTATCTGGTTTTTCAAACTCAGTTATCTGGCTGATATTCGCTGCATTTATGTTTGGAACCGGTTATGAGAAAACAGGTTTGGGCCGACGTATCGCATTGTTATTAGTTAAAAAAATGGGCCATAAAACCCTGTTTCTGGGTTACGCCATCATGTTTTCAGAATTACTTTTAGCACCGGTCACCCCGTCCAACTCGGCACGAGGGGCTGGAATCATCTATCCTATTATCCGCAACCTACCGCCACTTTATGATTCGCAGCCCAATACTCCTGGAATACGAAAAATTGGTTCATACATCATGTGGATGGGTATCAGTGCCGACTGTGTCACCAGCGCAATATTTTTGACCGCAATGGCCCCCAACTTGTTGTTAGTCGGTTTACTCAAGTCCTCATCTGATATCACGCTGTCTTGGGGCACTTGGTTTATTGGCATGCTGCCGCTGAGCATATTATTGATAATTCTGGTGCCATGGTTAGCCTACGTACTTTACCCACCTGAAATTAAGCAGGGAAATCAAGTACCTGAATGGGCCAAAAAAGAGCTGGAGATAATGGGGCCGCTGTGTCGGCGCGAGAAAATAATGTTAGTGCTTATGATTGCCGCACTGGTGTTATGGATTTTCGGCTCCGACTTTATTGATGCCGCGATGGTGGGCTATTCAGTCGTGGCTCTTATGCTGCTAACCAAAGTTATTACTTGGGATGATATCATCAGCAACAAATCAGCTTGGAGTGTCTTCTTCTGGCTAGCATCGCTGATT
Source organism: Yersinia hibernica (assembly GCF_004124235.1). Taxonomy (NCBI): domain Bacteria; kingdom Pseudomonadati; phylum Pseudomonadota; class Gammaproteobacteria; order Enterobacterales; family Yersiniaceae; genus Yersinia; species Yersinia hibernica. The sequence goes on from NZ_CP032487.1 coordinate 4,015,830, forward strand.
GCCTTAGCCACAGGGCTTAATCAAACCGGTTTTATCTCTTGGTTCGGTCATCACATTGCCGGTAGTTTGTCCGGTTTCTCATCAACAGCCATTATGATTTTACTGGTCACTATCTTCTACGGCTTGCGTTATTTCTTTGCCAGCGCAACAGCTTATACCTCAGCATTAGCTCCGATGATGCTGGCCGCTGTATTAATGATTCCGGAAATACCTTTGATGACATTCAGCTTGATGATCGGCGCGGCCATAGGCTTAAGTAGCATCACAACACCTTACGCGACTGGCCCGAGCCCCATTTATTATGGTAGTGGTTATTTACCAACCGCTGATTATTGGCGCTTAGGTGCGATATTTGGCGTGTTGTTTCTGGTGCTGCTTTTATTAACCGGATTAATTTGGATGCCTTTGGTTATTTAACTCTCAACCCGCCTTGTTCAGCCAGAACAGGGCGGGCAATAACCTGCTATCATTATCTCCTCACTGACCTCACTTCTTGAGTTAACACCATCCTGGCACTGCACCAATAGATTCGTGATACATTGCCTTTGGAAGGTAAACCGCAAAATCCGCTTTATTCTTATTCATTTTTGCTGAAAAAATAGCAGAGCAACACCATGTTATCCTAAGCTCAAATAATAACTCAGCGAAGTTATGTTAGTTTATATTACTTTAGAGTCTTCACTTTCTGCTGATTAAACAGATCTTGTCTAAGCATGCCCAGTAGGCTTTTAGGTACAGAAAAGCGGTAAGCAGGGGTGAGGCCACGGACGGGCCGAATAATGAGTGCAGCCAACACACCTGCAATTTGAAAAATGACGGGTATAAGGGAATTCACTATGACAGACTCCATCCCACCTGAGTCACGGGCAAGAGGAGAAAACGTTTTTTTTGCCAAACGAGCCTTGCGCACCATGGCTTTGCTCGTGGGGGCAACGATTATTATTGCTGCTGCCGGCATTATCTACATCGCGTCACAATTAAATGAGCAAGCGGTATCTCAAAGCCGCTTTCTGGTGGAAAAAGCATGGGAAATGCACCAAAAATCCATAAAAACCAGAATAAAAGATAATGCTTTTTGGGGGGATGCTTATGAACACCTGCATGTCACCGTAGACACTGACTGGGCTTTTGTCAGCCAAAATCTGGGGCCATCACTTTACACAAACTTTGGTTATGAAGGTGTTTTTGTTATTGATGGGCAAGGGAAAACTCGCTATTCCGTCATCAATGGGCAGTTGGTAAGTGCCCATCTGGATGAGTGGCTCGGCGAAGATATTACGCCGTTTATTGATTCCGTGCGTCATCAGGCAGAAAATCAGTATGCCGCCACGGAAATCATCAATGTTGCTGGGCTGCCGACCATCGTTGCTGCGGCCGCCTTAACCACCGGTAATGACCCTCAAGTTAAACCTGTTGCTGGCCCGCCATCAGTTCTGGTTTTTATCAATATATTAACCCAAGCTGAGTTAAATACCTTGGGGGAAAACTATGGTATTCAACAACTTCGCATTGCGCGGGATGCGAAAGATGCCGTTGCCACCCCGTCAGTACAATTATCGTCAAATGATAACCATGACGTAATACTGCACTGGAACCAGAGCATGCCGGGCGCACAGTTGCTCAACATTTTGCTCCCATTATTGGCGCTGGTTGCCCTGATTCTTGGGCTGAGTGGCTGGTTGGTGCTACGGCGAGCCTTGTCTGAGGCCCGTGCTGCCGATGATAACAAAGCCGCTTTGATTGCGAGCGAAGAGCGGTTTCGCCACGTGGCTGAAGCTGCCACCGATTGGCTATGGGAAACTGATGCCGACCTGCGCATCACCTATTTGTCCCAGCGATTTTTGACCATTACCGGGCTCAGTGTCGAGCGCTGGCTAGGCCGCAATCTTGACTCATTATTACATTGCGACGTTATCCCACTGCGATCCTGGCTGCAATATACGCATTTGACGGATTCCCGCAATGAACTGCAATGCACATATGTCTCGGCCAAAGGCGATAAACGTATTTGCCGAATTTATGCCAAACCCATTATCAAAAATGGCGATAATATCGGTTTTCGCGGCACCGCCTCTGATATCACCCGAGAGATAGAAGCCCAGGAGCGGATCCAGCATCTTTCGCTGCATGATACGCTAACGGGTTTACCCAACCGCCTGCGCATGAAAGAGTTTCTGGAAAATAAACTGCACAACTTAACGGCATCACCACATCCGTTGGTCATCCTCAATGTTGATTTGGATAAATTTAAGCCGGTTAATGACACTTTTGGCCATATTGCGGGTGATCAGGTGCTACATCAGGTCTCCGAGCGCCTGAGAAGCTGTTTGCGTGACCAAGATTTAGTCGCGCGCCAAGGCGGGGATGAATTCATTTTGATTATTACAGGGCTTTCTTCAACCAAAGAAATTGAACAGCTCTGCACACGTGTTATTACGCGAATTGAAAGTCCGTATGTCATTAATGAAAAAGATATTTTCATCAGTGCCAGCATTGGTATTGCACTGGCACCACAGGACTCAATGCAAGCTGAGGAGTTATTACGCTTTGCTGATATTGCTATGTATGAGGCCAAAAATAGCGGCAGCAGCCGTTGGAGTTTCTATTCCAGCGAAATGAATGACCGCTTAATGCAGCGCAGTGAATTAGAGCGTTTTTTAGGTCGTGCCGCAGATTTAGTGGTAATGGTTAATTGTCAGATACCATCCGATGATCTTATCGTGCATTTCTTCTGATTTTGAGAAGCAGATAGTCTTGCGGGCTAACCGTTTGAGATGGGTTCGCAAGTTCAGATTATGTCGCTCTATCCTCTGGGTGTATTTCTTGCTGATAACATGACTGGTTGAGGACAATAAAGTGCGGTATACCGGCCAGGCATCGGTCATGTAGAAGGCAATGCTAAACTGGCTCAGCAAAACCAGAAGACGCTTTAATGTCAAAGCATTTCGCGGGCCAAATACATGGGCGATAACGCGCTTTCGGATGCGGTCATAGGCATAAAACAGCCAGCGTTGATTGCCTTTACAGCGGACATATGACCACTGCTCATCGGCTTCACAGCAGATAACCACCTCTGCGCTAGGCTCTACGTTTTGCGCTACCTGGTGCGGCGTAAGTTTTTTAGATGACGCAGAACGGTATTGAGGCTTATCCGTAGAACCCGTGCTGTATCGCGGCATCCGGAGCCGTTCATCGCCATATCAACGATGGCCTGATGGGTTTCGGGTTTAGCTCCGTTGTAGCGATAGCTGAGCTGGAAGGTCTTCAGGCATTGGTTACAGCGATAGAGCTGCGCCCCTGAGCCGGAGTGGCCGTTTCGGATAACCCCATGAGTTTCAGAACAGCGAGGACAAACCACATCAATCTTTGCCATCAATCATCCAAAGGGTAAAGAGTACACCAACACTAAGTTTGCGTCACGACCGTTTTTTACGCCATGCGATTAAACATAATGAATTTAGCCTGTACTACCAACCGCGCTATCGCATTGAAGGAACGAAACTTACCGGTGCCGAAGCTCTAGTGCGCTGGAATCATCCGGTATTAGGGTTGCTGATGCCGGATCAATTTATTGCTCTGGCGGAAGAAACAGGGCTGATTACTGCCATTAGTGACTGGACGATGCTACAAGCCTGTCAGGATGCCGCAACATGGCCTGAATCACTGATTATTTCAGTCAATATTTCTGCTATTGAATTCCGGAACCAACGCCTGATTGAGCGTGTACGGCAAATTTTGCTGCTGACCGGGCTACCAAGTCATCGGCTGGAACTGGAAATCACCGAGCGGATAATGATTGAAGATGCGGATGGGGCATTTAAAACCATGACAGCATTGAAAGCCCTGGGAGTGCGTTTATCAATGGATGATTTTGGTACCGGATATTCATCACTCAATTATCTGCGCCGTTTCCCATTCGATGGGCTGAAGATTGATAAGAGCTTTATCGATGAGCTCACACAGTCCCATGAAGGGGAATCTATTGTTGAAGGCATTATTAATCTTGGACATGCTCTGTCTATGACAGTAACCGCCGAGGGTGTCGAAACGACGGAACAACTCAAGCATCTCCAACAGCTAATGTGTGATGAGGTTCAGGGCTACTTATTAGGTAAGCCAATGAAATTAAATGAGTTATTAAACCTCACCCACCAAACAGACTAGGTCGGATTAAATGTCAATAGGGGCCACTCAACCTCAATACCACGGGTTCAAAGAGGCTGAGTGGCCACCACAGGTTACGGGGTAGCTTGGCTTTTTGCCTTGAAATTAATGATGTCGTAGACCAAGGTATCCATCGTACTTTCCACTTCGTCCGCTGTAATCGGTGACCCGCTATTACTCACGTCCTTACCATAAGCCTTGCGCACCACAACAATGACTGGTTTACCGGTATTGGAGTCGATAACCTGTATCTCTAGATAGAGCGCCGTGCGTTGGCCACGATTACCTGTCGCCGCCATGGTTCCGGCAATCACCGCCGCTATTGGTATCATTTCATAGACTTCAATATCTTTATCTTCAGCAGAAACCGCGGTAATCGCCCCCCGCACAATCAAGGTATTACGTTTTTTTGGCGAGTTGACTAGCGGTAATTGCCGGCTAACCGCCTCTTTAAGTCTTTTATTCGCGTAAGCCAATACTTGATCTAACGTTTTCTGACTGACTCGCTGAGTAGGTGTTGATCTCGGGTAATAAACTAGCGGAGTATAATAAACACCAGTATATTGTTTGGCATTAAAATTAGGCGAAACCCATCGCAATATTTTCTGACCACTTGCGGATTCTGTCTCTTGTAATTTGCTGTAATCACTGAGGAAACCAGAGTATTGCGCACTGGTCGTCACTTTTGAGGCGCATCCTGCCACTAATATCCCGACGGCAAATAGCGCCGCTATCTTATAACTATTCAGAATGGCCATTATATTTTCCTATATGTTTATTAGGGGACTCAAAACAGGTATGTAGAAAAAGACCAAGAAGACAAAAAGATGAGAATGTTCTCCATTTAAATTTTAAACCATGGAAAAACATTTGCTGAATATAAATTAAAAGCCTCCGCAGAGGCTTATATTAGATTTAATCTGAGAATAAAACTGTGGTGAGAAGGAGATAAAATCAAGCAGAATTAATACGCCAAGGTGTCCAATTGATACAAGCCATCAAGGAATGCAGGAATAAAGCTCCCCGGCCCGGCAACGCGTTGAGATACCTGCCCGCCCACTTGCGACATAATCCGGCAAGCGGTGGCAACATGGTGTAGACGATCACCTTGCAGCGCACTGAACGCCGCCACCACCGCAGAGAGCGCACACCCGGTACCGACCACCCGAGTCATTAGCTTATCACCGCCAGTCACCGCAAAAACACGCTGACCATCAGTGATGTAATCAACTTCACCGGTTATTGCAACGACCGTCCGGGCCTGTGTTGCCAATTGACGAGCAGCAGGCAAAGCCGCCAGTGAAGTATCCACGCTATCAACCCCGCGCCCCATCGTTGCGATGCCACTCAATGCCATGATTTCCGACGCATTACCGCGTATTGCTACAGGCTTGAGCAGAAGTAATTCTTTAGCAAAATCAGTGCGATATGCCAGCCCACCGACAGCAACCGGGTCCAGCACCCAAGGAGTCCCCACCTGATTGGCGGCGCTGATTGCCGCCAACATGGATTCCGCTCGCGCCCGATGCAACGTACCAATATTGATAAGTAAACTGTTGGCCATGGCACTAAATTGCGCCGCCTCTTCAGGTTCAACCACCATCGCCGGAAAAGCCCCCAACGCCAGTAGCACATTGGCAGTAAATGACTGCACCACTTCATTCGTCAAGCAATGCACTAATGGGGGAGTGGCTCGAAATTGTTGCAGACTGGCGGCGGCCAGTGTGTCAGGGAATAGAACCGGTGTGACTGATGTGTCAGTGTGAATAGTCTTCATAATGCCCCCACCAGCGAACAAGAGGGGGTATCGGTGTTTAAGATACCTCGACTTCCCTCCGCTGGCATAATCCAGATCAGGTCATACGGGTATTATCTCAGCCCCCCTGTTACGAGGTGGCACCCCGAGTCAATGAACTTCATTTTTAACACAACCAGCCATACTCATCACCCAGAATTATTCTATTCTGCAAAGTTTTAGTGGCTGGCATTAGCATATTATTAGCTGCGCGCAGCGGCGATCAGCGCCTGCCCCAGCGCTAAGCCACCATCGCCGGCCGGCAAGCGCTGCGGCATCAATAATTTGAAGTCATGCAGTTGCTCGCTGAGTAATTCGCGCAGTAAGCGGTTATGTAACACACCGCCAGAAAATGCAATGGTATCAATATTATAACGCTGTGCCGCTTGGCGAGCCAATGTGGCGAAGCCCTGTGCCAGTGCGAAGTGGAAAGCATAAGCCCGCTCAGCCGGTGAGGCATCAAAAGCCAGCCATTGCTGCCAGAAAGTGGCTAAGTCCAATTGGTGAGCGCGCAGTGGCAAAGTGACGGGCGGAACTGTGCGAGGACTTTGCCATGCCAGCGCCTCCAACAAACAAGCGGCCTCGCCTTCCCAACTGATAGCCTGTGGCACAATATTCAGCGCCGCCGCCACCGCATCAAATAATCGTCCCGCAGATGAAGCCGGCGGTGCATTAATGCCACGCGCAATGGCCCGCACCAGCACTTCAGCTTGCGGCAAAGGGATTGCCGCGGCTTGCGGAAAATGTTGCCAATTCGGCACAAAGCGCTGCAATTGCGCCAATAAATTGCGCCATGGCTGGCGAGAAGCCAGATCCCCGCCGGGTAAGGCCACCGCAGGCAAACCGCCCACATATTCACAATTCTCATAATCTACCCGCAAACATTCGCCGCCCCATAAATGACCATCAGCACCATACCCCAGCCCATCCAGCGCCAAACCGATTACCGCCCCACCCTGGCGCGGCCAGCCATGTTCCGCCAAACAAGCGGCCAAATGCGCATGATGATGCAGTACTTCGATACAAGGAATATTCTGCTGTGCAGCCCACTCTTTACCGAGCCGGTGACTGACATAACCGGGGTGTGCATCCACCACCATCGCCTGTGGGGTGAAATGATAAATATCGCAAAATAGCGCTAATAATTGCTGCTGTTGCCGCGCAATATCACCATCGGTCAGATCCCCCAAGTGCTGACTCAGCACCGCATTGCTGTCACGCAGTAAGCAGAAAGTGTTTTTCATATCAGCCCCGAGGGCCAACATGGCCGGTTGCTGACTAAATCCCGGCGGCAGCTCGAAAGCATCCGGCACATAGCCCCGGGCGCGGCGCAACATTTCCGCCCCATATGGGGTAAAACGCACCAGCGAGTCATCGGCCCGCTGCACAATGTCCCGGTCGTGCAATAGCCAGTGGTCGGCAATCTCATTCAGCGCGCTTAAGGCCTGTTCATTACTCAGGGCCGGTGGCTTGCCGCTGCCATTGCCGGAGGTCATCACCAATGGGCGCGCGACCTGTTGCAGCAGCAAATGTTGTAGCGGATTGGCGGGCAGCATGATGCCGATTTCCGCTAACGTTGGGGCAATGGCGGCGCTGAGTGGGCTGTTTGGTTGCTTAGCGGCTAAAACAATGGGGGCCGCCGGGCTGCGTAATAAGCGCAATAAAGATTTATTATCAGCATCTTGCACACAATTTTTCAGCCAGTTCGTATTGGGTAACATCACCGCCAGCGGCTTGGTGGGCCGCTGTTTACGTGCGCGTAAACGGGCCACCGCCGCGGAATTGGTCGCATCGGCGGCCAGATGAAAACCGCCCAATCCTTTGACGGCCACAATGTCACCCGCCAACAGCGCAACAGCGGCTTGCTCCAGCGCAGAGAAGCCATGGGCCACGGCCTGCCCGTCCGCTCCGGTTAGCCACAGTCGCGGGCCACAATCCGCACAAGCATTGGGCTGAGCATGGAAACGGCGGTCTGCGGGGTGGTCATATTCGGCCTGACACGCCGCACACAATGGGAACTTGCCCATGGCGGTATAGGGCCGGTCGTAAGGCATGCGGTGGATAATAGTAAAACGCGGGCCACAATGGGTGCAGTTGATAAACGGGTAGTGGTAGCGGCGATTGGCCGGGTCATTCATTTCACTCAAACACACATCACAAGTTGCGGCATCTGGCACAATTTGAGTATCCATCTGCCCAGCCCCGCTGTGATGAATCACGAAATCCTGCGGGGGTTGTTCCCAGTGATAGGGTGCGCTGATGAGGCTATCAATGCGCGCCAATGGTGGGCAATCTTGCGGCAATGCCTGCAAAAAATCGCTCACTGCGGGTGATTGCCACAAATGAACCGTCACTCCGGCGCTGTCGTTGCTGACATCACCGTGTAGCCCGAAACGATGCGCAAGTTGCCAGATATAGGGGCGAAATCCCACCCCTTGCACCTTGCCTTTGATCCGCAGGCAGAGGCCGTTTTTATCCACAGAAACTCCAAACTAACAAATTCTAGGCAGCGGTTCGTCTAGCGGCAAATCCAGCCGGCGCGAGACACCAAATGCACCACATAGACGCACGTGTTGACTCTCCGTGACCTGCCCGATAACGGCAGCATCCCGGCCGAGTGGATGGCGATGTAACTCCGCCAAGACCGCATCTTGTGCTTCAGGCGAGACGACCAGCACCAACTTACCTTCATTGGCAAAATTGAGTGCATCCAGCCCCAGTAATTCGCAAATACCGCGCACCGCCGGTTTCAGTGGCAAATCCACTTCATTGATTTCCATGCCACAGCCACTGGCGGCAGCAAACTCATGCAAAATGGCGGTAACCCCACCCCGCGTAGCATCGCGCAACGCCCGCACACCGGCAATGTGGCGCAACGGCGCAATGAGCGGTGCCAGTAGGGCGCAATCACTGACTAATGCCGCCTCCAGCCCTAAATCTTCCCGTAGATTCAAAATAGTCGCGCCGTGATCGCCCACCGTGCCACTGACAATTATCCGATCGCCCGCACGGAGCAGCGCGGTGCCCCACTGGATAGCCGAGGGGATCACCCCGATACCCGTGGTATTAATGAAAATTTTATCAGCCGCACCGCGCTGCACCACTTTGGTATCTCCCGTGACTATCTCAATCCCCGCCTGCTGGGCAGTGGCCGCCATTGATTGCACAATGCGCTCTAAATCAGCCAGTGGCAGCCCCTCCTCCAGAATAAAACCGCACGACAAATAACGCGGTGTTGCGCCACTGACCGCCACATCATTCGCCGTGCCGCACACCGCCAACTTGCCAATATCGCCACCGGGGAAAAAAATAGGATCGATGACATAGCTGTCCGTCGATACTGCCAGCCGATCGCCGAGTGCAGTAAGATCCGCCAGCGCAATACGCGCCTGATCTTCGCGCTCATTCAGTGCTGGGTTAGAAAATGCCGCCAAAAATAGGGATTCGATCAAACTCTGCATGGCCCGTCCACCACTGCCGTGGGCTAGGGTAATTTCTTTTTTATTCATTGAGTTATGGCCTAATTATTGACTTAGATAGCTAGCGGTATTGGTAATAAGCGGCACAAGCCCCTTCAGAGGAAACCATCAGCGCCCCAAATGCATTATCTGGCGAGCACTCGCCACCGAACAAGGGGCATTGATCTGGCTTACAACGCCCAGTCAGCACATCGCCACAGCGGGATCGCGGGTCATCCGCCACTCGGTGTTGCTGTGGATTGAAACGCCGCTCAGCATCAAAATCCTGATATGCCACACTGAGTTGCACACCGGACTCGGCGATTTCGCCTAATCCGCGCCATTCGCTGCGGTTTTTTGCCATAAACACTTCGGCCAGCGCTTGTTGTGCCAGTAGATTGCCGCTGTCTGGCACAATACGGCGATATTGATTTTGTACACAACACCGCCCGCTGACCATCTGCTCTAGCAGCATGACCAACCCCTGCAAAATATCCAGCGGTTCAAAGCCGGTGACCACCAGCGGTTTATTGAATTGGCTGCAAATAAAGTCGTAGGGGGTGGTGCCGATCACCATGCTGACATGGCCGGGCGCAAGGAAACCGTCGATTCGCACATCAGGTTGTTGCAGTAAGCTGCGCAGGGTCGGGATGATGGTGATGTGCTGGCAGAACACAGTGAAATTCGTCAACTCAAGCCGTTTGGCTTGCTGCAATGTGAGGGCAGTGGCGGGCATGGTGGTTTCAAAACCCAGGCCGAAAAATACCACTTCGCGCGAGGGGTTATTCTGCGCCAGCATCAGGGCATCCAGTGGCGAGTAAACCACGCGAATATCCGCTCCGTGCCGTTTGGCATCCAGCATTGAACCCTGGCGGCCCGGTACTCGCATAGCATCGCCATAAGTGCAGAAAATCACCTCCGGATGGGCGGCAATCTCCAGACAACTGTCAATCCGCCCCATCGGCAACACACACACCGGGCAACCCGGCCCATGCACAAACTCCAGCCCGCCGGGCAGCAGTTGGTCAAGACCAAATTTAAAGATTGCATGGGTATGACCGCCGCACACTTCCATGATCTGCAACGGCCAGCGCTGTTGGTCCGCCAACTGCGGCAGTAAGTTTTCGATACGGCTCAACAACGCCGTCACTAATGCCGGATCTCGAAACTCATCAACGTAGCGCATCATTGGCCTCGCTGGCGACCTCATCTAAATCCAGCCCAACAGCTTGCATATGTGCTAACGCCGCCAAAGTTTGCTGGGCTTCTTCTTCATCAAGTAAGCTCATGGCAAACCCGACATGTACCAAGACCCACTGGCCCAGTAGGTCAGTCGGTGATTCGTCGCACACCAACGCGATATTGATTTCGCGTTTTACGCCACTCACTTCCACCCATGCCAGTTGGTGGATATCGTCACCCACCGCCACAATTTTGCCGGGTACGCCTATGCACATCGCTGCGCCTCCAGCCACTCCAGCCACAACTCCATCCCCTCGCCACTGCTGGCCGACAAAGCAATCACCTGAATATCCGGGTTCACCTGACAGGCATAGGCAATGCATTGCTCAATATCAAAATCCAGATACGGCAACAGGTCGATTTTATTGATAATCATTAGAGTGGAAGCGGCAAACATATGAGGGTATTTCAGTGGTTTATCTTCACCCTCGGTCACTGAAAGCACCGCGACCTTATGGCGCTCCCCCAGATCAAAGCTGGCCGGGCACACCAAGTTGCCGACATTTTCAATAAACAGCAGGCTATCATTGGCAAGCCCCAAGCGGTGGGCAGCATCATGCACCATCTGCGCATCAAGATGGCAACCTTTGCCGGTATTCACCTGAATCGCGGGTACACCGGTGGCACGAATGCGCTCGGCATCATGAGTGGTTTGCTGGTCACCCTCAATCACCGCGCAAGGCACTTGCCCGGCCAACAATTGTAAAGTGGTGGTCAACAAGGTGGTTTTGCCGGAACCGGGGCTGGAAACTAAATTCAGCGCCAAAATATGTTGCTCGACAAAATGCTCGCGGTTATGGCTGGCTAAATGGTTATTTTTGCTCAGTACATCTTGCTCGATTTGCAGCAAGCGGCGCTGCCCCATCCCCGGCGCATGGCTACCGGCTTCGCCCTGCCCATAATGCAGCCCAAGCTTATCAGCATGAACCTGCGGCGTGAAAGGCTCCACCGCGGGGGCATCAGTGTCGTCAGGTTCGGCGGCAGTCAGCGGCTCTGGCGCTTTACCATGATAGTGATGATGAACATCCCCTTGATGGTAATAATAATGGTGATGAACAATGACCGGCTGCGCGCCTTTAGCGACATATTTATTTTTATGTTTATGCTGAATTTTTGGCGGCTGGGCCGCACTTTCATGATGATCGTGGTGGCCGTCATCGTGATGATGGTGGTCGTGATGATCGTGGTGGCCGTCATCATGGTGATGATTGTCGTCGCCCTCGATCTTTCTCTCGCCGCTGGCGCAACCACAAGTCGTACACATAGGAATTCACTCCTTCAGAATTATTCCACTTCTATCTGTTTTACCTGCAAATGGCTGCCGCTCTCTACTTGCAGAGCATGGCTGCCACAATGCGGGCACCCGGCATCATGCCGCTCAATCTGTACACTGGTGCTGCACTCCCAACACCAGGCAACCGCAGGCAAGTAGCGCAGATGCAATTGGCAATCTGCGGCCAGTGTCTGGCGGCTGGCCGCCTCAAAGCTAAAGCGCAAAGCGCTCTCTTCAATACAGGAGAGCGCGCCAATTTCCAGCCAAACTGCGGTGATTCGTTTGGCACCGTGCAATTGTGCCTGTTTCTCTATCAGCTCCAGTGTGCTGAGACACAAACTGATTTCATGCATGCTGATTCGTTATCTGGCTGACTTTATTAAACAAAGCGCGCCGCCGTGGATTAGCCGGGGCATCGGCATCGGTGACTGGCAGTGAGAGCGCCATGCGCACACTTTGCTCCGCCAGTTGTACCGCCCGTTCAGCACTGAGCGCGGTGTCCAGTGGCGACATCAGCGAGCGGCTTAAATACTGGCCGCAGCCCGCAATTTCGCTGGTGGTAAACCCAATAGTGCCGCAAGGTAGCGCCAGCATCAGGCGCTCTCCCACCATACGGCGCTGCCAAGATTGCTGCGGCCCCGGCAATACCACCAAACTCAGCATCCATGGAGTCAATAACGCACCAATCCACTGCTGCTCAAATAACTGAAATCCACAGGCGCGCAGGGGAATGTGGTCGCGATAAAATGGCAATTTGCACATTTCATCGGCCGCTATTTGGCTAAACACCTGCTCCAGCAATTGCGCCGGATTTTGTGCATGGCCGGCAATAACATCAGACATGACTTTCTTCTCGCGCTTTGAGGGTAATCCCGCTGGTGCGTAATGCCGCCAGAATCTGTTCCAACGCCGGTTCAATGGCTCGCGTGACCGTTGGTGTCAGGCCGATATTCGGAGCCAGTGACTCCGGCACCACCCCCACCAGCGTTAACTGACGTGGAAACTCGCCGGTCAGTTGCAATGCCATCAACACATCACATAGCCCCAACTGATGCGGCGACACTTTGCGGCTGAACATTGCGGGGATTTCTTTATCGCGTAATACCGCCACCGTCCCCGGTGGCTGCCCAGTCAGCACCGCATCGGCAACAATCAAATGTTCACGATTGGCCATAGCTTCCATCAGCTCCAGCCCCGCGGTGCCACCATCCAGCACCTCGACTCCCGCTGGCAGGTGAAAGCGCTGTTCCAGCGCTTCGACAATTCGCACCCCGACCGCTTCATCACTGAGTAATAAATTACCTATACCTAATACCAAAATCCCCATCACAGCACCTTGACTTTGGTCACTTCGTTGCCCGTTGTATCAACAATATGTACCGCACAAGACATACACGGGTCGAATGAGTGAATGGTCCGCACCACTTCCAGTGGTTTGGCAGGATCAGCCACCGGAGTGCCCACCAGCGCTTGCTCGTAAGGCCCCGGTTCATCATTATAATTACGCGGCCCGGCATTCCAGGTTGATGGCACCACCGCCTGATAGTTGCCGATTTTGCCATCTTTGATAACCACCCAATGGGACAACATGCCGCGCGGGGCTTCTTCAAAACCGACCCCACGAATTTCGCCCGTCAGGGGAATGTCAGGTTTGATAAAGGTTTCCACATCACCGGTGCCAATGTTGGTGACCAGCGCCGTCCATTGCTGGGCCAGTGTTTCATGCAATACGCAGCAATGCACCGCCCGGCCAATGATGCGCCCCAGCGTTGAGGGCAATTGTTCAGCCGTGATAGCCTGCCCGCTCAGTTTTTGGTAAGCCGCACCAATGTCAGTGAAATGCTGTTTAGTCGGCGCGTGCCCGGCGGCCACCCCGCACATTAGCCATGCCAACGGCCCCACTTCGACGGTTTTGCCGTAAAAAGTCGGCGCTTTTACCCACGAATATTTGCCATCCTCCTGCCAGCCGGTGTAGTTCGGATTGGTTTTTCCCTCCCACGGTGCCAGCGGCTCGTCATCTTGATACCAAGCATGTTTGCCACTCTCGGCAATGCCTTTTATCAAATACGGGTCGTTGTGATTGGCAATCGGGCGGAAAGCACCATTTTCCAGATATCCCCCCGGTAACAAGAAAGTTTCCCCTTTGCGATCAATAGGTAGCTCCGGCACGCTGAGATAATAATCCGCCCCTTTACCCAGATTAAGCCAGCCCGGATAGTGGGCGGCAATCACCGCGGTATCCACTTTATAAACCTGCTCGATAAAGCTGCCCAGCCGGTCAATAAAGGATTTCACCAGCATCAGGCGCTCTAGGTTAAGCACGCTCGGCATATCCAGATTAATCGGATTGGCCACCCCGCCCACCGCCAGGTTCTGAATATGCGGTGTTTTGCCACCCAGCACCGCCACAATGCGATTGGCATCGCGCTGACACTCCAGCGCTTGCAGATAATGCGCCACGGCAATCAAATTGACCTCTGGCGGCAGTGCCATGGCCGGATGGCCCCAATAGCCGTTAGCAAAAATACCGAGCTGGCCGCTGGCGACTAACTCTTTGATTTTCTGCTGCACACGGGTAAATTCTTCCGCACTGTTCAACGGCCAACTGGACAATCCACTCAGCATGGCCGCCGCCTTTTGCGGCGAAGCTTGCAACGCGGAGGTGACATCCACCCAGTCCAGCGCCGACAATTGATAGAAATGAACAATATGGTCATGAATACTGTGCGCGGCCAAGATCAGGTTGCGAATATGCTGGGCATTGACCGGCACTTCCAGCCCTAATGCATTTTCCACCGCCCGCACCGAGGCAATGGCATGAATAGTGGTGCAGACGCCACAAATACGCTGCACAATCATCCAAGCATCGCGCGGATCATTACCTTGTAAAATCTCTTCCATGCCACGCCACATGGTGCCGGAGGACCAAGCCTTAATAACCTTGCCGTCCTCAATTTCGCAGTCGATCCGCAGGTGCCCTTCAATGCGAGTGACGGGATCAATGGTGATGCGTTGGCTCATGCTTTACCTCTGTCTGATTATTCTTATGTAACTGCCCGTGAGCCGGAAGCACCGGCAACAGTCGAATCAATAAAATGTAGGCGCAGACCTCAATGGCGACGAAGCCGATGGAGATCAGGATTTCACTGGTGGTGGGGAAATAGCGGTAGCCGCCGCCGGGATTAAAGGCCAAAAGTGAGTAATTGAGCCGCCATAGGGCTCCGCCGCCAATCATGCAAAGCGCGCCAATAAACAGCAGGCGGCTGTCTTGTCTGGCTTGCGGGATGCGGAAAATCAGCAACGGCAAGGCCATCAGGATGATTTCAGCCCAGAAAGCAATGGCGTAGCGGTCAAAGTGCCACAAATATTCCGTCTTATGGCGCACGATAACTTCACCCAGACGCAGCATGATAAACAGCAGCAAGAATACGTCGATGATCGTGGTTAATCGTGTGAATAACGGCGCTTCATCAGCTCCCCGCCCCCGCAGCCCGGCCTGTACCAGAGAACCTTCGAAAATAACAATTGAGAAGCCCAAAATGGCGGCCGTCAACAAAGAGAACAGCGGCAACATTTCATAGCTTTGCCACAGCGGATGAATCTTGGCCCCAGCCGCTATCATCAACGATCCCATTGAAGATTGGTGCATGGTTGGCAGCAATGCGCCGAGCGCGATGACAAAAAACATCACTTTATTCAGCCGCTTGAGTGACACTTTCCAGCCCAAGCGCTCAAATAGCGCCGGGGCAAACTCCACGGCCATGACACCAATGTAAATCGTCATACAGACCGCGGTTTCGAACAGCACCGAGTTGACATTGAAGTGCCCGGGAATAAAGAAGTAGGGCAAATTCCAGTAGCGGCCCACGTCGATGGTGATGGAAAGCCCACCGAGCGCGTAACCAAACAGACTGGCAAGCAGCGCCGGGCGCACCAGTGGGTGATATTCCCCGCGATTGAACACATAAACTGCCCATGCCAATGCCCAACCGCCGCAGGCCAACCCGGTGCCGACCAGTAAATCAAAAGCAATCCAAATGCCCCACGGGAAGCCGCCATTCAAATCACTGACTGACCCAAGCCCAAGCACCAAACGTTTGACAATCAACAGCGCGCAAAGCACCACAAAAGGCGCTAACAGCATCACCGGCCAACTGACCAGCCGCCCACCCAATGGGCTGGATTTATGCATCGTCATCTGAGCCTTCCTTTTTATCCTGCTTGTCCGCATCACCCTCTTTGCGCTCATCGCGCGTGTTGCGATGCACTAAAGCGGTGACACCGGCCAAGACCGCCAGCGGCAGGATCATGCCTTTGTACAATGTGTGCTGGACATGCTCGGAGCGCGCGCCCGTCGCCAGTTCTGCTAATGGCGGCAAATCGAGCTTCTCGGCCGGAATGCCCGCCAACACCAGAACCTGGGTACCGCCGCCCTCTTTCTCGCCATAAACATGTTGGTCATAATGAGGGACTGGATGCTCGTAGGTGTCATGGGCACTGAGAGTTTGGCGCGGGAAACGGTAATTCTCACCTGGTTTGAGCGTCAGCCGGTGTTGCGCCTCTGACAGCAATTCCTCACGGGTGCCAAATATCACCGCCCCGGTCGGACACACTTCAACACAACCAGGCAAGCCGCCTTTATCAAGCCGCTCGATACCTTTCTGGTTACATAATTCGCATTTATGAATTTTGCCAAAGGGGTTGTGGTAATCGTATTTCGGCACATTGAATGGGCAGCCGACCATGCAGTAACGGCAACCAGTGCAGACGTCGGGGTCATAGTGAACAATGCCAGTTTTGGCATCTTTGCGCAGCGCACTGACCGGGCAGACAGAAACACAGTTGGGGTCAACGCAATGCATGCATTGCTTTTTGATATAGGCATAGCCATCTTCCAACTGATCTTTATGAATGCCCGCGCCGCTAGTCCAGACCTGAATGATATTGTTGGTATAGGGGCTGAGCTTGTCATTGTCTGACCAAAGGGCCTCGCCACTGGCATAAATCTCACTATGATTGACCTGCTGGCATTTGCTCACACACGCCTGGCAGCCAACACATAATGTGGAGTCATACAACATCCCCAGCGCACCGGGGATCGGTGGACGATTTTGTACCTCGGCTTTGCTACTCGGCGACAACCCCGCCAACAGCATGCCACCAGAGGCTAATTTGAAAAAGTGACGTCGATTCACGGCTATTCCTCCCGCGATGAGTGATCGTCATCTTTGCGGCGCTGTTTCTGTTGCCGCCCCAGCTCTCGCACCGTCATCAGACTGACACCGGCGACCAATCCGACCACACCGCCGAGTAACGCCGTCGCGGTAGTCGAGATATCACCGCCCTCAGGGTTGTGAATCAGCGGTTTTTCAGCACGTGGCGTCGGGTTCTCAACATTCGCCAGTTGGGCAATACCTTTAGTAAAACCGATGCCTTCTTCATTACAGCCATAACAAGGGTGGCCAATACCGACCGGCCAGATGCCTCCGCCGATATCACAGAATTCCAGCGTCGGGCAGTTGCCATAGGTTTCCGGCCCTTTACAGCCAAGATGATAAAGACACCAGCCCTGCCGATGACCTTCATCACCAAACTGACGGGCAAAGCGCCCGGCATCAAAGTGTGGCCGGCGTTCGCAGTTTTCATGAATCAAACGGCCATAGGCAAAGGTCGGGCGGTTTTTAGCATCCAATGCCGGTGGGCGCTGGAAAGTAATAATATGGGCCACTGTTGCCAGGAAGTTATGCGGGTTGGGCGGGCAGCCGGGAATATTAATCACCGTTTTGCCCGGCAGCGCCTCTTGCAGGCTGACCGCGCCGGTCGGATTACCGCCAGTGGCAGGCACGCCGCCCCAAGCTGAACATGAGCCAATGGCAATAATAGCCGCGGCATGTTCTGCAGCTTCACGGATATGCTCGACAATAGGTTTACCGGCCACCATGCAGTAAATTCCACCATGTTTCAGTGGAATAGAGCCGTCCACCACTAACACATATTTCCCTTTATATTGCTCAATAGCCCGGTGCTTATTTTCCTCCGCTTGCTCGCCAAATGCAGCAGAAAGCACTTCGTGATATTCCATGGAAATAACACTGAGCAATAAATTCTCAATAGTTGGGTGGGTTGAACGTAACAGTGATTCGGTACAACCGGTGCACTCCTGAGCACCAATCCAAATAACCGGAGGGCGCTGGGGCGAGGCCACGGTGTTGGCAATTTCAGCAGCGGCCTTGCTGCTGAGACCCATGGTGGCAGCCAATGCTGCACAGAGCTTCATAAAATCACGACGGTTAACGCCATGCTGGGAAAGCATGTTTTTTCCCCTGTCATTATTATTCTATTGTTCACATACCCGAGACGAACAACGGGCATACCCTTATAAAAAGAATGGTTTTGTATCCAATAAAATTCAAAATGCAAAGAAAGAAGGCAGCAAACACACCTGCACTTTGAAAGGTAAAAGATTTTCTGTTAATAGTTTGTAACTCTAGGACTTTAATTAAGTTGATCTTTATCAATGGATAATTGATTGAGTTGGTGTGGGGGAAATATCTGTGAACTAAAACCGTTTCAGCAAAATATTTCATTTGCTAGAAGATAGAAAATCTGTCAGATGACAATGTGGTGGATGCAGATGAAATTGAATATCATTAACCACGCACACTCAATTAATGCAATAACTTTAATTATATATTACTAACTTTAGTTATTTAAAGAGGAATGAAAATTCTATATAACTTAAATATGAAATGAGGAATTGAGCAACTATTCAATCATACTGATGAATAATAAACCTTAATTCGCCATTAAAAATGCCGAAATTGTGCAGCTAAAATTGCCCTCTGATATCAGCGCTTCCCTTGCCACGACTGGCGCTTAGCTCCGCGCTCTGTTAGAGGCAAAAACCTATACAAAAAACAGGCTCCAGCCAGCTCCATTTCAATCTATCACTGACTTAAAATGATTAATTTAACATTTTTCCCAGCCCTTCCGCCTGCCTAAAATCTATTAACAATTAACTCTTACCTTGCCATTTTATAAAAAGTAAAACAGAGAAGATTCGGCAATATAAATCACCCAACGTGATTAATAATTAATTTAGCCAATACACCCAATATGAATTGTTAAATCCGGCAATCAATCAGATTTCTATCAGTTTCATTCAGATTGAAGATTTAAACACCCTACTTTGCTATTTCTAATGATAAATCCTAATGTTACAAAATGGATCGCCAGAAGCTGCGACTGATAATCCCCAGCCATAAACACACCTATTTCTGGGTATATCAGGCCGAAAATGGTGCTTGCAGTCCCATGTCTTCACCTCAAATTTGTATTTACCAGCCCCCTACAGTGTAAGGAATAAGCCGTAAATCTTAGTTAATTGTATATTTTGTATATAAATCAAGTTATTGGTAAATGAGTCGTGCTATGATTTATTTACCGGTCAATATTCAACCGGTTATGCGCTAAAAGGGGTCGCTATGATTAAGCCATTCATTGTTGTTGCTATCGCCGTCGCCACACTCAGTGGCTGCGCAAATAATAATACCCTTTCGGGTGATACGTTCAGCAGTTCTCAGGCTGGGCAAGCCCAAACTGTCACTTACGGTACTCTGGTTTCGGTACGCCCGGTCACTATTCAGGGCGGTGATGGAAATAACATCGCGGGAGCCGTCGGCGGGGCGGTGGTCGGTGGTTTCCTCGGTAACACCATTGGCGGAGGTACAGGCCGGCGTCTGGGCACCGCTGCGGGGGCCGTTGCCGGCGGTGTTGTTGGTCAACAAGTCCAGAGCATGATGAATCGCAGTAACGGAGTTGAACTGGAAGTTCGCCGTGATAACGGAACCACTTTCCTGGTGGTACAAGCACAAGGGGTAACTCAGTTCCATGCCGGTCAGCGCGTGACTATTGCCACCAATGGCAATACCGTCACCATCACTCCACGCTAATTTTTTCAGCTACGCATTCGTAATGCGAATGCGTAGCTATTATTAGCATTCGGCTACCTCAAGAGCTTAAGATAAATTGCATTACCGAAACCCACTCGCCAGAAACCTTTCTCTGTTCTATTTCTTGCCACCCCAACTTGCGGTACAGCGCTTGCTGATCCGGCGTGTAGAGATAAAGATGTGTAATACCAAATTGCCGACACTGTTCGATGCCAGCATTAACCAGCGCCGTGGCAATACCTTGCCCACGATAAGTTGGCGAGGTAAAAACCTCGCCTAACCAATACTGCCGTTCCTGAATATCATCTAATTCGTACAGCATCACGCTCACGGTTCCCGAGACACACCCATTGTCAGCCAGAGTTAATAAAGTAAATTCCTTATTTAACCCTAAATTACGCAGCGCCAGCCGCTCATTAATCTCGCCAGCGCAAGACCAGCGGGTTAAATCAGACCACTCCTCCTGCAACATTTGAGCTATTTCCGGGACTAAGTGGGGATATTCTTCCAGCTTTTCTATTTTCATTTTTGCGGAGCATCAGCAGAGTAAGACAAACAGTAATAGCCTATTTCCCTGAGTGGGTAAACTTCCTTCGAGGCCTATTTCACCACATTCTCTGCGAGCTCGCCACAGAGCATGCAGTGGCAAATATGCTGAACAGAACTTCCCTCTTCTACCGGAAGGAGAGTGCGCGAGGTTCTTGTTAATATCACCATAGTGATTATTGGAAGAGCATCCGGCTGATAATCACATCGTCAAATGGCATCGGCACATTTAATTTTTCAAAGTCTTTCTTATATTCACTCATCAGTTGTTGGCGTAAATCAGCAATTGAAGTACGACGTACAGCTTGATAATCCATATGTGAAAGTAAGTTTATGGTGGCAGCGCGAATAACCAGCCCCATGGAAACGACGGCCTTAATATCATTATCATCCCCGGTGGCAACC
The DNA here is from genome assembly GCF_004124235.1 of Yersinia hibernica. Classification (NCBI taxonomy): domain Bacteria; kingdom Pseudomonadati; phylum Pseudomonadota; class Gammaproteobacteria; order Enterobacterales; family Yersiniaceae; genus Yersinia; species Yersinia hibernica. The sequence goes on from NZ_CP032487.1 coordinate 4,036,665, forward strand.
CCTAACTCCAATTGTAGATAGCGCTCATTTTTACTGTCTTTCAGAGTGATAATCATGTTATCAATCTCAACAAACTGGACCGCTTTGTTACCACGAATAAACGATTTGCTGGCAGCCACTGGCTCAGTTTTTCGTTCATCCCCAATAACATCTCGCGCGAGTATCGTCATTACCACCATCAGCGGAATTAACAAAAATAATCCCCCTCTTTTCAAAGGAAATGTTTTTTTCTCTGTATTCATAAATAGTCCTTTATCCCGTGATTAGTTTGGTTCTGTCATTTTATTTCAGCAATTGCCGTGCCAACTTTAATTCACTGATATATATTGAATTAAACTATTAAGGGGAAACAGATCTTCCGATCGGCGGAAGAATCTGGATGACACGACGGAAGAATAAATTAGCATTCCATTTCAGTCAGTTATTATTAATTTTAAAAACAGGTAAAGAATTTCACTTTTTCCGCGACCAATAGAATAACAAGATTATTTTACTTCAGTACATTATAGAATAATGTATAAAAATCATGATGGTAAAAATGTCAAAATGAATAAATTGACTATTTATCCTGCTTGAATGAGGTCATGGATAATACGACATGATCTTAGTTAAAAAATAACCTCTCGCAAAAAAAAAAAACTAAAAATCATCGAATTATGCAATGAAATATACTGAAAACATCTTATCTTCCTTACTTGAAGTTGCAAGAATAATAGCCGCGTTTACTTACCCGAATCACCTACTCACGGCGACTTGAAACTCATTTTTAGGGCAGTGTCTCGTATACGTTCTTAATTTCTGTTTCATCGATCAACGAAATATTGATGCCATTGTGTATATCCCTGAGCATTGAGAATTTTATTTCCCATAAACCATGCTCCTAGCGTAAATTAAAACCATCTACAAATAAAAATGACAAGAAAAACATATATAATTAATGGCTACTTAATCGACCTGAATTCTGGATTTATGACTCACAGAAACACAGGAGAAACAAAGCGACTTGGCGAGTATCAGTTAAAATTGCTCACTGCGCTACTGCAGCATGCGGGTAAAATATTATCCCGTGATGAGATAACGAGTTTAGTCTGGCAACGCGGTCGTGACGCAAACTTAGTGTTGGTGTACTCTTTACCCTTTGGATGATTGATGGCAAAGATTGATGTGGTTTGTCCTCGCTGTTCTGAAACTCATGGGGTTATCCGAAACGGCCACTCCGGCTCAGGGGCGCAGCTCTATCGCTGTAACCAATGCCTGAAGACCTTCCAGCTCAGCTATCGCTACAACGGAGCTAAACCCGAAACCCATCAGGCCATCGTTGATATGGCGATGAACGGCTCCGGATGCCGCGATACAGCACGGGTTCTACGGATAAGCCTCAATACCGTTCTGCGTCATCTAAAAAACTTACGCCGCACCAGGTAGCGCAAAACGTAGAGCCTAGCGCAGAGGTGGTTATCTGCTGTGAAGCCGATGAGCAGTGGTCATATGTCCGCTGTAAAGGCAATCAACGCTGGCTGTTTTATGCCTATGACCGCATCCGAAAGCGCGTTATCGCCCATGTATTTGGCCCGCGAAATGCTTTGACATTAAAGCGTCTTCTGGTTTTGCTGAGCCAGTTTAGCATTGCCTTCTACATGACCGATGCCTGGCCGGTATACCGCACTTTATTGTCCTCAACCAGTCATGTTATCAGCAAGAAATACACCCAGAGGATAGAGCGACATAATCTGAACTTGCGAACCCATCTCAAACGGTTAGCCCGCAAGACTATCTGCTTCTCAAAATCAGAAGAAATGCACGATAAGATCATCGGATGGTATCTGACAATTAACCATTACCACTAAATCTGCGGCACGACCGGCAACGCCGTGTCATTGGCAATAATAGTTTGCCGAATGCTATTCACACCCTACGGTTAGTACTTGGCGACAAAAATAAGCAACAACGCATTATCCAAACCATCCCGAAAATGGGTTATTCGCTAGACCCGAGTTTTTGCGAAATTGTCGAGGATAGCGGAGAGCAATTGCCCGGTACGCTGGCGACAACTCAGAAAGTTGTGCATTCTGCGCAGCGAATTGCGGATACCAAAGCGAATGACGAGCAGGAGGTCAGCCCGATATTCCCTTTAAGTAAAAAGCCACTACTTATCTCTGAAGCACCATCAGAAAATCTTGCTATTGCGGCGAAAAATATCAATCCAGTCAACAACCAGACTCTCTCAACACCTGAGGGTCCCCCCCTAGAAATTGCGGCCAAACAGCGCCCTCTTTTCAGCCGCTGGGCCATAAGTTTGCTGTTGCTGTCAATTCTCATCATAGGTGTCGCTGGCAGTTATATTGTCTATCAGCAGCAAACCACTTTCAACAGTCAGGCAGTCGAACAAAACTTGGGGATGTATAGCAATACTCGTGTTTTGCAATTGCTTGATTCACAGCTATCTCTACAGGACAAACAGAATCTTAATCAGTGTTTAAAAAAACATGCTCTATATGATAAATAAGTAACTTGCCACAGCAATTTGCCATTAGCGTCATAGCAAACAATAAATCAATAATCTAATTAACAAAGAGATGGTGAGAAAAAAGAGCGGAAAACCGCCCCCCTATGCATAATACTCAATGTCGATACCTTCTTCCCGCATATTAGCCAGTCGATATCGCAATGCCCTGGGTGTAATACCTAAAAATTCGGCGGTTTTGGACTTGCTGCCTCTATGTCGTTGTAGTAAATCTGCAATATATTGGTACTGGGCGAGGCGTCCATGTAATTTAATATTACTGTCATTATTCATAGGCTGAGAATTAGATGAAGAAAATATACGTTTATTTCCTGCCAATACATTGCCAGTGGATGCGCTGTCATAAGGTGCTACTAATCCCAAATGAGAAATATCGACCACCCCATTATTACTCATAATAATGCCTCGCTGAATAACATTTTCTAATTCGCGTACATTACCGGGCCAAGGATATTTCTGAAGTGCACTTTGTGCTTGTGGTGTGATATTTATTTTCACATCCGAAAAATCCTGATATTTATAAAAAAATTCTTTTACTAACGGCATAATGTCCTCCGGTCTTTCACGCAAAGGAGAAATATTAATAGGGAAAACTGATAGTCTATAATAAAGATCCTGACGAAATCGCCCTTCAGTGATTTCAACGTTCAGATCTTTATTGGTTGAAGCAATCATTCTAATATCTAGAGGGATACGCTTATTACTGCCTAAACGTTCCACTTCTTGCTCTTGTAATACACGAAGCAACTTAACTTGCAACGTTAATGGCATATCACCTATTTCATCGAGTAATAACGTCCCACCATTAGCCTGTTCAAATTTTCCGACCACACTACTCACCGCGCCAGTAAAGGCACCTTTTTCATAACCGAATAATATTGCCTCCAGCATACTCTCAGGGATAGCGGCACAGTTAACCGCCACATAAGGTGTATTATCGCCCAACGCTTTCTGATGAATATACTTTGCGATACACTCTTTACCGGTTCCTGTCTCCCCCGTAATTAATACTGGAACATTAAATTTTGCCACCCGGCGTGCGAGGGTAAATACACTCACACTGGCGGGTGAATTAGCCACAAAGCCATATTCATTTTTAGTCAACAACACCATAATAATGTCCCCCTCGGCAATAATAAAGTTAATACCCTACGTACAAAAATCACTGATATGACACTTAAAAGACAGCCTTAAACACTTAAATATAAGGTTTTCAAAAGTTATTACCCCAAGCCATAAGATGGTGATATAAATCATGGGTAATCGACTATAAACATTCGATTAAAGATAAAATAATTAAATAAAAATTAAAAAGATTAACACTTTAAAGTCATATGGTTATCTCGGTATATTTAATTTACCTACTGGCTATGCAGAACATAGCATCTCGGGCTTTGGTTAGATGGTTATAAGAGATATGGCATTACTTTTCTTATTCTCCCCACTCAGTTAAGTTGCAATGGCCTGACTTTTTTCAGAACTAATGAGATTAAAGTAAGGGAGATATTCCGAGTTCAAAAACTGTCACTGTGGTGACAGAACAAATCCAAAGTCAGTGAAGTGATGGGGATTAGAGAGTGGTAAGCATCATTATCATGCCCGCTTCTATGGCTAAAAATCTGTAAGGAGCAATAAAAAAACCACCAGATGATGCTGAGTATCTGATGGTTTATTTCTAGTAATCCGATAAAAATATTTTATTTCTAACAGTTAAACTCTCTTTTCGCCCTGCTTAAGCCGCTTGGGGATTGTCTGTGAGATGAAAAACAGCAACAGCTTCAGTTAGCTGGCGAGCCTGCTCCTCTAATGAGGCCGCCGCCGCGGCAGATTCTTGTACTAAGGATGCATTTTGCTGGGTGACGCCATCCATTTCTGCTACAGCTTGGCCAATTTGACCAATCCCACGGCTTTGTTCATCAGAGGCAGATGCTATTTCCCCCATGATATCAGTTACATTCGTCACCGCCTGAACAATGCTGTTCATGGTATCTCCCGCTTTGGCAACTTGTTGCGACCCCATGTTCACGCGAGATACTGATTCACTGATAAGTCCTTCAATTTCCTTGGCGGCCTGCGCACTACGCTGAGCTAAATTGCGGACTTCACTGGCGACGACGGCAAAACCACGCCCTTGCTCACCAGCTCTTGCTGCTTCAACTGCCGCGTTTAGTGCCAGAATATTGGTTTGGAATGCAATACTGTTTATCACCCCGATAATATCGGCGATACGACGAGAACTTTCAGTAATACTGCTCATGGTCGCCACAACATCATTGACAATACGCCCGCCATCTTGTGCTGTTGCGGAGGCATTCTCCGCCAATTTACTGGCCTGGTGAGCATTTTCGGCATTCTGTTTTACGGTGGCATTCAATTGCTCCATGCTGGCCGCAGTTTCCTCTAATGCCGCAGCTTGCTGCTCAGTACGTGAAGAAAGATCGGCATTTCCTGCTGCTATTTCCCCTGCACCGGTATAAATCGCATCAGTGCTATTACGAATAGTCGATACAGTATTCACTAAGCTATTTTGCATTTCTCTTAGGTAGGGGATTAATTGTCCAACACAGTTACGGCCAAATTCAGCCATCGGCCGGCCTAATTGCCCTTCCGCTAAACGTTTAAAATGCAACTTAATTGAATCCAGAGGCCGCACCAAATAACTGACAATATAGCGATCAGTTAAGACCAAAATAATAATACCGGCGATTAATGCAGCCAGTAGCGCCCGCTCACACCACGTGACCAGAGACTCAATGCGTAAACTGGCAGCCTCCGTTGATTGATCAACCGCCGAATTGTATTTCTCGATTGTGGAGCCAAACTCACGGCTTAAAACAGGATATTCAGTGTTAAACATGCGGTTATAGTCATCAAATCGCTTTTCAGCCACCGCCTTAACCATTGGCTCAATGCCTTTGTCCAATAGTGTTGTCCAGCTTTGGATGGTTTTTTCCGTCAGTAACGAATCCATTTCCTCATGAGATTGCAGCTTAAATTTCTGCAATGCTTCTTGTGTATTTTTCAGCGCAACACCTGCGGAGGCTAATTCACGATCAGCATCTGCCATAGCGCCATTTTGGCGATAAGCAGCCGCCCGACTTAAACGAGTGACGACCCGAAAATACTGGTCATTGCCGCGATTAATAATATTAACGTTTTTCTGTTGTTCTGAACTCAGGTGAAGAGAATGTGTTAATTGGTTAAGTGAAAATAATGTAAAGGTTGAAATACCTCCCCAGAGTAACAAAAATACAACAAGAATAGATAATAACGCCATCCTGATGGTGATATGTTTTAGAAAATTCACGGGAATACCCTTGTGTTTTATTTTTTTAGTTTATTTCCTTGAGATTTCAAGGTGTTTATCGCTGATAATTTATGCAGGGAACAAGCTGATTATCAGGATTAAACCATAAAATAGCATAAAACCAATACAAAAGATCAATATCGCCGATCAATAATAACTAACCGATTGATTTCATCTATTAAAATGTAAACAAGCATCGCTACATTTGATGCAATAAATCATTAGTAAATTTCAGTTTTTTCACCAGATATGTATTTACTTTGAATATAAATACAATATCGACTATCAAATGAAATGAGGAATTATAAGCAAATCAATTAATTTAATTACAGAGAGATTATGCCCCTCCGTTGCCACAGCAGAATTAAATACCTTATTAAATAAGATTCGGCGAGATAAATAAAATCCTAACAAAAATTCATATTAAACTATCAGGTTTGATATACAGCAGAATTTATCTATTTATTGGGATAGATCTCTTTGACGTTTTTTTGAACAATAATTTAGCGCGGGGTCAATAATCTTTTTATTCATTACATTACTGCCAAGTGCCGAGCACCTGGCAGTGTTAAGCTGGTTATCAGCGCCACTCAACTTCCCCGATGAGATAACTCACCGAGAATAAAATCGTTAATGATACTGTCGAAATCTTTATCACTGCTGAAACCTAAGGTTTTGGCATAATGCGCTGAGAAATTTCCGGGCCAAGAATTGACAATTTTTTCAATGAGTGGGTCTTGCTGAATTTTAATGAAACCAACCACTTCCTCCCCCGCAATGCGCCGTAATGCATCAATCATCTGCTGCACACTAACAGATAAACCAGGCAGATTAATGACCCGTCCAGACTTAAGCTGACTGGCATCCAGTTGATGACCGTGGATCAAGTTGTTAATCGCCATCTTTGGCGATAATAGCCACAAAAGTGTTTGCGGGCTAACTGGACAAATTGTCGCAACCCCCTGTAATGGCTCGCGAATAATACCGCTGGCAAAGCTGGAGGCGGCACGATTGGGCTTGCCAGGACGAACCACAATAGTCGGCATTCTTAGGCTACGGCCATCAACAAATCCGCGCCGGCTATAATCGGCCAGCAGCAAATCATTCAATGCTTTTTGCGTCCCATAGGAACTTTGTGGCGCCCAAACCTGCTCATCTGGCACCACCGCCGGTAACTCCCCGCCAAATACAGCCACTGAACTGGTCATAATCACTTTAGGGCAGTGCCCCAGCTGACGCGCCCGCTCCAGCAAACCGCGAGTAGCATCAAAGTTGATGCGCATTCCCAGCTCAAATTCCTCTTCTGCTTGGCTGGAAACCACCGCCGCCAAATGGAAAATAGTGTCAATCTGCGCGTCAAAAACACTTTCCAGCCAGTGTGAATCGGCGATATCACCACAAAAGACCTGTACCCGCTCATCAGCTATTGCACTTAGCGGCATCACATCGCAAGCAACTATTTTATTGATTCTGCGCTGCTGGCCTTGGCTGTCCGTCAGATAATCCAGAGTCAGTAAACGTTCAATTAATCGACGCCCCAGAAAGCCAGCAGCGCCTGTTACCATTATGTTCATTGTTTTGTCCTTTTATCTGCGCGGTTAGCGGTTAACTGTTTTGGCCGGAACCAAAAAGACCAGCCCCGCCCCTATAAATAGCATGGTGGAAATAATCAACATCCCGATGGTGGTGCTTTGAGTCAGGTCTTTCAGGTAACCCATCATATAAGGTGCGGCGAAACCGGCCAGATTGCCCCAAGAGTTAATCAGTGCAATACCTGCAGCAGCGGCCGTACCGCCCAGAAATGCCGTCGGTAAGCTCCAAAACAGTGGCAAAGTGCTGAGGGCTCCCATCGCGCCCATGGTTAATCCAATCATGGCGATGATGATGTTGTCACTGAAACTGGCTGAGATAATCATTCCAATGCCACCCAATGTGGCGGTTAATGCCAGATGCCAACGGCGTTCCCGCAAGCGGTCCGCACTGCGTGATACCACAATCATGGTCAACGCAGCCGCGGCATAGGGGATGGCACTTAACAGGCCAATCGACAAAATATCGGTCACGCCGCTGTCTTTAATCAATGTTGGCAACCAGAAGCCAATGGTGTAAAAACCGGCAATCAGGCAGAAATAAATCAGGGTTAGTAACCAGACTCGTGGTTGCAGGAAAATATCTTTCAGGCTGCTATGAACATGGTGTTGAGTGTCATTATCGATATTGGTTTGTAAGATTTTTTTCTCATCGTCACTGAGCCACTTGGCATGGCCAATGCGGTCTGTCAGTTTAAAAATCACCAAAATACCGATCAATACGGAGGGGATACCTTCCAGAATAAACATCCATTGCCAACCGGCATAGCCGTGGAACCCATTAAAGGCATCCATTATCCAGCCAGATAGCGGTGCGCCGATCACCCCTGATAAGGGAACGGCAGTGGCAAATAAAGCATACATCCGGCCACGGCGGTTAGTCGGGAACCAATAAGAGATATATAGAATGACCCCCGGGTAGAAGCCGGCCTCGGCAATGCCCAACAAGCAGCGCATGATGTAAAATGACATCGGCGTGGTAACAAAAGCCATGCCCGCAGAGATAATGCCCCAAGTTATCATGATGCGCGCAATCCACAACCGCGCCCCCACGCGATGCAACATCAGGTTACTGGGAATTTCCAGAAAGAAGTAAGCAACAAAGAAGATACCCGCACCAAAACCATACACCGCATCAGAGAATTGTAAGTCATCAGCCATTTGCAACTTAGCGAAACCCACATTCACCCGATCCAGATAGGCGACGATGTAGCACAGCATCAGTAAAGGTAAAATATGCCACGCCGCCTTACGGTAAGCATGATTTTCCTCCGGTAGCACCTTTGGTATCACTAAAGGTTCGCTGGATGATTCAGACATAGTAGAGCCTCATATTGTCATTATTCGCGGGGAAGAGGTCAGCCATAACCCTGTCAACTACGGCTGCGGGCATTACAGTCAAATGTTAATTTTAGTTATTTAATGTTTATTAAAGTTAAATCTAAGGGATAAGCGGGTGAGTAAATGCGATTGAAATCACAATAATTAACAAATGTGAATGTTAAAAATCATAACTTATTGTTTTTAAATGATTTAAAGTTAAATTATATTCACGAAAAATAACACTGATGCGGAGAGCGGCCAGTAATAAGTCAGCATTGATAGCAATACAGGGGAGAGATAACTGGGCGACTGACCCCATAACCACGAAAACTGACTGTTATGGGGTAGCAAAAAGAGGAGTTTATAGCTCAAACATGGCCAATCAGGCTGACAGTGTGGCACCGCCGTCGACCACAATATCTTGCATTGTGATGTGGCTGGCTAAATCTGAAGCTAAAAATACCACGGTGTTGGCGATTTCCTGCGGCGTGGCAATTTTCCCTAACGGGATACCCAATTTATATTGCTGAGGAAAACCGGCAATCGTCTGCTGCTCAGCATCTGCGCTGTGCCACATACCGCGCTGCATCGGGGTATCCGTAGAACCGGGCGAAACCAGATTACAACGCACGCCGTACGGCGCTAACTCCAAGCCAACACAATGGCTGAAGCTGGTTAATGCCGCTTTAGAAGCACAATAAGCAGACATTCTCATGCGCGGTGCATGGGCTGCATTAGAACCAATAGTGACGACGGCGCCAAATCGCTGCTGTTTGAACTGGGGAATTAATTGGCGCAATAAATAAAATGCGCCAAAAACATTCACATTAAAGCACTGTTGCCAATCTTTCAGACTCAGCGCTTCGGTCTCCGCCATATGCAAAATTCCAGCACCATTGACCAGCACATCAAGACGTGGCGTCTCACTCAATAAATGCTGGCACACCAGTGCTACTTGCTGTGGGTGGCTAATATCCAGCAAAACTGTGGTGAAAGGATAAGACTGAGTCGGCGCAAATGCTTTATCCAGCCCCACCACCTCAGCTCCTTGTGCGACAAACTGGCAAGCAATCTGATAGCCAATCCCTTGCCCGGCCCCCGTCACCCACACGCGTTTACCGCTAAAATCCATCTGCGCAACTTGATGGGCTGCATGGCTATTTTCACCGGATGGCACCTGACTGTCAGCCATTATTCAGCCCTCGCCAGGGCAGCATTTTTGCTCTGCACACTAAGTTGCGGCTCCAGCAATTGCCACCACCCATTCAGACTGGGGCTCTTCGCCAACTCGATAAAACTCAACTCAATACCTTGCTGACGCCATTGGGTTGCCAGCGCCATGATATGCACCGAACTCAAGCCATAGTCTATCAGATTTTCGTCTTCGTCGAAATCTTGGGCGCTTTCATCAATCAGAGCCAGTAATTGCTGTTTAAGCTGATTTTTGCTGAAAAGTAATGTGTTTTCGTTCCTGTTCGTGACAATATCATCAGTAAAAATAACCCGACCACTGCGGGTAGCGACATACTTAAGTGCCATCAAATGCTCTTCAAGCGAGAAATCGGCAATAGCATCGGCGACCATAAATGGTTGAATATCTTGCATAAAAGCATCTGTAGCTGTTGTCAGGCAGCCAATATGGCCATAAATGCCGCAGATAACCAACTGATCACGGCCCCTGTCGGCCATGATTTGGCGTAATGGCGAGCGGTAAAATGCGCTGTAACGCCATTTAACCAGCACTTTATCATCCGCATCCGGTGTCAGCTCTGACACCACCCGCTGTTTAGCCGGATGATTATTCAAACCCGCGCCCCACATATCATTGAGTAATGCGCGATCTGCAGTACTTTGATGATTGGGTTGAGCGGTATAAATCACCGGAATTCCCTGCTGCTTACATTCATTCCTCAGCGCCACAATATTCGCGATAACCTGCTGTATCAACGGGTTATTTTCACCATAGAAACTCACAAAATAGTCCTGCATATCATGGATAAGCAGCAGCGCGCGGCTCGGATTAAACTGCCAATTCACTTTATTGGCAGGAAATTGCCCCACTTTAGGGAGTTCGTAAGCAGGAAGAACAGGGATAGTCATCATAAAATCCTTATTTACTGAGTGTACTGAGGCGGTCTTGAATATCCTGGCGCAACCGCTTTTTATCTATCTTGCCGACCGGGGTAACCGGCAGGCGGGTAACCATTTCAAAGCGGTCAGGTAACTTAAAATCAGCCACCCCCATCTCACGCAGATATTTACGTAGGGCTACTGGCCTTAGATTGGCATTCGTACCAACAATAAAAGCGCAGCTTTTCTCCCCCATCATTTCGTCTGGCATAGAAACCAATGCCGCATGAATGATGTCGTCATGAGCCACCAGCAGGTTTTCAATCTCTTCTGCAGCAATCTTTTCACCGCCGCGGTTAATCTGATCCTTTTCCCGCCCAACCACCCGCAAATAGCCCTCTGTCGTCATCTGCACCAAATCACCTGAATGATAAAAACCTTCATTATCAAAGGCATTGGCATTATGCGCTGGGCTGCGATAATAGCCACGGAAGGTATAGGGGCCGCGAGTCACCAGTGCACCAACCTCGCCAATAGCCACAGGTAACCCATCACTATCAACCACTTTGATTTCATCATCCTCACTGATAGGTCGCCCTTGGGTGGTAAACACCAAATGGTCACTGTCACCAAAGCGAGTGTAATTCACCAATCCCTCCGCCATGCCCAGTACCTGTTGTAACTGGCAGCCCAATACCTGTGGAATACGCCGCGCCAGTGACTCACTGAGTTTTGCTCCCCCCACTTGCAAGACCTGCAAACTGGCCAAATCAGCGGCAAAATGCTCCGCGGCTTGTAACCACAGGGCGACAGCCGGCGGAACCAAAGAGGTAAATGTGATTTGATGGCGCTTAATCAGCGGAAAACAGCTCATGGCACTGGGGTCTGGCGCCAGTACCACACAGCCGCCGGCGTAAAAGACCCCGAGTGCCCCCGGTGAGCTGAGCGGATAATTATGAGCCGCCGGCAAGGCGCAAAGGTAGCGGGTGTGCTCATCAAGCTGACAGATTTCCGCGCTGGCACGCACACTGTAGTAATAGTCATTGTGTGTTCGCGGGATCAATTTTGGTGTACCGGTGCTGCCACCAGAAAGCTGGAAAAAGGCCACTTCATCCGCCGCTGACGGGTGAAATTCGTCAGTTTGCTTATCTAATCCCTCTTCGCTATACAGCAAATCTTCCAGCGGCTGGGCATAGTCCGTCTTTCCCGCCATGATAACGAACTCCAGCATCGGCATTTTTTGCTGTAGCTGAGCGCAATAGTCCCCGGCGGCAAACAGGTTATGACTGGCATGTGCAATCAGTAAACGCGGCTGGATTTGTTCAATATAAGCATTTAATTCCAAACGATTATGGCTAAACAGTGCATTGACTGGCGCCACACCGATTTTTAACAGTGCGAAATAAACCAGATAGAATTCAGCACTATTGGGCAGTTGAACCAACGCCGTATCACCGCAGCGCAAGCCCAACTGCGTTAAGCGCACAGCCAACCGCTGTGCCGCTTGCTCAAACTGCGCATAACTAATATGGCGTTCACCGCAGATGATGGCCGTCGCCGCGGGCCGTATCTGGCATTGGCGAGACAAAATCTCAGTCATCGGCTGAGAACTCCAATACCCTTTCTCACGATAGCGGCGAGCAAACGCCTCCGGCCAGCGGGTAAATTCAATACTCATAGCAGCGCTCCTGGGGGGTGATGGCAATAGCATTGAGCATGGTGCCCAATTTGGCTTCAGTTTCTGCCCACTCCGCGGCGGGTTGCGACGCATCAACAATGCCTGCTCCGGCAAATAACCGCACTTGCGTTGGGTGTACAGTGGCGCAACGGATAATCACCGCCCATTCGCCATTCCCCTGTTCATCACACCACCCCACAATTCCGCTGAATAACCCCCGCTCAAAAGGCTCGAGTTGCTGAATTAGCCGGCGGGCTTTTTGTGTCGGTAATCCACACAATGCCGGGGTGGGGTGTAGCAGATTCGCCAGCTCCAAGACTCGCGTTTGCGGGTTCTCCAACTCGCCACTGATGGCGGAGGATAGGTGCCACAATGCAGCGGTGTTAATTAATGAAGGCTGCGCCGGAATGTGCAGATGAGTGCAATAAGGTGTAAGCAAGCGGCGAATTTCATCAATAACCAGCCGGTGCTCATATTGGTCTTTCTCGGAATCCAATAATGCCAGACTGATATCCACGTCGTGCTGTGGGTCGATTTGGCGTTTCGCAGACCCTGCCAGCGGGTTGGTATACACTCCGGCCAGATGCTTACGAACCAATAATTCAGGGCTGGCCCCCAGCAAGACACCGCCATCAGCAAGGGGAACTCGGAAATGATGTGCAGTGTGGTTTTGGATCAGTAACTGATTCATAACCTGATCACTATCAACCGGGGTATCAGTATCAATTTCCAGAATGCGGGAAAGAACAACTTTATGGATGACTCCGCGCTGACATGCAGCAACAGCCTCGGCGACAATATGTTTGAATTCATTTTCATCCGGCAGGCTGCGTATGGCGCGGCTCGTCACGGCCCTGCCACTTTTGACTCTCGCGGCATTCACCAAAGTTTGGCGGTCACAAACTTGATAACTTTCTGGTATAAATAAGCACGATGGCTGACGGGTATCAAAAGGTATTGCCCCGACGATGATAGGCTGTTGTTGCCCGGCATCCCGGGCGCGCGAAAGTGCCGCTTGCAGTGCCGACTGTAGTGAATTGTCATGACCAGCACGGTCTTGTGCTGCTTGAGTAATTCGCTCGAAGATACCTTGAGTTTTGATACTCTGGTGTCTTGAAGTAAATAAAAATGTTGAGGGTACGGCTGAAAACGGCGAATTAATGGGCATTTCTTCAGAGCTGCCATGTTCTTCAGAGTTGCTGTATCGCACAAAAACCTCCACTGCGATGTAAATAGTAATGATAATTACTATCATTCCTTTTCTTGCGTGGTAAATTACGACTATGCATTCACATTGTCAATCAATGTAAAGATATTACTGATAAAACTTACTTATATATCCCCGCCAGTTTGTGGGCTTAAAACAGAAAGAGAAAATGCCGTTATGTCCTTTTATATCAGTCACCTTCAACCTAAAGCATCGCGTTCAATATTGATGGGCTTGGTAACTTTTGGCCTTATTTTCTGCTTGTCCGGCTGTAAACCCGCAGAAGAAACTACGGGTGAACAAGCGCCATCCTCCAATAATGAAAACGCAACAGCATGGACTCGCACAGTAGAAACGGCCAAAGGCCCGGTGACACTAACCCATCAACCAACGCGGATAGTGTCCACAAGTATCACCATCACCGGCACCTTGCTGGCTATTGATGCTCCGGTGATTGCCAGTGGGGCGACGGTGCCTAATACCACCGTGGCGGATAATCAAGGTTTCTTTACCCAATGGTCAGATATTGCACAGGCCAAAAAGCTGGTGCCGATGTACCACACCGAGCCCAATGCAGAAGCGGTCGCGGGCATGAATCCAGATTTAATTATTATTTCTGCCACAGGCGGTGATTCGGCATTGAAGTTGTATGACCAACTGTCAGCGATCGCCCCGACTCTGGTAATCAATTATGATGATAAAAGTTGGCAAGAGTTAGCTGTCGTGCTGGGGCAAGCAACCGGGCATGAGGCCGGCGCTCAGCAAGTCATTGAGAAATTCACCAATCGACTCAATGAGGTAAAGCAGAACATTACGCTGCCACCGCAACCTATTTCGGCGTTTGTCTATCAAGCTGCGGGCAGCACTGCCAATTTGTGGACCGAGCATTCCGCGCAAGGAAAATTGCTGCAGGAGTTGGGCTTCACACTGGCGCAAATCCCTGATGCGGTGAAGGGCAATACCAGCATGGGGCACCGCAAGGATATCATCCAACTGGGTGGTGAGAAGCTGGCTGAGGGCCTGAATGGCGAGGCTATCTTGCTCTTTTCCGGCGACCAACCAGCAATTGACGCACTGAAAAGTAATAAGTTTTTAGCTCACATCCCGGCCATTGAGCACCAGCGAGTGTATGCCGCTGGCTATGATACATTCCGGTTGGATTATTACAGTGCGAGTAATTTGTTGGCACGGATTGAGGGGATGTTTAAGACAAAACCTTAATAATATTATGTTTTATAAAGTATCAGTGTGGGATGACATCAGGACCATAGTGATGGCCCTGATGTCGATGAGTTTATTCGCAGACTAAGTTTTAACCGCCGTCACGGGCCACTTAAGTTGGTCCTATCTAATCCACAATCTCATCAGTTTTATCCATCTCATTACCCTCATCAGCAACCTCATCCCCCATGGTCGCCCGACGTAGTGTGACACCACAGGTGGCAATAACACCGCCGATGGCCGCTGCGGCCATGCCGAAGGTCAAGGCACTGAGCGCTGGGGTCATCACTCTCGCCAAGACACCTAATCCCAAGGCACCAAATGATTCACCGGTAACAAACTGCACATTCCACAGACTGTTGACCC
Organism: Yersinia hibernica; assembly: GCF_004124235.1. Classification (NCBI taxonomy): domain Bacteria; kingdom Pseudomonadati; phylum Pseudomonadota; class Gammaproteobacteria; order Enterobacterales; family Yersiniaceae; genus Yersinia; species Yersinia hibernica. The sequence goes on from NZ_CP032487.1 coordinate 4,051,950, forward strand.
GCCCTAATAAAGCATCCGGTGTATGAGTTTGCACCAAGGTATATTGCAGCAACCCACTGATAGACCCCAGATAGCCGTATAGCAACAAACCGGGCAATGCCAGATAGAAATTATGTGTCAGCCCCAACGTGCCAATGGCGAGAAAGGCCGCAATTGAACTGTACATCAACACCATGCCGGGCCGCCGAACCTGATTGACCCAACCACTGGTAAACGCGCCAATCGCCGCCCCGAGCGGCACCACGGAATACATCAAACCAATCTGCGACACCCCCACATGATAGGTACTCTGCGCCAAGGCCGGGAACAAAATGCGAATAGCGCCAATCATGCTAACTAATGTCCCCAGCAGCACCACGGACCCCACGATTTTATGCTGCAATACGAATAAAACCCCGGTCGCCAAGGCGCGCAAAGGGTGTTCGTGTTGGCTTGTGGTTGGTTTCATTGAAGGCAAGCTCAACAGCGGTAGCAATGTTAACATCGTCCCCACCGCAGCAATGCCATAGTTCCAACCGACCCCACCATAGACAATGACCAGGCCGCCAATTGCCGGGGAAATCACCGAGCCAAGACGCACTGTCAGCATGCTTAACCCCCCCGCGGCCGCCAAGTTTTCCCGCCCGACCAATGAGGGCGTTGCCGCCATCAATGCCGTCATACCGAGTGCGCCAAAAAAACCATCCCAAGCGGCTAATATATACAATACCCACAGTGAAGGGACCGCAGAGAAAGCATTGATACTTAAGCCAATAAAACCTAAGCCGCAGGTAAAACGGGCAAATAAAATCAGTTTTCGGCGATCAAGTCTGTCCGCTAATACGCCGCCCAGCAGTAGGCCAATAAACATCCCTACGCCATCCAAAGTGACAGCCAGCCCCACCAGCAAGGTGGATCCGGTCATCATTTGTATCTGTACCGGCACTGCAACAGTGAGCATTCCCAGCCCTAATATCGAAATAAAACGGGCAAAAAATACTGCACGAAAGTTAGCATTATCTTTTAATAGGCTGAAATCTAAAAGAATTGGCAATTTTGCCATGATTGTTTAATCCGTTAATGTAGGTTGTAATTACCTGCCATGGTGATAAAGAGAACATAAATCTTGTCAGGGAGAGAATTTTGCCGATGCATTAGCATAATAAGTCGTGTTAACATACATCAATTAAATAGTAATGATAATCAAAACGATAACAAAAATCATTCATAAAATCAGCATTTGTTAAAAAGAGTGACAATGCCCAAAATGGCCCCCCAACCCCCATCTTCACCCACATTGCGACCGTTAGCCCCCATTGCCCGTGCAAGTACGCCGCCCCGTCGTGGGCTTTTGCTCTTACTCAGCATGATGGTATTGATGCTCGTGATGGCCGCCAGCTTGATGTTCGGTGCAAAAGCCATTCCCTTTGCCGTCGTCTGGCAAAGTTTGCTAGGCCAGCAGGGTAACGCCGATAGCATCTTAATATTGGAGTCACGCCTGCCGCGCACCTTAATTGGCGTACTCGCCGGTGCGGCGCTGGGGTTATCAGGGGCTGTTATCCAAGCTCTGACCCGCAACCCACTGGCCGACCCCGGGATTCTGGGAGTCAATGCCGGGGCCAGTTTTGCGGTCGTCATAGGGATAACCGTGTTCGGCGTGCATGCCATTCATGGCTATATGTTCTCGGCCTTTATCGGGGCGATGCTCACCACTTTGGTGGTGTATTGGGTGGGAACTCTGGGCGCAGGGCGCGTTAATCCTTTGCGCTTGACACTCTCTGGCGTGGCTATCGGGGCGGTGTTGATGGGGATTTCTTCGGGCATATCCCTGACCCACCCGCAGGTCTACGACAGTGTCCGCTTCTGGCAAGCCGGGTCGCTAGATATCCGCAATATGTCAGTGGTGACGGCGGTAGCGCCGGCCATTCTTCTCGGTTGTGTGATTGCCTTACTGCTGGCACGCCCACTCAATGCCATGCATATGGGCGAAGATTTAGCCGCCGCGATTGGCGCTCGCATTGCTCAGACCCAATTCTGGGCGGTAGTTACGGTGACGTTACTGTGTGGAGCCGCCACCGCCGCCGTTGGCCCTATCGCCTTTGTGGGCTTGATGGTGCCGCATATTGCGCGCTGGATTGTTGGGCCGAATCAATGCTGGATCCTCCCATTCACGATGGTAATGACTCCAATTTTGCTATTGGTTTCAGACATTGTTGGCCGCTTCCTGGTTCCAGGCGAATTGCGCGTTTCCGTGGTGACGGCATTTATTGGCGCTCCCTTATTGATCTGGCTAGTGCGCCGTAACAAAAGGATGACCGCATTATGAAATCTGCCACTCCAGCGTGGCAATTGGGCCGCCCTGATGGCCCGATAAATCTGCGCATCCCGCCACGTAGCTTGATTGTCGGCGCTTTACTCCTGCTGGCCTGCCTATTGGCTGCCATGTTGGCATTAATGGTCGGTACAATGCCATTATCTCTGGGGCAAGTATTTACCGCCTTATTCGGCCACGCTAGCGGCGCGGTGGATATTATTGTTAACCAATGGCGATTACCGCGCGCGGTAATGGCACTGATTTTCGGTGCGGCGCTGGGGGTCAGTGGCGCAATATTTCAGTCATTAGTGCGTAACCCATTAGGCAGCCCCGACATTATCGGCTTTAATGCTGGGGCGTATACGGGGGCACTGGTGGCCATCACCGTGTTCAACGGCAACTATGTTGAGATTGCCAGCAGCGCACTGGGGGGCGGATTACTGTCCGCCATCGCGGTGTATCTTTTGGCTTACCGCCAAGGGATTCAGGGCTTCCGGCTGATTATTGTCGGTATCGCCATTGGCGCGATGTTAACGGCATTTAATACTTGGCTGACCATCACTGCATCATTGGAGGCCGCCATGACAGCCGCCGCCTGGGGTGCCGGTTCACTCAATGGCCTGACGTGGGCGAAAGGCCTGCCGTCGGTGATGTTTATCATTATTGCCACCGTGCTTGCCATGTTGCTGAGCCGCCGTATGCCACTGTTAGAAATGGGCGACGACGCGGCGGGAGCCTTGGGGGTTCCGGTCGAAAAAACCCGTTTGGGTCTGATGGCTATCGGCGTTATTTTGATGGCCGCAGTCACCGCCGCCGCCGGGCCAATTTCCTTTATTGCCTTGGCCGCCCCCCAGATTGCAAAGCGCCTGTCAGGGACATCGTCTGTGACGCTGACCGCATCGGCGCTAATGGGGGCGTTATTACTGATAGCCGCGGATTTGTGCGCCCAGCACCTGTTTTCACCGAATCAATTGCCCGTCGGTGTGGTCACTATCAGCATCGGCGGTCTGTATCTTATTTGGCTTTTAATCCGGGAGTCCGGACGATCATGAGTAATGTTAGCTCCGCTACCTCACCGACATCTCGCTTGCAGGCTCAAGCCCTGACATTGGGCTATGACGGCAAGATAATTAGCGAAAACCTGAATGTCTCCATTCCGGATGGCGAGTTTACGGTGATTGTCGGCCCCAACGCCTGTGGCAAGTCAACACTGTTGCGCGCCTTGAGCCGCTTGTTGAAACCGCAAGCCGGCGAGGTGATTTTAGATGGCAAAAACATTGCCAGCCTCAATACTCGACATGTCGCCCGCCATTTGGGCTTATTGCCGCAAAGCTCGCAAGCACCTGATGGTATCAGTGTGCTGGATTTAGTGGCGCGTGGCCGCTATCCCCATCAGAAACTGCTACAACAATGGACATCAGCCGACAAACTGGCGGTCAGTCATGCCATGCAAGCCACCGGTGTCAGCGAATTGGCGGATAGGTCAGTGGATGCCCTCTCCGGTGGGCAGCGCCAACGAGTATGGATAGCGATGGTACTGGCGCAGCAAACTCCCTTGTTGCTGTTAGATGAACCGACCACCTATCTGGATATCGCCCATCAAATTGATTTACTTGAATTATTCAGCAGTCTTAATCAGCAGCATAATCATACGTTAGTGGCCGTTCTGCATGATCTTAACCATGCTTGCCGCTACGCCACCCATATTATCGCCATGCGCGATGGGCAGGTCGTGACACAAGGCAAACCACGCGAAGTGATCACCGCCGAATTGGTCGAGCAAGTCTTTGGCATGCCGTGTTTAATTATTGATGATCCGGTTTCACATACGCCGTTGGTGATACCGAAGGGGCGCTTTTAGTTTTTATGCTTAACAAGGGTTCAGTTGTTGCAGTCTCGGGTTAGGTTTCGGTTGATAATCATTGTGTTACCACAGTATCTCAACCGAAACCAGACTCGATATTGCCAACAGCTATCCGAGTGACTCCATCCCACTGAATACTTTCTGTAAAATCGGCCCCAGCACTTTTAATGTCTCCGGCGACATCATGGTAATATGTGAACAATCAAGATGATATGTGCGCAATTGCTTGACATATGGCCGCCAAATCTCCGCCGGGGTTTCCCCTGCGGGTAGGGTTTGAGTGGCGACAAATAACGTGGTTTCGCCCTGATAAACCGGCGTTTTTGCCCCTGATAACAAGCCAACAGAATCGTCATAATTTGCCTGAATTTGTGCAAACATTTCTCGCTTCTCTTCCAGCTCATCGCCCGCCGCCGCCATAAACAATGCCCGCTCACGTTCAACTTCTTCCAGCGCTTCCGCCTCAATCGGAGCATGCCAGTCTTGGGTTTCCGGTGGATAAGTATCCAATAGCCCCAGAAATGCCACGTCCTCGCCCTGAGCCTGCAATTTTACTGCCATGGCCTGCGCCACGGTGCCTCCCAGTGAGTAGCCCATCAGATGGTATGGTCCTTGTGGCTGCACCTGACGTAACGTCGCCAGATGGTGGTCACATAAGCGGTCCATATCCTGATAGGTAGCAATGGCTCCATGAGGGCGCGGTGACTGAATTCCCAAGACTGGCCAGTGACCCGGTAAATAACGCGGTAATGCACTGAACTGCCAAGCAAAACCTGACGCTGGGTGGATACAAAATAGTGGATTACCGCTACCACTACGCAGCGGCAAAATTTCACTGAAACCGGCTTTGCCCGCACTTTGTTCTAATTGCGGCTGACTCAATGCGGCGGCCAATGCGGCCACCGTCGAGGCCACCATCACCTGCCCCACCGCCACCGGCTGTTGCAGCTCACGGCGCAGATCTGCTGCTAAGCGCATCGCCAGCAAGGAGTGGCCGCCTAGCGCGAAGAAATCATCATCCGCCGTCACCGACTCGACCCCCAGTAACTGGGCAAATAATCCGGCAATCACCGTTTCCAGACCGGCCTGTGGCACCCGTCCCCCTCGGCCCGCTTGATTAGCCGGTGCCGGCAATGCCTTGCGATCCAACTTACCATTGGCGCTCAGCGGGAAAGCATTCAAGCTGATGATAACCACTGGCACCATATGTGCTGGCAAGCGCTCACTCAGTTGGCTCCGCAAAACGTCCATATCGCTATTTTCTGCTCCGGCAACCGGCACGATATAGCCGACTAACTGGCGCGTATCAGCACCGGCTAAAGCCCCTTCTGCCCCGGCTAAGGAGCGGGCATGCACGACAGCTTGCTGCACCTCGGGCAATTCCAATAGCGCGGATTCAATCTCACCCAACTCAATGCGCTGCCCACGAATCTTCAATTGATCGTCGCTGCGCCCGAGATACTCCACAGTGCCATCCGGCAGCCAGCGGGCAATATCACCGGTACGGTACATCCGCAGCCCATTATCATAAGGGTCCGCGACAAAACGGCTAGCAGTGAGGCTCGGTCTGGCATAGTAGCCCTGCGCCAGTTGCACGCCACACAGGTAAAGGTCGCCAGCAATGCCAACAGGCACTTGGCGCAACATACTGTCGAGAATGCGCAACTGAGTATTCCACACCGGCTTGCCGATCGGCACACTGCTGCCGCTCACCCGCGCCAAAGCATCGCCATACGCCGGTTGATAAGTGACATCTACTGCCGCTTCAGTCGGGCCATATAAATTATGTAATGGCGCGGTGAAAATCTGCTGGTATAGCTCCGATAGTTCGCGTGACAATGCTTCGCCGCTACAAAATACCCGGCGTAAACTGCGACCAGGTTGGTGCTGCCCATGCATCGCGCTCACAAAAGCGGCCAGCATTGACGGCACAAAGTGGGCGGTTGTCACACCATAATCCTCAATCAGGCTACGCAGTGCCTCCGGATCACGATGGGCATCCGGCGGTGCCATAACCAATTTTGCCCCGGTTATCATCGGCCAGAAAAACTCCCAGACCGAGACATCAAAACTGCACGGCGTTTTTTGTAATACCACATCATCATGGCCCAGCGGATACTCATTTTGCATCCAGAGCAAGCGGTTAACGATTGCTCCGTGCGACACAACAACCCCTTTTGGTCGGCCGGTAGAGCCGGAGGTATAAATCAGATAGGCCGGGCTCTCAGGCGCTATCGAAACCGCAGGCAAGAGTGGCGATTGACCCTGCTCAGGCAGTTTATCCAGCAATAATAGACGCGCCTGACCGGTAAAACGATCCGCTAATGAGCTGATCGTCATCAGCAGGCGTGGATCAGCATCACTTATCATATAAGCCAAACGATCATCCGGATAACTGGTATCCAATGGCAGATAAGCCGCGCCAGCAGCCAGAATCGCCATCAAAGCCAAGCTGAGATTAACCGAGCGGGGCAGCGCCACTGCCACCCGATCACCAGGTTGCACACCTTGTTGACGCAAACAGATAGCCAGCGATTCAACCCGCTGACTAACCTGCTGATAAGTCAGCGTTTCATTAATATCTAACAAGGCAATTGCCTGAGGAGTCAGCTGTGACTGCTGATTCATCAAATCACATAGAGTCAACATAGGTAGGGCGATGGCGGTGTCATTGACAGATGCTAACAGCGTTTTCTCACTGGCCGTCAGCAGATCTAGGGCAGACAACGGCAGATCCGGTTGCCACACTAAATACTCGAGCAACATCACCAAGCGCTGGGCCAGTTGCTGTGGGTCAGTAACCGCATCACGGTATTCCAGTTGCAGATGCAACTTCTCACCCGGCAGGACTAATAAGGTCAGTGGATAATGGGTATAGCCACGATTATTCAGGGCATTGCACCGCACACCAGCGAAAGATTGCTGGTGCAATTGACTGTTTTCTGGATAGTTTTCAACCACCAGCATGGTATCAAATAATGTATTTGCCCCCGTCAGGCGCTGGATCTCCCCTAGGCCCAGACCATCGTGCTCCAGCAACTGAATCTGTTGCTGCTGCAAAGCCGCCAATTGCGCCAACAATGGCAATTGCGGTTGCAGTTTCACCCGCACCGGGATGGTGTTGCTGAACAGCCCAACATGCTGTTCGATACCTTCAATTTCACTGAAACGGCCAGAGACTGGCGAGCCAAATACCACGTCATCCCGCCCGCTGAGCACACTCAATAAGGCGGCCCAAGCACCTTGCAACAAAGTATTGAGCGTAATACCCTCGCGCCGTTGCAGCTCGGTTAGAGCCGTTTCCAGCTTGCTGTCCAGCGCAATCACCCACTCGTGTACCGGGCCGGCGGCATTGGCTTCTGGGTATAAAATAGTTGGCGTCACCCCGCAAATAGCCTGTTGCCAAGCCAAGCGGTCCGGTTGCAGATCACGCGCTGTCATACCGCGGATCAAATCGCCATAGCTGACACTCAGCGGCGGCAGTTCGCTATTGTTGCCATACAAATGCAGCACATCATGCAGCAAGATTGCCGATGACCAGCCATCCCCCACCAGATGGTGCGCGATGATAATCAAAGCATGGCGCTCGGCGCTGTAACTTATCAACGTGGCCATCAACAACGGCTTTAACGTTCCCGCTGTTTCACTCACTAAATCACGCGCCAGCCCTTCGCGCTCCAATTGCTGGGTTTTGGCGAGTTGCTGCTCCGGCGTCAATGCGCTGAGGGAGTATTGCTGCCATGGCCAGCGGCGTGCGCTACCTTGGATCTGCGGCAAGATCTGCAATGATTCACGGTGCAACTCACTGTCAAAAATAGCCCCCAGTTGTGGGTAGCGGTGCAGCAAACTTTCCAATGCATCGCGCAAGCGCTCAATATCAAGCTCTCCTTGGAGGTCAAACCGGCTGATAGCATTGTAATTATTGGCTTCTTGCCCTAACTGAGCATGGAATAGCAAACCTTGTTGGAGCGGCAAAACCGGCAAGATATCGGCGATCGGGCCATATTTTTCACTGGCGGCCTGCCAGAGTGTTTCGGGGAACATCGCCGCCGTTGATGCCGAATGGCTCGCCAGCGGTCTATCAATTAATGGCGCTAAAGCCAGTGCCATCTTAGCAGGGGTGCGCAGAGCAAAAATCTCGCGGGGAGCCAGACGGAAACCGGCACGGCGTAAAGTGCTGCCCAGCGCCATGGCTGAAATACTGTCCCCACCCAGCTGGAAGAAATCATCTTCGGCCCCAATGCTCTCTAGGCGCAGCAAGCTGGCGATAGCATCACACAGTCGCGTTTCCTGCGGGGTTTGTGGGGCGCGGCTGGTGGATGGCTGCTGGTGCTGCGGGGCGGGTAGCGCCTGACGATCAATTTTACCGTTTACCGTCAGCGGCATTTCATCCAACACCACTAAGACTGCTGGCAGCATATAATCGGGCAAAGTGAGTGCCAGTTGCTCCATTAGCTGAGCATTAAGGTCTTGCCGACGGCGCAGTTGTGCATCTGGCACCGCACAGTAACCAATCAGTCGATGCGTCGCGCCAATCGCTTGTGCCATAACCACGGCGCTACTGACTTCAGGTAATGCTACCAGCGCATTTTCGACTTCGCCCAGCTCAACCCGGAAACCACGCACTTTTATTTGGTGGTCGATGCGTCCGACGAAATCCAATTGCCCCGCGGCCGTCCAGCGCATCAAATCACCGCTGCGATACATCACTTCACCATGACGAAAAGGGTTAGCAACAAAACGCGCCGCCGTTAAATCAGGCCGGTTCAGATAACCTCGAGCCAAACCTTTTCCGGCGATGTATAACTCTCCCACGGCACCGACTGGCACTTTGGCCAGTTGACTGTCGAGCAAATAGACCTCGGTATTTGCCACCGGGCGGCCAATCACTGGTTGTGCCGCAACTTGAGTGTGAGCGCCAAGAGTATCAATGGTGTATTCCGATGGGCCGTAGAAATTAACCACATTCAGTTCCGGATGCTGTTTCAGCAAATCCCACAAATGCGGGGTTGCCGCCTCACCGCCAATCATAATAAAGGCAGGCCGGTGACGCCCGGGTTCCAGCAAACCGCTATCAATCATTTGGGTAAAGAATGATGGCGTAATATCCATGGTGTCGATCGGCGTCTGATCCATCATCTGCACCAATGCATAAGCATCACGGCGCATATCTTCATCAAAGATAACCATCTCGCAGCCCATCATCATCCAGAACAACGGCTCCCACGAGGAATCAAAGGAGAATGATGCCGTGTGCCCCGCCCGCATCCGCCGTGAATTATGCTGCTTAAATTCCGCCATCGCCGGGCCGTACAGATAGGTGCGATGTGCCACCAGCAAGTTAACTAGCCCACCGTGCGTGCTCATCACCCCTTTTGGTCGCCCAGTCGAACCGGAGGTATAAATCATGTAAGCCAGCTGGTCGCCGTGCATTGGCTGTCGGCGTTCGGCATCAGTGATGGGCTGGGCTGGGAAAGCCGCACACTCCTGCTGAAAGTGCCGTTCATCGAGACAAACTATTGCCATTTCAGCCGTGGCGACCAGTGAAGATAACGCGCTGGCAGTCGATTGATGGGCTAACAATAAACGCGGCTTGGCGTCCTCACACATCAGCGTCAGACGCTCCATCGGATAGTCCAGATCAAGCGGCATATACGCCGCACCACTGGCTAACACCGCCAAAATGGCCACCAGTGAATCCACAGTCCGCGGAATACCAATCGCGACAACATCATCAGCCCCAATACCTCGGGCCATCAATACTCGCCCGAGTTGGGCCACACGGGCTGAAAGCTGGCGATAGGTTAGATTTTGCTCGCCGCAGCTCACCGCAATAACATCCTGTTGCGCACTCACCTGCTGTTGGAAAATATCCAGCACAGAAACAACCCCGGCCGGCAGGGTTAATTCCGGGCCATTAGCCCAGTTATCAATACGTTGCAACTCTTGTTCTGGCGTCAATAATAGGCCGCTAACTGTGATTTCGGTTTGGGCTGCCAGTTGCTGCAACAAAAATTGTATCCGCTCACCATGCTGATGCAGGTCAGATTCGTCGTAATACATTGTATTTGCTAATATTTCCAGCGACAATTGGCCGTTATGCAGGTAGAGATCAAACTCAATATCATCAACCGGGCCGGAGGCCAAAGTGTGGGTAATGCCGGTTATCTCCCCCAGATTCAGGGCGAAATCGAACATTTTAAAATTCAGAACCGGGCCATACAGCGCCCGCTGTGAGCCGACCATGCCCAAATCACGCCGTAATTGCTCCGCTTCATAGCGCTGATGTTTACGCACGGTCTTCAGCTCATTCGCCACGGCTTGGGCCACATCAAAAATGCGCATTTCATGGTGCAAAGTAACTTGCAATGGCAACACATTGACTACCGGCCCGCTGGCTGTCAAAGCCGCAGACCCCATGCGGCGCATAAATGGGCACCCGACTGATAAGCGCATTTCGCCGCTCATGCGCGCAAAATAAATCAGTAACAACGCCATCGCCATATCAGCGGCGGCAAGGCGTTGCTCAGCTCCCTGCTGGGTTAAATGGCCAAATAATTCGGCATCAATATTAATGCGCTGGCGCAGGACGCGATTATCGCTGTGCTCTGCCCGGATGGGGGCATTTATCGCCGAGAGGGTTATCGCGGCGGGTAAATCGGCCGTGTGATGTTGCCAAAATTGCTTATCGCGCTGCTCGGTTTCTGATCCCACATATGCCAGATATTCACTGACCACATCACTGAACGGGGTAAAGGGCGATTCCCCAATAGGTTTCCCTTGCAGTAAAGCAGTATAAATATCGGCGATACGGCGGGTAATTGCCGCGAAACTAAAGCCATCAAGCAATAAATGATGATAACGCTGATACCAAAACCACCGCGGTTTACCCTTTTCATCCGGAACACGGATAACCCAGTGCCGATACAGCGGGTTTTTATCTTCTAGCCGTAACTCGGCCTCAGTGTCATCCTGCATTAATGTCAGCGCGACTTGCCGCCCATCGGCGCGCGCACTGAGATCCAGCCATGCCAGTTCAGGCATGCTCGCCACATCACGCTGTAGGGGAATGCGCTGCATCGGGCCATCGTTGCCGTCAAAAAAGTGGGCGTGGAGGGTATCTGCTTCAGCTAACCCTTGGCTAACCGCATGGCTAAATAGCGCCTGATCCAGCGGCCCTGCCAGTTCAATATAATGGGCCACCGTAAAGATATTTTTTTGGTGACTGAGTTGTTCGGCAAACCATATACCGGGCTGTGCCGCAACCAGGGGTAACTCGACAGCAGCAAAAAGGGAGATTGAATCCTCTGACACGACGGGTATTCCTTTTCTTTTGGCAACACAGGATTTATTGCGGCCCGTGGGGCCACAATAATCTGATAATTCCTTTAGCCCATGGCCGCGTTAGCGCAGGCCAAGCTCTGCCCGAATCAAACTGGCCGGGCGCATGTCAGTCCAATTAACCTCAAGATATTTCACACAATCGGCTCGGCTCTGTGGGCCATGAACAACTGCCCATCCGGCGGGGATCGCCGTAATTTGTGGCCACAAGCTGTATTGCTGCTGCTCATTGATCAGCACAAAAAAGGGCAGATTTTCGTTATCAAACGGGTTGGTTGGCGCTTCATTGTTCATGGCGTAAATATCCTTATTTTGAATCTGAGGAACCTAATAAACAGTGCAATCCATCAATTAAGCCACCGCGCCAACACAGGGCGTCGTGGCCTCCTGAATAAATTCGGTAATGTAGCCGATGCCCAGCCTGGCGCAGTGCCTCACTCATAGCTTCATTGACTTGATAAATCACATCTTCACGACGGCCCGCTTCCATAAAAATATTCAATGGATGCTCAGCCCCCAGACCTTGATAAACCTGCTCTGTCAACCAGCCCTGCCGCTCGGCAGTCCCTGCGGTTAATGCTTGGAAATTATCGACGTCTGGCCACCAGAAAGAGCCCGATTGGCTCAGTACACAGCCAAAACGCTGCGGCCACTGCAATCCGGCATAGAGCGAGGCCAATCCGCCAAAACTTTGCCCGGCGACCACGGTACGAGAGGCTTGGTCAGTGAAAGGTTGCAGCAAAGCCACCTGCGGCAGTAATTCTGTTTGTAGCGCCTGCCAGAAATCTGGGTTACAGGGCAGTTCCACTGCGCGATGAGGCTGGTCAATAATGTCGATAAACACATACACACCGGCGGGTAAATGCCCGGCATCTGTTTCACTGTCTAGCACCGCACATAGCGATTGCCCATGTACCCAATACTGGCCATCGAGCAAGATGGCCAGTGGCCGTTCGGCTTTATCTTCCGCACCAAGTGTGTGGTAAATCCACACGTGGCGGCGGTTGCCTAATAACTCGCTATTCCAGGTCATCAGTTGCAGGCGTTTGGGGTCCATTGGCAGTGTTTGGCCAGCATCAATGGGCTGCCACGCCGTCTGTGGCAAGGCATCAGCTAAATGCACCGCCGAAAGTGGCTTTCCGCGATAACTGTAATGAGGGGCGGTGTGGTTGAGCGGATCGTGTTCCGCCATCGCCATCAATGAGAGCCACCAATTGCGTTGTGCCTGGCGGCGCTCTTGTGGTGTACCTTCCGGTAAATTCAGGCAGTGTTCTTCAACAACAGGAATAAAGCTGTAGCTGCCGCGAAAGTCAGGCTCCACTTCGACCTGCCAATACCAAATATTGCTCTGGCCCAAGTGCTGTAGAGTTTCAGGATTAACACTGTGATGGTCTGTCACACCGTTAACATCAATGTAGACGCGACTATATACAGGGGCTCCCACCAACGCGGGGGGTTCCCGCCAGAGAAACGTTAACTTTACTTTGCCAGCCGCGCCCGGTTCCACCAGCGGTGTCCCCCACTGGGCAATCTGCTGCCACCATGCTTCACTACCCGCCGAAGAGTCAGCTAACAAACTCTGGCTATCAGGGTATTCATCTGTCGTGCTCACACACAATCCTTTTGATTTCATTGCTCAAGTCTCAATTCACCACTCTTCTAGCCAATGTATGTCTGGACGTGGCCAAGTTAAATATATTTATAATTTAAATATGAATGCAAATAATATTGAGAACCATTACCGTTTGCAATAACATAGTGCATGTTCTCTCGAGAGTTTCACCATATTCCCGCAATATTAGTCAGGGTGCCTTGTGGTGTCGCGCGAATGATTGAATGGGCAGAAATCTTTCTTAATAGCTATACCGGAAAATTAATAAACCCAATACATTTCAAGATGTAGGAAGGCAGAAAAGAAGATAATTCCGA